>CANQOY010000006.1 GCA_947625605.1 uncultured Clostridia bacterium | reverse complement strand
GCCCGATATGAAGGACGTTTTGGACGTGTACCGTGCGGGAGACAGCTTCAACGACGAAGAACAGCGCATGATCATATCGGCGGTAACGGGACAGGCATTCTTCGTGGGCTCCACCGAGCTTCGCGCCTGTATCCGTATCAAGGCGGGCGACTATGCACAGGAGCTCTTCGATGAAAACAGAAAGGAGGAAGAAAATGAGGATTAAAAAGAGAGGCGTCTATGTCGGACTTTTCACGGCGCTCATGCTGTGTTTGCTTGCGCTGTTGCTTCTTTCCTTGCCTGCGGGCGGCATAAAGACCGCTTCGGCAGCATCAACGCCGAAATACTCAGTGTACTTCGACTATAAGTATTATGGCGGGTCGAGCTTATCGGACAGAGAGCCGACGCCTCAACTCAATACCGAAAAGAATAACGTCTTAAAGTCCGACGCGCATGTTTGCAAAAAGGGCGTCAATCAAAACACATGCGAAGTGAAATTTGAGCTATACGGGAGCAGTTCGGACGGTTCGACGGGTACCCTTTCACAGGGCGGCACGATCAAATCCAAGACGGTCAACATCACGGCAAGCTCCGAGTATAACGAGAATGCGTTCCAAATCAAAAATGCTTCGGGCGGCGTCGTTGCATCATCGTCCTCGAAAAGCATACAGGCCACGCTGACGAACGGTACATACTATGTGACATTTACGGGTAATTCCCGATGGGAGCAGGAAAGCGTTGCCCGCACCGTGATTCGGGTGGCGGTCATCGAATGCACGTTTTCCTTCAAGATCGACGACCACACGCATAGCTATACCGCCACGGTAACAAATCCCACATGCACGACAGACGGCTACACAACGTATCGGTGCTCCTGCGGAGATTCCTATACGGGCAACAAGACGAACGCGCTCGGGCACAGTTATTCCGCGACGACCACGCCCGCGACCTGTACCTCGGGCGGGTACACGACAAACAGGTGTACGCGGTGCGGGAATACCTATACGAGCAATCAATCGTCTCCGCTCGGGCATAGCTATTCGAACACGCAAACGCTCGCGACCTGCACCTCGGGCGGCTATACCACCCACAAGTGTACCCGATGCGGTTCAAGCTATGTTGACAGCCAAACACCTGCATTGGGGCATAGCTACGAGGTCGAGAAGTCTATTACCTGTACGGGAGAGAAGTTCGTCTATACCTGTTCGCGCTGTCATGACAGCTACACGGAGACGACGGACAAAAACGGAACGGGGCACAGCTTCACGACAAAGACCACGGCGGCGACCTGTACGGAGGGCGGGAGTACCGTTTATACTTGTACGAAGTGCGGCTACAGCTACAAAGATGTCATTTCAAACGCGCTCGGACATAATTACACCGTTTCTTCCGTGTCACCGACCTGCACCACGGGCGGATATACGCTTTATGTTTGCAGTCGTTGCGGGTACGAATATCGGAGCGGAGAAACACAGGTAAGCGGGCATCGCTATGTGTCAAGCGCGCATCCCGCGACATGTACATCGGGCGGATATACGCTCCATGAATGTGAGATCTGCGGCGCAAATTACAGAGACAATGAAACGCAACCGCTCGGGCATAATTTCATCATCGGAGCAGAACCGCCCACCTGTACGGAGTTCGGCGTGGCGGTGTATTCATGCCAAGTCTGCGGCTATGAGACGCGGGAGAGAGACGGAACGTACCCGACGGGGCACAGCTTCACGAACACAATCGTGCGCGCCGCAACGTGCACGATGGACGGCCTCCGAAAAAGCGTATGCGAGAAATGCGGCGAGACGGTCGAAAACCGCATCCCCGCGCTCGGCCATAGCTATGAGATCACCGACTCATATACCGAAGAAGAACGCACGGTACGCGTATATACCTGTTCGGTCTGCGGCGACAGCTACACACAGGAGCTCGGGAATCAGTACGAGCATGTGACGACCTATGTGGAATACCTGTTCGAACAGTATGCGCCCTATATGTATTGGGTACTGCTTGCCACGGCAGGGATATGGAGCATCGCCATCGGTGTGACCATTATCATCGCGGTCAGAAACGAGGACAAGGCAAAGGCGAAGAAAATGCTCGTCAACTACCTCATCGGGCTCGTCGTCATCTTCTGTATCATCGTCGCCTGCCCGTACCTCATGCGGGGGATCGCTTCGCTCATTACATAACGCTCATCATGTTGAGCGAGAAATTTTTTCCAAACCCCTTGACAAACACAGAAATATGCTGTATCGTATGAATACGATTCAACATCAAAGGAGGATATTTCATGACGGACAAGGAACTCATCGCAAAAGCAGACCGTGGCGAGAGCCTTACGGTGGAAGAGGTCATGCGCTATGAACAGCTCGTAAAGCCGCAAAAGCATGTCTACGGAAAGTACGGCTCTCTCGCCAAGATCTACCTCGAAGAACACAACAATGCAAAGTTATGGAGCATCGAAGATTTGCCCGCCTATTTGTATAAGGTAGACGAGCAAGCGGACGAACTCTATGAAACGCTCTATGAGAAACTCTCCAAGAGCGAACAGTACAAGCGGACGGGCGACTATATGACCGATGTTCAGCGTATGAACGCCATGCAACAGGTCATCGACGAAGAGATCCTGAGCGAACTTGTGTATGTGTGAGGCGAAAAAATGAGAACGCCTAAGAAAGTCATCGACAAGCGCTATGAAGAGAAGCACAAGTCAGAAAGAAAGGCGAAAAACGCCGTTTGGGGCACGAGTATGCCTCGCACTGATTACGACGAGCTCAACGCCTTTCTCAAAGCAAACCGAATCAGCAAAATCCGATTGATCTATGCGGGTTGGGAAGCTCTGAAAGAAGAACTGAAACACAACTGAATCACTCCATGTCCTTGCGGGCGGGTAACCGCTCGCAGGGCATAGGAAATCTCAACAGGAGGGTCTTGTGAAGATGGTGATGGAACACAGCAACCTCTTGGGTGACGGAACACGGCCAACACAAAATAGAAAGGAGAATTGAAACAGACAGAGACACAAGGAACCCCGTCGGAGGATATCGGCGCACTGTTTCGGCAGTTCATGTCCGTGCAGGCAGAAGTCTTTGAGAGGATGTTCTCCGGCAAGCCCGTTGCTCCCCAAGAGCAACAAAACCCGCCCTCGAGGGCGGAGAGACAAGAACAGGGGAAAAACGATAAAAAATCCTGCGGCAAAATCAAATTTACAGAAAAGGAGATAAAAGCAATGCCGCAGAAATACAGACACATTTTCGCCTATAACAGTGAAATCGTAACTTACCGCATCCACAAAGGAGTTTATGAAGCCCGATACCGCAGAAATGGGTTCAATATCGAGGTTTGCTCCGTCAGCTTTGAGGTGATGAAGCAGAAATTCATTCAAAAACTCCACGACCACGCAAAAGGGATACCGACCAAACAGCCGAGGCAAAGGCGGCGCACCGCGCAGACGGTAACTTTCTCGGAATACGGGGAAGAATGGCTCAGAATCAAAGAGCAGACAACGAAACCTTCCACATTCAAGGAATATGTCCGTTCTTTCAACGTCAATCTGAAACCGATTTTCGGGAGCCTCTATCTTGCCGATATAGACCGCTCGATGATACAGGACTTTCTGTTCGGATTCGTCAATGAAGGCAAAGGAAGGACGGCAGAGAAGCTGAAATTACAGCTTAACTGTATCTTTGATATGGCAACGGAAGATTTTCAAATCCCGTCGCCGATGAAGAAGATCGTTCTCCCGCACTTTGAGAGCAAGAAGGGCTCCGCGTTCACCAAAGAGGAAGAGAGGCAGCTCGTGGAGTTCTGCATCGCCAAGCAAGACAACGCCGCAAGCTCCGCGCTACTCGTTCTTCTCTACTTCGGGCTTCGGCAATCCGAGCTTGCAAGCCTCCGCGTGGTGGACGGGAAATACCTTGAATGCGAGACGAGCAAGGAGCTTCTCGGAAAGAACGTCGTCCTGCGCAAGATCCCGTTCACGCCCGTGTTCAAAAGGGTACTGCCCTATGTGGACTTTGAGAAGGCGCGGGATACCAATCCGAGAGCCATTGCCTCCCAAGTGAAGCGCCTGTTCCCCAACCACCACCCGCATGAACTCCGTTATACCTACATCACAAGGTGTAAGGAATGCGGCGTGAATCCCGAAGTGGTGATGCTCTGGGATGGACACGAGCAGGAGAAGGGCGTGATGAGCTCGCGCGTGGACAGAAGCTACACCGACTATTCGGAAGAATATCTTCTCTCGGAAGCGGAAAAGGTAAATTACGAAATCTGATTAGACTGCCGAAACAGGCAGAAAAACTCAAAAAATCTTGCCAAAAGAAAGGGTTCTATCCCCCAATGTCCCCCAATCTTATCCCCCAATCGCGGTTTTCCCAAGGTTGAAAGAAAGATTGAAACATGGAAAAACCATAAAAAATGAGAGTTTATTACAAAAACTGCAATAAACTCTCAAAAATGGCTGGGGTAGCTGGATTCGAACCAACGAATGACGGAGTCAGAGTCCGTTGCCTTACCGCTTGGCGACACCCCAATGCAACGTTATTTTATCAAACATCGCATAAATTATCAAGCATTTTTACGTCATTTCCGAAAAAAATTTCTCAAATCTTTTCGCCGCCCGTACGGGATCGTCCGTTTTTCGGATCAGTTCCCGTACACGATCTGCGGGCCGCGGCGGAGCGGGTAAAAGATCGGCTTTGTCCCGTCGAGGTCCTCGCGCCGCATGTCGATAGCGGAGATCGTCTGGTCGGCGTACGTCGTGTAATAATAAACGCCCGTCTCCGTGTTGCAGCAGGAGGAATACACCGTCTCTTCATAGACGTTCTCTTTGAGCCGCACGCAGCCGCGGATCATGGCGACGTTTTGCAAAATGTGGAAGAACGCGCTCACGCATTCCTCTTCGCTGTCGCCGCACACCGCATTTGCGCGGGCGAACACGGCGCGCACGAAGCGGGAGGGGGAAGAGCTGTCTCCGGGCAGCCCGATGGCACCCATGCCCCGACTGTATGCGCTCAATTCCACGTTTTCGGAGAAGCGGTTGACGGGCTCGCAGGGGGAGAGATTGAGATAGTCGTTGAGGCGTTGGAGCTGCATGGGGAAGGGGGGATTGTTCGTGAGGACGTTCACGGGGTTTTCATACACTTTCAACCCCTCCGCGGTGGGTTCGGCGACGAGGCTGCCCGTCGGATCCGAGATGATCCAATGCAGAGGCGTGAGGGGAAGGCCTTCGCCGAAGGGAAGATCGACGAGGTTGATCGTTTGAAGAAGCGCGCGCGCCTCCTTCAACGTGCCGCAGGAGAGCAGCACATAGGGAATGAATTCAAAGGGCGCAAGGTTGCATTTGCCCTCGGCGGCGCGGAGGTAGGAAGCGTTTTTCGGGAAGTTGAGCCCGGCCATGCCCAGCCCGTTTTCGTTCACGGCGTCGTAAAAGAGGGGGAAACCGTTCTGCACGATGGCCATGCCGATCATCGCACGGCGAGGCGATGGCGTCTGCGCGAGGCGGAACTTCCACGCCAGATTGCGGGGCGCCACGACGACGCCTTCCCCGAACGAGCCCTCCAAATCGAGATTGCGGCCGAAATAGTGCGTTTTTTTGGAAAACGAAACCGCCGTACACATATCAAACACCTCCGTAAACAGTATCTGCAAGATGCTCTCTATTATAGCACGCAGGCCTCGGTTTGAAAAGGGGGAGGGAAAAATTTTTCCGCAAACCGTGGGAAGAGCCCGCTCTTTCGGGCATGCGGCGGGAAAATCCTCTGCAAACGGTTTGACTTTTTGAGGGCCGTGTGATACATTGAATACAGCATTTTTGCCAAAGAGGAAGGACCATGGAGATGGAAGAGAAGAGCACGGAGAAGAGGCGTCTGCCGTTTTTCAATTTCCGCATTCTCACCGTGTGCGCACTGGCCCTTGTCTTTGGCATTTTTCTCATGGCGCGCATTCGGTTCGGGGGCCTGCGGCCTTCCGACTTCGTCTTTTTCCTCGTATTTTTTCTCCTCATGCTCTTTCCGCTCTCGTGGCGGCGGGCGGGCGCGGTGTTCGCGGCTCTGCTCATCTTCGGCGGGCTCGGCGCGGGCGTCATGGAGATCCGCATCGAACAATATCTCGGCGGCCCGGAGGCGGGAACATATTTCATCACGGGCACGGTGGTCTCCGCCACGCCGCAGACGGGCGGGGTGGACGTGCTCCTCGATGACGTCGCCTTCGACGGCGCATCGTCGGGCGGAAAGCTTTCCGTCCACATCGATTCCGAGCAGGTCCGCGTAGGGGACATCCTCGCCTTTGAAAGCTTCATGACGAGAAATGGGATACCCATGTCCGAGAACAGCTATTCAGAATACCTCTTTGCCAACGATATCCGCTACCGCGTATCGCATGCGGAGTACAAGCGGGCGGGCGGTTCGCGGAATTTTCTTTTGCACCTCGACGCCGCACTTTTCGATCGCCTTGAAGAGGATATGGGCGGGCCCGAGGCGCAGGTGGCGTACGCCCTCTTGACGGGAAATTCGAGGGGGATGGACGAAGGGCTTCTGACCGAGGTGCGGAAGGGCGGGATCGCGCATATCTTTGCCGTTTCGGGGCTGCACATCGGCATTCTGTTCGGGGCGGTGATGCTGCTCGCGCGGCCGCTGAAACGGTATGCCGTGGTGCCCGCGATCGGCGTTTGCATTTTGTACGCGGCCTTCTGCGCCTTCACCGTGTCCTCGGTGCGCGCCGTGATCATGTGTTCCTGCGTGGGGCTGTACCGCACGTTCGGCCGAAAGTACGACTTTTTGCAATCCATCTCCCTTGCCGCCCTCATCGTTCTCCTCTTCTCGCCGGGTGATCTCCTTTCCGCGGGATTCCGCCTCTCCTTCGGGGCATGCGTGGGGCTCGGGCTCTTCTCGGGGACGCTGGGCCGCCTTCTCGGGCGCATCCCCAAAATGCCGCGGGCGGCCGCGCGGTACCTTTCCGCCAACCTCTCCGTGCAGCTCTTTACCTTTCCCATTCTGCTCGATTGCTTCGGGTACTTTTCGGTGTGGGGGTTCGTCCTCAACCTCGTGCTCATTCCCCTGCTCCCCGTGCTCTTTCTTACGACGCTGCTCTTTTCACTCTTTGCGCTCATCATTCCGCCTGCGGGCGCTTTCTTCCTCGCCGTGCCGAAAGGGCTCCTTTCCCTCTTCCTGCTCGCGATCGCGGGAGGGGACTTCACGTTCATTTTGACGGGGTTCTCCTTGGGCATGGGGTTGGTCGTTTGGCTCGTGGGCTGCGTTTTGCTCTCGGAAAGATTTCGCATCCGTCCCACCTTTCGCGGCCTGCTTGCGGGGTTGCTTGCGGCGGCGTTTGTCCTCTTCGTCGTTGCGGAAAACGTCGTGTTCACGGGCGGGCGCATCGCGGTGTATACCTCTGACCGCGGGAGCGCGGCCCTCGTGAGAACGCCCTCCGCCAACGTGCTCGTCATCGACGGCGGCATTTCGATCGAGGACTGCGAGGACTTTCTCTCCCGCAAGTACGGGGGAGAGCTCGATGCGGTGTTCGTCCTCTCCGACGACGAGCTCGCGGGCATCAACCATGCGGTGTTCCTCGATACCGAGATCGTGTACGCGCGGGATGAGGTCGCCACGGGCCTGCGCGAGTCGCCCGTCCGTTTTGCGGAGACGGTGGAGCTGGGCGGGATCGAATTCCGCTTTCTGACGCGGGAGAAGCTCGCGATCTCGGCGGAGGGCGTCGCCATCGAGGTGGATTTTGCGAACGCCGAGGCGCTCGGCGCCGATTTATTTCTCGATTCCTCCGACGGGGGCTTGCAATATTCTTTCGGACATGGTATAATCAAGAGGCTATGAAGTTTGTGCAACTCAGCGCCAATCTCAAAGAGGCGGGACCGGCGTCCGTCTATCTGGTCGAGGGGGAAGAGGCCTTCTTCCGCGACCATGCCGTGGGGGCGATCCGCGCCGCCTGTGCGCTCGCGAATCCCGCCCTCAACGACGTGCGCTACGAGGGGGAAGCGCTGAAAGGGGATGCGCTCGGCTCCTTTGTCTCCGATCTTCGCACCCTGCCCTTTCTCGATGAGAAGCGGCTCGTGCGCGCGTATGAGTTCTATCCCACGGAGCGGGAATGGGAGAGCGCGCTCAAACCGTACGCCGCCTCCCCCTGCCCCTCGACGGTGCTCGTCATCGTGAATACGGGCGCAAAAAAGGGGTGCGACCTGAAACGGAAGGTGGGGGTCGTCTATGTGGACTGCGGCAAGGAGAGCGAGGAAGCGCTCTCGAAATGGCTGTTCGGCGTCGTGCGGCGCGCGGGGCTCTCGATCGACGGAGACGCGACGACGCTCATGGTGCGCTATTGCGACTCAAACGCGGCGCGCATGAAGCTCGAAGTGGAAAAATTGAAGCTTCTCCTCGGACATGGTGGCAGGATCACGCGTGAGACGGTGGAAAATTACATCGCCAAAGACGTGGAATACAAGATCTACGAACTGACGCAGGCGGCCTCGCGCGGCAACTTTTCCGCCTTCTCGGAGATTTTGCACGACCTCATGGAGAAGGGGTACGACGAGAACGCGGCGCTCTCCGCGCTCATCTCGCACTACCGCTCGCTCTCCGAGATCGCGGGCATGCGCGGGACGGACGGGGAGATCGGGGCGGCATTGGGCCTCAAACCGTATGCGGTACAGAAGAACCGGGAGATCGTGCGGCGCCTCGGCGCGGAGCGCACGCAGAAGCTCTATTTGGAGCTGTACGGCCTTGCGGCCGGCATGCGGAGCGGACTGTACCAAAAGGCGGGGGCGCTCTCGGCCGCGATCGCAAAAATATTTTTCGGATGACGCGAAATCTGTCAAATCTCTTTGCTTTTTTTGCGGGAAACAGCTATAATACATAAGAGACCGTGCGCAACCGAGCGCGTGGGAGGCAGCCGTATGAATGCTCGCATTTGGGAGGGCGTCAAAGCCGTCTTTACGTCCTTTGAGCCCATCATGATCGTGGAGACGCTTCTTTTCAGCGTGCTCATCTATTTCGTTCTCAAAGCGCTGTGGGAGAACAACGCCCGCCCGTTCATCTTTGTGTATCTCGCCATGGTGGTCACGGCGGGAGCCGTCGCACTGTATTCTTCCCACTTCGGCGTGACGGAGTTCTTCCTCTTCCTTCTCACCCTCTCCCTCTTCTTCCTCCTCCTCTTCACCGTGGAGCTGAAAAGGGGGGTCTGGAATCTGATGCGGCGCGAACCCAAGACGGCTTCCTCCGCCGCCGCGGCGCATACCAACGCGGTCGCCGCACGGGCAGACGAGTATATCAACGGCATCATCAAGGCCGTTCAGAACCTCTCCAAAAACGACGTCGGCGCCCTGATCGTGCTCTCGAACGGCAACCTGCCCCGCGAGATCACCGAGAGCGGCGTGACGTTGAACGCGAAGATTTCCAGCCAGCTCATCGAGGGCATCTTCATCCCGAAGGCGCCCCTGCATGACGGCGCCATGGTCATTTACGGCGACACGATCCAGGCGGCGGGGTGCTTTTTGCCCCTCACCCAGCGCGACTTCCCCAAGGAATACGGCACCCGTCACCGCGCGGGCATCGGGGTCACGGAGGTGGCGGACGTCTCTGCGATCATCGTCTCCGAAGAGACGGGGATCGTCTCCTATGTCAAGCGCGGGGAGATCACCCGCTATGTCGATTCCGAGGGGCTCAAACGCTTCCTCAAAGATTATTACTGGAAAGAATTCAATGCGGAGGGAAAGAAGGCATGAAATTTTCGGAATTCATCAAGAGAGTGTTCACGCACAATGTTCCCCTGAAACTCCTCGCCATCGTCGTTGCGGCGGCGTGTGTGATCGTGATGCAGATCATCGTGAAGATGCCTTAGTATGAAGAATTGTCTCAGGATCCCGCGGGTGTTTCTCCCGCGCAATGATGTCGGGCTTTGGGCGGCGCCTTTCTGCCGCAGCCAAGGCGAATGGGAGAGCGCGGAGCGCGCCGCGGACGGTGCGCCCTCCGTGCTCCGTTTTTTATTGCCGCCCGCGTCCGATGACGAAGCGGCGAGGATCGAGGCCATGCGCGAGAGCATGTATCACGCGCTCGAAAGCGAGTGGCTCGAAAAGCTGAACCGCGGGTTCATTCTGACCGAGCGGACGACTTCTTGCGGGGTAAGGCGGGGCATGGTGGCCTCATTTGACCTCGAACAGTTTTCGTGGCGGCCTGCGGAGCGCGCCATGATCCGCCCTGTGAGCGAGGCGGACGCGGCGAGGGTGGCCTCGCTTGCGGCGGCGAGGAAGCACACGCCGTTGGAGTTCCCGCATACTCTGATCGTATACCGCGGGAAGAAAAGAATGAAGAAATTTTCCGATCTCGACCTGGAACTTCTGTACGACTTCGACCTCCCGCAGGGCGGGCGGCTGACGGGGCGCTATCTTCCGGATTATATCGCGTGGGACGCCGCGCAGGAGATGCACGGCCGCGGCGAACCCTGTTTTGCCGTCGTGGACGCCGTCGAGGAGGCTGCGGCCGCGAAAGAGCGCTGGGAGGCGCTCAAACCCGCGCTCAAACAGGAGGAGCTCGCCAATCACCCCGCACGCTTTTCGCTTGCGGAGTTCGTCGATCTCAACGACGATGGCCTGCGCTTCTCCGATGGGGCGGGCCGCGAGTTCGGGAAGGAAAAGCTCTTTTCCGCCCTCAAAGACGGGAAACTCTTGCCCCGCGGCGCCTTCTCCCTGAGCGACTTGCGCGACGGGAGATACGCTTTGGAGGGCAGAGAGATCGGGTATGATTAAGGTCTGCAAATTCGGCGGGACCTCAACGGCAGACGGCATGGGGTTTGCGCGCATCGGGCGCATCCTCGGCCGCGATTTGGAAAGACGGTATGTCGTCGTCTCGGCGCCGGGCAAGCGATACGGCGGAGACGCGAAAGTGACCGATTTGCTCTACGCGAGCCACCGAGAGCTCATAGATGGGGGGCATGTCCGCGATGCGTACGCCAAAGTGGAGGTGCGCTTTACGGGGATCGTCCGAGAACTCGGCCTTGAATTCGACATTGCAGGCCTCCTCGCGGAGACGAAAGACGAGATCGAAGCGGCCCGCGAGGAGGCCTTTACCGTCTCCCGCGGCGAATATCTCGCGGGGCGGATCATGGCGGCCTATCTCTCCGTTCCCTTTCTCGATCCGCGCGGCGCCGTGCGCATGGACGCGGAGGGAAAACTGCTCGCGGAGGAGACGGATTCCCTGCTTCGGGCGGCGCTCAAAGGGAAGGACCGCGCCGTCATCGCGGGCTTTTACGGCGCCGACCCCTCGGGCATGGTACGCCTCTTTCCGCGCGGAGGGAGCGATATTACGGGCGCGCTCGTCGCGCGGGCGGTCTCTGCGGACCTCTACGAAAACTGGACGGACGTGAGCGGCTTCCTCGCCTGCGATCCGCGCATCGTCCCCGGGCCCGTCGGGATCGAGCAGCTCTCCTTCCGGGAACTGCGCGAGCTCTCCTATTTGGGCGCGGACGTGCTGCACAGCGACGCCGTGTTTCCCGTGCGCGAGGCGGGCATTCCCATCCGCATCCTGAACACCTTCCGCCCCGACGACGGGGGGACGCTGATCCTGCCCGCGCCGTCCGCACGCCCGAGCGAAAGGGCCGTCACGGGGATCGCGGGGAAGAAAAATTTCACCGTCATCCACCTCGAAAAATCCCTCATGAACGGCGAGATCGGCTTCGCGCACCGTGTGCTTGCCGTGCTCAAACGCCGCCGCATCTCCTTCGAACATATCCCCTCGGGCATCGACGCCATGTCCCTTGTCATCGACAGCGCGCAGTTGAAGAACGGCGCGTTGGAGCGTCTGCTCGAAGAGATCGGCGCGGCCGTCCTCCCCGAGAAGATCTATGCCATTGCAGACGTCGCCCTCATCGCCGTCGTCGGTCACGGGATGAGCAGGAACGTGGGGACTTCGGCGCGCCTCTTTCAGGCGATCGCCCGCGCGGGCGTCAACGTGCGGATGATCGATCAAGGGTCCTCCGAACTCAACATCACCGTCGGCGTGGACCATGCGGATTACGAACGCACCGTCCGCGCCGTTTACGACGAATTTTTCGGCAAGCGCGCATGAACGGCGGCTGCACAGGCGCTCTCCCGACTGCATCGGGCGGGCGCCTTTTATCATAATTCTTCGCACGGCCTCATACCTTATCCGTATGGAACAGTACAGGTTTGAGGTCAACGAAGTGCTCGGAGCGCTCGGGAGCGGAGCGGGAGGACTCAGCTCCGAAGAGGCGGGGTGGCGCCTCGCGCAGCGGGGCAAAAATGTTTTGAGAGAGGGAAAGAAAAAGAGCAAGCTGTTGCTCTTTTTTGCGCAGTTCAAGGATCTCATGACCCTCATCCTCATCGCGGCGGCCGTGCTCTCGGGCGTGCTCGCGTTTCTCACGGGGGAGCGCGGCGAACTCGCCGACACCGTCATTCTGCTCTGCATCATCGTCCTCAACGCCGTCGTCGGGTTTCTCCAACAATACCGCGCCGATGCGGCCATCGCAAAACTTCGGCAGCTCTCCGCCTGCGAGGCCAAGGCCGTGCGGGACGGCAAGCTCGTCCGCATTCTCGCCGAAGATCTCGTCGTGGGAGACGTCATCGAGCTCGAAGAAGGGGACCGCGTGCCCGCGGATTGCCGCATCCTCTCCTCCGAAAACTTTCGCTGCGACGAGTCGGCGCTCACGGGGGAATCCCGCCCCGCGAAGAAGTACGACTGCATTGTCAAGAAGTCCGCGCTCTCGGACCGGACGAACACCGCCTTCTCGGCGACGTTCTGCGTCAAGGGGCGGGCGCGGTGCGTCGTCGTTGCGTGCGGAATGGACACCGAGACGGGCCGCATCGCCGCTTTGCTCGACCGCTCGGAGGCGCCGTCCCCCCTCGATAAGACGATCGCGAAGCTCGGCAGGATCATCACCGCGGCCGTGTTCTGCGTCGCCGCCGTGCTCTTTTTGGGCGGCATGTTCGCAGGAAGAATGAGCTTTCTCGAAAACGTCATGGCCGCCGTCGCCGTCGCCGTCGCGGCGATCCCCGAGGGCATGGGTGCCGTCGTCACCGTCATTCTCGCGATGGGCGTCCAGCGGATGGCGAAGCGGGGCGCTGTCATGCGCAAGCTCTCCGCCGTGGAGGCGCTGGGCAGTTGCAGCGTCATCTGTTCGGATAAGACGGGCACGCTCACGAAAAACCGCATGACGGTGGAGGAGGTCGCGGTCGGGTTCGGGGAGAGGGGAGTGCGCGCCGCAGAGGGGGAGCGCCAAGACGTGCGCAGCGAGCTCTTGCGGTGCATCCGCGCGTGCCATACGGTAAAGGGGAGCGCGGGAAGTTACCTCGGCGATCCGACGGAGATCTCCCTCCTCGAATACGCCGACAGCCTCGGCTTTGCGTTCGAATGCCGCGCGGTCGGGGGTACGCCGTTCTCCTCCGAGCGCAAGATGATGTCTGTGCTCGCCGCCTCGGACCGCGGGGTAAGGCTGTATGTCAAGGGGGGAGCGGACGTGCTTCTCAAACGGTGTACAAAGGTGCTTACGAGCGCGGGCGAGGCACCCATGTCCGAGGATGTACGTCAAGAAATCCTCCGAAGCGTCTCCGAGCTCTCCTCGCGCGCCATGCGCGTTCTCGGCTTTTGTTACGGGGAGGGGCGGGAAGAGGAGGACCTCGTCTTTCTCGGCCTCGCGGGCATGCTCGACCCGCCCAAGGAGGGCGTGCGCGAGGCGGTGGCGGCATTCCGAACCGCGGGCGTCAAGACGGTCATGATCACGGGGGACGGCGCGGAGACGGCGTTTGCCATCGCTTCCCGCCTCGGGATCGCGGAGCGCCGCGGCGAGGTGATCACGGGCGACGAGCTCGACGCCATGGGGGAGGGGTTCTCTGCGCGGGCGCAGGAGTACAGCGTGTATGCGCGCGTCTCTCCCGGGCACAAATCGGAGATCGTAAAGGCGTTGCAGGCGCGGGGCGAAGTGGTGGCCATGACGGGGGACGGCGTCAACGACGCGCCCGCCCTCAAAGCCGCGGACATCGGCGTCGCGATGGGCTCGGGCACCGACGTGACCAAGAACGCCGCGGACGTCGTGATCTCGGACGACGACTTTTCCACGATGGTGAACGCCGTCGAAGAGGGGCGGAACGTCTTTTTCAACGTCAAAAAGACGATCTCCTTCTTCCTCTCCACCAACCTCGCCGAGGTGCTCTGTGTGCTCGTCGTCTCCCTCTTCTTCTGGCAATACGATTTCCTCACTTCCACCCAGCTGCTCTGGGTGAATCTCATCACGGACTCCTTGCCCGTGCTCGCGCTCGGCGTGGAAAAAACGGAGGGCGCAATGCTGCGTCCCCCCGTTTCGGACCGGGAGATCTTTTCGCGGAGGTCCCTGCTCCGCATCGCCTTCTTCGGGGTCGTTGAGGCGGTGATCCCGATAACCATGTTCGCGTTCGCCGTTCAAATTTGGGGAAATGCGGCGGCGAGCACCATGGCGTTTGTGCTGCTCTCCGACCTCGAACTTCTGCACGCGTTCAATGTGCGGGCGGAGGACGGGAGCGCGGGGCGGAAGCGCTTCTTCGGCAACCGCATCCTGTGCGGGACGGTCGCGCTCGGGGCGCTGCTCTCCGTTCTCCTCGTCACCGTGCCGCCGCTCGCCGCGCTCTTCGATTTGGAGGCACTCACCGCCGTACAGTGGGCGATCGTCGCCGCGCTCTCCCTCCTCGTTCTGCCCGTCGGAGGGCTGTACCGCGCCGTTTCAGGCTCTTCCCGCAGGCTCAGAAGGCGCAAAAAACGTATCCGTCTTGCCGGAACTGCTCGATGATGGCGGGGAGCGCCTCGGCCGTAGCGGCGTGGGGCGCGCTGTCGTGCATGAGCAGGACGACCCGACGTTTCCCCCGCGCGGTGGAGAGGGCGGTGGCCGTCAGGGTGGCGGCGTCGGCATGCGGGATCTCCTCATCCCCGCAGACGGCATTCCACGAAACAATGCGGTAGCCGAGCTTCTCCAAGAGGGCGCGCTCGCGGGCATGGGTGCCGCCTCCGGGGAAACGGTAGCACGTCGGCGTGAGACCCGTCACCCTCCGGATGACGGCGGCGCAGTCCGTTACGTCCTTCAAAAATGCCTCTTCGGAGGCGTAAATTTCGCCGTAGCGGTGGGTGTTGGAGTGCACGCCGAGGGTGTGTCCCTCCTCCGCGATGCGCCTCAGCGTGCTCTCGCGCCCGCGGACGCGCTCTCCCACCACAAAGAAGGTGGCCTCGACGTTTTCCCGCGCGAGCGTGTCGAGGATGCGGTTGGTCACAACCGTGCTCGGGCCGTCGTCAAAGGTCAGGTAGACCTCCCGCTTCTCCGCGGCGAAGGTGAAGGATTCGACGGCGGTCATCCTCCCCCCGAAGTGGGCGAGCAGGACGAGCAGCACGAAGAACACGATGACGGCGATCCGAAGAGATCTCTTATACATATCAGGAGTTTGAGTTATTTCTGTAAAAATATTTACTTTTTCCGCGCGCTGTGATATACTTGTTACAGTTCTTACAGTTGGGAACGCAGGAGAGACATTATGATCGAAAAGAGATGGTTCGGCACAACGGCGGATGGGAGACAGGTCTTTGCGTTTACCCTGCACGACGGGGAGAGCTCCGTCACTGTCCTCAATTTGGGCGGGATCGTGCAGAGCATTGTCGTGCCGGACAGGGAGGGTCGGCTCACCGACGTGGCGCTCGGCTATTCGGACGTTGCGGGCTATGAGAGCAACCGCGGGCGGCTCGGCGCCGTCATCGGGCGCTTCGCAAACCGCATCGGGGACGCCCGCCTCGTCGTGGACGGAAAGGAGTACGCGCTTGCGTGCGATGACCGCGGATACCATACCCATGGCGGGAGGGTAGGCTTCGATAAGAAGCTTTGGAGCTACGGCGTGTGCGGGGATACGCTCGCGCTCTCCCTCATCTCCCCGGACGGCGAGGAGAACTATCCCGGGAGGTTGAAGGTCACCGTCGTCTACACTTTCCGCAACCGCACCCTGCGCCTGAGATACCGCGCCGTGACCGACCGCAAGACGGCCGTCAACCTCACGAACCACACCTATTTCAATCTCAGCGGCGAAGCCTCGGGCAGCGTGCTCGGCCAGCTGCTCACCCTCCGTGCGGAGGAGTTCGTGCCCACGGACGACTGCATGATCGCGCGCGGCGGCTTCCGGAGCGTGGCGGGAACGCCCTTTGATTTCCGCACGCCCAAGGCCATCGGGGCGGACATCTTCGCGGAGGACGAGGACCTGCGCCGCGGCGGCGGCTACGACCACTGCTTTGTGATCAACAAAGACGGCGGGGGCCTCGTGAAATTCGCCGAGGCGGAGAGCCGCGAGACGGGCATCCGCATGGCGTGCTATACGGACATGCCTGCCGTGCAGTTCTATTCCGGCAACGGGCTCGGCCAGAACGGGAAGTCCTGCCGCTACGGTCCCCGCGCGGGATTCTGCCTCGAAACGGAGATGATCCCCAACAATGTGAATGTGCCCGAGTACCGCGAAAGGGGGAGTTCGTATTTAGACGTCGGCGAACGGTACGACTTCACGACGGCCTACGAGTTCGGAAACTGACGCGCCCTGATTGCGCCGCGCCTCTCCCCGCAGGAAACGGGGGAGGCGATTTTTTTGCAAATTTGCGTTTCATGTTGCTTTTCTTGCCATAAAATGGTATAATTAAGAGGACATTCCCGCATGGAGAGCGGGCGGAGATCGGATATGGCAATCAAAAAAAGAAATCTTACCGAAAAACTTGCAATCGAGCTCAGGTTCCCCAAGTATGTGGGGTACCTCGACTATTTTCTCTCGACACCCGTCAGGATCTGCCTGAAAAGCAGTTTCGAGGAGACCCTGCCGCTCACCGTATCCGTGGAGAGCGACGAGGCGCTCATCCTGCCCTATGAGGAGCAGGTGGAGATCCCCTTTGAATCCGCCGTCGTGCTTGAAAACAGTGGGGTGTTTTCTCCCGTGTTTCTCGCCGAAAACGACGAGATGAGGACGGTCACCGTCCGCGTGACGGTGAAGCATGAGGGCAAGGCCGTGGCCGCCGCCTCCTGCGAGGTCTCCGTACTGCCGTTCGATTGGTGGGAGGGCCTCTCGGGGAACGCGGAGCGCATCGCCGCCTTCGTGCGTCCCCGCCTCTCCGACGTCTCCGTGCTGCTCGCCGACGCGGGCAAACGCCTGCGGAAGTGGAAGGCGGACGCCGAGTTCTACGGCTATGCGGGCACGGATAAGAACGCCGTGCGGCAGATCGTCGCGGCGGTGTACGCCGCCGTCAAGGCGGTCGGTGTCGGGTGGGACGGGCCCATAGACCTCTCCGCACCCGCTGCGGCGGCAAGGGAGGGTTCCGTCCTCAAAGACAGGATGGCGACTCCCTTTGAACTCGCCCTCTTGGCGGCGGCATGCCTCGAAGCCGCGCATCTGCACCCCGTGATCGCGGTGGGCAGGGGCGTCGCCGTGGGCGTGTGGCTGTACGACAGCTGCTTCCTCGAACCCGTCACCGACGACGCGGATCTCGTGGAGAAGTATGTCTCGGACGGCATCAACAATTTGAGTTTCTTCGACGCGGACGACCTGTTCGTGGAGAAGAATACGCCCTATACTCCCTCGGAAAATCACTTCAAGGCCAAGCTCAAAGAGGGCTTTTACGAGTACTTCGTGGACGTACGGCGGTGCCGCATGGGCGGGATCGGCGTCTGCCCGATGCGCGGCAAGGGCATCAAGGGGTATGAGATCTATCGGGAAGAGGGCGAAGAGGGTGCGCCCGCGCCCATTCCCGTCTTTCAGGACCTGAAACTGGAAGGCAAGCAGCCGAAGAACAAACAGTGGGAGCGCCGCCTGCTCGACCTCACCTCCAAGAACGCTCTGCTCTGCTTTGCGGGCAAGAACGCCCTGCACCTCTCCTCGGCGGACTGCGACGCGCTCTATGCGGTCCTCACGGCGAGGGGGAGCATGAAGCTGCGCGCGGGCGTCCGCGAGACGGGCTTCGGCGCGGAGCTCTCGCCCCAGCAGAAGTCGCTCATCGCCCTCGAACAGCAGAAAGGGGTGCTGCGTGCGCTCGAAGACGCAAAGGGGATCGCGGAGGTCGCCGTCAAGCTCATGCGGCGCAACCGCGAGGCCGTGGAGGAGACGGGTGCAAAACTCTTGTATCTCGCCCTCGGCTTTCTCCGCTATGTGAGCAAGGAGGACGGCCAGCCGAAGTACGCGCCCCTCGTGCTCGCTCCCGTGGGGCTCGCCCGCGCCAAGGGCAACGAGGATTTCTCGGTGACGGACGCGAAGGAGGGCTACTTCGTCAACGCGACCCTGCTCGAATTCCTCAAACAGGAATTCAATATTGATATCCGTGGGCTGGGAGGGGACGTCTCCGCCTTGAAGATCTCCGAGATCTTCGCCATGGTGCGCGCCGAAACTGCCTCCATGAAGGGATGGGGCGTTGCGGAAGATGTGTACCTCTCCGCCTTCTCCTTCCAGAACTTTCTCCTGTGGAACGATATCCGCAGTCATATCGGCGAACTCAAAAAGAACGCGAACGTGGCGGCGCTGTTGAGCGGCCGCGCCGAAAAACGGGAATTCCCCGCCGCAGACGAGGAGGACAGCGCCGATCCCGAGGCCGTCCTCGCGCCGCTCCCGATGGACAGCTCGCAGTTTTCTGCGGTAGCACTCTCGGACACGGGTGCCTCGTTTGTGCTCCACGGCCCGCCCGGAACGGGCAAGAGCCAGACGATCACGAACATCATCGCGAACGCGCTCGCCAAGGGCAGACGAGTGCTCTTCGTCGCGGAGAAGAAGGCCGCGCTCGACGTGGTCAAGAAGCGCCTCGACGGCATCGGCATCGGCGATTTCTGTTTGGAACTTCACTCCAACAAGACGGATAAGGCGGACGTTCTGCGCCGCATGGAGGAGACGCTCTCGCTCGCGGGCAAGGGGGAGGAGGTCTCCTTCGGCGAGCGCACGCACGAACTCGTCGCCCTGCGCGAGGAGCTCAAAGAGCCCGTCGCCGCCCTCCACCGCAAGCGTCGGCTCGGCATCTCCGTCTACCGCGCCGTGCTCGAATACCTCAAAAACAAGAACGCGCCCGACATTCTCGACATCGAGAGCTCCTTCTATGATTCCCTCACCGAGGAAAAGCTTTCGCGCTGCAAGCAGATGATCCTCAACGCGGCGGCCGCGGCGAAGGAGTGCGGCGGCGTGTTCAACTCGCCCTTTGAGAACGTCAACCTCGCCGAGTATTCCCGCGAGCTGCGCGACCGCGTGTTCTGCGCGTGCGAGGTCGTCCTCACCGAGATCAGGCATCTGCGCGCCTTTCTGGCGCTCTTCCTCGAATTTTACCGCCAGCGCGTCTCCACGCTCACGCGCAAGAAGCTGCTCTCCCTCTGCGATCTCGCGAGGAATCTTTCCTGCGGGATGTACGCAAAGTACTTTGCGGGCGCGGACGAGGAACAGTTCTATATTTTCTACAATGCGAACAGGCGGCTGGATACCTGCCTTTCCTACTATTACAGGCACTTCCGCACCCTCGTCGATCTCGACGACTGCAAGGCGGTCGGCGAATTTCTCGAAAAGGGCGGGGATTGGAAGCTTTCCAGACAGGCGCGCGGCCTCGTCAAAAAGCTCTCCCGCGCGGCGATCTCTCCGCTCGATGAGGAGGACGTCCCCAAATTCCTCGAAACGCTGATCGAGATCGACGGCGCGGTACGCCGCATTACGTCCTCCAAACTCGCAAAGAGCTTTACCGACCGTGCGGGGCGCATCGTCTATAAAAAGCGCACCGAGTACCTGCGGGAACTGTATGCGCTGCACGAACTGTGCGCCTCCGTCTTTCTCGATTACAACCCGGACGCCTTCAACGGAATGTGCATTCGGGCCGCAAACGGCTATACCATGCCCGTGTTGGAGGGTTACTTGAAGGCCGCAGAGAGCTACTTCGCCGCCGAGGAGAGCTTCCTCCGTATCACGAATGCGGACCGCGAAAAGATCCGCGGGGAGGACGTGCTGGATTACTTCTCCCAGAAGGCCTCCGCGCTCATCGACAACGTGGACATGCTCCCGAATTGGTGTATGTACCGCGCCACCGCGGCCGAGCTCGCGAAGATGGGGTTGACGTTCATCACGGACGCCCTCGAAAGCGGCAGGCTCAAAGTGGAAAATGTGCTCGCGGGATTCGAGAAGAACGTCTACAAGAACTTCCTCGAAATCACGATCCCCGCCGATCCCGCGCTCTCCCGCATGACGGTCGGCACGCTCGAAGATACCGTCGAAAAGTTCCGCCTCGCGTGGGAGGAATTTTCGAAAATTTCCAAAGACTATATCCGCGCGCAGCTGATCTCCCGCCTCCCCAAGGCGGAGGACGAGGGCTCGCTGAGCCTCGAACTCGCCAATTTTACCCGCCTTGCCAAGGGGAATCTGCGCGGCTCGGGGCTCCGCGCGCTCTTCGCCGAGATCCCCACGCTCGCTTCGTGCGTCTGCCCCTGCCTGCTCATGAGCCCCATCACGGTGGCGCAATACCTGAAACCGGAGGCGGACATGTTCGACCTCGTCATCTTCGACGAAGCCTCCCAGATGTCCACGGCCGAGGCCGTCGGCGCGATCGCGAGGGCGAAGGCGGCCATCGTCGTGGGGGACCCGAAACAGCTGCCGCCCACCGCCTTCTTCCGCAACACCTATGTGGAGGAGGAGAATCTCGAAAACGAGGACCTCGAAAGCATTCTCGACGACTGCCTTGCCCTCGGCATGCCCGAGCGGCACCTCGTCTGGCACTACCGCAGCAAGCACGAGAGCCTCATCGCGTTCTCCAACAGCATGTATTACGACAATCGCCTCTGCACCTTCCCCTCGCCCGACGCGATGGACAGCCGCGTGCGCCTCGTCCTCGTGGACGGCACCTACGACCGCGGGTTCACGAAGCGCAACCGCAAGGAGGCGGAGGCGCTGGTCGCCGAGGTCGTGCGCAGACTCAAAGATCCCGATCTCTCCCGCCGCAGCATGGGCATCGTGACTTTCTCGACGGCGCAGCGGGACGACATCGAACGGCTGCTCGCGAAGGAGATCGCCAAAAACAAGCTGGATGCGGCCGCTTACGAGACGGAGGAGCCGCTCTTCGTCAAGAACCTCGAAAACGTGCAGGGGGACGAGCGCGACGTCATCCTCTTCTCCGTCTGCTACGGTCCCGACAGGCTCGGGCGGCTCTCCCTCAACTTCGGCCCCCTCAACCAGGCGGGCGGCTGGCGGCGGCTGAACGTCGCCGTCTCCCGTGCGCGGGAGGAGATGCTCGTGTTCTCCACGATGACCGCATCCATGATCGACCTCGCCAAGACCTCCTCCAAGGGGGTCGCGGGGCTCAAAGCCTTCCTCGAATTTGCGGAGAAGGGCAGGACGACGCTCGCCGTCAAGTCGGACACGGTGCGCACGGGCGCGGGCATCGGGAAATTCATCGCCGCCGAGCTCGCGGGGTACGGCTTCGACTGCCGTTCGGACGTGGGCGCCTCCGACTTCAAGGTGGACGTCGCCGTCGTCGACCCGCGCAACAAGCACCGCTTCCTTCTCGGCATCATCTGCGACGGCACGGAGGCGTTTTCCGTCAAGGACCGCAACGTGTTGCAGGTGCAGACGCTCAAACGCGGGAATTGGAACGTCATGCGCGTCAACACCGTCAATTATTACAACAATCCCAAGCGGGAACTCAAACGCATCAAGGACGTGCTCGACCGCCTCACGGGCACGGACCGCAAGGCGTTTTGGCTCGCCAAGTACAAGCGGCCGTATAAATTCGTCAAGTGTACGGGGTCGGAGACGGCGGCCTTCGTCACGGGAGGGGAGAACGACGCCGCGATCCTCGCCCGCCTCAAAGAGATCGTCGCGTGCGAGGAGCCCATCTCCCGCGCCTTCCTCAGAAAGCGTTGCCTCATGAGCTTCGGCATCGAGCGGAGCGGCGCCAAGGTGGAGGCCAAGCTGGATTCGCTCATCGACGCCTGCGCGTTCCGCCATGACCGCGCGATGGGGGTGGATTACTTCTACAAGAATCCGCGCGCCATCCTGCTCGGGCGGTTCCGCGTGGAGTCGGAAAAGCCCACGCTCCGCACGGTGGAGGAGGACTTCACCGTGTACGAGATCGTCTCCCTCGTCAAGGGCGTCCTCGAAGACCGCGTCGCCCTGTATTTAGACGAGCTCTCCGCCCTGCTCTGCGGGGTATTCCGCGATCTGCGGGCGGGCGAGCGGTTCAATTCCTTCTTGCAGAGCTGCATCGCCTACGGAGAGGAGCGCGGCCTGTTCGTGCGCTCCGTTTCAGACAGGATCTCTCTCGCCTGAGAAGGAGAAGTCCGCCTTCGGCGGCGGCCGAAAATCGGTTGACAAAATGCGGCCGCTGTGATACCATTCAAACACATGAAAATGTTGAAGCTGAAAAAACGGCTGAGCGTGTGGCAGATCCTTGCCCTCGGATATCTGGCCGTCATCGTGTTCGGGAGCATCCTGCTCGTCCTGCCGCCCGCGGTCAAGGGAGGGAGAGTGTACTTTATCGACGCGCTCTTCACCGCCGTCTCCGCCGCGTGCGTCACGGGGCTCGTTCCCTTTGAGACGGGGGCTTGCTGGACGCTGTACGGCCAGATCGTCATCCTCCTGCTCATCCAGCTCGGCGGGCTCGGCTTTATGACCTTTGTCTCCCTGTTGCTCATGGCCGTGCGCCGCAACCTCGGGCAGTACGAGCGGCGCGCCATTCTGCAATCGGTGGGCGGCGGACAGTTGGAGGGGGTGAAGCGGCTCATCCTGCGCATCATCGTCGGGACGTTCCTGTTCGAGGCCGCGGGCGCGGGGCTGCTCTGCATCCGCTTCATCCCCGCGACGGGGAGCACCGCAAAGGGCGTCTGGCTGGCCGTGTTCCACTCCGTTTCCGCCTTCTGCAATGCGGGGTTCGACGTGCTCGGCGGCACCGCACTCGCGGGCATGGGGTCCTTCTCCAACTTCGCGACCGATCCGCTTGTCTCTCTGACGATCTGCATGCTCATCATCATGGGCGGGCTCGGCTTCCTCGTCTGGCAGGACGTCATCGATTGCCGGTTCAATCCCAAAAAATTCCAGATCTATACCAAAGTCATCCTCGTCGTCAACGCCGTTCTGCTCGCGGCGGGGACGATGCTCTTTCTCATCTTCGAGCGCAACAATCCTTCCTACGCGGGTTACAGCTTTTGGCAGAAGCTGCTCTGCGCCTTCTTCAACAGCACGACGGCGCGCACGGCGGGATTCTGGACGACGGCGCCCGAAACGCTCTCCGCGAGCGGGTACTTGCTCATGAACATCCTCATGTTCATCGGCGGCAGCTCGGGCTCCACCGCAGGCGGGATCAAGGTGGGCACGTTCACCGTCATCGCGCTCGGGATGGCGGCCGTCTTGCGGGGGAAGAGAGACCTCAACGTCGGCAAGCGGCGCATCGACTCTTCCCTGCTCGGGCAGGCGCTCGCGATCTTCGCCGCCTACCTCGTGCTCGTGCTTCTCTCCACGCTCATGATCGCCGCGATCGAACCCGCGAACGCGGACATGGGTGGGGCGTACACCTTCCAGCAGGCGCTCTTTGAGTCCATCTCCGCGCTCTGCACGGTGGGGCTTACCGTCGGCAATTTCACGATGGGGCTCTCCGTCTGGTCCAAGCTCATCCTCATTCTTTTGATGTATGCGGGCAGGACGGGCATCCTCACGCTGTCTGCGGCGCTGATGCGGAGGCGCGCGGCCTCCTCCATCCGCAGACCCATCGACACCTTCTTCATCGGTTAAAATCAAAGGAGAATCATATGAGATCGATTTTGCTCATCGGCATGGGAAAATTCGGCGTTACGCTCGGCGAACAGCTGCTCAAAATGGGCAACGAAGTCATGATCGTGGACAAGCGGGAGGAGATCATCAACCCGCTCGCGCACCGCTATGCCAACGCCCTGATCGCGAACTGCACCATCGTGGAGAACCTCAAAGCCATGGATATCCCCTCATTCGACGCCTGCATCGTGGCCATCGGAGACGATTTCCAATCCTCGCTCGAAATCACTTCCAACCTCAAAGATTTAGGGGCGAAGCGTGTCATCTCGCGTGCGTCCACAGAGATCCAGCGCAAGTTCCTGCTGCGGGAGGGGGCGGACGAGGTCATCTACCCCGACCGCGACCTCGCGGAGAAGCTGGCCGTGCGCCTCAACTCCTCAAACGTCATCAACTTCATCGACCTCGACTCGCGCTACTCCATCTTCGAGATCGCCTGCCCCGGGAAGTGGGCGGGAAAGAAGCTCGCCGATATCAACCCGCGCAAGAAGCTCGGCATGAACATCCTCACGGTGAAGAAGGACGACGAGATCATCACCTCGCTCGACGGCGAATACGTCTTTGGCACGGGCGACCAGCTCGTCGTGTTCGGAGACACCGAGACCATTCTCAAATTCATCAACCGCTTGAAGTAAAACGGGGCACCCATGCCCGCGGAACTACCTCAAAAAACAAAAAAATCGGCGAACGCTGCGTCGCCGATTTTTTGTTTTGGAAGAAAACTTTACGCGCGGTTCGCGGAGCCGAGCACGTCCACGATCTTGTGCTTGACGAGCTGCTTCATGTTGGCGCGGGCGTCCGTGAGATACTGGCGCGGGTCGAAGTGGGAGGGATTCTCCGCGAAGTGCCTGCGGATCGCCGCGGTGAATGCTACGCGGAGGTCGGAATCGATGTTGATCTTGCAGACCGCGAGTTTTGCCGCCTTCCGCAGTTCGCTCTCGGGGATGCCGATGGCGTTGGGCATGGAGCCGCCGAATTCGTTGACGACGGCCACCTGATCCTGCGGCACGCTGGAAGCGCCGTGCAGGACGATGGGGAATCCCGGGAGCCGTTTGCCGATCTCTTCGAGGATATCGATCCTCAGGCGGGGATCCTGCCCGGGCTTGAACTTATAGGCCCCGTGGCTGGTGCCGATGGCGATGGCGAGGCTGTCGCACTCCGTGCGCTCGGTAAATTCCTGCACCTCGTCGGGGGAGGTGAACTGCGCGTCTCGCGCCTCGACCTTCACGTCGTCCTCGATGCCCGCGAGCTTGCCGAGCTCGGCTTCGACGACCACGCCGTGGTCATGGGCGTACTCGACGACTTTTTTGGTGAGCGCGATGTTCTCCTCCCAAGGCTTGCTCGAAGCGTCGATCATGACGGAGGTGAAGCCCACCTCGATGCAGCTCTTGCAGATCTCGAAGTCCGCGCCGTGGTCGAGGTGCATGGCGATGGGGATATCCGTCGTCTCGACGGCCGCCTGTACCAGATGGCGCAAAAAGACGGGATTCGCGTACTTTCTCGCGCCTGCGGAGACTTGCAGGATGACGGGAGAGCGGCATTCGTCGGCCGCTTCGACGATCGCCTGGATCGTCTCCATGTTGTTGACGTTGAACGCGCCGATCGCATATCCGCCCGCATAGGCCTTTTTGAACATTTCGGTAGTGGTTACCAAGGGCATAAAACATTCCTCCGAAGTTTTTTTTCATTATACGTCTTTCCGAAAAAAATTGCAAGAAGAAACGGGGCAAAAATTTCCAATCCGTGAAAATGTGTGAAAATCGCCGCAGCATACCCGATTTGCTTGACAAATCGCCGCCGCTATGATTATAATGAAGAAAATATTATACTATATTTGTATAAAGAGCCGAAAGGGACGGAATTTTCCGAAAAAATTTTCCTTTATGCAAATATAGGTGAAAGGAGAAAAAACATGACAAAGTCGGTGAAGAGGCTGGTCCTTGCGGCGCTCGGCGTGCTGTTCCTGTTTGCGGCGTCGCTCCTTGCGGCCGCATGCACGAAGACGGGCAAGGTCAAACTCACCTTCCGCGACGGCGATGAAGTCCTCGCGACGATCGAGGCGGAGGCGGGGGAGGACATTTCCGCCAAGCTGCCTTCCGACCCCGGGAAAGAGGGGCACATCTTTGAGGGATGGTCTCTCACGGAGGACGGCGAAGCGGCCGAGCTCCCTGCGGTCATGCCCGAGGAGAGCGCGACCTATTACGCACTTTGGAGGGAGGCGCGCTCGGCGACGCTCACCCTCAGCTGGGGCGTGGACGAAGGCGTGCGGGAGGAGACCAAACAGGTGTACGAGGGCACGCCCCTCGCCTCTCTGCTCGCCGCGGTGGATCCCGCGGTCAGCGGCCTTGACTTTGCGGGTTGGTACAGGGGGAACGGCGTCCCCGTCGAGGACGGCGCCGTCATGCCCGCAACCGCGCTCAAACTCACGGCGAAATATTACGCGGCCTATACGGCGCGCATCTTCGAGCAGGATACGGAGGGCAACTATCCCGCGGCGGCCACGCGCACGCAGACGGGTTCCGCCTTCTACGGCGAGGCGTTCTCCTATGCCGCGGCGGCGGGGATCCCGCAGGGCTTCCGCACCGAAAACCGCGAGGGCAGCAGGGAGAGCACGGAGAAACTCGGAAAGGACGAGACGTTCACCGTGTATCTCGCGCGCGAGAGCGTTGCGGTCATCTACCGCGTGAACAACGCGGATGCGCCCGCCGGCGCGGAGACGATTTACAGCCTCGAAGTGCTCTACGGCACCGAGCTCACCCTCCTCTCGAAGGACGTGTTCGGCCTCGGCGAGGAATTCTTCCTCTACGGCTGGAACGAGGAGGGCGGAACGTTCCATGAGGCCGGCGCGAAGCTGACCGTCACCCAAACGGGAACGCTCATGCTCGACGCGCAGTGGGCGCGGGCAAACCGCGACGTCTTTCACGGCGGCGACTTCGTGTTCGTCGCGGGCGAGAAGGCTTACTTGCGCCGCGGCGGGTTCGAGGCCGAGGGCGTCTATGACCCCGCGACGGGCGTGTTCGCCTTCCGCAACGGCTCGGACCGCGAGATGCTCGGCGGCGTCGTGAGCGGCGGCTACTTCTATTATTATAACGATACGACGGATAAGACCTATTCCGCTTGGAACGGCTCTGCCGCCACGCTCACCTTCGGCTTCCACGGCGAGGCCGTTTACAGGCCGAACGGGTCGGGCACGGAGCTCGCGGGCAACCTCACCGTGGACGTCTCGACGGGGCGCTATTTCTTCCGCGCCGAGGGGCAAGACCCCATCGAGTTCGTGCTCGATACGACGGACGGCGTGACGACGTTCCGCACCGAGAACAAGGAGGAGACGGGTTACTACGCCGCTCTGCCCGACCGCGCCGATGCGTATACGCTCGACTACGCCGTTCTCTACTTCGACGGCTTCGGGTTCGTCACCGAATACTACGATCCCAACGCCGAGGACGCAGAGGGCAGGGAGAACTACGAGAGCTACAACGGCTCCGTGGGGCGCTACTTCCGCCAGACGGCGTGGGGAGAGGACTTCCTTTACTACACGCTTGAATTTGCGGACGGCAGTTCGGGAACGGTCTCCATAGAGACCCCCGATTGGTTCGGCGGCGACACGGATCTCGGCGGCTATCCCCTCAAAGGCGTGTGGTACGGCTATGACGGCATGCTCAATTTCGCCACCTATGCGGATAACCATATCGCAGGGTTTGCCCCCGATCTCAGTTCGGATTGCAACTTCTTCTTCGACGGATTCGGCCATGCCCGCCTCGGCGAGGTCGCGGACGCGGAGAATGCGGATTTCGCCGACTTCGAATGGACGGGTTCCTACATCATCGTCTCCGATGAGTTCTACGTCATCGACGGCTCTTACGGGTATCTCGAAGTGTATGTGGCCGGGAACGATTGGATCGTGTACACCGACGACGCGACGGGCGAGACCACGCGCTATTCGCTCGATACCTCCTACCGCCTGTACAGCGAGATGGAAGGGGAGCCCTTCTTCCGCTACCTCTCCTATGTTCCGTACGGCTTGCAGAGCGCGTACTTCGAAGATGACTTCCAGGGGGCCGCTCTCTACGACTATTACGGGGACGCTTCCTATGTCATGCTCCTCGGGTACTTCTATCTGAACTACGGCGGCTATACCATTCTTGCGTTTGAACCCGTGAGCGTCGGCACCGTCCGTGAGACGGCGGCGGCGGGCGTGTATACGTACACCGACGCCGACGGCGGCTACTATCAGGACTTCGACTTCATCCTCACGCAGGGGTACGATCCCCTCGGCAACGCCGCGCAGCTCGCCGAGCCCGTGGAGGCCGCCAACGAGGACGAAATCGATTTCATCAATGACTCCGAGACGGGCGAGCGCCTGTGGATGGACGTCTACGGACGGTTCTACTACCGTGAGACCGCGGACGCCGAGGCCGTCACGATCACGGCCCAGATCGACGTCTGCCTGTCTGCGGACGAGGAAATGACGGAGCAGTATTTCGTGCGCTTCTATTTCCCCGACGGGACGGTGCGCATCATGGAGTACGGGTATGACGAGAACGATCTCTTCCATGTCATCCGTGAGATCGAGGACCCCGAGTACGTCGATTACGAGCCGGCCGACCGCAACCGCGATTACGGCATGAACCTGAGATTCTATGTCAACGAAGAGGGCACGTATTTCTTCGGATTCGCGCTCGATTCCTCCATGGCGGAAAACGAGGGCTACGCGTTCTACGAGGGTACCGTGTCCGCGGTTGAGGGCTCGGAAAACGAATTTGACTTTGTCGTCGGCGAAGAGTTTGCCGAGACGTTGGAGTATTTCGGCGCGCCCACTTCCTTCCGCTTCCGCAGGGAGGGCGACACCTTTGCGGTCTACGACGAGGCGATCTCCATCGAGTGCGTTTCGGGCACCTTGGTGACGGACGGCTACGGCAATGCCACGCTCACGCTCCCCGGGGGCGAGGCGAAGACGTATACCTACGGCGTCATGTTTGAGCGCTTCCCCGAGGGAGAGGCGGCGCACGGCGAACTCGTTCTCTCGCTCACCGAGACGATGCCCGCGGAAGACGAGATGGTCTACGCATTTGAGACCTATCTCATCGTGAACGCGGCGCGCGACTCTTTCCGCGTCGGCGGGCAGGAGGCGGGCGTGTACTACGCCGTGGATTCCGACCTCAGCCTCATCGGGCAGATCCTCTTTGTTCTCGACGGCTCGGGCGAAGACGACGCGGGCAGAGCGGTCATCCGCATCGCGGACACGGGTGGCGTGTCCGACGTCGAGGGGACCTACCGCGCCGTGGGCGCCGTGGAGGATCACCTGCTTCTCGACTACTTCGGATTCCCCTTCACCGTCTATGAAGTGACGGTCGAAGACAGCGTCTTCTATATCGCGGCCGCGCTCACGACGGGCGGCTACGCCATTGAGTTCAACGGCGAAGTGCTGCTCCCGCCGATGGGCATCTACTTCCTGCAACACCCCGCCTATGCGGAGGACATCGAGACGGAGGAGGGCGGCACGCTCCACTCCGACGGCTTCATCACCTATGACGAACTGCTCATCTCGGACGCGAAGTACACGATCGGCGGCCGCACGTACAGGGGCAACCTCATGCGCGGCACGTATGACGACGATACGACCAGCGTCAGCGAGCGGTACGCGAACTTCGTCATGGACGCCGAGACGGGCGCGGGCGACGTGCTCCTCTTCGAGGTGTACGACGAGCGCGGGAACCTCGTCGAAGAGATCTTCTTCGATATCGTGGAGGACGGCGACGGGCGCTATGCGACGCGCCGCACGATGCCGTCCGGCCGCTATGCCGAGATGGTGAACGGCGCGGTCTCCGAAAATTATCTCCGTCTCGACGGCTACGGCAAGGCGACGTATCACAGCGAGGGCTATGATGAAGTCGGCACGGTCGCGGCGACGGGGGAAAACGACGTGTTCACGTTCGTCGGCGAGGACGGCACGGAGTTCACTTTCCTGCTCACGGTATACGAGGAGGAGACGTATGTGTTCTTCCGCGATACCAAAGAGGCTCGCTATGTGGCCGACGACTGGTCCGTTCTCACGCTGGACGGCTTCAACTACGGCGTCTATTTCGATCACTACGGCATGCGCGTCGAGGGCGAATACGCCTTCCTCGGAACGCAGATGCGCATCGTCCGCCTCACGGACAGCGCGACGGGCAGGAGACTGTACTTCACGCTCAACGGCAGCTCCTTCACGTTCAATACGGAGATGTATATCGTGGAGGACGGCTATCTCCTCGCCTTCCAAGGGGATTCCTATGTGCGCGACCTCGTCATGCCGGACGACGTGCGCTACCTCACGGAGGGTTCCTTCCCCGAGGGCATGGGCTTCGGCGGCACGTTTGACTTCAAAAATGTCGAGGTCATCGGGAACAACACCTTCCGCAATACCGACTTCTATGTCAACGTGGTCTACGGAGAGCATATCCGCGTCATCGGCGACTACGCCTTCTATGCGGAGTACAACACCGGCCGCTACACGAAGGCCATCACCACGATCACGCTCCCTGCCATCACCGAGATCGGGGAGAACGCATTCAGCAACGGCAGCGCGCTCGAATTTGTCAAGCTCGGCGCGGGGCTGAGCCGGATCGGGGACTATGCGTTCACCATGCAGTACAACAGGAGCCCCGGCGGCATCGTTCTCGACCTCACCGCGCTCACGGCGGAGCAATTGGCGGCGGCCGACATTGCGCAGTACGCCTTCCTCGGGACGGATCGCGGCGTTCCGCTCATCTTCACAAACGGCGAATTTGCTTGCGTGGAGTTCATCATCCGCCTCAAAAACATTGAGACATTGCTCGCCTTCCGCGAGGACGACACGTGGCCGCAGCAGCTCCGCGACGCCGCAGTCGTCGGGGCCGCCGATGCGGATACGCTCTCCGGCGTCTCGTTCTATTCCTTTGCGACGGGCGCGTTCCTTCGCTTCTATAACGGGCAGCTCACCATTGGGGAGGGGATCGGCGAACCGCTCCGCGAGGTCGGCCTCTACTTCATCGAAGAGGGCACGGTAAAGCTCTATACCCCCGAACTGATGCCTTTCGGCGAAACGTTTGCGGCGGACGCGGCGCACTTCACCTATGAGGGGAGCGAGTTCTATCGCTGCTCCATCGACGGCGAGGCATACCGCCACACCGTGACGTTGGAGGGAGACAACACCTTTGAATTCGGCATCCGCTTCATGATGGTGATCGACAGCTTCTACGAGAGCGTGGAGATCGGCTATGCCCGCTTCAACGGCATCGACGTCTCGGGCGGAGAGCTCGTGCGCGTCGGAGACGGGACGTTCGAGTATCGGTTCAATCTCATCGGCACGGACGCAGACGGCGCCTATACCGTGACGGTCAACTTCGCAGAGGGAGAGCTCACGGGCACGCACGAATATGTGCGGCAGATCGTGCTCATGACGAGGGACGAGGACGAGGCGCAGGGCCCCGACCAGTCCAACATTCGCCGCAACGAGTTCCGCGTCACGTTCTCCATCGAGGGGGATGACTACCGGCTCGCCTCCATCGAGCAGTTCAACTACACGGATACCATGTACGACCGCCATATCATTCTGGAAGATACGGTCACGCGCGAGGGCAACAAATGGACGCTCCTCACCCACACCTTGGGCGTGGCGCAGTCCCCCAACGTGTACAAGATCACCGTCACCCTCGTGGACGAGGACGGGAACAAGTACGTCAAGGTAGACTACGCGGGGCAGAACCAGAACGTGACGACCGTCAAGGCCGAAACGGAGCATAACGAAATGCTGTTTGAGTCTTACTTCGAGGCGACCGTCATCATCTACGCCGTACAGCTCGGCGATGAAACGTACTATGTGTTCTATATCAACGGCCAGAACGCAGGCGTCGCCAGACACGACTACATCCCCGAGATGGGCGAGTATTCGGACACCGCCATGAACGGCGTCTCGTTCGAGCAGAGCGGGAACATCACGGAAGGCTTCGTACTCACGATCTATGCGACCGGCGGCTATGAGTTCAAAATGACGCTCACCTACGACGGGCAGGGCTTCTCGGCCACGCTCACCGTCATCGCACAGCCGTCGTAAGAGAGGGCTCTAAAAGCGCCCCCGCGCCGCATTCGGCGCGGGGGAATTTTTTTCCGCGGACGGCACATGCTCTCTTTTGCGGGAAAATGTGGAAAAAAGAATTGACGGGCAAAAAAAACCGTGCTATAATAATGCGGAAAACGAAATTATCGGAGGATTCAAGAATCATGGCAAACGTAAAAGTTGCAATCAACGGATTCGGCCGCATCGGCCGCCTCGCGTTCAGGCAAATGTTCCAGGCAGAGGGCTATGAGATCGTTGCGATCAATGACCTCACCACGCCCTCCATGCTCGCGCACCTCTTGAAGTATGACAGCGCGCAGGGCAGATACGCACTTGCAGACAAAGTCTCCGCCAACGACGAGGAGAGAACGCTCACCGTAGACGGCACCACCATCCGGATCTACGAGGAGAAGGATGCAAGCAATCTTCCTTGGGGCCAGCTCGGCGTGGACGTCGTCCTCGAATGCACGGGCTTCTACTGCTCCAAGGCGAAGGCGCAGGCGCATATCGACGCAGGCGCAAAGAAGGTCGTCATCTCCGCTCCCGCGGGCAACGATCTTCCCACCATCGTCTATGGCGTGAATGAAAAGACGCTCAAACCGCAGGATACCATCATCTCCGCCGCGTCCTGCACGACGAACTGCCTCGCCCCCATGGCGAACGCGCTGAACAACGTCTATCCCATCGTCTCCGGCATCATGACCACCGTCCACGCCTTCACGGGCGACCAGATGGTGCTCGACGGCCCGCACCGCAAGGGTGACCTTCGCCGCGCGCGCGCCGCTGCCGTGAACATCGTTCCCAACTCCACGGGTGCTGCCAAGGCGATCGGCCTCGTCATCCCCGCCCTCAACGGCAAGCTCATCGGAAGCGCCCAGCGCGTTCCCGTTCCCACCGGCTCGACGACCATCCTCGTCGCTGTCGTCAAGGGCAGAGACATCACGAAGGATTCCATCAACGCCGCGATGAAGGCCGCCGCCTCCGCTTCCTTCGGCTATACCGAAGAACAGCTCGTCTCCTCCGATATCATCGGGATCACGCACGGCTCCCTCTTCGACGCCACGCAGACCATGGTCACCAAGATCGACGACGATACCTATCAGGTGCAGGTCGTCGCATGGTACGACAACGAGAACAGCTACACCTCGCAGATGGTCCGCACCATCAAGTACTTCGCAGAGCTCAGATAATTTCGGGCATGCAGGAGCCGCCCGTGCGGTCACAAAACTAAAAAAACGGAGCAACGGAGTTTTTCCGCTGCTCTTTTTTTTCCGCAGGAATGCGGCGGAATGCGCCGCCGCGGCATGATGCGCCCTCTTCCCGCATATAATAGTCAAAATGAGGCTCAGAGAGGAAATTTTCAGGCTGCTCGGCGGGGAGGGGGAGACCGCCCGCGTGCACTATACCGTCGTGGACGGCAAGGGGGGCTACTTCCAGAACGTTCGGCGGCTTCCCGAATTTTCGGATACCGCCGTCGTTCTGCGCGGCAGAAAGGGGGGCGTGCGCGTGGAGGGAAGCGGCCTCTCGCTCGGGAAATACTGCGCGGGCGACGTGGCCGTGTTCGGCGATATCCGCTCGGTCGTGCGGGAGGCGGAGGAGACGCATGTTGGGCAGCATTGAGATCACCGTGGAGAGCCTGAGCGCGCACCGCGCGGTGGAAAAGCTCGCGCGGGCGGGCGTCGCCGTGCTCGCCGCGCGATGTCCCGAAAAAAATACCGTCGTCCTGCGGATCGCGGGGAGAGATTCCCGAAAAACTTTTGCAATTTTGCGCGGTTCGTGTTATAATATAAAAAACGTGCGCAAGATCGGCCTCTCCCGCCTTGCGGACGCGGCGAAGCGCTGCGTCGGGCTGATCGCGGGCGCGGCGCTCATGCTCGCCCTTGTCGCCTTTGCCCAGAGCCGCGTGCTCAAAGTGGAAATCGTGGGAAACGGCGCATACTATGAGCGGGACGTGCGGGAGATCCTCACCGCCGAGGGCGTGCGCTTCTTCTCCGCGGCGCCTAAGGAGACGGGACTGTTGACGGCGAAGATCCTCTCCCTTCCGCGGGTGGAGTTCTGCTCGTTCGCCATGAAGGGAGGCGTGCTCACCGTGGAGGTGCGCTGCGCGCAGGAGTCCGCGCCGCTCGCGTCGGGGCCGCTGTCCGCGCCCGTTTCCGGGGTGGTGGAGGAGCTCGTCGTCGTGCGGGGGACCCCGCTTGCGGCCCCCGGAGACGAAGTTGCGGCGGGAGACGCGGTCGTGGGGGACTATCTCACCGTCGGGGAACGGCAGACGCGCGTCGCGGTGATCGCAAAGGTCACGGTGCGCTACCCCGTCTCGCGGGAATACGCGCTCTCCGAGCAGGCTGCGCGCGCACAGGCGTATCTCGATTTCGGAAGCGCGGCAGAGCTGCATATGACAAAGACAGAGCGGGGCTGGCTCGCCGAGGGAACGGCGTTTTCCACGGCGGCGCTCGGCCTCGACTGAGGAGGAAATTTGACGGTTACAGTGGAGACGGGCGCGCTGGACAAGCTCCAAAAAGTGCTCGGGATTTTCGATGAAAACTTGAATACGATCGCGCGCGAACTCGGGCTCATGACCCGCGTCGAGGGTACCATGGTCGTCTTCGAGGGGGAAGAAACGAATGCGGCCGTGGGTGCGGAGGTCGTCAGGAGCCTGCTCGCCACGGCAGAGGCGGGGGAGGAGATCGACCGCACCCGCCTTCTGTACTGCATCGAGCTCGCACGGGAAGGGCATGCCTCGGACATCGAGGGCATCATGCACGACGTCGTGGCCGTCACCGCGCGGGGCAAACCCGTCAAGTGCAAGACGGTGGGGCAGAAGGAGTACGTCGGCGCCGTCCGTTCGCACACCGTCACTTTCGGCGTGGGGCCCGCGGGCACGGGAAAGACCTACCTTGCCGTCTGCCTCGCGGTCGCGGCGTACAAGGGGAAGGAGGTGGAGAAGATCATCCTCACCCGCCCCGCCGTCGAGGCCGGCGAAAAGCTCGGCTTTCTGCCCGGCGACTTGCAGACGAAAGTGGATCCCTATCTTCGGCCCCTCTATGACGCGTTGCAGGAGATGTTCGGTTTCGAGACCTATCAGAAGCTCATGGAAAAGGGCGCCATCGAGGTCGCGCCGCTCGCGTATATGCGCGGCCGCACCCTTTCGGACGCGTTCGTCATCCTCGACGAGGCGCAGAACGCCACCCGCGAGCAGATGAAGATGTTCCTCACCCGTCTGGGGGAGGGGAGCAAGATGGTCGTCACGGGCGATCTCACGCAGACCGACCTCCCCGAGGGAAAGACGAGCGGCCTACGGCATGCCGTCAAGGTGCTCGAAGACGTGGAGGACATCGCCGTCTGCCGCCTCTCGGAGAAGGACGTCGTGCGGCATCCCTTGGTATCCCGCATTGTGCGCGCGTACGAGCGCGACGAAAACAAACATAAGAAGGGGGAGAGAAAATGAAACAAAAGATCGCGGCGAAAAAGCGTGAAAAGGGCGAAGGCGGGAAGCTGGCGAAGAGCGGCGCCGTCTTTTTGGCGTGCTTTCTGCTCATCGTCCTCTTCGTGCTCCTCATCCTCATCATGGACAGGCCCGCGGACTGGACGCACTTCCTCGCCGAGCACTACGACGAGGAGATCGCGCTCCTTTTGAGCCTGCTCTTTTTGTGCACCATCGCCTACTTCTATTTCTTCTATGAGGACAGGGAATTTCTCTACCGCCCGAGCAGCATCTTCCTGTTCTTTTCCCTCATCATCGTGAGCGCCGTGCTCTGCTATGTCTTTGGGCGGTATGTGAGCGTCTACGCCCGCCCTTACGCCATGTTCGCCGTGCTCTGTCTCTTCCTGTTGGGGCGGAAGCACGCGCTCTTCCTCAACTTCATCTTTGTGTTCATGATGTTCTCGGTGGACCTCTTCACGCGGGATTTCCCCATGACGATCAGTATCGAGATGTATTCCTCCATGCTGATCGGCTTCGTGAGCGGGACCTTTGCGGTATTCTTTGCGAACCGCACCCACACCCGTTTGGGGCTCCTCCTCACGGGCGTCTTTCTCTCGGTGCCCACCGTGCTCATCATCTTCTTCTTGCAGATCCCCAACCCCGATTACGGTTGGATCGACCACCTCACCTCGACGGGCTTCCAGATCCTCGGCTGCGTGGCCTCGGCCGTTCTGACCCTCGCCCTGCTCCCGTTCTTCGAATTCGTGTTCAACCGCCTCACGGTGTACCGTCTGCGGGAGCTCACGAGCACGAACGCCGCCCTCCTCGTCCGCCTCAGAGACGAGGCGAACGGCACTTTTACGCACTCCCTCACCGTCGCCCAGCTCGCGGAGAGCTGCGCCGTCGCCATCGGGGAGAACGCCGAGCTCGCGCGGGCGGCGGCCTACTATCACGACGTCGGCAAGCTCAAACAGCCCGACTGCTTCACCGAGAACCAGAAGGACTACAACCTGCACGACGAACTCACGCCCGAACTCTCGGCGGATATCATCCGCTCGCACACCAAGGACGGCTATGAGCTCCTCGTCCAGAACCACCTCCCCAAGGTCATCGCGGATGTGGCGCGCGAGCACCACGGCACGCTGCCCATCAAATTCTTCTACGACAAGGCGATCCGCCTCGCGGGGGAAGCGGATATCAAGGACTTCTCCTACCTCGGCCCGCTCCCGCAGACGAAGATCTCCGCCATCATCATGGTGGCGGACGCCGCGGAGGCGGCCGTGCGCGCGAGTTCGGACCGCTCCCCCGAACGGGTGGAGAAGGTGTGCCGCTCCATCATCGAGGAGCGCATGAACCTCAACCAATTCGACGAGTGCGACATCACGATGAAGGAACTCACGGTCATCAAGCGCACCCTTGTCGAGGCGCTCTCGGGCGTGCACCATCACCGCGTGGAATATCCCAATATCCAATTCAACCGCGACCGCGAGGCCGTCAAGACGGAGGACACGGATGGCTGAGATCCTCATCGACTGCAAGGCGCTCACAAGGGCGCAGAAGAAAACGCTCTCCGAGGCGCTTTCCGACGTCGCGGTCTCGGACATGCCCCTCAAATTCGAGCTCCTGTTCGTCTCCGAAGAGGAGATCCGCGCCCTCAACGCGCGCATGCGCGGCGTGGACCGCGTGACCGACGTTTTGAGCTTCCCCGCCCTCGAAGGCATCAAGGGGAGGGAGATCCTCTCGGACGAGCACGGCGAGTGCCTCGACGAAGAGGGCGCGTTGCTCGTCGGCAGCGTGGTCATCTGCAAGAAGCGCGCAAAGGAGCAGGCGGCGGAGTACGGACACTCCGCAGAGCGGGAGATCGGCTATCTCGCGGTGCACGGCGTGCTGCACTGCCTCGGCTACGACCATGAGACGGAGGAAGAGCGGGCGGAAATGCGCGCCAAAGAGGAGGAGATCATGCAAAAGCTGCGCCTCGGGAGGGGAGAATGAAGAGCGGAACGGTCGCCGTCATCGGCAAAGCGAACGCGGGCAAGAGCACCCTGCTGAACGTGCTCGTGGGGGAAAAGGTCGCCATCGTCTCCCCCAAGCCGCAGACCACGCGGGACAGGATCCTCGCCGTCCTCACGCGCGAAGATTATCAGATCGCCTTCGTGGATACGCCCGGCATCTACCGCCGCCACAACGCCCTCACCGCGCTCATGATGAAGACGACGGAGACGGTCTCCAAGGACGTGGACGCCATCCTCTATGTGCACGACGGGCACGCGGGCCTTCGCGAAGAGGACGTTGCCCTCATGAAGAAATACGCGGGCTTGGGGGTACCCATGACCGTGGCCTATACCAAGATCGACATCATGCCCAAGGAGAACATCCCCGCCGACGTCAAGGCGCTCTATGAGGCGGGCGTGACCGCGGACGTCTACCCCGTGTCCGCGAGAAAGGGGCAAAATCTCAAACGGTTGGAGCAGGCGATCGCGGACATGCTCCCCGAGGGCGAGCCGCTCTTCCCCGAAGACATCGTCTCCGACCGCAGCGAGAAGTTCATGGTGGGCGAGCTCATGCGCGAGAAGATCCTCTTGAAGTATGAGCAGGAGATCCCGCACGGCGTGGCCGTCGTGGTGAACACCTTCCGCCGTCGGGAGAACGGCACCTACGACGTGGACCTCGACATCGTCTGCGAGAAGAAGAACCACAAGGCCATCCTCATCGGGAAGCAGGGCAGGGCGATCAAGGAGGTCGCCTCCTTCGCCCGCAAGGACATGGAGAAATTTTTGGGCGCGAAAGTCTTTCTCACCGTCTACGTCAAGGTGCGCGAGGATTGGCGGGACAGGAGCGGCCTGATGAAGGAATTCGGGTACGGCGAGGAGAGCTGATCTTGCGGGCGCATAGAACGGGGGATTTCTCCGCAAACTGCCCGTATGAAGGATGACGAAATCGGAAAGCGCCCGAAGGATGCAAAGGAACTCGCGTGGGATCTCTTCCGCGAGACGGGCAATTTCAGCTATTACATGTTATACAAGCGCTTGAAGTGAGCTTGCGCCGCCTCGGGCGCGCGGCACGGGAAAGACGATGGATCTCAAAGCGGACGCGCTGCTGCTTCGGGCGGCGGACTACGGCGAAAACGACAAGATGGTGACCCTGCTCACCGCAGACCGGGGAAAGATCGGCGCGGCGATGAAGGGCGTAAGGAAGGCGGGCGCGAAACTCCGGTTCGCCGCGCAGCCCTTTTGCTTCGCCGAGTACGTCCTCGCCTTCCGCAACGGCCGCTATACCGTCACGCAGGCCTCCCTGCACGACGGCTTCTACGATCTCCGCACCCATCTCGGCGCCCTCTATGCCGCCGCATGCGTCACGGAGGCGTGCGACCTCTTCTCCCGCGAGAACATGGCCGCGGGGGCGCTCCTCGTGTGCGCGGTGGAGGCGCTGGAACGCATCGAGAGGGACCCCGAACGGCCCGATCCGCCTCTCGTGAAATTTCTCACGGAGACCGCCACGCTCGCGGGCTACCCGATCACGGCGGGCAGATGCCCCTCCTGCGGGAAGAAGCTCGTCGGGCGGCGGTACTTCGACATGGCGGCGGGGACGTTCACCTGCGCGGACTGCGCGGTCGGCGTGCCTGCGAGCGCGTCCACCTTTGAAGCCATCCGCGAGGCGGGCGGCGGCAAAGCGGAGGGGGAGGGAGCGGGCGCGGACGGATACCGCCGCGCGCTGCGTCTGTTGAAGGCATATCTCTCCTTTCAGGCGGATGTTCCGCTCTCCGCGCTCGGCGAATATCTCAAACTGTAAAAAAATCATAAATTTCCCCGTAAAATCGGTTGACAAGCCCCCCGTAACTGTGGTAAACTCAGGTTACGCACCTAAGGGGTGTAATTTTTTTCTATGGAGTTTTTACGACATGGCTGTCAAATCCACGAGGCTGAAAGTGACGTTCGAGTGCACCGAGTGCAAGAACAGGAATTACGATAGCTTCAAGAACAAGCGCAACGACCCCGATCGTCTCGAACTCAAAAAGTATTGTCCCACCTGCAAGAAGCACACAGTGCACAAGGAATCCAAGTAAATCGGAGAAAGACTATGGCAAAGTCTAACGAGAAAGACGTCGAAAAGAAGCCCGCGAAGGCGGATAAGAACCAAAAGCCGAACATCTTCGTCCGCATGGGCAGAAGATTGAAGGAGACGTTCTCCGAGCTCAAAAACGTGACGTGGCCCACCGTTCCCAAGGCACTCAAAGCGACGGGCGTCGTCCTCGTCATCGTGCTCGTATTCACGGTGATCGTCACCTGCATGAACGTAGGGTTCACCGAACTTCTCGAACTCCTCACCAAGAGCGGAAGCAGCGGGGTATAAGGCATGATACCGAGCACCGATACCGAACCTAAATGGTATATTCTTCACACATACTCGGGCTATGAGGCCATGGTGAAGGAGAGCCTGTTTCGGCTCATCGAGAACAACAATCTGAGCGATCAGATCGTGGACGTCAAGATCCCCACCGAGCAGACCATCGAGGAGAAGGCGAACGGCAAGAAGAAGGTCGTCGAACGCAAACTTCTTCCCTGCTACGTCTTTATCAAGATGATCTACTCCAACCAGCTGTGGTATCTCGTGACGAATACGAGAGGGGTGACGGGTTTCGTCGGCCCGCAGGGCCGCCCCATCCCCATGAAGGAGGACGAGATCCGCAAGATGCGCCTCGAAGACTTCGTGACGGACGCCGACTTCAAGGTGGGGGATCGCGTCACCATCGACAACGGCCCCTTGGAGGGATTTATCGGCACGCTCAAAGAGATCAACGACATGACGCAGCGCGCGCGGGTCACCATTGTGATGTTCGGCCGCGAGCAGGATGTCGAGGTCGAATATGTGCAGATGACCAAGATCTCCGCCGACGCGGTTGAGATCCCCCGCGAAGAGGAATAAAACAAGAAATCATCGCCGCCCGTTTTTTCGGCGGCTTTGAAGTGGGAAAAGCGGCAAATCCAATTTCCGCCGCTTTGCATGTACCACAATAGGAGACATTACTATGGCAAAGAAGGTAACCGCAGTCGTCAAGCTGCAACTCCCTGCCGGTAAAGCCACGCCCGGTCCGCCCGTCGGTTCGACGTTGGGCCCCCACGGCGTCAACATCCCCGGCTTCACCAAGGAGTTCAACGCCAAGACGGCAAACCAGGAAGGGCTCATCATCCCCGTCGTCATGACGATCTATCAGGACCGTTCCTTCACGTTCGTCCTGAAAACCCCGCCCGCACCCGTGCTCATCAAGAAGGCGCTCGGCCTCGAATCCGCTTCCTCCACCCCCAACAAGGTGAAGGTGGGCAAGCTCACGAAGGCGCAGGTGGAAGAGATCGCAAAGACCAAACTGCCCGATCTGAACTGCTCCTCGCTCGAAAGCGCGATGAGCATGATCAAGGGCACGGCCCGCAGCATGGGCATCACCGTCGAGGAATGAGGAGGAGCGCGGAATGAAATACGGTAAAAAGTACGCAGACAGCCTCAAATCCTATGAGAGATCCAAGACCTACGAGGCCTCGGAGGCCATCGGCATCGTGCTCGCCAACGCAAAGGCGAAGTTCGATGAAACGGTGGAGATCCACATCCGTCTCGGCGTAGACCCGAGGCAGGCCGACCAGCAGGTCCGCGGCGTGCTCGTTCTCCCCAACGGCACGGGCAAGACGAAGAAAGTGCTCGTTATCGCAAAGGGCGAGCGCGCGGACGCGGCGCAGGCCGCAGGCGCGGATTTCGTCGGCGCGGAGGAGATGATCCAGAAGATCCAGACGGAGAACTGGTTCGGGTTCGACGTCATGATCACCACCCCGGACATGATGGGCGTCGTCGGCCGTATCGGCCGTCTGCTCGGCCCGAAAGGCCTCATGCCCAACCCCAAGTCCGGCACGGTCACGATGGACGTCGCGAAAGCCGTCGCCGAAGTCAAGGCAGGTAAGGTGGAGTACCGTCTCGATAAGACGGCCATCATCCACTGCCCCATCGGCAAGAAGAGCTTCGGCCAGGAGAAGCTGCTCGAAAACTTCAACGCGCTGATGGACGCCATCATCAAGGCGAAGCCCGCGGCGGCGAAGGGCCAATACCTCAAAAGCGTGACGCTTGCGAGCACGATGGGCCCCGGCGTCAGGACGACGTATTCGAAGGCGTAAACAAAAAATACCCGAAAATCGCTTGACAGCGCGCGACGGGTATGGTAAACTCAAAATAACCGCAGACAACGGGTGCGTTTTTCGCTCAATATCCCGTCGAGGTGAAAGCTTTCTTAAATCGGATTTAAGAACCGCTCCGTACCTGTCTGCGTACGGAGCATTGTTTTTGAAAAAAACAGGAGGTAACCATGTCGGCAAATCTGGAAGCAAAAAAGGCTGTTGTCGAGGAGATCAAGGAAAAGATCCGGGCGAGCAAGTCCGTCGTCGTCACGCACTACGAACGGCTCACCGTCGCCGAAGTCACCGATCTCCGCAACAAGTTCCGCGCCGCTTCCTGCGAGTACAAGGTGTATAAGAACACCCTCGTGCGGAAGGCGTTCGACGAACTCGGCGTTACGGGCTTCGACAACGACCTCAACGGCGCGACGGCGTTCGTGTTCTGCCCCGATGAGACGAGCGGCTGCTCGATCATCGCCAAGGCAGTCAAGGAAAAGCCCGTGCTTGCGGACAAAGTCATCCCCAAGAGTGCCTATGTAGACGGCGCCTATGTGGATGCGGCGGGAGTCAAGAAGCTCGCGGCAATCCCTTCGAGAGAGGTATTGCTCGCAATGTTGGTCGGCTGCTTGCAGTCGCCCATCGCAAAACTTGCGTACGCGCTCAAAGCGGTCGCAGATCAAAAATCCTAAAAAAAATCGGAGGGAATCAAAATGGATGTTCAGAAATTTCTTGAAGAAGTAGAGAAGATGACCGTCGTTGAGCTCAACGATCTCATCAAGGCGTTTGAGGAGAAGTTCGGCGTTTCCGCCGCGGCTCCCGTCGCCGTCGCCGGCGCAGGCGCGGCTGCGGAGGCAGCTCCCCAGGAAGAGGAAAAGACGGAGTTCGACGTTGTCCTCAAAGACTTCGGCGCCAACAAGATCGGCGTCATCAAGGTCGTCCGCGAGTTCACGGGCCTCGGCCTTGCCGATGCGAAGAAGGCCGTCGAGTCCCTCGGCGTCATCAAGGAAGCCGTGCCCAAGGCGGATGCGGAATCCATCGTCGCCAAGCTCAAAGAAGTCGGCGCAACCGCAGAGCTCAAATAATTGCAAGAGCTAAAAATTCCAAAACCGCACCTTTTGGGTGCGGTTTTTTCGTCTAAAAGGAAACCACGCGATCGTTGCGTGGTTTCCTTGGCGCCCCCTTTGAACCTGCCCCCTTTGAAGGGGGCGGGGTAGGGGTGGGGGTTGCCCCTGTCATCGCAACCGAGTGGTGGGCATTCCAATCGTCATGTTGAGCGAAGTCGAAACATAACCTTATTTTATAATGTGGTCACCTTTCGACGGAGCTCAGGGTGACGTGATTCAGAATGAACCCCTACCTGTCGCGGCTTTTTGCCGCGCCACCCGCCCCCTTGAAAAGGGGGCAGGTTCTTCTGCCTCGTCCTCCTGTCATTCCGACGACCGAGCTTGCGAGGGAGGAGAGAATCCCCTGATACGAAGTCCGTCAACGACCAAGGGGATACACTCGCCCGCTCCGCGGCCTCGGTATGACAGGAAACCATGTCCTTGTCCCACGCTGTCATTTCGCCCCGCTCCTTGGCGCCCCCTTGAGGGTGGAGCGGTGCAATTCTGCTCAACAGTGCAGTGCACTGTGAGCTGCACCGCGACAGGAAGCGTGGCCTCGCCGACGGTGTTGCGGCGGTCCCTGCCGCCGCAATCAAGCTCCGCCGCAGGCGGTGAGGGGGTGTCATTCCAAATGAAGAGCGCCACCCCTTCCGTCACTCGCGATGCTCTTGCCCCCCCTCGAGGGGTGGGCAAGAACAAAGGCCGTTCACGGGTAGCAAGTAACAATGCGGCTTCAACAGAATTTTCACCCCGAAATCACCGAAACCGCTTGACGTATCGGCAAAATACGGGTAAAATAGAGATGGATTATGAGTTATCAGGAGGCCGAATTATGAAAAAGAGATTTCTTCGCATCGGAGCGGGAGTTGCGGCCGCGGTCATCTCCGCGGGTGCGCTCTTCATGTTCGCGGGCTGCACGTCCGATCACCCCGAGGTGAGGATCACCTATGAATTTAACGGAAAGGAGTACAAGGTGGACTATGTGCTCTCCCGCAACGACGCGCCTCAGACGGTCACGCACTTCCTCGAACTTGCAGACGTCGGCTTTTACGACGGCATGATCATCCATGACTATCAGGACGACGCGCTCTACACGGGCGGCTACACCCTTGAAAACGGCGAGCTCACCGAGGTGGATTACTTCACGCGGGTCAGGGAGCTCGAAGAGAGCGAGAACATGAAGTTCACGCAGACCGTGTACCGCGACGAGGAGAGGACGGATCCGCTCTACACCGTGTACGGGGAGTTCGAGCGCAACGGCTTGAAGAACCTCTCGCGCGAGAACAATCACAGGAAGGGCGCGCTCGTCATGTACTACACCGCCAAGGGCAGCAGCGACGTCAAGGTCACCGTCAAGCGTGCGGACGGGGGCAAAGGCAACGACGGGATCGCATGGCAGCGCTCGTCCTACGCGCTCAACAGCGCGACCTCTCTCTTCTACACCTATACGGGGTCGAGCACGAACTACACGCGCGGGGAGGAGTACTGCGTGTTCGGCAAGGTGAAGGACTACGACGCCTTTGAGGACGGCCTGCTTCAAGCGATTGCCGACTATATCGACGCCCATACCGACGAGGCCAACGAGTTCTCCTTTACGGAGACGCAGGAGGACGTCAAGCTCAATGCCTATGAGCCCTTTGCGGACATCGTGGCCGCGAACGTCACCGCCGACTTCGAGACCCCGATCGACATGCCCATCATCGTCAAGTCGGTCAAAGTTACGAAATATTGAGTTCTTCGAACGCATCGAGGGGCCCGCGCCGAAACGGCGCGGGCCCCTTTTCCATAATGGAGACGTCAGATCTCCTCAATGTTTGCGACCTTTCCGTTCTCGGTCGAGATGCGGAAATAGCGCACGTCGAACACATTTTTCTTCCGCGCATAGACGAGGCCGATCTCGTTCGGCTTCTCGGTCAGAACGACGGAGGAGAAGTCTCCGAGAAATTCCCCAAGCGCGCCCGCCTTCTCTTTGAGCGCATCCGAGAGAAAGGGGGCTCCGTCGAGGCCGATGAGGACACTTTCGAAGAGCGCGAGCGCATACGTTGCCTCCGTCGGTTCTCTGGCCGTCCGTATGGCGGAAGAGACGAGCTCGCCCTGTTCCCATCGGCACAGCGCGGTATGCCCCATGCTGTCGTGAAAGGGCACTTCCGCCGCGACGATCTCCCCGCGCTCGGACACGGTACCCTCCGAGCGCACGCACACCGTGCCGTCGCGCGCGAGAATGCAGAAGCACCCCTCTCCTTCGAGCAGGAAACATTGCCCCACGGCGGAGAGCGCCGCCTGCTCGAATTCATCGGGGAGGTCGATGAGGTGCAGGCCCGTCTCGTTCTCCATGGAGAGCTCGACCCGCCCCTGCACGAAGAGGGTAAACCGCGTCCCCGAGAGGCGCTCCTGCCGGATGACGTGCAGGCTTGCGTCCTGCCGGAGAAAGCGGCGGCAGTACACCGCGATCCCCGATCTCGTAAAATAGAGATCGACTTGCGGCGGCGGCGCGGTGAGGAAGTCGTCGTCGAGGCGGAACCGCACGGCATGGAAGCCCTCCGGTTTGAGCTCGATGAAGTGCTTCTCCGCAGGGTCGAGCTCGACGGAGCGCTCAAAGCCGTCCGCCAGCCCGAGGTAGAGCCCGCTCACCGTGAGCGCCGCCCGCTTTTCGGATAAAAAAATTACGCGCATCTCTATATGAAATGTATAATGCGAAAGAATTATGTCAACAATTTCTCCGAGGTGGTCATTATGAATAAAATCAACGGCTACACGGAAGAGGAAGCGATCGGACTCATCGAGTACATCTACACGGGCAGAAATGCGGGCAAGACGCTCTCCTATCTCTTTGAGACGTACGGAAGAGAGCACAGCCGCGCCAAGGGCAGCGTGCGCAACTACTATTACGCCTTCCTGAAAAAGCAGGACGATTCGCGCGTCAAGCGCATTCTCGAAGGGAAGAACCTCTCCGCGGGCGAGATCAAGCCCTTCACCGAGGAGGAGACGGAGGAGCTCCTCGGCAAGGTGCTCGAAGGCAGGAGGAAGGGCTATTCGGTGCGCAAGAGCATCATCGAGGCCTCGGGCGGAGACGAAAAGCTCATGCTGCGCATGCAGAACAAGTACCGCAATCTCTTGAAGAAACAGCCCGAGCGCGTGGAAAAGGCTGCCGAAAAGGCGGGCGTATCCGCAAACCCCTTCCTGCAAAAGCGCTTGGAGCGGGAGATCGACGCCCTCTACGCCCGCATCGCAGAGGATTTGAAAAAGGAGAACGAACGCCTCCGCGCAGAGCTGGAACGGCTGCGCGAGGGCGAGGGAACGAAGTAATTTTCGCCCGCGTTTTTCCGCAGGGTATCCAAATTCCCCCATACCATGTCCGCGCATAGCGGCGTTTATCCCGTCACAAACTGAGGATATGGAGGAAGGTATGGAAAAGATGTTTTGTCTCGGAATAGTCCTCGGCATGGTGGGCGGCGCGCTCCTTGTGGCCAACAGTTACAAGGCCCGTTCGCTCGTCAAGAAGAGCCAGGCGGAAGTCATTCAGAAGATGGACGAAATGATGGACGAACGCCTCAAAGCGATGGGAGACTGCGGCTCGGAGGAGGGCTGCAAGGCGGACAAAAAAAAGAAGGAAAAGTAAGACGGAAGGCGCGGCGCAAGCCGCGCTTTCTCGCTGAAAAAAAGCTCTGCACGCTTCGTCCTGCACGCGTCTGCGCACCTTTGTGCGGCGAGCGGAAGCGGCCGAATTTTTCTTGCCTTTTCGCCCGAGATGTGCTATACTTGGATCATGGAACTCATCGCCGCGTTCGATATCGGAGACAGACGCATCGGCGTCGCCTTTTCCGATCCGTTTGGGGAATACGCGATCCCGTCGGAGACTTACTTCCGGACGGGCAACTTCGGCGCGGATGTGGCGGCGGTCGCGCAGATCGCCATGGCGCGGGGCGCGGCGCGCATCGTCTGCGGCCTCCCCCTCTACGAGGACGGAAGCGAGAGCGTGCAATCCGAGAAAACGAGGAGGTTCTGCGCCGCTTTGGAGCGGGAAGCGGGGATCCCCGTCGAATTCGAGGACGAGCGCTTCACCACCCGTGCCGCGCGCGAGGATCTCGGCGTGCTCGGCATAAGCGCGAAGAAGGATAAAAAAAAGAAAAATGTGGATTCGCTGGCGGCGGCGTATATTCTCGAAAGCTATCTTGCGGATCGGAGGAGGAAAGAAATGAAAGAGGAAACCAATCACTACGACGAGGAGAACATCGTGGAACTCGTGGACGACGAGGGCGTCACACACCGCTTTGAGCACCTCATGACCTTTGCGTATGGGGACGAGTGGTACGTTGCGCTCACGCCCGAACTTGCCGAAGCGGAGGAAGAGGAGGACGTTGCGATCTTCCGCATTGCGGGGAGCGAGGAGGACGAGCGGCTCGAACCCGTGGAGGACGATGCCCTGCTGGACGAGCTCTTCGCGGAGTTTTGCAGGCTCTACGAAGAGGACGATGGCGAAGAGGGCGGCGACGACTGATCGGCGCGACTGCCGCGAGATTAGTTGATTTTTCGCAAAAAACCGCAAATTTCATATAAAAATCGAGAAAAAATCGGTTATTTTGATAAAATTCGAAATAATAAATATTCCATCCTCAGCCGCATTTTTTCATGCAACTCCTTGACGGAGGCGGAGCGGAAATGGTATACTGAGGAAAAGGAGAGCAGGAGATAAGCATGAACGATCGTTATGAACTCAACAAAAATTTAGCGCAGATGCTCAAAGGCGGCGTGATCATGGATGTCACCACGCCCGAACAGGCAAAGATCGCGGAGGACGCGGGCGCCTGCGCCGTCATGGCGCTTGAACGCATCCCTGCGGACATCCGTGCGGCGGGCGGCGTCGCGCGCATGTCCGATCCGAAGATGATCAAGGGCATTCAGGAGGCGGTATCCATTCCCGTCATGGCGAAGTGCAGGATCGGGCACATCGCCGAGGCCCGCATTCTTGAAGCCATCGACATCGACTACATCGACGAGAGCGAAGTCCTCTCTCCCGCCGACGACAGATATCATATCGACAAGACGCAGTTTTCCGTACCCTTTGTGTGCGGCGCGCGCGATCTGGGCGAGGCGCTCAGGAGGATCGCGGAGGGCGCTTCGATGATCCGCACCAAGGGCGAGCCCGGCACGGGCGACGTGGTGCAGGCGGTGCGCCACATGCGGGCGATGAATGCGGAGATCCGCCGCGTCGTCTCGGCGCGGGAGGACGAACTCTTCGAGACCGCCAAAGAGCTGTGCGTTCCGCACGAGCTTGTAAAGTACGTCCACGAAAACGGCAAACTTCCCGTGGTCAACTTCGCCGCGGGCGGCGTAGCGACCCCTGCGGACGCGGCGCTCATGATGCTGCTCGGCGCGGAGGGCGTGTTCGTCGGCAGCGGCATCTTCAAGTCGGGGAACCCCGCAAAGCGCGCCCGCGCCATCGTGCAGGCCGTCACGAACTACAACGATTTCGAACTGCTCGCCTCTCTTTCGGAAGATCTCGGCGAGGCGATGGTGGGCATCAACGAACAGGAGATCGCTCTCCTGATGGCGGAGCGCGGCAAATGAAGATCGGGATCCTTGCGCTTCAAGGCGCGTTTGCGGAGCACAGGCGCGCGATGGAACGGCTCGGCGCCGAGGTCTGCGAGGTCCGCAGGCTGCGCGACTTTCGGGGGATAGACGGCCTGATCCTCCCCGGCGGCGAATCCACCGTGCAGGGGAAGTTCCTCCGCGAAGAGGGGCTGCTTCAACCCGTCAAGGAGGCCGTCGAGGGGGGCATGCCCGTGTTCGGCACCTGCGCGGGGCTCATTCTCCTTGCGCAGAAAATTGCGAACGATCCGAACGTTTATCTGGGTACCATGTCCGTGACTGTGTGCCGAAATGCGTACGGAAGGCAGCGCGGCTCCTTCCGCGTGACCTCGGACATGGGTGCCATAAAAGACTTCCCCATGGTATTTATCCGCGCGCCCTACATACAATCTGCGGGGCGCGGCGTGGAGGTGCTCGCGCAGGTGGACGGGCGCATCGTCGCCGCGCGGGAAAAGAACATGCTCGGCATGGCGTTCCACCCCGAGCTCACAGACGATCTCCGCATTCACGAGTACTTTGCGGAGATGGTCAGGCGCGCATGAACCGTCCCAATTTCGACGCGATGATGCAGGACCTCCTCGATCGGGACGCGAGGAAGCGCCTCCTGCTCCATTCCTGCTGCGCGCCCTGTTCGTCGTACTGTCTCGAACAAGTCGCGCCGCACATGCGCACGACGGTTTTCTATTATAATCCCAATCTCGACAGCCGCGAGGAGTACGAAAAGCGGAAGGGCGAGCAGATCCGCCTGCTCTCCGAGACGGGGCTCGCCGATTTTCTCGACTGCGACTACCATCCCGAAGACTTCGCGCGCGTTGCGGCGGGGCTGGAAGAGGCGGAAGAGGGCGGCGCGCGGTGCGTGAAATGCTTCGAACTGCGCCTCCAAAAAACCGCCGAGGCGGCAAAGGCGGGCGGCTTCGACTACTTCGGCACGACGCTCACCGTTTCCCCGCTCAAAAATGCGGAGATGATCAACCGCATCGGCTTTGCGCTTGCGGAGCGGCTCGGCGTGAACTTTCTTCCCTCCGATTTCAAGAAGCGCGGGGGATACCTGCGCTCGGTCGAGCTTTCGAGGGAGCACAATTTGTACCGCCAGAATTACTGCGGGTGCGTTTACAGCAAGCGGCGGCTTTCGAAGCCGTGATCGGCGCATCGCTGACGTCGGAAAAAATAATTGATAATAAAAGGAAAGGGAGACGCAGCCACGGTCTCCCTTTTTTGCGCCGCCGATCGGCATACCGTTCTTATTTTTGTCTGCGTGAAGGCGGATAACGACCCGTAAAGTCTGTAAGCCCGAGCAGATAGTCGACGCTCGTGCCATACAGCGTGGAGAGGCGGATCAAGATGTCCAACGGCACGTTGTTCTCACCTGTCTCATATTTCGAATATCCCGTCTGCGAGATCCCGAGAATTTTTGCAAGGCTCGCCTGACTGAGGTCGTGATCTTCCCGCATTTCTCGGATTCGGCAATAAATTTTACCCATTACGAAAAAATCCCAAATAATTATAACATTTTTATCGCAAGTACTTGACTTTTAACCTGAATCAGGTTAAAATCATAATGTCGAGTGACACGAATCGACAAAAAAATAATTTTTCTGAGGTATTCTTATGGGATATGTTGAAAACAATCTCGGGAAGAATGAGACGATCGTCAAAAAGGCAGACCGTAATCCTCTTGCGCTTGTCGGCGTGTGGATCGTCGGGATCCTTTTCTGCTGGCTCCTCCTCATTCCTCTCATCAAGGCGATCATCGCGACCGTAAAGTTTAATGCCTGCGAGCTTGCTCTCACGAACAAGCGTATCGTCGGTAAGATCGGCGTTCTTCATACGCAGGCTCTTGATGCGCCTTTGAACAAGATCCAGAACGTCGGCGTCACGCAGAAGCTCATGGGGAAGATCTTCAATTATTCTTTGGTTGAGATCGATACCGCTGCCGGCAAGTACATGTTTGATTTCATCAAGAATGCAGACGCATTTAAGGGCATGGTCATGGCTCAGATCGACCAATATGAGGAAGATCGCATGAAGCAGCAGGCCGGCGAAATGGCGAAAGCAATGGCCGGAGTCCTCAATAAGTGAAGATAGAGTTTCTTCTCAAAGAGGGCGAGGAGATCCTGCATACGGCCAAGATCAGCAAAGTAGCGATCGCCGCGATTTGGATCTCGATCCCGTTGGCGGTACTGATATTTTATTTCCCCGCATTATTGGGTTTAATACGCGGCACCCTGTGGGGAAACGTGCTGTTCGGGGAAGGTTTTTCAACTGTGCTCGGTGTGCTCCTCATCATCCTTGTTGTTGTGCTTTCGCCGCTCATTTTCGCCTACGTCATCTTTGCCATTGTGTATTCCCGCCGAAATCGCGCCTATGCGTTGGTCGTTACCAATTATCGTGTCATTGGAAAGACGAGCAAGCAGGAACTCGCGATCAGGTACGAGGAGATCGTCAACGTACATCTCGGGCGTTCCATTCTCGGAAAACTTTGTAGTTACGGCGACCTCACGTTGCAGGGGGAAAGGGGCAATATCACCGTGAAGAACATCAAAGACGCGGAAGAGATCAGGCGAATGATCTTGGAGAAAGCGGACATCAATTAGGCCAAAAAAGTGCTATGCAGACCGCATAGCACTTTTTTTTGACTTTGATCAGAGTGGTTCGCCTGTGAGCAGGTGCCGCGAGAAGAGCTCGTGCGGCAGGGGCATGCCCGCGTTGAAGGCGTCTAAAAAGGCGGAGATGCAGGTTGCGGAGGACTGTGCGGCGGAGAGGAAGAGCTCCTCCGCGCTTCTTCCCGTTCCCCCCGACCGCCTGAGAAAATCTTCCCCGAAGAGATGGTTTGGCTCGGGCGTCTCGCGCGGATAAAACGCAGAGAGCCCGAAGGCGCGCAGCACGCGCCCGTGCTTCTTGTGGAAGTGCGTCAGATACAGGTCGAAATAGTTCAGCATCCGCCGAAAGGGAGCCGGGGCAAGGGTCCGCCCGACGGCATTCGCGCATGCGGAGAGGTAGCGGAAGAGAACGCCGTCCTCCGCGATCTCTGCAAGGTCAAAGGGGAAGGCGTAGCGGAGCACGGATCCGCCGCGGAGCTGGCGCAGAAAGTAGACGTCCCAATCGTTTTCGATGAGCTGATGGGTGCGTTTGGGCGCACCCGTCTCTTCGAGATAGCGGTAGACAAAGGGATGAAAGGCGACATCCGCAGCAAGGTGCGAGCAAAAGCCGAGCGCATAGGCGAGGCAGCGCTCGAAGTCGCGCCCCGTAAAGGCGGAGAGGGAGGAGAGCAGGGCGGAAAACCATTCATAGATCTTGTCGCGGTGGAGCATTCTGCCGAAGTTCTCCTCCCGCTTGGAGAGGGGACGGTAGAAAAAAAAGAGGTCCGGACCCTGCGCGCCGAGGATATAGTAATCCGGAGCGCAGAACGCGGCCTCCCGTGCGGCGGAGGAGAGCAGTTCCGCTCCCTCCATGGCGATGAGTTCGTGCGTGATAGACGACGGCATACGGCCTCCTTGCATTTAATATGCCGCATTCCGCAAAAAACATTTACTTCGCTTCGGCGGGCTTCACACAGGCGGCGCCGCCTGCCCTCTTTCTCCGAAGATGGCGCTGCCGAGACGGATCATGTTGGCACCATGTCCGAGACAGAGCCTCCAATCTCCGCTCATTCCCATGGAGAGCCATCGGACCGCGGGAGCCTCTTTTTGCGCCTTCTCGAAGAGGCGGCGCATGCGGTCCGCGAGGTCTGCGAGCAGGGCTTCATCCCGCGAGAGCGGAAGCATTGCCATGAACCCGCGCGGGCGGAGGGAGGGGAGCTCGCCCAGGCGCAGGAGCGCGGCAAGCCCTTCCGCGTACGGATAGCCGCCCTTGGACGGCTCGTCCCCGATGTTGATCTGGACGAGGATGTCCTGCACCGCGCCGATCTGCGCAGCCCGCCGCGATATCTCTTCCGCAAGCGCGTCGCGGTCCACCGAGTGGATGAGCGCGCACCTGCCGACGAGGAATTTGACTTTATTCGTTTGCAGGCGGCCGATGAAGTGTCGGGTCCCGCCGCGGACGCGTTCGTATTTTTCGCAAAATTCCTGCACTCTGTTTTCGCCGAAGTCGGTGATCCCCGCCCCGAGCGCGCGTTCGATCTCCTCGGGCGTGCGCGTCTTGGTCGCCGCCACGAGCGTGACGGCCTCGCCGAAGCAGTTGCCGCGGCGGATCTCTTCGAGTATGGAGCGCACGTTGGCCTCGATCGACATTTTCCTTCCTCGCTTTCCTTGAAAATTACCGCTTCATCATGCTCAGATAGACCGTGAGGACGGCGATATCCGCGGGGGAAACGCCCGAGATGCGCTCGGCCTGCCCGAGGTTGAGCGGCCGCACGCGGTTGAGCTTTTCGCGCGCTTCGAGGCGGAGACCGCCGATCGTTTCATAGTCGAGGTCGGCGGGCAGAGGGCTGTTTTCCAGCTTCTTTGCGCGCGCGATCTCCTCCTCGCTCCGTTTGAGATAGCCCGCATAGCGGATCTCCGTCTCGCAGCATCCGAGCACGTCTTTGGGGACGCCTTCGAGGATGCCGAAGGCCTGCGCGAGCTCTCCGATCGCGATCCCGCGGCGGATGAGATCGGCATAGGTCACGCCGCAGGTGAGCGGCGCGCCCCCGTGATCGCGCACGAGCGCGTCCGCGATCCGCTGCTCTGCGCGGGCGTTGAGCTCGGACATGGTATCCTCCTTTTGCTTCTTGCGCACCAGATAGCGGCGATACCGTTCCTCCGTGACGAGACCCGCCGCATAGCCGATCTCGGTGAGGCGTTCGTCGGCGTTGTCCTGCCGGAGCGTGAGCCGAAACTCCGCGCGCGAGGTCATCATGCGGTAGGGTTCCTCGGTGCCCTTCGTCACCAAATCGTCGATGAGCACGCCGATATAGGCCTGATCGCGGCGGAGGACGAGGGGCGGCAGCCCGCGCAGTTTCAGCGAGGCGTTCAGCCCTGCCGCGATCCCCTGCGCCGCGGCCTCCTCGTAGCCGCTCGTGCCGTTGATCTGCCCCGCGGTATACAGGCCCGAGATCCTCTTGGATTCGAGGGTGGGGAGGAGGTCGAGCGTGTCGATGCAGTCATACTCGATGGCGTAGGCGTACCGCACGATCTCGGCTTGCTCCAACCCCTTGACCGAGCGGTACACGGCCTTTTGCAGGTCGTGGGGGAGGGAGGTCGAGAGCCCCTGCACATAGACTTCCGTCGTGTCCGCGCCCTCGGGTTCGAGAAAGAGCTGGTGGCGCTCCTTATCCGAGAAGCGCACGACCTTTGTCTCGATGGAGGGGCAATAGCGCGGCCCCGTCGAGGAGATCTGGCCGTTATAGAGCGGGGCGCGGTCGAGATTTTCGAGAATGATGCGGTGCGTCTCGCCGTTCGTGTATGCGAGATGGCAGGGCGTCTGCTCCTGCGGCGTGGCGTCGTTGAGAAAGGAGAACGGATATGTCTGTTCGCCGGGCTGTTCGTCGAGGACGGAGTAGTTGACCGTGCGCCCGTCGAGGCGCGCGGGCGTACCCGTCTTGAACCGACGGACGCGGAAGCCGAGCGCCGCGAGATTTTGCGTCAAGAGGGTGGCGCGTTCAAAGCCGTTGGGGCCGCTCTCGCGGACATGGGTGCCCGTAATGGTGCGGGCCCCGAGGTAGACGCCCGTGGCGACGACGACCGCGCGGCACGCAAAGATCCCGCCGTACTGCGTCCGTACGCCGCAGACGCTCCCATCCTTTACGAGGATCTCCGCGGCCTCTCCCTGCACGATGCGGAGATGGTCCGTGTGCTCCAAAACGCGCTTCATCTCGGTGTGGTAGCGATTCTTATCCACCTGCGCGCGCAGGGACTGCACCGCCGCGCCCTTGCCCTCGTTGAGCATGCGGTATTGGAGGGCGCACCGATCCGCGCATATGCCCATCTCCCCGCCCAAAGCGTCGATCTCGCGCACCAAATGCCCCTTCGCCGTACCGCCGACGGAGGGGTTGCAGGGCATGAAGCCGATACTGTCGAGATTGAGGGTGAGGACGACGGTTTCGAGCCCGGTGCGGGCGAGCGCGAGGGCGGCTTCGCAGCCTGCGTGCCCTGCGCCGATGACCACGGCGTCGTAAGTCCCTTCCGAAAAGGTGTTCATAGAATGGGGAAAAGCGCTATTGTTTGAGCACGACGCTCTTGATGTCGCCTACCTGTTTTGCGATCGCGTCGTTGACGCGCATGAGCTCGGCCACCTTGTCCCGAGAGTAAATGACGGTAGCATGGTCGCGTCCGCCCATCTCTTTTCCGATCGAGACGAGGGGGAGGGTGAGCATTTCGCACATGAGGTAGGTGCAGATCTGCCTTGCGCGCACGAGCTCCTGCCGCTTGCTCTTGCCGCGCAGTTCCTCGGGCTTGATCTTGAAGTAAGAGCAGGTCGCGCGCACGATCGCCTCCGGCGTGACCTCCTCCTGTTCGTCTGCGTTGATGGCCTCTTGCAGGGCCTTCGCCGCGAGGGAAAGGGAGATGGGCTCCTCATGGAGCTTGCTTGCGAAGATGACGGTGTTCAATCTGCCTTCAAGGGTGCGCACGTTGCTGTCTGAATTCTTCACGAGGAAGGCGAGCACGTCGTCGGGAATGACATACTTCTTCTCCAAGGCCTTGCGCTTCAAGATGGCGATCTTGGTCTCCACGTCGGGCGGTTGGATGTCGGCGATGAGCCCGCCCTCGAAGCGGGTGCGGAGCCGCTCTTCCAGCGTGGTGAGATCGCGCGCGGGGCAGTCTGAGGAGATGACGATCTGCTTATTTTGGGCGAAGAGTTCGTTGAAGGTGTGGAAGAATGCCTCCTGCACGCCGTACTTGCCCGCCCAGAATTGGATATCGTCGATGAGGAGCACGTCCACGTTGCGGTAGCGGTTGCGGAAGCGCGAGTCCGCTTCCCTTCCTTCCCCCTTTCTCGCGTACATGCTGTCCACGTATTCGTTCAAAAACTTTTCGCTCGTCGTATAGAGCACTTTGAGAGACGGCTTCTTTTCGGCGATCTCGTTGGCGATGGCCTGCATGAGGTGCGTCTTGCCGAGGCCCGTACCGCCGTAGATATAGAGGGGGTTGAAGTTCTCGCCGGGCGCCTGCGCCACCGACTTCGCCGCGGCGCAGACGAACTTGTTGGAGTTGCCCACCACGAAGGATTCGAAAGTGAAGCGCTTATCCGTCGCGACGGAGACTTCTTCCATGGCGTCGGGAAGTTCGTCGAGGTTATAGTTGCTGCTGCCCTCGACGAAGATGAGAAAGTCGGTAAGGCCCACATCCGCGGAGACGATGGCCTCGCGGAGGCGATCCCCGTTGCGCATGATGACGCCCGCGGCCGTATCGCTGGTCGCCCGCAAAACGATCTTTTTGTTGACGACGTCGGTCGGTTCGAGCCCCTCGAAATACGTCGAGTAGGTGATGGGGGTGACGAGCTTTTCGAGGCGCTCCCTGATTTTCTCCCAAAGAACTTCGAATTGTGTTTTTTCAGCCATTTTTCCCTCGCAAACGGTTGGATTTTTTTCTGCTTTTTGGTATAATACAGCCGAGGCGCCGCGCGGGCGGCGCGTGCGCGGGAGCCGTTCCCCTGCGCAACATTTTCTCCATTATAATACAAAACGGCCCGAAAGGAAAGTGTTTTTGCGGAAATGGTGATAAAAAAATTGACCCTGAAAAATTTCAGAAATTATGAGGACGAGACCTTCGAATTCACGGACGGCCTCAACATTCTCACGGGTCAAAACGCGCAGGGAAAGACGAACTGCGCGGAGGCGGTGTTCTACCTCTGCACGGGAGCTTCCCTCCGCATCCGCCACGACAGGCAGCTCATCCGCAGGGGAGCGGAGTGCGCGCGCGTCTCCGCCGTTCTCGAAAACGCTTACGGCAGCACTGCGCTGGAAGCCGCCATCTTCGAAAGCAGGCGGGAGCTCTATCTCAACGGGAACCGCGTCACGCGGTCGGTGGATTTCGTCGGGAACATGAAGAGCGTTTTCTTCTCCCCCGGAGAGCTCCGCCTCATCCAGGACGGCCCCGAAGAGCGCAGGCGCTTTCTCAATCTCTCCATTTCGCAGACTTCGCGGGAGTACGGCGCGGCGCTCCTCCGCTATCAGCGCATCCTCGAACAGCGGAACAACCTCTTGAAGGAGCGCGACGCAAACTTCATTCTCGACACCCTTCCCGTGTGGGACGAACAGCTCGCCGCCTATGCCGCACGCATCCTCGCGCGGCGCAGGGAGTACCTCGTCTCCCTCTCCCGCTACGCCGCGGAGGCTCATGCCTTTCTCACGGACGGCGCGGAGGTCCTCACGATCGCCGCGGAGAGGGAATATGCGGGCGGGGAGGACGAGATCGCCCGCACGTTTTTGAAAGAGCTCGGGGCGAGCTATGAGCGGGACATCCGCCTCGGCTTCACCTCGGTGGGGCCGCACCGCGACGACATCAAGATCCTGATCGACGGCGCCGACGCGCGCGGGTTCAGTTCGCAGGGGCAGGCGAGAACGGCCGCGCTCTCCATGAAACTTGCGGAAGTGGAGATCTTCCGGAACGTCTCGGGGGAGGCGCCCGTGCTCATCCTCGACGACGTGTTGAGCGAGCTCGACCTCCCGCGGCGGAAGAAGCTCCTCTCCTGCGTGAAAGGGGTGCAGTGCATCCTGACCTGCACGCACGCCGAGCGCGTGCTCTACGGAGCGGAGAGCAACCGGATCCGCATCCGCGGCGGGAAGATCGTGCGTTGAAAATCTTGGATTTTGAGGGCATAGTTTCGGACATGGTATGGCCGTATTCCGTGGCCGCTCTGCGAGGGCGGCGGCATAGAACGGCCTTGGGCGACGCATACTGTCATAGAGACGGAGTCTCGTGACGGGAGCGTATGGGATCGATGAGAATTTGCACGCTCCTCCTTGCGGGGAGCTTTTTTTTGGGCGGCTGCGCGGCGCGCGGCAAGGTCAAGGCGGGCGTGGAAGTCAACGGCGTGCCCGTCGGAGGAATGGAGTTTTCCGCGGCCGCGGAGGCGGTGCGGGAGAAACTCCGCGGGGATCTTCTTCCGCTCACCGTCCGTGCGCCCGACGGGGATCTGCGCGCGCAGCTCGGCTTTTCCGACAACGTGGAAGAGATCCTGAAAGGGGCGCAGCGAAAGGGGAGCTATACGGCCGAAGTGCGGCGGCAATGGGTGACGATGGAGCGCGATCTTGCGGCGCTCTGCGCGCGGAACGCGCGGGAGGGCGTGAACGCCGAAATGACGTTTTCCAAAGAGGGGTTCTCGTACATGCCCGGGTCAAACGCGGTCGTATGCGACTATGACGCCCTGCTCCGCGCGGTGTGCGAGACGCTCGATGCGGGCGGGACGGAGGTCGATCTCCCCCTGTATGAGCGGGCGCCCGAGGTCACCGAAGAGACGCTGCGGGAGCGCACCCGTCTCCTCTCCTCCTGCGCGACGCAGTTCGATGCCTCCAACGCGCCGCGGACGCACAACATCGCGCTTGCGGCGGAGCGGATCGCGGGAACGGTCATCGGCGCGGGGGAGACCTTTTCTTTCAATGAAGTCGTGGGCAAGCGCACGCTCGAAAGCGGGTTCGAGGAGGCGGCCGTCATCTTCGAGGGCGAATTTGTCCGCGGCGTGGGCGGCGGAGTGTGCCAGGTGAGCACCACCCTCTTCGGCGCCGCGCTCAGGGCGGGGCTGGACATCGAGGAGAGCCGCCCGCACTCCCTCACGGTAAGCTATGTCGAGCCCTCGCAGGACGCCATGGTCTCCGAATACAGCGACTTAAAGATCGCCAATCCCTATCCGTACCCCGTTTATTTGCTCGCCACTGCGGACATGGGTACCGTGTCCATCTTCATCTACGGCATGCCGGACGGCAGACGCTACGAGGTGGAGAGCCGCGTTCTCTTCACGCTCGACCCTCCTCCCGCGCGGATCGTGGAGGGGACGCAGAACAGGACGGTGCGCGCCGAGCGAAAGGGAATGGCGAGCGAGAGCTGGCTGCTCTGTTACGAGGGAGATCGGCTTCTCTCGCGCACGCTCATCCGCAGGGACACCTATGCGTGCGTGCAGGGCATCGAGGAACGCGTCCCGCTTCCGCCCACCGCGGAGGAGATCCTCGAAGGCGAACTTTGAGAAATTCGGAAATTTTTGTTTTTCCCCCTAAAATCGGTTGCTTTTTCGCAAGAAATCCTCTATAATGTACGAGTGACTTCGGGCGGTCCTCTGCATTTTGGCATGAACGCCGCGTAAAAAATGGAGGTAAAGTCAAATGGGACTCATCGAGATGATCGAGGCCGAGGGGATGAAGGAGAATGTTCCTTCCTTTCAAGTCGGCGACACCGTGAAGGTGGGCTACCGTATCATCGAGGGCGGCAAGGAGAGGATCCAGAACTTCGAGGGCGTGGTCATCGCCAAGAAGAACGGAGGGATCCGCGAGACGTTCACCGTTCGCCGCCTTTCCTTCGGCGTGGGAGTCGAGCGCTGCTTCCCCCTGCATTCGCCCAAGATCGCGTACGTTACCGTCGTGCGGCAGGGCAAGGTGAGAAGGGCAAAGCTCTACTATCTCCGCGGCCGTACGGGCAAAGCCGCAAAGATCAAGGAAAAGAAGTAAAAAGAAAAACCGCCGAACGGGCGGTTTTCTTTTGTCTAAAAGGAAACTACGCTGTCATTCCGCCCCGCCCGCACGTTCTTATCGTTGTCGAAGGGCGGCACGAGCCCGCAAGGGCGAAGTACGACCGAGCCTGCGAGAGAGGAGAGAATCCCCTGATACGAAGTCCGTTCATCCCCAAGGGGATACGCTCGCCCGCTTCGCGTGCTCGGTATGACAGGGCATAAGAGTTCGGCGTCAGCGGCGCAGGGCGGGCTTCCGAAAAATTTTTGAAAAAACCGTCTAAATCTGTTTACAATTTTCTTGCAATCGGTTAGAATAGTAAAAAATCACCTTTATAAATAGGGAAAGCCACTCATGAAAAATCCATCTCTCAAACGTAAATTCAGCGGGACGTTCATCGCCTTCCTCGTGGTAGCGCTCGCCTTTCTCGCGGTGGGGCTCGGCACGCTGGGCTCCTTTACCTCCGCAGGGGCCGCCTACGAGCTCACCGTCAAGCGCGAGGGGGACAACCAGACTCCCAACGTCGTCTTTCATGTCACCAACCCCAAGGGGGAGGACGGCAAGTCGCTCGATCTCACCGTGGACGAAGTGTACCTGAACGTCGCGATCATCTACGCGGAGGACGGCGTGCCCGCGACCGTGCAGCTCAAAAGGAGGACTTCCTCGTCGAGCTCGTTCAGCGGGACCGTCACCGCGACGCTTGAAAACTTCTACACGCCCGAGGCGATCGTGGACGAAGAGGGGAAGGTCGTCCGCGAGGCCGTAAAGACGACCGCGCAGGACGTGTTCTTCCGCTATACCATGCCCTTTGTCTCCGCCTCGGATCCCACCGATTCCCTCTTCCCCGACGCGGGATGGAGGGTCTCGACCTACCCCTATATCGAGCTCAGCGCGAGCGGGAGCGTCGATCTCCTCATCAACGAGATCGTGTTCGTCGGGAGGCCCTATAATTCCGACCGGAGCGAGGCGGAACGCTATGTGGTCCCCGCCGAGGTGTACTCCGCGACGCACTATCGCAACGAATCCGCAGAGGACGCGCGCTTGCGTGCGGAGGCGCTCATCGACGCCTGCCCGAAGGAGGCGCCCGCCGACTATCAGACGACGTTCTCCCGCTACTCCAAGGATGAGATCTACTCCCTCATGACCCTTGCCGAGATGCGGCAGGGGCAGACCTATGCCGTAGGTGCGGGCGGAGAGGCCGCGGACGTGTATCACGGCGATACCGTGTTCGGCGCGTTCGGCATGGACTTCCTCGCGCTCGGCACGGCGATCTTCGGCATGTGCCCGTTCGGCCTGAGATTTTTCCCCATGCTCGCGGCCTTCGGTGTGCTCGTCGTCCTCTCCCGTCTTTCCGCAAGGCTGTTCAGGAGTGAAAAGGCGGGCCTCGTCTTTGCCGTTCTCTATGCGCTCTCCTGCCTGACCCTCGGGCTCGGGCACTTGGGAACGCCCGTCATGATCGGCATCTTCTTCCTCGCATGCGCGCTCTCGCTCACGCACCGCTTCTATGCGGAGGGCATCGGGCAGGCGCGCCTCGTCTCGGTGCTGCCCCTGCTCCTCGCGGGGCTCTGCTGCGCCGCGGCGATCTGCGTGCACAGCCTCTTCCTCATCCCCGTTCTGGGCGTCGTGCTGCTCTTCTGCGCGGGCATGGTCCGTCAGCAGGCGGCGAAGCGGTATAAGCTCGAAAAGATCGTGGAGGAGGGAGACGCACAGCCTCTGCCTGCGGCGGAGGAGGGGGAGGAACCCGCCGAAGTGCCCGAGGCGCCCGAGAGAAGGGCGGGGAAGGTGGTGGCGGAGTACCGCTTCAAGAACACCGCCGCGCCCATCCTCTTCTTTGCGGGCATCGTGATCGGGGCGTTCCTGTTCGCACTCATCGGCATGGCGCCCGCCTACTATGTCTCCCTCAAACTTTTCGGGGACGTCTCGGGGGCGAACGTGAACGTATTCACCCTCGCATGGCATGGCTTTGTCAACGGCTTTACGGGCGTCAACGCCTTCGCCGCCGGGGATTCGTGGAACATTTTCCACACCGTGTTTACGGGCACGGGTGGCAGATATGCCGTCACGGGCATGATGCTCAACTGGATCGCGCTCGCGGCCGCGGCGGCAGGTCTCGTCTATACCGTATGGCAGATCGTTCGGGTCTGCCGCGAGACGGACGCGAAGGCGCGCCGCGTCGAGCTGCGGAAACTGCTCATTCCGCTCATCGCCGTCTGCTTTGCCGTTCTCACGGCGGGGATCGGCGGGAACGCGTTCGGCTTCGTCGCGCTCGTCTGGATCCTCCTGTTCCTTCCCGCGGCGGGATTTTTCGGCGGGAGCCATGAGGGATCGATGGCGAAGGCGGTCCGGATCGCCAACATCGTCGGCCTCGTCCTCCTTCTCGCCGTGTTCGGGCTCCTTGCGGTATTCACGTTCTCCGTGCCGCTGCCCGCCTCGCTCATGACGGCCATCTTCGGCTGATCGCATTTCGGCCCGCAGGGGCCTTCCGCAAACTAACAGTCAGGGGAAAAACCAATGATTGCCAAAATCGTATGTTACGCGTTAAGCGGCCTCGAAGGCGTGCCCGTGGAGGTGGAGACGGACGTCAACAAAGGCGTTCCCTCCTACGACATGGTAGGGCTTCCCGATACCGCGGTCAAAGAGAGCAAGGAGCGGGTCCGCTCGGCGCTCAAAAACAGCGGGCTCCTCTTCCCGATGAACCGCATCACGATCAACTTCGCCCCTGCGGACATCCGCAAGGAGGGCGCGTCTTTCGACCTTGCCGTGGCGATCAGCCTCCTCAAAGCGAGCGAGCAGCTGCTCGGCGCGGAGACGGGGGATACCGTGTTCCTCGGCGAGCTTGCCCTCAGCGGCGATCTGCGTCCCATCAACGGCCTGCTGCCCATTCTCATCTCGGCAAAGGGCCACGGCTTTACCCGCTTCATCATTCCTGCGGGGAACGAGAAGGAGGCGCGCTTTTTGGGCGGTGCGGAGATCTATCCCGCGCGCACCCTTTCGGACGTCGTGAAGCACCTCGTCGGGACATGCCCCATCCTCCCTCTCGAAACGGCGGAGTTCGCGCCGCATGCGGCGGGAAAGACCTCGGCGGATCTCAAATTCGTCAAGGGCCAGCCCATGGCGCGGCGCGCGCTCGAAATCGCCGTCGCGGGCGGGCACAACCTGCTCCTGTCGGGCCCTCCCGGAACGGGAAAGACGATGCTCGCACGCTGTCTTCCCACCGTCATGCCCGACCTCACCTTCGACGAGGCGCTCGAGATCACCAAGATCCACTCCGTCGCGGGCGTTCTCGGAGAGGAGGGGATCGTCTCCGAGCGGCCCTTCCGCACGCCCCACCACACGGCGACCACCGTATCCATGTGCGGCGGCGGGAACAAGGTGGTGCACCCCGGGGAGATCTCCCTTGCCCACGGCGGCGTGCTCTTTTTGGACGAACTGCCGGAATACAAGCGCTCCACGCTCGAAGCGATGCGCCAGCCCCTCGAAGACGGCAAGATCACCGTCTCCCGCGCGGGCGGGACGTTCACGTTCCCGGCGCGGTTCATGCTCTGCGCGAGCATGAATCCCTGCCCCTGCGGCAACTACGGCTCCTCCGAGCGCACCTGCTCCTGTACGCCCGCCGAGATCAGGCGGTACCGCAAAAAGATCTCGGGCCCCCTGCTCGACAGGATCGACCTGCAAGTCGAGGTGGACGACATCCGCTACGACGAGCTCACCTCTTCGGAGGAGCAGGAGGACTCCGCCGTCGTCAAGGCGCGGGTAGACGCCGCGCGGCGCATCCAGCACGCGCGCTTCCGGGAGTACGGCATAGGGACGAATGCGGAGATGGGGGAGCGCGAGATCGCGGCCTTCTGCACCCTCACCAAGGAGGGGGACGACATCCTGCGCGCCGCCTTCGAACGCATGCACCTCTCCGCGCGGGCGCGGTCGCGCATCATCAAAGTCGCCCGCACGATCGCCGATCTCGATGCTTCGGCGGACATTCAGCCCAAACATGTTTTCGAGGCGGTTTCTTACCGCATTTACGATAAAATCGGATGAGCGGATCATATATTGCAGAGGAGAGGGCGTACCTCTGGCTGTGCGCCTGTACGGATACCGACCTGCACGAAAAGACGGCTCTGCTGCGGGCGGCGGGATCGCCATTGAAGCTCTTCGAGAATGCGGAGGAGATCTTCCCCGCAGTCCTGCAAAACGGGGCCGAGCGCCTTCAAGGCGGGTACCATGTCCGCGAAGAGGCCATCGAAAAGCACATTGCCCATCTGGAAGAGCGGGGCTACTTCGCGGTCATGCCGTTCTCGGACGACTACCCCGAATCGCTTCGCCAGATCTCCTCGCCGCCCCTCGTTTTATACGGCGCGGGCAACCGCGCGCTGCTTGCAAAGCGCAAGTTCTGCGTGGTGGGTTCGCGCATCACGCCCGCGTGGGCGGAGAAGCTCGGCAGGGACCTTGCGGCCGAGCTCGCGGAGAAGTTCGCCGTTGTCACAGGGCTGGCGGAAGGGGGAGACGCCGCGGCGATCGCGGGCGCGCTCCCGAGCGGGAATCTCATTGTCGTGCTCCCCTGCGGGCTGGACGAGTGCTACCCCGCCGCGCACGCCTCTTTGAAGCAGAAAATCGCGGAGAGGGGCCTCTTGCTGAGCGAACTGCCTCCCGCGGAATGCGCCAAGAAGTATTCCTTTCATGCCCGCAACCGCATCCTTGCGGGGCTTGCGGAGGGCGTGCTGGTGCTCTCGGCGGCGAAGCGGAGCGGCACGCTCATCACCGCGAATTGCGCGCTCGACTTCGGGAGGGACGTCTTTGCGCTTCCCCACAACGTGGGCGCCGCGCACGGCGAGGGGTGCAACGACCTCATCCGCAAGGGCGCCTTCCTCGTCACGCAGGCGGAGGACATCCTCTCCGTCTACGGCATGGAGCCCGCGGTCCGCGAGACGGCGGAGCTCACGGAGGAAGAGAGGCGGGTGCTCGCCGTCCTGAGAGAGCGCGGGGAGGCCCATCTCGCGGAACTCGCAGGCCGCGCAGATCTGCGCGTGTTCGAGGCCTCCGCGATCCTTTCCTCCCTCGAAATCAAGGGACTTGCCGTCAAGAGCGGCGGAAATAAATACAGCGCGGTCTGACTGCGTTCTCCCGCGGAACTCTTCCGCGGAAAAATCCAACAAAAAATATCGGAGTACGGTTATGGATCTGATCATTGTGGAATCGCCTTCCAAGGCAAAGACAATTTCAAGGTATTTGCAGGGCAAGTATCGGGTAGACGCTTCGGGCGGACATATCCGCGACCTGCCCCAGAAGAAGCTGGGCGTTGCGGTGGACCGCGACTACGAGCCCCGCTATGTGACTTCGCCCGGGAAGGAGGAGACCATCCACCGGCTCGCCGAGGAGGCCCGCCGCGCGGACAGAGTGTATCTCGCCACCGACCCCGACCGCGAGGGCGAGGCCATTTCGTGGCACTTGCAGACCGTGCTCGGGCTGCCCGAGGACGGGGAACACCGCATCGAATTCAACGAGATCTCGCCGAAGGCCGTCCTCCGCGCGCTCGAAAATCCGCGGAAGATCAACTACAACCTCGTTGACGCGCAGCAGGCGCGGCGGGTGCTCGACCGTCTCGTCGGGTACAAGCTCTCCCCCCTGCTCAACAACAAGATCCAGAACGGCCTCTCCGCAGGGCGGGTGCAGTCCGTCGCCCTCCGCCTCGTCGTCGAGCGCGAGCGGGAGATCGAGGCCTTCGTCCCCGAGGAATATTGGACGATCACCGCGGATCTGCAAGACGCCGCGAAGGAGTTCGCGCCCTTCCGCGCCGCGGTGGAAAAGCGCGGAGACAAGAAGCTCAAAATCACCAACAAGGCGCAGGCGGACGAAGTTCTCGCCGCACTCAAAGCGGGCAAATATGTCGTTTCGAGCGTGAAGAGATCGGTCACGAGATCGCACGCGCCCGCACCTTTCACGACCTCCACGCTGCAACAGGACGCCTCGAACAAGCTGGGCATGACCGCCCCCGAGACCATGCTCATGGCGCAGCACCTCTACGAGGGCATGGACCTCGAAGGGGAGGGGCATGTCGCGTTCGTCACCTATATCCGTACCGATTCCACCCGCGTCTCGCAGGACGCGCAGGCGGCGGCGCGGGAGTATATCAAGGAAAAATACGGCAGCGAATACCTGCCCGAAAAGCCCAACTTCTACGCCTCCAAGAAGGGCGCGCAGGACGCGCATGAGGCCATCCGTCCCATCGACCTCAAACGCACGCCCGAGTCCGTGAAGAAGCTGCTCGACCGCAAGCACTACAACGTGTATAAGCTCATCTACGAGCGCTTTATCGCCTCGCAGATGTCCGAAGCGCAGTACGATTCCATGCAGATCGAGATCGCAAACGGCGAATTCGGCCTGAAAGCCAGCGGGAAAGCGCTCCGCTTTGCGGGCTTCACCGTCATCTATGCGGATTTCCGCAATCAGGACGACGAGGAGGCCAAGGGCCTGCTGCCCGCGCTCGAAGAGGGCAGGGAAGTGCGGTCCGAACATCTCTCCGCGGAGCAGAAATTCACCAAGCCTCCCGTCCGCTATACGGACGCCTCCCTCGTCAAGGCGATGGAGGACAAGGGGATCGGCCGCCCCTCGACGTACGCCTCCATCATCAGCGTGCTCACCAAGCGCAAGTACGTCGAGAAAGAGGGCAAGTACATGAAGCCCACCGAGATCGCCTACCGCATCACGGACATGCTCGTGAAGTACTTCACCGACGTCATGGATGTGGGCTTTACCGCCGACATGGAGGAAAAGCTCGATGAGATCGAGGACGGCGGCAAGGATTGGCACAGCATCATCGCGGACTTCTATCCCTCCTTCGAGGAGAAGTTGCGCTTTGCCTCTACGGACGGCGACGAGACGACGGATATCCCCTGCCCCAAGTGCGGCCATCCCATGGTCCGCAAGACGGGCAAGTACGGCAAATATCTCGCCTGCTCCAACTATCCGCAGTGCTCCAACATCGTCAGCGAGGGCGAAGCGGAGATCTCGGACATCCCCTGCCCCAAGTGCGGCAACATGATGGTGATCAAGTCCGGCAGATACGGCAAGTTCCTCGCCTGCCCGGATTACCCCGCCTGCAAGTCCACCCTTCCCTACGGGACGGAGGAGAAAGAGGAGATCTTCGAGGGCGTCTGCCCCGAGTGCGGCAAGCCCACCAAACGGCTCAAAACCCGCACGAACAAGACGTATTACGGTTGCAGCGGGTACCCCGTCTGCAAGTTTATGAGCTGGGATATCCCGACGGGCGAGCGCTGCCCCAACTGCAAGTCTCCCCTCGTCAGGAGCCCGCGCGGCGTCGTCAAGTGTTCGAACCGCGAGTGCGGCTATAAGGTATCCTCCCCCAGAAAGGGCAAAGAAAAATGAGTATCACGGTCATCGGCGCGGGCCTCGCTGGTTGCGAGGCCGCGTGTTTTCTGGCGAGGAACGGGCAGCGCGTGCGGCTCGTGGACATGAAGCCCAAATTGACGCCCGCCCATTCCGACCCGAACTTTTGCGAACTCGTCTGCTCCAATTCCCTCAAAAGCGACGATATTTACGGCAACGCCTGCGGCCTGTTGAAGGAGGAGATGCGGAGGCTGGGCTCGGTCACCATGGAGGCGGCGGAGCATTCCCGCGTCCCCGCGGGCGGCGCGCTCGCCGTGGACCGCGGAAAGTTTGCCGCCTATGTCACGGAAAAGATCCGTTCGGACCCGAACATCGAGGTCGTCTCCGAGGAAGCGGACTGCCTCCCGGAAGCAGGCATCGTCGCGACAGGCCCGCTCACTTCGGGCAAGCTCTATGAGGCCATCGAGCGGGAGTTCGGCGCGCTGCATTTTTACGACGCCTCCGCGCCCATCGTCTCGGCGGAGAGCGTGGATAAGGCCAAGGCCTTCACGCAGGACCGGTACGGGCGGGGCACGGGCGACTATCTGAACTGCCCCATGACCAAGGAGGAGTACGAAAACTTCGTCTCTGCGCTCGTCTCCGCGGAGCGGGTGATTTTGCGCGATTTCGAGAAGAAGGACGTTTTCGAGGGGTGCATGCCCGTGGAGGTGATGGCAGAAAGGGGGAAAGACGCCCTCCGCTTCGGGCCATTCAAGCCCGTCGGGTTGGAGTTTATGGGCGCGCGGCCGTACGCCGTTCTCCAACTGAGAAAGGAGAATGCGGCGGGCACGAGCTACAATCTCGTCGGCTGCCAGACCAACCTGAAATTCGGCGAACAGAGGCGGGTCTTTTCCATGATCCCCGCCCTCGCGCACGCCGAATTCGAGCGGTACGGCGTGATGCACCGCAATACCTACCTCGAAGCGTACAGGGTCTTGGACGCCGATCTCTCCGCAAAGCGCAACGGCTCGCTCTTCTTCGCGGGGCAGATCACGGGCGTGGAGGGATATGTGGAGAGTGCGGCAAGCGGGCTTCTCTGTGGGTACCATGTCCTGAGGCACGTGCTCAAAAAGCCTCCCATCGTGCCGTCGGACGCCACTGTGTGCGGCGCGCTGAGCAAGTATCTTACGACGGAGAACGCAAACTTCCAGCCGATGAACGCCAACTACGGCATCCTCGCGGGCGGCTTCG
>CANQOY010000005.1 GCA_947625605.1 uncultured Clostridia bacterium | reverse complement strand
TTCTAACTGTTATCCCCCTGACATGGGCAGGTTGCTCACGTGTTACTCACCCGTCCGCCACTAACGTATTGCTACGTCCGTTCGACTTGCATGTGTTAAGCACGCCGCCAGCGTTCATCCTGAGCCAGAATCAAACTCTTAAGTTCAATGGTTTAGACCCGATGCGGGCTAACGCATCGGTGGCTCTAACGAATTTCGTTATTTTGCTGACTTTGCTTTGAGTACTATTGTCTCAAAAAAATTGACAGAAACTGTTTTTGCTCGCTTACAAAAGTGTTACAAAAAATCGTTTCTTTCTTATTCGATTTTTAATCTGCATGGAACGGGCGACAGCCCGCGCTTTCCTTCCGCAGAAAAGCTTACCCATTATAACATGGGAAAAACTTCTCTGTCAAGCGATTTATGCACCTTTTCGGGAAATTTTCTTGGAAAAATTTTATACCGAATCGTTGCACATCCCTTTCGGACAGCTTGTACATAATATCACATTGAAATTTTGTTGTCAACTGTTTTTTTGCACTTTTTCGTCGATTTTTCGTAAAAATTTTCGGAATTTTTTCCCACCACAAGGGGTTGTGTTTTCCTATGGATTATGCTACAATAATTGGGAAAATATACCCGTATCCGGAGGAATATATGAAAATTTTGCAGATCGTTTTCTGTGTTTTGGCCTGTATCTGCGTGGCCGCTGCCGTTCCCGTGGGGATCTTTTTCGATCTCCTCTACCTGCTCATTCCCGTCGCGGGGGCGGTTTTGTTCGGCGTGCTGATGGTGTGGTGCAAGAACAAGACCCGCCCGCATGAGGAAAAGAGAAAGGACTTCATGGACGATGAAAACGGGCAGCCCTGATTACGCGCGCGTGCGCGCGCTACAATAATAAAAACAGACCTAACGCGATTCCCCGCAGGGATGAGGCCCGTGCCCGTTCTGCGGGGGATCACTTTTTCGGGGACTCCTTCTCCTTCTTTTTCTCCTTGCGGGAGGCGGAGAAGTTCTCGATGCGCTCGGTGAGCTCCTCTTTCAGCTCGGTGAGTGCGCGGAAGGGGAAGAGGAAGCTCGCCTTCTCCATGACCTCTTCCTTGCGCGTCTTGATCTCCTCTTTGAGTTTTTCGTAGTGAACGATGATGCCGTGCTCGTCGGCGAAGCGATGGATGCGCGTCGCGAGGTGCAGCGAGTGGCCGAGGTCAACGAGGAAGATCCCCAGGATGATCCCGATGACGAAGGCAAATTCGATGTGGGTGCCGAACCAGTGCACCGCGCTCATGACGGGCGCGTCGATGAGGAAGTAGTAGAATGCGCCCGCGGCGAGCCAAAAGATGGAAAAGAGCGGGCAGATGATGCCCTGAATGTTCCCCCAGCGATTGGAGTAATCCCAGAGCTTGATCTTCATCCCCTTGATGAAGATGAGCCCCGCGATGTACTCGATGAGCGTCATCGCGGCTCCCATGATGAGGATGAGGAGGAGGGCGTCGAGCCATACCATGCCCGTGTTCAGGGGGATACGGGAGATGCCGAAGAGCCCTACGACGCCGAATCCGTAGAGGGGCAGATATGGGCCCGTCAGAAAGCCGGGATTGATCCACTTCTTCGCGGTGAACAGCCTGCGAAAGACGACCTCGATGCACCAGCCGAGCATGGATCCGACGAAGAACAGAAAGAAGATGCTGAGAAATATGTCAACGAAGTTCATGGTTTTTTCCTTTGTGCCGTTTTACGATCGGGCCGCCGCGCGGGCGGCCCTTTTTCGTTGCGTTTGCTGCGATTTTGCGCTTCGGTCTGCCGCCCTTTGACGTTGCAGACGGGTACCATGCCCGAGAGCAGACCCTCAAAGCGCGTTTTTATGCGCCGAAGACTCCCGTGAGGCCGAGCGCTTTCAGCAGGTTGAAGTTCTGGAACACGACCACGCACACGAGGGAAATGGTGGACATGATCTTGATGAGAATATCGAGGGACGGGCCGACCGTGTCTTTGAGGGGATCGCCCACCGTGTCGCCGACGACGGCCGCGTCGTGCACCGCGTCGTAGCCCTCTTCGCCCTTCTTCACGCCCTCGACGCCGCCGCTCTCGATGTACTTCTTGGCGTTATCCCACGCGCCGCCCGCGTTGCCCGTAAAGATGGCGAGCATGATCGCGGAGAGCGTTGCGCCGATGAGGATGCCTCCGACGAAGCCCGGCCCGAACACGAAGCCGCACACAACGGGGATGGCGATCGCGATGACGGAGGGAACGATCATCTGTTTGAGCGCGCCCTGCGAGGAGATCGTGACGCACTTGGTGGAGTCGGGGTCCTCTTCGCCCGTCAGGATCTTGGGGTTCTCGCGGAACTGCCGCCGCACTTCCTCCACCATCTTGCGCGCCGCCTTGGCGACGGCGTTGATGAGCATGCCCGAGAACAGGAACGGAATGGCTGCGCCGAGGATCGCGCCGACGATGACGTCGCCGCGGATGATATTCAGGAAGATATCCAGCGTTCCGTCGAGCGCGCCCTCCACCGACTGCACGAGCCCGCCCGCAAAGAGATAGCTCGACATCATGGACATGGTAGCGAGCGCCGCGCTCCCGATGGCAAATCCCTTGCCGATGGCGGCCGTCGTGTTGCCGACGCTGTCGAGCTTATCCGTGATCTCACGGACCTCTTCGTCGAGATGGGACATCTCCGCAATGCCGCCCGCGTTGTCCGAAATGGGGCCGTATGTATCGACGGAGACGGTCGCCGCAACGAAAGAGAGCATGCCCATGGCGCCGCAGCCGACGCCGTACATTCCGCCGAGCGCGTACGTCGCAAAGATGGCGACGCCGAGCACAACGACGGGGAGCATGGTCGAGATCATGCCCGTCGCCATGCCCTGCGTGATGGTGAGCGCCGCACCCTCCTTGCTCGCGCGCGAGATATTTTTGGTAGGCTTGTAATCATAGCTCGTGTAGTACTCGGAGATCACGCCGATGACGATGCCCGCGACGATGCCCACCGCCGCGCACACCCACGGGGTCACGACGCCGATGGAGAGCTTCGCCGCCGTGAGCTGTGCCGCCTCGATGCCTTGGAACAGGAACACGGACAGCAGACACCCGCCGACCAAAGTCACGCCCGCGGAGATCCACGTCGCGAGGTTGAGCTCCATGTGCGGGTTATCCGAGAGCTTGGGTTTCAGGAGGGGGTAGCTGATGCCGATCACGCAGCCGATGAGGCCGACGCCCGCGAACAGGATGGGGAAGAGCATCATGCGCTCGTACAGCGCGACGGACGTAAACGCCATCTGGTGCCCGAACACCTCGATGGCGAGGATGACGGTAGACATGATCGCGCCGACATAGGATTCGAGCAGATCGGCGCCGAGGCCCGCCACGTCGCCCACGTTGTCGCCCACATTGTCTGCGATGGTCGCGGGGTTGCGGGGGTCGTCCTCGGGGATGTGCGCCTCCGTCTTGCCGACGAGATCGGCACCCATGTCCGCGGCCTTGGTGTAAATTCCGCCTCCGACGCGGTTAAAGAGCGCGATGATCGAGCATCCCAACGCGTAGCCCGAGAGGATGATGGAGATATCGTAGCCCTGCTTGGTAATGGGGTTGACGTGCTGAACGGCGCGGAGCGTCTCATACGCAATGCCGTTCACCTCGATCTGTGCGGGTTCGGCGGCGAGCATGCCGCCCGCCCAACCGAAGCAGCAGTAGACGATGATCGCGCCGAGCAGCGCAAAGCCCGCCACGCACAGGCCCATGACGGAGCCGCCGCGGAAGGCAACCTTCAACGTCTTGCCCGTGCTTCGCGTCTCGTTCGCCGCGTTGGTCACGCGCACGTTCGCGTACGTTGCGATCTTCATGCCGATGAAGCCCGCCGTCGCCGACATGACCGCGCCGACGACGAAGGCAATGCCCGCTTCCCACGCGATGAACAGCGCAAGGACGACGGCCACGGCCGCGCCGATGATGGCGACGATCTTGTACTCATAAAAGATGAAGGCGTTTGCGCCCTCGCGGATCTTCGCGGCAATGTACTGCATGCGGTCGTTCCCTTCTTTCAGCTTTTTGGTCAGATAGAAGTTGAGCGCCGCATACCCAAGGCCGAGCACAACCGCGAACATGACGATGATGGTCAGCAGGTTGATGTTCATAATTCTCTCCTCATAAAGTGATTTTTTCTATTCGCATTGGGAGGTCCCCCTCGGCACAGCGCGCCGTTCCCAAACCGAATCAAAGTTACATGGCCGCGGTCTGTTCGAAATAGAAGAACGTTGCGTCCTCGCCGGCGGGGCGCATCCCCGCGGCGAGCAGCATCCTGTGCGACCTCTCGTTTTCGCGGAAACACTTTGCCTCGATGCGTTCGAGCCCCAGCTTCATCAGCCCGAACTCCGCATAGGCGCGCACGGCCTCCCGCGCAAACCCGTTTCCCTCATACTCTTCGAGGAGGCGCACGCCGACCTCCGCCTCCGCCGCATAGCCGAACCGATGCAGAACGGCTTCGCCGATGAGTTCTTCGCCAAAATAGACGCCGAGCGGCATCTCCATGCGATGATGAAAATCCTCCCGCGCACTCGAAATGAACCACATATCCTCGGGCATGGTACCGCCCGAGAAGCTCTCGCGCCAATCATAGCCCCAAAAGCGGTTGCGCTCTGCGTCCGAGGCGAGGCGGGCATACCGCCCCGCATCCGCATCCGCGACCGGCCGCAAGACGAGCCGCTCAGTCCGGATCGTCGGAAGCGCATTGACGCCGTCGATCGCCCGCTTCGGCGTCAGGCTGTATTTGCCGACGAGTTCGCAGGGATGATACTGCAATTTGGATTTCCGTAGTCCTCCGTCGCCCGCGTCGTCCATGCGGTTGAGATAGACCGCCCCCTCCGTGCAGAACGTGCGCGCAAACTGCTGTGCGAGGAAGGGATAGGCGCCCTCGTACTCCCTGAGCGCCTTTTCAATGTGCACGACGACGGTGTCGCCGCACCTCTCGCCGACGGAGAAGCCGACCGCCTTGCCGTTCACGCGGAGCACGCCCGCAAAGAGCCCGAGCTCCCCAAGGTGCGGGAGCAGGTCGTAGACCTCGTCCATCTCCTCCTCCGCGAGGAAAGTGTGCTTGCTGCGCTGCGTCTGCTCGTATTCGGCCAAGAGCTCTTTTACCGCACCCATGTCCGAGGGTAAGGCTTCGGAAAAGGTCCATTCGGGAAACGTCGCGGCAAATTTTCGGGCATGGTTGCGCTGCCCTGCGTACTTTTTCCCGGGATACTGCTTGAAATCTTCCGCAAAGTAGAGGTAATCCCGCCAACGGCGGTTGTTTGTAAGGCTCGCCTCGTCGTATCGGCATACCATGTCCGCGATACGGCTCTCGGGAATGTTGGTGAAGTGCAATCTTTCCCCGCGGTCTCTGCAATCCGTTTCGAGCGCTCCGATCGCGGCGCGCTCCTCTTCGCGGCTCCCCGTGAGGGAGATGGGATAGTGGAAATAGCACTTCCCCGCATAGTATTCGCGGAGCACAAGGCACCCTGCGACAATCGCGTATTCGGGTTTAAGCGCCGCATTCCACATGAAGAGGAAGCCGCGGGAAAAATCGCTGATATGCAGGCATTGCGCGCGCAAATAGGGCGTGAGTTCCGCCTGCGGGATCTTGGTTACGGTTTTGAATTCCATGCGAAAGCCCCGAACCGAACTTTCGGGGCAAACTCCTTATCGGGTATTGTCTCAGCGGACGTTTTCGAGAATATCGAGCAGTTCGGAGAGTCTTTCGAGATCGTCGCGCGTGTAGTAATCAATGTAGATCCGCCCCTTCTTCTCGGTCCCGATGAGCGAGACCTTCGTCTTGAAGGTGGTGCGCAGCCTCTCGACGAGGTGTTTGAGCTCCACATTCGCCAGCGCGTTCTTCTTTTCCTTGTCTTTGGCGATGACTTCCGGCGGGTTGAGGAACTGCTTCACCGCGCGTTCCATGTCGCGCACGGACCAGCCGTTTTTCACACATTCGCGCGCGAGTTCCACCTGCGATTCCTTGGAAACGGGCACGAGGGTGCGGGCATGCCCCGCAGAGAGCTTGCCGTCCCGCACGAGATCGACCACTTCGTCCGCAAGCGTCAGAAGGCGCATGGTGTTCGCGATCGCGGGGCGCGATTTGCCGAGGCGCTCCGCCAGGACCTCCTGCGTAAGATTGTATTCCTCCATGAGCCGCTTCATTCCGTACGCGGCTTCGATGGGGTTGAGGTCCTCGCGCTGCAAGTTCTCGATGAGGGAGATCTCCTGGATCTCGCGCTCGTTGAGTTCCTTGACGATGACGGGAATGCGCTCCAACCCTGCCCTGATCGCCGCACGGTAGCGCCGTTCGCCCGCGATGATCATGTAGGTGCCGTCGCCGTTGCGGTTGACGACGAGCGGCATGATGACGCCGTGTTCCTTGATAGACTTCGCAAGGTCGTTCAAGGCGTTCTCGTCGAAGGCCTTACGCGGCTGATTGGGGTTGGGAAACACCTCGGAGATGGGTACCTGCGTCGTCGCGCCTTCCTCCGCCGTATCGGCCTGCGCCTTCTCGTAGGCGTCTCCCGTGTCGCTGAACAGTGCGGAAAGTCCGCGTCCTAATCCTTTTGCCATGGTTTATTCTCCTTTTCCCTCAGATTTTTTCAGGAATTCCTCCGTCAGTGCGCTGTATGCCCGCGCGCCCGCGCATTTCGGATCGTGCAGCAGAATGGGCTTGCCGTGGCTCGGTGCCTCGGTCAGCCGCACGTTGCGCGGGATCGCGACTTCATACAGCTTCTTGGTAAAATACTTTTTGATCTCGGCGGCGATCTGCCGTGAGATCAGAGAGCGGCCGTCGTACATCGTCACCACAACGCCCTCGACTTTGAGCGCCCGGTTCAGGTGTTGGCGCACGAGAGAGATGGTGTTCATGAGCTGCGACAGCCCTTCGAGCGCATAGTACTCGCTCTGGATGGGGATGATCACGCTATCTGACCCGGCGAGCGCGTTGATCGTGAGCAGGCCGAGCGAGGGCGGACAGTCGATGAAGATATAGTCGTACGTCCCCTTGATCTTTTCGAGCGCCGCTCTGAGCACTTTTTCGCGGCTCTTCTTGTAGACGAGTTCCACCTCCGCTCCCGCTAAATCGATGTTTGCGGGGAGCAGATCGAGCCCTTCGAGCTGCGTCGGCAGAATGTTCTCCGCGGCGTCCTCGTCGTCGATCAAGACGTTATAGACGGACTTCTTCAAAGCGCCCTTGGAGAACCCGAGGCCCGTCGTTGCGTTCCCCTGCGGATCGAGATCGATGAGCAGTACCCGCCGTTCCGCCTTGGAAAGATAGGCCGCCATGTTGACGCATGTGGTCGTCTTTCCGACGCCTCCCTTTTGATTCGAGAAGGAAATGACCCTACCCATGTCCGAGACTCCTTATTCAGATTTGTCCTCATCCTTGCCCTCTGGGGAGACATTGGGCGTCGTATCCGTCCGATTTGGGGTCTGATTCGCGTCATTGACGTTATCGGAGGCACCCATGTCCGAGGGAGAGCCGTCGGATTCGGCTGTATTCTCCTTCTCGCCGCCCTTGCTTTCCCCGCTTTCGGCCGCAGCATGGCCGAAGGGATCGTCTGGCGTGTTCTTGTCGTGATCTTCCATATATTTGAGCACTTCGGTGTAGGACGCGCCCTTCATGAGCATGTCCACCTCGGCCGTATAGATGGTCTCACGCTCCACGAGGACGCGGGCCATGTTGTCGAGGATGGAGCGGTTCTCGCTCAGAAGTTTTCTCGCGCGCTCATAGCCGCGGCTGACGATCGCCTTGATCTCCTCGTCGATGATCCCCGCCGTCTCCTCGCTGTAAGTGGCCCTCTCCTCGAAGTCGCGGCCGAGGAACACGGGGCCGTCCGAGGAATACGCGATGGGTCCGAGACGTTCACTCATGCCCCACTCCGTCACCATCTTGCGCGCGAGCTTGGTCACATGCTGGATGTCGCCCGAGGCGCCCGCGGAGATGTCATGGATGACGAGCTCCTCGGCAACGCGGCCGCCGAGCGCCATGCAGATCTCGTCGTTGAGCTTGTTGACCGTGTCGCTCCGGTCGTCCGACTCGGGGCGGGTGAGGGTGTACCCTGCGGCCATCCCGCGCGGAATGATGGAGACCTCCTGCACATTCTCGTTGTATTCGCAGAGCTTGGCAAGGATCGCGTGGCCCGCCTCGTGATAGGCGGTGCTCTTCTTGTCTGCCTCCGTGACGACGCGGCTCTTCTTCTGCGGCCCCATAATGACCTTGTTGATGCCCTCGTAGAGTTCGAGATTGCCGATGAGCTTCTTGCCCGCACGCGCCGCAAGGATCGCGGCCTCGTTCAGGAGATTGGCAAGGTCTGCGCCGGAGAAACCGCTCGTAATGCGCGCGATCACCTTGAAATTGACGTCGGGCGCAAGCGGTTTGTTACGCGCATGAACCTTCAAAATTTGTTCACGCCCCTTAACATCTGGCAAGTTGACGTAAATTTGACGGTCGAATCTTCCGGGACGCAGGAGTGCGTTATCGAGAATATCCGCGCGGTTGGTTGCAGCCATCACGATGATGCCTTCGTTCGTCTCAAATCCGTCCATTTGAACGAGGATCTGATTCAACGTCTGCTCACGCTCGTCATGTCCGCCGCCGAGGCCTGCTCCACGCTGTCTGCCAACCGCATCGATTTCATCAATAAAGATAATGCAGGGCTGATTTCTCTTCGCAAGATCAAATAGGTCGCGCACACGCGAGGCTCCGACGCCGACGTACATTTCCACGAAGTCGGATCCGCTCGCAGAGAAGAACGGCACATTCGCCTCGCCGGCAACCGCACGCGCAAAGAGCGTTTTGCCCGTTCCGGGAGGCCCGACGAGAAGTACGCCCTTGGGGATCTTCGCACCGAGATCGGAGAACTTCTTGGGGTTTTTGAGGAACTCCACAACTTCGGCAAGCTCTTCCTTTTCTTCCTCCGCACCCGCAACGTCCGAGAAGCGGACTTTGATATTCGTGGTAACGCGTGCCTTCGTCTTGCCGAAACTCATGATCTTGCCGCTCCCGCCGCTCGTCGCGCGGAGGATGACGATGAACATGATCACGCTTACCACAAGGATGGCAATGTAGAGAAAGTTCCCCCACCCGGCCCCGGAATCGGGGTTTGCGTAGTTGTAGCCAATATCCCAACTTTCCAGAAGCTCTCGTCCCTCGGGGGAATAGAGGCTCGGATAATACGTCCAGAACGTGTAGTTGCGCGAGGTCTCGCTTGTAAATCCATAGAGCACATACCCGTCGATCTCAACTCTTACGATCCGTTCACCCTCGCCATACTCTTTTTCTTCGCCCGTATCTTCATCGGTATACATTCCCTCGATGCGAGCAGTAAACTCATCCGAGTCAATATGCTTGCTGTTCTTGATCTGGCTCGTGATCAAAAAATATGCCCCGACACCCAGAACAAGAACAATCACAGCAGCAATAATGATTTTGACTGTTTTGCTCAATTTGTATCTCCTTTTCTTCTTTTCATGAAAATCACCCTTTACAGTATGCTTTTCATGGCTATTTATATTGTATCACATACCAAATGAAATAGCAAGTCCTGAGAGGAAATTCTTTCCGAAATTTCACATTTCCCTCATTTTAGGCCAAAAAACGGGCATTTTGGCATGAAAATAGCCGTTTTTGGGGCAAAATGATTGTTTCACATGAAACTAACAGAAAATTTTTCCGTTTTTTATTGTTTCACGTGAAACAATAAGTGCAAGAAAAAATGCCTATTTGTCCACATATTTGCGATTTTTGTGTGGATAGCGTGTGGAATTGTGTAAAAGATCCCCGCGTACGGGGTTCGCACGCGGGGATTTCGGGTTGATTTTGATGTGTTTCGCCGCTTATTTGAGGGCTGAGGGGATGTGCATCGCCCATTCGAACCATTTCCAATCGTAGATGTGCTTCACAACATAGCTGGAACGGATGAATGTATTCACTGCGTCGATGCTGAGCCACTTGAAGATGGCGAGGAGAATGAAGATTATGATCAGCGCCTTGACGAGCCCGAGCAGCGCGCCGAGGATGCGGTTGACCACGCGCAGGGGCGCAAAGCGTTCTACGAGCGATGTTCCCAACTTCCCGATGAGCCACGCGCCGAGTTTCACCAGAATGACCAGAGCGACAAAGCTGATTGCAACGCCCAGCCAGCCTGCGACGGTTGCGTTTCCGATCCCTTTTGCGATCGCGGTCGTCATTCCGAAGGATTTTTCGAGCGAGTTTTCCATCGGAACGCAGAACCCGACCGCGACGATGATCGCAAAGAACGTTCCCGCAAGTTTCACGATCCCCTTGACGAACCCGCGCCATGTGCCGAGCAGGAGCCCGAGGAGGATCAGAACGAAGAAAATGATATCGAGCGACCATGCGCCCGAAACGGCAAGAAAATTCATGCACGCCTCCTTGATTTTTCTGTTTCTATTATATCACCATTCGCATGAAATGTCATACATTTTTTTCCCGAAAAGTTATAAAATCGCGCGATGCGGACAACAATCGTAGGACGGGAGATGAAAATGGAATACGCTTTTCATTATTATAATACACTGGCGGAAACGGGGATCTACATGGCGCTGAGAAATATTTTGGGGCCGATCTCTGCGCCCCCCGTCGTTCTCTGCATCGGGAGCGACCTTGCCGTGGGGGACAGCCTCGGGCCCATCACGGGGACGATGCTGCAAAAGAGGGGGGACTACCGCGGCTTCCTCTATGGTTCGCTCAAAGTTCCCGTCACGGCGAAAGAGGTGCGGTACGTCGAGAGCTTTCTGCGGAAAACGCACCCGCAGAGCAAGATCATCGCCGTCGATGCGGCGGTGGGGGACGAGGCGGACATCGGCTTGGTCAAGGTGGTCGCGGGTCCTCTGCGGCCGGGAGCGGGGGCGAACAAGCGGCTCGGGAGGATCGGCGACGTCTCCGTCCTCGGGATCGTGGCGAAGAAGACGGCCTTTTCGTACAGCCTGCTCAATCTCACGCGGCTGAACATGGTCTACTCCATGGCGGATTCCGTCTCGGGGGCGATCTCGCTCCTCTGCATGCGGCAGCAAAATGCGAATATTTGTTCGTAATGAACAATTATTTAAGGGCTTTGGAAAATATTTACAAATTTTCACAAAATAAAATTTTGCTTTCCATTGATTGACGGACGAGGCTCTGCGGGCTACAATAGGGGTAGAGTACGAAAGGAGGTAACCGATATGGTCATTACGAACCGCAATAAGGTATACGACACCGCGACGGCCACCGTTGTGAAGAAGGTGACGTTCGGGGCATACGGCGATCCCGCCGGCTATGAGACGACGATGTTCGTCACGCCGGAGGGAGCATATTTTCTCTATACGAACGGGGGGACCGATTCTCCCTATCCCGAAGAGAAGATCACCGTCTATACCAAGGTCAACGCAAAGAAGTGGTTGGAGAACAACTGAGCAGATCTGCCCCGATGTTTCGGGGCAGATCTCATTTTGATGGAAGCTGCAAAAGAGAGAAAAACGGCTCGCAAAATTTTGCGGGCCGTTTGCTTATTTACGCTTCGTCTGAGGGGGTATCCTCGGGCATGGGTGCCTCGTTTTCCGTCACGGGAGCGGTATTTTCCTCTTCGGCCTTGCCGAGATAGGTGCCGAAGAAGCCCGAGAAGCCGCCCTTCTTGTATGCGGGGGAACTGCCCTTGGAGAAGCTCGTCCCCGAAGTTTCCGGGGTTGCCTCGGCAGGCAGCTCGCGCTTCGGGTACGGCTTTCTCTCGCCGTATTTGCGGTCCCTGCCGCCGCGGTCGCCTCTGCCGCCGCGGCTGTCCTTGCGGTCGCGGCCGTCGCGCTTGTCGTGCCTGCCTTCGGGCCGCAGGTTCTTCGGCGTGATGACGACGTAGCGGGCGGGTTCCTTCCCCTCGCTGCGCGTCGTGACTTCGTCGTTGTCGAGAAGCGCGGAGTGGATGATCCTGCGCTCGTAGGGGTTCATGGGTTCGAGGCGGACGCGTCTGCCCGTCCTCACCGCCTTGGCGGCCATCTTCTCGGCAACGCGCTTTAAGGTCTCCTCGCGCTCTTCGCGGTAGTTTCCGCAGTCCACGACGACGCGCTTATAGTCCTTTCTGCCCGTGTTCGCCACGGCGCCCGCCAGAGCCTGCACGGCGTCGATGAACTCGCCGCGTCTCCCGATGAGCCCCTTGGCGTCTCCTTCGAGATTGATGACGATCTTCTCGTCCTCGGAGGCGAGGACGGGCCTTGCGTCCGATTCGAGGAGGGGAAAGAGGCCTTCGAGAAACTTCACGGCGCGCTCACCGTCTGTGAGCTTTTGCTTCACGGTGATCTCCACGCGTGCGGGGACGGAGCCGAACAGCTTGCGCTTGCCCTGTTCGAGGACGGTGATCTCCACGTCGTCCTCCGTGAGACCGAGCTCGGAGAGCCCGAGCGCGATCGCTTCTTCCACTGTTTTCGCTTGATACTGCATATACATTCCTCTTTAATAGGTTATTTGCGTTTTTTCTGCCCGCGGGACTGCTCCTCGCGATCCTTCTTCCACGGGACCGATCTTCCGTACTGCGCCTTGATCTCCGCTTCCTCTTTCTTGCGGAAGATCCTGCCGAGAACGAGATTGCAGACCACCGTCACGAGGAGCGAGATGAGGCTGCTCATGATCATGTAGATGGAGAACGCCGCGCTGTAAAAGAAGGAGAAGATCGCAAAGATCAAGGGCATGATCACGAGCATGGCTTTCTGCATGAAGGCGCCCTGCCCGTCCACGGACTGGTACTTGTTGCTCTCCTTCTGGCTGCGCATCGTGATGAACTGCGAGAGTGCCATGGACGCGATGGAGAGGATGATGAGGATATAGTATCCGTTTGCGGCCTTCTTCTCGGAGGCGAGCTCGGAGGTCAGATTGTCGTAGAGCACCTGATCGAGCGATGCGGAGACCGTCTTTGCGGGCACGGGGTGGTTGTACGACACGTCCGAATACCACACGTTCTTGACCCAAAGGAAGCTCGGCCTGTGCTCGAAATAGCTCTCGCGCGCGGCCAGCGCGCCGATCTTCACGAGGTAGCCCGTGCATGCGTAGCGCACGCCCGCCTCGTCCTCCTCCGCCTGCGCGGTTTCAAGCAGGGAGAGATACTCTTTCTCGGGCGTCTGCTCCTCCGCCTGCCCGGCGGCTTCGGCGGTGAGATACTCTTTCAGGCGCGCCGCGCTCACCTGATATTCGCGGACGACCTCCGCGGCGGGAATGAGTGTTTCGCTGCCCTCTTTTTCCTCATAGCTGCCGAGGGAGTAGCGGTAGACCATGAACTTGTCCGCATTCTCCGCCCTGTCCTCCACGGGGGATACGCGAAGATAGAGGATATCGTCCACGCGCTCGATCTCGTAGAGGGTGAGCCCGTCGTCCGATTTCCAGCTCCCCTCCATCTGCGGAAGGACATTTGCCGCCTCGCCCTCCTGCGCTTCGTTTTCGGAGGAAACGGGGAGGGTATAATCGATTCCGTCCATACCATGTCCGAGGATGACCTCGTTGTATTCCTTTGCCATGCCCTGAAAGATCTCCACCGTGGCATAGCGCGAATAAGTGTTGAACCCTTGGAAGGCGACGATGAGGATGACGATGGAGAGGATCATGGGGAGGCAGGCGCCGAGCATGCTGTAACCGTTCTTCTTGTACAGCTCCTGCATCTTCATCTGGTAAGTCGCCTTGTCGTTCGCGTACTGTTTTTGCAGCTTGTCCAGATCGTCCTTCATGTTGCGCATGATGAGGGTCTGCTTGCGCATCTTGTAGCGCTGATAGATATCGAACGGCAGCGTGATGGCTTTCAGGACGAGGGTAAAGACGATGATCCCGAGGCCGATGATGCCGATCCCCTCAATGATGGCGCGCGCAAACTTGCCGAGCGCATCCAGCCCGGCGCCGAAGGCAGGCATGAGGGAAAAATTCGCAAAGATACTCGATAAAAAATCCATGGTTGTTCTCGTTCCTATGTCGCCCCGCGCTCCTCTTTACAGCACCCACTTCAAGCGGGAATAGCGCTCGGGTGCGGGATCTACGCCCCCTTTCGAGAGGGGGTTGCACCGCAGGATCCTCCAAACGCCGAGCAGGATCCCGATGACGGCGCCGAAGTTGTTGATACACCGCTTGGTATACTCCGAACAGGTGGGCTGATACAGACATGTATGCCGCGAAAGCCTTCTCTGGTAAAAGAGAATGGCGCGGATGCAGAGGCTCTTCCCCGGCAAAAAGAGGAGGGAAACCCATCTCTTTCCGCGGCGGATCCGCGCGTTATGCGCCGTGCTTTTCAAGGAGATCTTCCCTCCCGAGCAGCTTTCCGATATCGCGGGAAAAGGCATGGTAGGAGTATTCCTCCCGCACTTTGGGGATGAGGAGCACGCGGCAGGGGCGAAGATCTTTCGCATAGCCGCGAAACGCCTCCCGAAGAAGGCGTTTGATGTGGTTTCTCCTGACGCTCTTGCCGTATTTCTTCCCCACGCAGACGGCAAACGCCGTGCGGCTCGCGGGGAGATAGACGAGGGTCAGCGTTTCGGCATGGAGCCGCTTTCCGCTCCTCAGGGCGGCCGTGATGTGATTCGCCTTTTTCAGCCGCAGACACTTCATCCGTCTCTCAGGCGGAAATGTGCTTTCTGCCCTTGTTTCTTCTTCTCTTCAAGACGTTCCTGCCGCCCGTGGTAGCCATTCTCTTGCGGAAGCCGTGCACCTTGCTTCTCTGTCTCTTCTTGGGCTGATACGTTCTCTTCATGGTTGATTCTCCTTTCTTTTTCCGTATACACGTTGATTATAAGGGTTTTCGCGCGTTCCGTCAAGCAATTATGCGGCGTTTCTCACGGGTAAAATCAGATATAAGCTCTCTTTCGACTCCTTTCCTTGCAGAATGAAGGGGGAGATGGCGCTGCCGAAGGAGAGCACGACCGTCTCTTCATCCACGGCGCGGAGCGCGTCGAGAAGGAATTTTGCGTTCATGGAGATGACGAGGTCCACACCCTCCACCTGCGCCGCGACGCTCTCGGAGACGTTGCCGTAGTCGGAGACGGAGGAGATCTTCACGGAGCCGGGCACGATGTCGAACGTGACGAGGTTGTTCTTGTCTCCGCGGTTGAGAATGGCCGCGCGCTCCGCACTCGCGATGAGTTCCGCCTTGGAGAGCGTGACCTCGGTGGAAAACTTCGTGGGGATCACGTTTTCCTTGCGGATAAATTCCCCCTGATAGAGGCGGGAGACGATGGTGAGGCTCTCTCCGCCGACCATCAGCATGCCTCCCTGCGTGTAGAGGGTGACCTCTCCGTCGCCGTCGGGGAGCATTCTGGCGATCTCGTTCAGCGTGCGCGCGGGGCAGATGATGGCGTTCTCGCCGCTCTTGGCGAGGATCTCCGCGTGCGTCAGGGCGAGGCGGTAGCCGTCGAGCGCGACCGCTTCGAGCTCGGAACCGAATTCCAGCCTGCATCCTTTGAGAACGGGGCGGGAATCGTCCTGCGCGCAGCAGAACGTCGTCTGCGCGACAAGCTTCTTGAATCCGCCGCTCTTCATGACGAAAGAATTTTCCCCGATGTCGAGGTTGATCGCGGGGAACTCCTCCGCCGAGAGCGTCTGCATATAGGAGACGGAATCGCGGTATTTGATCTCCATGCCCTTCTCCGATGTGGAGAGCGCGATCTCCTCCCCGAGGAGCTTGGAAGTGAAGTCGGCAAACAGCTTGCCGGGGACGCAGATCTCCCCCTCTTCCAGCACTTCCGCCTTGATGACCTTTTGGATGGAGAGTTCGCCGTCCGTCGCGAGAAGGCGGACCTCCTCCCGCTCCGCCGTCAGCTTCATACATTCCATAATGGGCGCCGTGGTGCGGACCGCACAGGCCTTTGAGACCTTCATGACCGCCTCGGAAAGGGTGAGGCCGTCGCAGACGAATTTCATCGTGTTCCCTCCTGATGATTAGATTATATAAATTACTTATAATAGTAATAATAGAGGCGGTGGAAATGTGGACAAGCATCCCCGCTCCGCCGGGTATGCGTCTATTATATCGGAAAACGGCAAAAATTTCAAGTCTTTTTCCGCTTTTTCGCAAAAACCTTTGGGAATTTTCCTGTCGGGAGCGGAGTGGACAACCTGTTTGCAAACGGGGCTTTTCCACCCGACGGGAGCACGGCGTTCCCGCCCGCCGCCGCAAGGGGAGAGAGGGCCGCCGCGTCATCCACAGAGTGTTCCACCGTGTGGAAGAAGTTATCCTTTTTTTCGACAGGCGGTGGATAAAGTTGAAATCCCGCGCGAAGTGTGATATAATGGGGTCTATGAAAGAAAAAGCCCCCGATTTCGGGCGTTGCCGCGCCCTGTATGAGGAGAATGCAGACCGCTTTGCAGCCTTTGCGGCCCTCCTCACCGCCTATAACGCGCGCTTCAACCTTACCTCCGTCACGGAGGAGCGGGAGATCCGCTTCAAACACTTTTACGATTCGCTCGCGGGCGAGTTCCTCCTCCCCGAGGGCGCGAGGGCGGCCGAGGTGGGATCGGGCGGCGGATTTCCCTCCGTCCCGCTCATGATCGCGCGGCCGGATCTCTCCTTTACCCTCATCGAGAGCACAGGCAAGAAGTGCGAATTTCTCGGGGTCGTCATACGAGAACTCGGCCTGCGCGCGGAGGTCGTGAACGCCCGCGCCGAGGACGTCGGCAGGGATCCGCGCTACCGCGAGAAGTTCGATGTCTGCTGCGCGAGGGCGGTCGCCCGCCTCGATACGCTGGCGGAATACTGCATGCCGCTGGTCCGTACGGGAGGGCAATTCATCGCATACAAGGGGGGCATGCCCGAGACGGACATCGCAAGCCGCGCAATTTCGCTTCTGGGAGGCGGCGAGGCGGAGGTCATCCGCTATGCGCTCTGGGAGGGGTTCGGCGCACGGTGTCTGGTCGCCGTGCCCAAGGTGAAGCGGACGCCGCCGCAGTATCCGCGCGGGAACGGCGCGGAGCGGAGGAAACCGCTGTGAGCGAGGGGATGACGTGCGCCCTCACGGGGCACAGGGAACTGCCGGAAGGATTTGACCGCAGCGCGCTGTACGACGCGCTCGAAGCGCTCATCCGCGAGGGCTGCACCACCTTCTGCTGCGGCATGGCCCGCGGGTTCGATCTGCTCGCGCTCGAATGCCTCATAGACCTCAAAAGGCGGTACCATGTCCGCATTCAGGCCTGTATTCCGCACGAGGGACAAGAGAGGAGCTTCCCCCGCGGCGAGCGGGAGAGATACCGCTCCCTGCTCGCCCTGTGCGATGAAAGAGAGGTGCTTGCCGCCTCGTACTACGCGGGCTGTTTTCTCGCGCGCAACCGCTATATGGCGGAGCGGGCCGACCTCGTCTTTGCCTACTGTACGCGAAAGACGGGCGGCACGGCCTACACCGTGCGCTATGCGCGGGAGCTCGGGAAAAAGGTAGTGCTCTTCCCCTCTCCCCTTTGAAGCTGCCGCACGATCCTCTTGTCATTCCGACGACCGAGCTTGCGAGGGAGGAGAGAATCCCCTGATACGAAGTCCGTTATCGACCAAGGGGATACACTCGTCCGCTTCGCGGAATACTTCGCCCTTGCGGGCTCGTGCCGCCCTTGGACAACGATAAGAACGTGCGGGCGGGGCGGTATGACAGGGAAACGAAGTCCGTCAACGACCAAGGGGATACACTCGCCCGCTCTGCGTGCTCGGTATGACAGGACACCTTACCCCGGTACCATGTCCGCATCCTCGCGCCGCTTTTGAGAGAGCGGCGTTTATTCTGTAATTTTCCATCATTCGCCCAACTTCGGCAAGGTTCGCCCCTTGCGCTCTGCTACAATGGGAGACAAGGAGAATCGGATCATGTCGTATGAAAAACGCGTCTGCGTTCTGAAACAACTCAAAAAGGGATTTTCCGCGGACGGAGGCACGCTCTCGGGCGCCGTCTATGCGGAGCGGCTGGGGAGCGAACTCACGATCACGCCCCGCATCCTCGGGATCGCGCCCGTCCGGGAGGGGAGGTACGCCCTCGCGGTCTGGGCGGAGGGCAAGACGTTCGTCCTCGAACTGCGGGGAGGCGAGGCGCTGCACGTTGCGGACAGCCCCTCCGTCAAGGGCGGGTTCGCGGCGCTGCTCGTCTTTCTGAAAGGGGACCCCGAGCCCATCGCCTACGGGAGCTGCGGGCTGGCGCCGCCCGAGTACGGCGTCCTTCTCGATGCCATGACGCGCACCGCAAAGAAGAAATCGGAGGCACCCATGCATCAAAAGGAGGCGATGGAGGAGCCCGCTCCCTCCTTTCGCGCGCCCAATGCGGGAGGGTATGACGACGAGGCCATTGCCCGATCGGACTACTACCAACATGCGCCGGATGAGGATGGCGACGCTGTGCCTGCAAGCGCAGGAGAAGCGGAAGAGGACGCGCACGGGGCGGACGCTCGCGCGGATGCGGAGCCTCCGTATCTCGACCCGCGCGGATCTCTTACATACTACCGCGCCAATCGCGAAAGGCTGGAAGAGGCGTTCCGCAAATTCCCCAAGGACGAGAGGCTGAAAGCCGTCTTTCCCTACTCGGAATGGGTGCGCGCCGAGGGAGCTCTTTTGGGGGTCATCTACGGACATGGGGTGCCCCAATTCCTCTGCGTGGCCGTCGAGGCGCACGGCGATCCGCCCGAAGAGATGAGAGAACACGCGAGCTTCGTCCCCGCCTCGCACTTCACCGAGGAGGAGGGGTTCTGGGTCGTCTTTCAGTCCGCCGATTCGGGCGAGTATGTGTCGGTAAAAGAGAGTTAGCAAGAAGATCGATCCTCGTAGAAAGAAGTTCTCGGACTCCGTGTGAAAATTGCACGGAGTTTTGTTTACAAAAGGGGAAAACCGTGGTATAATAAAATGGGGCGGGAGGGTGCCTTCCGCCTCCACGGTGTAAATTTCAGGAGGTTATACATGCCGCTTACCAACAACAAAAAGGTCCTCGACTTCGTTCGGGAGAGCGCAGAGCTCGCCTGCCCGGACAAGATCGTCTGGATCGACGGCAGCGAGGCGCAGCTCGAAGCGCTCAGGGAAGAGGCCGTCAAGACAGGGGAGATGATTAAACTCAACGAGGAAAAACTCCCCGGCTGCTACTATCACCGCACGGCGCAGAACGACGTTGCGCGCGTGGAGGACCGCACCTTTATCTGCTGCAAAAACAAAGAGGACGCAGGTCCCATCAACTATTGGATGGATCCCGAAAAGGCGTATGCGCTCTGCCGCGAGATCGCCCGCGGGAAGATGAAGGGCCGTACCATGTACGTGATCCCCTATTCCATGGGCATCGTCGGGTCCCCCTTCTCGAAGATCGGCATCGAGGTCACGGATTCCATTTACGTCGTCCTCAACATGGCCATCATGACGCGCGTCGGGGTGGAGTGCTACGACTATCTCGGAGAGAACGGAGACTTCATCAAGGGCTTCCACTGCAAGTGCGACGTCGATCCCGAGAAGCGCTACATCATGCACTTCCCCGAGGATGACACCATCATCTCCGTCAATTCCGCCTACGGCGGCAACGTGCTGCTCGGCAAGAAGTGCTTTGCCCTGCGCATCGCCTCCTACCTCGGCAAGAACGAGGGCTGGATGGCCGAACACATGCTGATTTTGGGCGTGACCTATCCGAACGGCGAAAAGCACTATCTCGCCGCCGCCTTCCCCTCCGCATGCGGCAAGACCAACCTCGCCATGCTCATCCCGCCCGAGAAGTACCTCAAAGCGGGCTATAAAGTGGAATGCGTGGGGGACGATATCGCGTGGATCCGCGTGGGCAAGGACGGCAGGCTCTGGGCGATCAACCCCGAGAACGGCTTCTTCGGCGTCGCTCCCGGGACGAACGAAAAGTCCAATCCCAACGCGCTCGCCGCAACGCGCAAGGGGACGATCTTCACCAACGTCGCCATCGACCCCGCCGACAACACGGTCTGGTGGGAGGGGCTGACCAAACAGCCGCCCGAAAGGCTTATCGATTGGCTCGGCAACGACTGGACGCCCGCGAGCGGCGTGAAGGCGGCGCATCCCAATTCCCGCTTTACGGCGCCCGCCGAGAACTGCCCCTGCCTCTCGCCCGCGTTCCATTCCAAGGAGGGCGTGCCGCTCGACGCCATCATCTTCGGCGGCAGAAGGGCGACGACCACCCCGCTCGTCTACCAGTCGCGGGATTGGGATCACGGCGTGTTTGTGGGCTCGATCATGAGTTCGGAAACGACGGCCGCGGCCACGGGTGCCGTCGGCGTGCTCCGTCACGACCCCATGGCGATGAAGCCGTTCTGCGGATATCACATGGCGGACTACTTCGGGCACTGGATCGAGATGGGCAAAAAAATCAAGAATCCGCCCAAGATCTTCAACGTGAACTGGTTCCGTCAGGGCCCGAACGGCGAGTTTCTCTGGCCCGGCTTCGGCGACAACATGCGCGTGCTCGACTGGATCTTGAAGCGCTGCGCGGGCGAGGCGGACGCCGAAGAGACGGCGATCGGCTATGTGCCCTATGCGAAAGACATCGACCTAGAAGGCGCGGATTGCACCCGCGAGACGCTCGAAAGCATCCTCTATGTGGATAAGGCGCGTTGGAGAAAGGAGGCGGACGAGATCGAGGGCTATTATGAGCAGTTCGGCGACCGGCTGCCCGCGGAACTTCGGGAGAGTCTGGAAACCCTCAAAAAGAACTGCGAAAAATAAACGAAAGCGAAAAAGAGCGCAGCATCGTCTGCGCTCTTTTTTCGCGGATCAAATCATTTGTTGCTGCGAATCCTCAGCTCAAATCGTTTTGAGGAAGGCAAGAAGCGTACTCTGTTGAGCCGGCGACAAAGCGTCAACGCGCTGCAAAAGCGCTTCATGCACATTCTCCGTCTTACACGACGCGGTATCTTCGGAAAAGAATTCCGCAAGGCTGATTCCAAAAGCGGAGCATATGGCCCGAAGAGTGGAAAGTTTGGGTTCAGAGCCGCGAGAATAGAGGTTGTTCAGCGTAGATTGGGTCAGCATCGCTTCCATTGCAAGATTGTTGATCGACCAGCCGCGCTGCTTGCGAAGATCATCGATCCGTTTCAAAATATCCATTTTGCCCCCTTGTTTTACCTCAGCCATTGTATAACGAAATTGAGTTAATTTAACAACTCAAAACAATTGACAAATCAACTCAATTGAGTTATACTATAAATCCAAAACGCATTGGGAGCCCAACAAGGTTATTGTTCCTATTGTGGAAACCGTCTGAGGCCGATCCGCCGCGCAGAGAGCCCCGTCCATTTTCGGTCTGATCGGGGGCTTGACAGGCGGGGACAAAAGTGTTATAAATATTGGTAAGCAATATCGGAGGAATGATATGAAAAACAGAAAACTCGGTCTTTGCATGTACCTCATCGGCGGAGGGCTGCTCGCGGTTGCGGCCGGGCTCCTCATCGCCTATTTCGGACTGAAAACTTCCGACGATCAGGAAATTCCCGCCCTGCTTTGGTCGGGTCTTGCAATGGCCGTGGTCGCCGTTGTGCTTTTGCCCGTGGGGTATTTCATTTCTACCCGTCCAGATCGGGAACTCAAAGAGAGATTTCAAAAGTATTCTACTCTTCCCAAGACGGACATTTCCGATTTTGCGGAAGAGATCGCTGCCATGCGCGAGGCCTTTACGGCGGAGAAGAACCCCGCTTCCAACCAATTCTTTATCCGTCCGTTTGCGGGTTCGGCCTGCGTGTCCGACTTCGGCGTCCTCAGCGGCGGAAAAGTGGTTTGGGGCTGTATCGTGCAGGCGAACCGAACCCTCTATCAGAATCAACGGATCGACATGCTCCCCGTTCCCGCCGTGATCTTATATAGCCCCGACGCGTATTTCGACGGCGATCCGCTCGAACTCAAATGCATTGCCGAACGTCTCTACAAGGGGAAAGAGGGCAACTTTTTGAGCAATGAGAGCGCATTTTTTACCAACAGACGGCTGAGCGACGCAGTGACAGGCGGCAGGGAGGTCTATGTGAGCTGTATCATGGCCTACCGTCCCCATCTTCCGCTCTACAAGGCGACCGATAATCTTTTTCCCGTGGTCGCATCCCCGTCCGAGCGGTCTGCTTTCGTCCTCAATCTGAAATATTGGACGGCGGACTTTGCCGCCTACTATGTGCACAACGGCAGCAAGGGTCGGGACGGCATCTTTGAGGTTTGATTAAAAATTTTCCGTATCATGCGCCGCCCGCGGACATGTCCGCGGGCGGACTTTTCGTTTTATGGCATAACCCGAATCGGTTGCCCTGTCATACCGAGTCCGTGGAACGGGCGAGTGTATCCCCCTGGTCGATGACGGACTTCGTTTAAGGGGATTCTCTCGGGGCGTTGCCCTTACTTCGCCCTTACGGGCTCGTGCCGCCCTTGGACAACGAAAAGAACGTGCGGGCGGGGCGGAATGACAGGAGAGACGGTGCGGGTGGGGCGGAATGACAGCGTGGGACGGGCAGGGTCAAAAGGGGAACCAAAACAAAAATCCCCCGACCATGTCGGGGGATGAGGGTCTGTTTTCACATAACGACGATGTTGCGCGAAGTGAATTGTTCTTTGAGGTCGGCGGGGAAATTGTCGTCCGTGATGAGCACGTCGATGTCTTCGAGGCGCGCGAACGTGTAGGGCATGATCTTGCCGATCTTGGAGCTGTCGAGCATCATGTACATGGCCTTTGCTTTTTTGCGCGTGACTTTGAGCAGGTCCGCCTCGATCTGCGAAGCGCAGGAGAAGCCGTTCTCCGGCGTGAATGCGGCAGCCGAGATGATGGCGAGCTCGAAGTTCGTGTTGTCGAAGTACGCCTTGGCCACGGGGGAAGCGGTGGAGAGATTGTCTTTGAGGACCTGCCCGCCGAGCACGGTCAGATGGACGTTCTTCTTCTGGGCGAGTTCGATGGCCACGGCGAGCCCGTTCGTAAAGACGTGCACGTTGATGTCGGGCATCTCCTTCGCGAGGTACATGGCCGTGGTGCCCCCGTCCACAAAGATGGAGCTGTTTTCGTCGATGAGGCGCGCGGCCTTTTGGGCGATCTTGATCTTCTCATCCGTATGGATGGCGGTCTTCTTGGTGTAGGGTTCGCCCGAGACTTTCTGGACCTCCTTCACGGACATGGCGCCGCCCCTCACGCGGATGATCCTGCCCTCCTGTTCGAGCTGGAAGAGGTCGCGGCGGAGCGTCATCTGCGAGACGTTGGGGAAGTAGCCGTCAAGCTGGTCGAGGGTGAGTTTGCCGCGCTTATCCAAAAGTTCGGCGATTTCTTCGATGCGGTCGCGTTTCATGGTTTCCCTCCATTTTCATACTTTTTGTAAGATTCTAACATACCTTGATACAAAATGCAAGCGTTTTTTGAATCATTTTCCGAAAATTCTTCAAAAGTCGCAAAAAAGTTTGTGAGAAAGGGGCATGCGGTTGATAAATGAACAATTTTTTCATTTTGTCTGCCGAAAGCCGCCGTCCGGCGGAAAGGGCGCCCGAATTTTTCCCGCGCGCATAAAAACGATTGCCTTTTTTCAGCGGGAATGGTAAAATAAGCGAGAAAGAAGCCGAAGAGCGGGGCTGCCCGCGGCGGAGATGGCGGAAACGGCCTTCGGGAGCATACAATATGGTATGTTTTTCCGCAAGCTGCGGGCGGATCTCGACGCCGCCATGCGAAACGATCCCGCCGCAAGAAACAGACTCGAAGTTCTCCTCCTCTATCCCGGGGTGCGCGCGCTCATCGGCCACCGTCGGGCGGCATTTTTCTGGCGGCACGGCATGAAGTTTCTGGCGCGCCTTCTCTCCCAGAGGACGGCCCGCAGGACGGGCATCGAGATCCATCCAGCCGCAAAGATCGCGCCCGGCGTGTTCATCGACCACGGCGCGGGCGTCGTCATCGGGGAAACGGCCGAGGTGGAGACGGACGTCGTCATCTATCAGGGCGTGACGCTGGGCGGAACGGGCAAGGAGACGGGGAAGCGGCACCCCACCGTAAAGCGCGGGGCCATCCTCTCCTGCGGTGCCAAGGTGCTGGGCGGATTCACCGTGGGCGAGGGCGCGAAGATCGGCGCGGGCGCCGTCGTTCTCGAAGAGGTCCCTCCCTATGCCACCGTAGTGGGGATCCCCGCGAGAGTGGTGAAAATCAGGTAGAGAACGCGGACATGGTGCCAACATTTTTGGTCAACGCGGCTGCGTGGGAAGATTTTTTGAGAGGCAACTATGAAGATCTACAACTCACTTACGCGAAGAAAGGAAGATTTCGTCCCCATTGAAGAGGGGAAGGTCAAGATGTACGCCTGCGGGATCACGGTATCCGGAGAGGCGCATATTGGGCACGGGTTTCAGGCCCTCGTCTATGACGTGTTCCGCAAGTTTCTCGAAAAGCAGGGGTATCGCGTCGTCTATGCCCGCAACTATACCGACGTTGACGACAAGATCATCGCCAAATCCAAGGAGGTCGGCGTCCCCGCCGATGAGTACGCGAGAAAGATGATCGAAAAGATCGACGCCGTCATGGCGAAGGCGCACATCGACGAACCCACCCTCTGGCTCAAAGCGACCGACCATATCGGCGTCATCATTTCCTTTATCGAAGAGCTCATCCGTGGGGGGCATGCCTACGAGGGAGGCAACGGAGACGTGTATTTCGACGTCGATTCCTTCCCCGCGTACGGGCAGCTCTCGGGGCGGGACAAGGAGGACATGCTCGACGGCGTCCGCGTCGAAAACGATGAGAACAAGCGGAGCGCGTACGACTTCGCCCTCTGGAAGGCGGCCAAACCCGGCGAGATCTGCTGGGATTCCCCGTGGGGAAAGGGTCGGCCGGGCTGGCATATCGAGTGCTCTGCCATGAACCACGCCGCGTTCGGGGACAGGATCGACATCCACGGCGGCGGCCGCGACCTCATCTTCCCGCACCACGAGAACGAGATCGCCCAGTCGGAGGCCCTCACGGGCAAGAAATTCGCGAACTATTGGATCCACAACGGGCTCATCAAGGTCAACGGGCAGAAGATGTCCAAATCGCTCGGGAACGTGATCCTCATGGAGGACGTGTTGGCCCGCTATTCGGACGAGGCGCTCAAACTTGCGCTCCTCTCCGGCAACTACCGCGCCGACCTCAACATCACGGACAACCTCTTCCCGGATGCAGAGGCGCACCTCGTGCGGTTCTACACCCTCATCGCGAAGATCGAGGCGGCTTTCCCCGCGGAGGAGGGGGGCATGCCCGAGATCGACGCCGAATTTGACGCGGCCATGTCCGACGATTTCAACACCTCTCTCGCCGTGGCCAACCTCTTCGGCTACTTCCGGGAGGCGGCGAAACTGCTCGCCGCAGGCGACCCGAAGGCGCGCCGCATCACCAATCAGATCCGCAGGACGTATTCGCTCCTGGGGCTCTTCGGGAAGGACGCGGCGGAGTACCTCGCGCGGTACGCCGCAGAGGACGAGGCGCCCGCCGAGGTCAGGGAGATCGCGCAGGCGCGTCTCGAAGCCCGCAGGAACAGGGACTGGGCGAAGTCGGACGAGCTGCGGGAGAAGTTGAAGGAGCTCGGCTACGCCGTGAAGGACTCCAAAGACAGTTACACGTTGAGCAAAATATAAAGAGCGCCCGCGGCCCGCGCTCCGGCGGGCGGGGAACAATAAAACGAGGTTATCATGAAGATCACATCCAAGGAACTCAGACAAAAATGGCTTGACTTCTACAAGTCCAAGGGGCATGTCGATATCGGCGCCGTGTCCCTCATCGGCGACGGCTCGACGGGCGTCATGTTCAACGTCGCGGGCATGCAGCCGCTCATGCCGTACCTCCTCGGGGCACCCCATGCCCAAGGGAGGCGCCTCACAAACATTCAGGGGTGCGTGCGTACGGTGGATATCGACTCCGTGGGAGACAGCTCGCATTTCACCTTTTTCGAGATGATGGGGAACTGGTCGCTCGGGGACTACTTCAAAAAGGAAAAGACGGCGTGGACGTTCGAACTGCTCACAGACGTGTTCGGTCTCGACAAGGACAAGCTGTGCACCACCGTCTTTGCGGGCAACGCCGCCGCTCCCCGCGACGAGGAGACGGCGCAGCTCGTCATCGCGCTCGGCATTCGGCCGGAGCACGTGTTCTACCTCCCCAAGGAGGACAACTGGTGGGAGCTCGAAGGCACCGTGGGAACGCCCTGCGGGCCCGACAACGAGTGGTTCTATCCCATCCGCAATCTCGACGACCCCAAGTTTCCGGACGACTATGTCGAGATCGGCAACGACGTCTATATGCAGTACAAAAAGACGGAGAGCGGCTACGAGCCCCTGCAAAACAAGAACGTGGATACGGGGTTCGGGTTCGACAGAATGCTCCTCTTTCTGAACGGCCTCACGGACGGCTATGAGACCGATCTCTTCGCGGGAGCCATCCGAAAATTGGAGGAGATCTCGGGCATGGTATACGCGGAAGGCGGCGAGGCGCAGCGTGCAATGCGCATTATTGCGGATCACACCCGTACTGCGCTCATGCTCATCGGCGACGTCAACGGCATTTTGCCCTCCAACGTGGGAGCGGGCTACATCCTCCGCCGCATCATGCGCAGGGCGATCCGCTACTGCCGCCAGCTCGGCGTCGGGTCGGACGCCATGCTCGAAGTCGCGAAGATCTTCATCCGCGAAGTGTACAGCGATTCCTATCCCCTGCTCGGGGAGAAAGAGGGATACATCCTCGAAGAGATGGGCAAAGAGGCCGAGCGCTTCGAGGCGACCCTCGCCACGGGGATGAAAGAATTCGAGAAGTGCCTTGCGGGCATTGCACGCAAGAACGAGTTCATGGGCAAAAGCGACCCCGCGTACGTCCCCGAGACGGTCATCGGCGGCAAGCAGGCCTTCCGCCTGTACGATACCTACGGTTTCCCTCTCGAACTGACCGAGGAACTTGCCGCAGAGAGGGGCCTCACCGTGGACACGGTAGGGTTCGACGCGGCCTTCCGGGAGCATCAGGAGAAGAGCCGCGTCATCCAGAAAGGGGAGGCGAAGGGCGGCCTTGAAAGCCACTCCGAGCAGGCCACAAAGTACCACACCGCGACCCACCTCCTCAACGCCGCGCTCAAAGCCGTTCTCTCGCCCGACTGCAACCAGAAGGGCAGCAATATCACGGACGAACGCATGCGCTTCGACTTCAATTTCGACCGCGCCATGACAGCCGAGGAGATCGCTGCGGTGGAGGCGCTCGTCAACGAGAAGATCGCGGAGGACATCCCCGTCGTGTGCAGGGAGATGAGCCTCGAACAGGCGCGCGCGGAGCACTTCGTCGGCGTGTTCGACTCGAAATACGGCGAGACCGTGCGCACGTATTCCATCGGAGATTTCTCCAAGGAGATGTGCGGAGGCCCCCATGTCCAAAGGACGGGCGTTCTCGGGAAGTTCAGGATCGTCAAGGAACAGTCCTCCTCGGCGGGCGTGAGAAGGATCAAGGCGGTTTTGGAATAAAAAGTTTTTTCGCAAATTTCTTTCATGAAAGAGCTCCCTGCGGGGCAGGAAAGAGGGCAAAGAAATTTGCGAGGGGTTAAGTTTCATCATCTCAAAGCCGTGTCGCCCGCGGAGCCTACATGTTCTCAAAGACAAGAAGCCTGCGGTGGCGTGGCAAATGGGGTCGCGCAGCGCAGGGGAACCCTGCTCGCGCAAGGAAATTTTTGAGCTTTCGCAAATTTCTTTCAAGAAAGAATCCCCCTGCGGGGCAAAAATAGTGGCAAAGAAATTTGCGAGGGGTTAGAGTGCGCAACTCAAAGCCATGTCGCCCGCGGAGCATACATGTTCTCAAAGACAGGAAGCGTGCGTGGCGTGGCGAATTGGGTCGCGCAGCGCAGGGGGACCCTGCTCGCGCAAGAAATTTTTTAGCTTTCGCAAATTTCTTTCATGAAAGAGCTCCCTGCGGGGCAGGAAAGAGGGCAAAGAAATTTGCGAGGGGTTAGGATATATCATCTCAAAGCCATGTCGCCCGCGAGCCTGCATGACCTCAAAGACAGGAAGCGTGCATGGCGTGGCAAATTGGGTCGCGCAGCGCAGGGAGACCCTGCTCGCGCAAGGAAATTTTTGAGCTTTCGCAAATTTCTTTCAAGAAAGAATCCCCCTGCGGGGACAGGAAAGAGGGCAAAGAAATTTGCGAGGGGTTAGAGTGTGCATCTCAAAGCCGTGTCGCCCGCGAAGTTTGTATGTTCTCAAAGACAGGAAGCGTGCGTGGCGTGGCGAATTGGGTCGCGCAGCGCGAAAGGGGGAACCATGACGGAACGAGAGAAGATGCTCGCGGGGGAACTCTACGACAGTTCCGATCCCGAACTCAGAACTTTGTACGCGCGCGCCCGCAGGCTGTGCGAGGAATACAACCGCACGCCGGGCGACGAGGAGGCCCGCCGTCAGGAGATCCTCTCCGCGCTTCTCGGCGGAAGAGGGGAGCATGTCTCGATCGAGCCGCACGTTTGGTTCGATTACGGCTTCAACACGACGGTCGGGGACAACTTCTTCTGCAACCGCGACTGCGTGTTTCTCGACTGCAACAAGATCACCTTTGGTGACAACGTTCTCATCGGTCCGCAGTGCGGATTTTATGCGGGGACGCACCCCGTCGATCCCGCGGTCCGCATGAGCGGCAGGGAGTACGCGCGGCCCATCACGGTGGGAAACGGCGTGTGGATCGGCGGCGGCGCCAAGATCATGCCCGGGGTCACGATCGGAGACGGCAGCGTGATTGGAGGGGGTTCCGTGGTCACCCGAGACATTCCGCCGGGCTGCGTCGCCGCGGGAAATCCTGCCGTAATTATAAAAAAGGTATAGTCCCCGTCCGTGCGCGCGGGACGGACGCGCTTGCGGGCCCCGAAACCGCTTTTTTCACCCGAAAGCAAATTCGTGAATAAAAATAAAATAATTCCCGAAAAACGAAAAAATCTTAAAATCCAAAGTCAAAACAGCTTGACGGAACTCCCCCGAGGCCCTATAATAAAGGGGTAGTCGGCGCAGACGCTGCCGTTTCGGCGGGTCGGCCGACGGAACAAGCTGCCGATCGAATACAAGGAGCACGGATATGAAAACCTACATGGCAACGCCGCAAACGGTGGAAAGAAAGTGGTACGTCATCGACGCAGACGGCCTTCCCCTCGGGAGGCTGGCTTCCAAGGCGGCTGCGATTTTGCGCGGCAAGAACAAGCCTACTTTCACCCCCAACGTGGATACGGGTGACTTTGTCATCATCATCAACAGCGATAAAGTTCTTCTCACGGGCAAGAAGCTCGAAACCAAGTTTTACCGCTATCATACCGGCTATATCAGCGGGCTGAAAGAGATCCCTTACAGCAAGATGATGGCCGAACGGAGCGACCTCGCGGTGTACGAAGCCGTGCGCGGCATGCTCCCCAAGAACTCTCTCGGCAGGGCCATGATCAAGAAGCTGAGAGTGTACAAGGGCGCGGAGCACAACCATGCGGCACAAAAGCCCGAGACGCTGAAATTATTTTAAGGTGAGGACGATTTATGGCTAAGGCGATTAAGAAAAAGTTGCAGTTCTGGGGCACGGGTAGGAGGAAGAAGGCCATTGCGCGCGTTCGCCTCATTCCCGGCGGAAACGGCGGCATCGTCATCAACGACCGTCCGTTGGAGGACTATTTCCCGCAGGGCACGACGCAGTACGTCGTCAAGCAGCCTCTCGTTGAAGTCAAAGCCGAAGGCAAGTACGATATCTTCGTGAACGTCATCGGCGGTGGATATACGGGGCAGGCCGGGGCCATCCGTCTCGGCATTGCGAGAGCGCTTCTCGAAGCGGAGCCCGAAACGCGTCCCGCCCTGAAAAAAGCGGGATTCCTTACGAGAGATCCCCGCGTCAAGGAGAGAAAGAAGTACGGCCTCAAAAAGGCGCGCCGTGCTCCTCAGTTCTCGAAGAGATGACATGCAAAACCGACCCCCAAAAGGGTCGGTTTTTTCGGCGGGCGCCGCGGACACGGCATGCGCGTTCGGCCTATTTTTTCGCCCGCTCTTTCGCCTTCTCGTGGCGCGCGAGGAAGGCCCCGTAGGCGGACCCCTGCGAGAGGTTTGCGGGCGCGGCCCCGCCTTCGCCGTAAGAGGGCGGTGCGAACGCTGCGTCGGGCGTGCGCTTCTCCGCGGGGGCGGGCTGCGTCTCTGCGGCGGGCTCCTCCGCTTCGGGCGGTCCGTCCTCCCGGGCGGGCGGCGTGAGCGCGGCGAGTGCGTCCAAGAGCTCGAAGATGCCGAATTTTTCCATGATCCTACCTCCCTTTTCGGGCTGATTCGTTGCGGATCGCCGCAAAATCATCCCCGTTCCACAGAACATACACAAAATTTCTCAAAGAAAAGTGCAAGTTTTGCGGGTTTTTGATTGCCAAAAGCCCTAATTTAGTTTATAATGGAAGATGTATCGGTAGAACAAATTTCCGAATTACGGAAGGATATCTCATATGCGTAAATCTACAAAGAAAATTTTGGCTTTGGCGACTGCCGCGACGCTTTCCCTCGGGATCGTCTCCATCGCGGCGTGCGGCAGCGATTTCAAGACGCCTGCCGGCATTCCCGAAGGGGCGGCGGAGTCCAACGGCGGCTTTGTCGTCGGCGTGGGGGATTATTACTACTTCATCAACGGCGTTGAGACCAGCGATGCGGACAACGCCTACGGGGCTCCCGTCAAGGGTGCGTTGCAGCGCATCCGCAAGGCGGACGTCGAAGCGGGCGTCAACAGCGCCGAGACGGTCATCCCCTCCCTGATGGTCGCAGGCGATCACGAGGCGGGCATCTTCGTCTATGGCGGCAGGGTGTACTTCGCAACGCCCACCAACGTGCGCAACACCTCGGGCGTGGTGGAAAACAGCTGGCTGGACTTCAAGAGCGCCAAGCTCGACGGGACGGACATCCGCCACCACTTCCGCCTCGAAACGAATACGACGCCGTACCGCTTCGTGGAGGAGAACGGCGTGGTGTATGTGCTCTATGTGGAGGGGTCGTCCGCTTTCGACATCCACTCCTTTAACACGGAGACGGGGGAGGACGTTCTGCTCGTGCGCGAGGCCTCGGAATATCAGTTCCACGCCTCCGAAAAGGGAGAGCCCTATTTGTACTACACGATGGGCGTGCGGGTGCGTCCGGACAGCGACTACGGCGCAGACCTCTCCTATAACCAGATCTACCGCGTCCGCGCGGACGCCACGGAGGCTCCCTACGACTACGAATGGGATCAGGCGTGGCTGGACGAGAACAACGACGGGGAAGAGCCCTATCACAACTTCGGGGAGCTCGTGCTCGACGGCGTCGGGGCGAACGACTTCCGCGACAATTACAGCCAATTCAATCACAGCGAGACGGTGCCCGGAGATCCCGTCGGCTACATTTACAGCTTAAAGACGTACGACAACGGCGGCCTTTACTTCACCCGTAAGCCCGTTTCGGCGCCTCCCGGCGTCGTCGGCGCGAGCGGCACGCTCTACTTCCTCGAAGAGACCGACCTTGCCTCCGGCTGGGATACCATCGCCGCAAACGACAGCGAGGCCGAATCGTTCGACGTCATCGCTTCCGACGCGGCTTCCTCCTCGGTGACCGACGCCTTCTTCTATCGGGAGGGCGGCAAGCACCACTACATCTATGCGGACGGCTCCAACCTCATCCGCGTTGACGTGGAAGACGGCGCAGAGACCACGATCGTCCGCACGGCCAGCTCGCCCAAGATCATCGGCATCGACAACGAGTCGGATGCGGAAGGCTACCACTATCTGTATTATGCAAATTCCGTCTCGGGCGGTTCCTCCATCAACCGCGCGGTGTACAACGGGGTCACCGATAAGCTCGGGACCGGAAAGGACGATTACAGCAACCTCACGCATCCCGAGGATCACAACGATTACTATGTCCCCGTGCGCATTCTCGAAGCGGTGCATACGAGCGGTTGGTACGACGTCGAGATCGTCGACAACGTCCTCTTCTTTGCGGACGGCAAGACGTACGGCGGCAACTCCTTCAACTATGTGAGCACGATCAACCTCAAAGACGAGAATGGCCTCATGGACAACGTCGAGCTCGCCGCGCGCAACGATCTGTACGATGAGATCGTGGATATCGTCTCCGACCGGGACGAGGCGCTTCTCAGCCGCATCCGGTCGGACGTCAACGACATCCTCGCCGAAGCCATCGAGTGCTACTTCTACACGGGCAACGCGGATCTGGTCAACGAGAACGTGCGCGAATATGAGGACGCCATCAAGGAGGACGCCGATCTCGAAAATCCCTATGAAGAAAAGGACCGCGAGGCCTTTGCGGCATACGTCGAGGGGAAAGGATACACCTACGACGAGGTGAAGCTCTTCGAAGAGACCGACTTCAAGGAGGGAGACGCCTCGTTCAGAACGCAGTCCTTCTTCGTCACGAAGATCGGTACGTGGGACGACGCGGACAACGAGGCATGGGACGACTATTGGCGGTCCACGTTCCTCACCCGCTACACCCCGCCCGAAGAGGAGGAGACGCACCTGCCCGCGTGGGCGATCGCACTCATCGTCATCGGAAGCGTGCTGGTGGTCGGTCTTGCAGGGCTCCTCGTCCTCCACTTCTTCCACAAGAAGCGGCAGAACGCGCAGAAGGCGCCCAAGGAGAAGCGCATGCACGTTGACACCACGGACGATAGGGACATCGACGTCTATGCCGTCGATCCCGAGCCCACGCCCGAGGAGGAACTCACGGAAGAGCCCGCTCCCGAGGAACCCGCTCCCGAAGAACCCGTTCCCGAAGAGCCTGTTCCCGAAGAACCTGCTCCCGAGGAACCCGCTCCCGAAGAACCCGTTCCCGAGGAACCCGCTCCCGAAGAACCTGCTCCCGAGGAACCCGCTCCCGAGACGCCGGATACCCCTAATGAATGATCCATTCCGCTCCCCCCGCTTCCCGCGGGGGGAGCGTTTTGTCTAAACGAAAGCCACGTTTTCTTGGCGCCCCTTGACCTGCCCTGTCTACGCTGTCATTCCGCCCCGCCCACTTTTTCTCACGCTGTCATTCCGCCCCGCCCGCACGTTCTTTTCGTTGTCGAAGGGCGGCACGAGCCCGCAAGGGCAAAGTACGACCGAGCTTGCGAGGGAGGAGAGAATCCCCTTAAACGAAGTCCGTTCATCGACCAAGGGGATACACTCGTCTGCTACGCAGACTCGGTATGACAGGGGCAGCCAAGGAGGGCTATACCCGAAAATGAAATACCACATGCCCCGCGGGGCAAAATTTTTTTACATTTCCGAAAGTTTTTTGCGAAACGCATAAAAAAACAGTTTACAAAAAAAATAAATACAAATATAATTTATTAGCCTACCACAAGGGCGTTTCGGAGGAAAAAATGGTACGCTATATCAAGTGCCCGCGCTGCGAGCTCAATTACATCGACGCCGAGAAGCAGAAGTACTGCGACGTCTGCCTCAAAGAGATGAAGGGGATCCCCAGCGATATGGATGAGATCGACGAAGAGGACGAAGCCGAGCTTGCGACCGAGCTCTGCCCCGTCTGCGGCGAAAACATGATGCGCCCCGGCGAAGCGATGTGCGAGGAATGCAAGAGAAAGATGGATTACGCCGAGGAACCCGTCCCCGAGGAGGATGATGACGAGTGGCGGGAGTATCTCGACGACGATACGGACGCCGATCTCGACTCCCAGATCGGGGAGATCGACGAGGCCTTCGATGAAGAGTTCGACGAGCCCGAGGAGGAACCCGAGGAGGAATTCGAACCCGAAGAGGAGGAGGACCTCGACTACGTCACGGGGGACGAGATCTACACCCTCGCGGGCGACGACGATGACGAGGATGACGACGACGGAGAGGATTTCTGATCCGTAAAGCAAAACCGCGGTTTTCCGCGGTTTTTTCGGAGACGGCCGAAGCCGTCCGCCCTGCGGAGGAGAGATGAAAGGGCTTGCCTTTTTGCGCGGGATCCTCGATCGCTACGACGACGCGCACAACTTCACCTGCGACGTGTGCGGCCGCGAGGTCTTTGCGGGCGAGCGCGTCTGCGCGCCCTGCATGCGGCGCCTCCCGTGGAACGACGGCACGGTCTGCCCTTTCTGCGGGCGGCGGGTCAAGGAACCCGGCACATGCCTTGAATGCAAGCAGAAGCCCCTCGGCGTCGAAAAGGCCCGCTCGGCGTTTGTCCACGAGGGGGAAGCGGCGCGGCTCGTCGTGCGGTTCAAGCGGGGCGCGAGGTATTTGTACCGTACCATGTCCGCGTTGTCGGTGCCGATTTTGCAGAGAGAGTTCGCCGAGGCCGAGGCGGTCACGTTTGTCCCCATGACGCCCAAGGCGGAGAAAAAGCGCGGGTATAACCAATCCCGCCTGCTCGCGGAGGAGCTCGCGCGGCGCAGCGGAAAGCAGTTTCTCGACTGCGCAATCAAACAGCGGGAGACGGCCGCGCAGAAGTTCCTCGGCCGCCTCGAACGGGAGAAGAATCTCGAACGATGTTTCCACATCACCGCGCGCAAGGAAGTCAAGGGAAAGCGCATCCTCATCGTGGACGACACGCTCACCACGGGCGCGACGGTCTCCGAGCTCGCAGACGCTTTGAAGCGTGCGGGTGCGGACACGGTATATGCGTTTACGTTCACGAGCGTGGAAAACAAGCATCCTTTCGGGCTGCCGCCCGCACCGTAAACAAAAATTTTTGCCTCCCGTTTGGGAGGCTTTTTATTCATATTTCCCCTCTGCGCCGAATAGAGTATGGTAGCGCGGGACGGAAGATTTTCTACACAAAAACCCCAAACCCGACAAAAAGTTTGCTTCCTCGCGCGCGAAAAAATGATAGGATACAGGTATTGAATGCGATTTCTCACCATTCGGCTCAAATCGGTTGCGCTCGCGGCGGGGCTCGCCCTCCTTCTCGGCGCGTCCGCCCTCACCGCGCATGCGGCGGGGGCCGCGGAGGTCTATTGGAGCGGCTCGCGCTCCCTCCCCATTTACAGCGTAGAGCGGGATGACAACAAGGTGGCGCTCTCGTTCGACTGCGCGTGGGGCGTGGATCACACGGACGCCATCCTCGAATGTCTCCAAGCGGAAAAGGTGCGCGTGACCTTCTTCACCGTGCAGTTCTGGGCGGAGAAGTACCCGGAATATCTCAAAAAGATCTCGGACATGGGTCACGAAGTCGGCACGCACAGCGCCACGCACTCGTACATGTCCCGCCTCTCGGGGCCCGAGATCGAGAGCGAACTCGAAACTTCCTCCGCCGCCATCACCGCCGTCACGGGCAAGCCCGTGGAGCTCTTCCGTCCGCCCTACGGCGACTACGATGACCTGCTCATCGACACGGCGGGCGCCATGGGGTACTATCCCATCCAGTGGGACGTGGACTCCCTCGACTGGAAGAACCTCTCCGCGTCCGATATCGCCGCCCGCATCGTGGAGCGCGTAAGGAGCGGGTCGATCATCCTCATGCACAACAACGGCCTGCACACGGCGGAGGCGCTTCCCATCGTGATCGCCACCCTGCGCGCGAACGGCTTCGAATTTGTTCCCATCGGGGAACTCATCTACCGCGAGAACTACACCATCGACGTGACGGGGAGACAGATCCCCAAGGGCACGGCGTAGGATCGCACATTCATACGGAAATACGTGGAGGTACTTTATAATATGGAATACAGCGCGGAAAGGAACAACAAGGTCTATATTTACGGCGAGATCGTGTCCGAAGCGGTTTTTTCACACGAAGTGTACGGTGAGGGATTCTATGAGTTCTTCGTCAAGGTCATGCGGCTCTCGGGGCAGGCGGATATCCTGCCCGTCACCATCTCCGAACGGCTCATCCGCGGGAACGACTTAAAGGAAGGGAGCATGCTCTCCGCGGTGGGGCAGTTCCGCAGTTACAACAAGCTCGAAGGGGGCAAGTCCCGCCTCATGCTCACCGTGTTCGTGCGCGAACTCGTAGAGCCCGGGGAGGGCAAAAACCCCAACGGCATCGTGCTCTCGGGGTATATCTGCAAGCCGCCCGTCTACCGCACGACGCCCTTCAACCGCGAGATCGCCGACCTGCTCCTCGCCGTCAACCGCGCGTACAACAAGTCGGATTACATCCCCTGCATCGCGTGGGGCAGGAACGCCCGCTTCGTGCAAAATCTCAAAGTGGGGGACCGCGTCGCCCTCTCGGGCAGGATCCAGAGCCGCGAGTATACAAAGCGCCTCTCGGAGACGGAAGCGGTAACCATGACCGCATACGAGGTCTCTATTTCCAAACTTGCCGCCTTCGACGAGAGCGAAAATTTCGATCTCGACGGAGAATTCAACCTCTATGCCATGCCCCCGGGAGGCGCCACACAGCCCTGAAACCGTCGCCGCGGCGGGTGTGTATGCCCAAAAAATATATTTATTTTCATATAATTTTTGAAAATATGGTTGACAAGTTCGGAAACATGTAGTATTCTATTATTGCTTAATATAATACGGAAGAGTATCGTATCCGTAAGCGGAGGAAAACCATGGCAAGAAATAGAATCAACGAAGGCGAAAGAGAGATCCCCGAGGGCGCAAAGTTCGATCCCTACACCGGCGAGGTCCTCAACAGAAGGCCGGCATTGAACACCTGCCGCTATTGCGGAGAGATCGTGGCGAAGGATCAGGAGTTCTGTCCCCACTGCGGAGAGACCCTGTACAGAAAGTGCACGAAGTGCCATACCAAAATCTATCGCGACGAACAGTACTGCCCGAATTGCGGCGCGCCCGTCAAGGTGACCTGCAAGAAGTGCGGCGAGAAGATTTACAGCGACGAAAAATTCTGCCCGTTCTGCGGCGAGAAGCAGGATAACAAGATCCCGCTCACGCCGTGGGGCACGCCCTTGATCCCCGGAGCGCCCATCGTGCTCCCGCCCATCGGCCCCGACGGTCGGCCCGTCGAAGTGCCCGAGGAGACTCCGAAGGCCATCGCGGCGCGCAAGCGTCCCGAGCCCGAGATCAAGGATCCTGTGGTGTATGAGACGCTCGTCGGCGTCCGCTACGGGATCGTCGGCCTCGTCCTCTCCCTGCTCTCCATCCTGCTCCCGCCCCTCTCGATTGCGGGCATCATCGTCAGCATCGTCGGTTTGAGGAGAGACAGCCGCCGTGGCGCCGCCATTGCGGGCCTCGTCATCGGCATCATCGTTCTCCTGGCCTACGTTGCCTGCTGCATCTGGCTCTTTGCCTTCGGCGGATGGAACGTCCTCACCGGTTGGCTGGGCTTCTCCGAAGCGGCAATTCTCTGACATCGGATAAAACGGGCAAAACGCCCGTTTTATTTTTTTCTCCGCGCTTGACAACGCGCGCGGGGCGCCGTATAATAAGACCAAACAAGAGGGAGAAAGAGGACTATGAAAGATCTGATGCGCCTTGCACTCTTCGGCACGGTTGCCGCCATCGCCGCAGTCGGGCTCTCCGCCTGCGCCCAAAAACCCGACGAGCCCCCCTATACGCCGCCCGAGGTGGAATATACCGTCTCGGCGTCTGACTTTGCGGACGGCGCGGACCCCAACGGCGCGCAGTTCTCCGCAGCCTCCTACGAGCGCGTGGAGGGCCATCCCCTCGAAGGGAAGCTCATCTATTGGCTCGGCTCCTCCGTCACCTACGGCTCCGCCTCCATGCAGGAGAGCATGGCGGACTTTCTCGCCGCCAAGACGGGCTGCATCTGCAAGAAGGAGGCCGTGTCGGGCACGACCATCTTCGACGACGGCGGAAACGGGGACAGCGGGGCGCGCTCCTACACGCGCCGTCTGGTCAACAGCACGGTGTTCAGCAAGGACGAGCAGCCCGACTTCTTCATCTGCCAGATCTCCACAAACGATGCCGTCGCCAACCGCCTGCAATACAGGGGCGCCATCTCGGACGCGGGCTGGGATCACAACTATCTCAACGATTTCGACCGCAAGACGACGCTCGGCGGCGTGGAATACATCATCGCCTACGTCTGGGAGACGTGGCACATCCCCGTCTACTTCTATTCGGGGGCATGGTTCGGGGACACGGGCACGGGCGTGCGGGCAAACGGCAATCCGTCCGGCACCAACTATGCGGCCCTCGTGGACGAAGTGCTCGCCGTCTGCGAGAAGTGGCAGGCGCTTTCCTATCCCGTGGACGTCATCGACCTCTTCCATGACGAGAGCTTTAACGCCGCCGTCACGGACGAGTACTACACATGGTGCAGGAGCGACGCCATCCATCCCAAACGCGCGGGCTATCGGAATTGGTGGATGCCGTACTTTGAGCAGTTTCTCCTCGTGAAGCTGCACGAAATGGAGTAAAAAACGCGGCCGTGCGTGCGGGGAAGAGGGGCGATCCCCTTGACTTTCCGCCGCGGTTGACGTAAAATAAAGAAAAAAATCCGGAGGGTAGATTATGGAAACCAATCATGCGGCGATCCTCGTCGTGGATATGCTCAACGACTTTGTTACGGGCGCCTTGAAGTGCGACAGAGGCCTCGCCATCGTTCCCAAAACGGCGGAACTTCTCGACGGCGCGCGCAAGGCGGGGGTGCCCGTCATCTTCTGCAACGACGCCCATCTCAAAGGGATCGACCGCGAGTTCGAAGTCTGGGGCGAGCACGCCATCGCGGGCACGCACGGCGCGGAAGTCATTCCCGAACTCGGGCTGTGCGAAAAGGATTACGTCGTGCCGAAGCGCAGATACAGCGGGTTCTTCCACACCGATCTCGACCTCTTGCTGCGCGAGCTCGGCGTCAACACGGTGATCATGACGGGCCTTCACGCCCACATGTGCGTGCGCCATACGGCGGCCGACGCCTTCCAGCTCGGCTATCACGTCGTGGTCGCAACGGACGCGACGGACTCCTTCACCGAGGAGGATTATCTGTACGGGATCAAGTATCTCAAAGAGGTCTACGGCGCGGAGGCCTATACCGTGTCCGAGATCTTGGATCAATTTGAGAGATGCGCGGGCTGCTGCGGCGGGGACTGCGCCGCCTGCGGCGAGGGGGAAGAGCTCCCCACGGAAGCGGAGTACGTCGTTCTGAACGTCTCCAAAAAGCGCCACAAGATCCGCATTAACTGAGCATAGAAATTTCGGAAAAAATCACGCCGCCCGTGCTTCTTCGCACGGGCGGTATTCCATTTTCGGGCAAGTATCCCCTTGGTCGATGACGGACTTCGTTTAAGGGGAATCTCTCGGGGCAAAGCCCCTCGGAATGACAGCGTAGACAAAGCGAGCGGGGCGGAACGACCGGAGAGACGCGGACTCCCCTTGCCCACCCCTTGAGGGGTGGGTGGCACGAGCAACGCGAGTGACGGAAGGGGTGTGGGAATGACACCCCCTCAGTCTCGGCTTTGCCTCGACCCGGTTGGGCGGCAGGGACCGCCGCAACACCGTCGGCGAGGCCACGCCTCCTGTCGCGGTGCAGCTCACAGTGCACTGCACTGTTGAGCAGAATTGCACCGCTCCTCCCTCAAAGGGGGCGCCAAGAAATATTCATCCCGCTCATTGCACTACTTATCTTTATTGTTTTTCTGTTCATCGGCAAAGCCTCTTTTGAACCACGCGACGACCGTGGTTTTCGTTCAGACAATCAAGCCGCCCGTGCTTCTCAGCACGGGCGGCGGCCTTTTATTTGGGGGAAATTCAGAAGGCGCACTTCTCCCGAAGGAAGTCGATGAGTTCGTTTTCCGAGAGGCGGATCTGGGACATGGTATCGCGATCGCGCACCGTCACCGTGCCGTTTTCAAGCGTATCGAAGTCCACCGTCACGCAGAACGGCGTCCCGATCTCGTCCTGCCTTCTGTACCGCTTGCCGATGGAGCCCGCTTCGTCGTAAGAGACGGAGAAGTGCTTTTTGAGCTTGGCGAGCAGCTCCCTTGCGTGCGGGGCGAGGTTCTTTTGCAGGGGCAGCACGGCCGCCTTGTACGCCGCGAGCGCGGGGTGGAAGTGCATGACGTTACGCACGTCGCCGCCTTCGAGCTCCTCCTCTTCGTACGCCTCCGAGAGCACCGCCAGCATGAGGCGGTCTGCGCCGATGGAGTATTCGATGACATAGGGGATGAACCGTTCGCTGTTTACGGGGTCCACATAGGTGAGCGTCTTGCCCGAGTATTCCTGATGGCGCGTGAGGTCGTAATCCGTGCGGTTGTGGATGCCGTTGAGCTCCTGCCAGCCCATGGGGTAGAGGTATTGGATATCGCACGCCTCTTTGGCGTAGTGGGCGAGCTTCTCGTGGTCATGGAAGCGCAGGTGCTCCTCCTTGAAGCCGAGGTCGAGCAGGAACGTGAGCGCCTTCTGCTTGAATTGGCGATAGTAATCCTCATCCGTGCCCGCCTTGCAGAACCATTGGTGCTCCATCTGCTCGAACTCGATGGTGCGGAAGATGAAGTTCCCGGGCGTGATCTCGTTGCGGAAGGCCTTGCCGATCTGCGCGATGCCGAAAGGCACCTTGGCGCGCGTCGTTCTCTGCACGTTGAGGAAGTTGACGAACTCGCCCTGCGCCGTCTCGGGGCGGAGGTAGATCTTGTTCTGGCTCTCGTCCGTGACCCCGCGCGACGTCTCGAACATGAGGTTGAACGTGCGGATATTCGTCCAGTTGAAGTTCCCGCAGACGGGGCACTTCACATGGTGCTCTTCGATGTATTTTTCCATCTCATCGTTGGACATGGTATCGGGATCCACCGTCCCCTTGCTGAAATTTTCGATGAGATTGTCTGCGCGGTGGCGCGTCTTGCAGGACTTGCAGTCCATCTTCGGGTCGGAGAACGAGGTCGTGTGCCCGCTCGCCTCCCACACGCGCGAATTCATGAGGATGGCCGCGTCTACGCCGTAGGAGTTTTCGCTCTCGGTGACGAAGCGCTTCCACCATGCGCGCTTGATATTGTTCTTGATCTCCACGCCGACGGGCCCGTAGTCCCACGTGTTGCCCATGCCGCCGTAGATCTCGCTTCCGGGAAAGATAATGCCGCGCGCCTTGCAGAGCGCAACGAGCTTTTCCATCGTGACCGCATTCGTCGTCATAGTTTGCCTCGAAACGTTTTTTGTCTATTATATAGAATTGTGTGAGAATCGTCAAGCGATTCCAAACTTTTTATGCAAAAAGAGGGCATGAGAAAGGCGGACGGAGGATCCGCCCGCCCGGCATGCCGCATTCCTCAAAAGCACCGCGCCTTGCGCGCCTTTCTGCACCGCTCCGTCTCCCCGCACCCGTAGCAGAGTTCGTGTTCCAGAGGCTCGTCCGCCGCAAAGGCGGCGAGGCTCTGCACGGTCGTCTCCGCGATGCTGCCGAGCGCCTCCTCCGTGAGGAAGGCCTGATGGGAGGTGACGATGACGTTGGGCATGGTGATGAGCCGCGCGAGCACGTCGTCCTCCACGATATGCCCCGAGAAGTCGCGGAAGAACACGTCGGACTCCTCCTCATAGACGTCGAGGCAGGCCGCGCCCACGATGCGCCGCTTGATGCCGTCGAGGAGCGCCTCGGCGTCGATGAGCGCGCCGCGCGACGTGTTGAGGATGACGACGCCCTTCTTCACCTTGCCCAGCGCCTCGCGGCCGATGAGGTGGTGCGTCTCCTCGGTCAGTGGGCAATGGAGGGAGATGATGTCGCTCCTTGCGAACAGTTCGTCGAGGGACGTATACTCGGCGCCGATCCCCTCCGCGGGGTACTTGTCATAGGCGATGACGCGCATGCCGAAGCCGCGGCAGATGTCGATAAAGACGCGCCCGATCCTGCCCGTCCCGATGACGCCGACCGTCTTGCCGTGCAGGTCGAATCCCGTGAGCCCGCTCAGGGAAAAGTTGAAGTCTTTCGTGCGGTTGTACGCCTTGTGGATGCGCCTGATCGAGGTCAGGAGTAAGGCCATGGTATGCTCGGCGACCGCGTAAGGGGAGTAAGCGGGCACATGCACGACGTGCAGTTTTCCGAAGCAGGCGGAGAGGTCCACATTGTTGTATCCCGCGCACCGCAGCGCGACGATGCGCACCCCGCAGGCGTACAGCTTGTCCACGACGGCGGCGTTCACCGTGTCGTTGACAAAGACGCAGACCCCGTCCGATCCCGCGGCGAGCCCGACGGTGTCCTCGTTGAGTTTGGTGTCGAAGTATTTGAATGCGATCCCGCGCTCCTTGCCGAAGCGCTCGAAGGCGGGGATGTCGTACTCTTTTGCGTCGAAAAATGCGATTTTCACGGCAATTCTCCTTTATATTTTATATTTTGAAAAGTTTGAACAAGAGGTTGGCGAGGAACGTCGCCGCGCCGATGAGGAGGAAGCGTTTCAGGAAAGAACAAGCGGGCCCCGCGGGGAGGAGCATGCACAGCGCAAACACCGTGCCCGTGCACAAAAGCCCGATGGGGATCCGCCACAGCCGCCGCGCAAACCGTGCGGGCAGGGGGCAGCGGAGGAGGGAGCAGAGGGGGAGAAACACCGCGCCGCCCGCGAGCAGAGCCGCCGTTTCCACGAAGTCCTCTTCGGGAAAAAAGAGCATGACGGAGACGGCCACGACGGCCATTCCCGCAAGGAAATGAAAGCGTAGGCGGTAGGCATGTCCGAAGATGAGCTGCCAGAAAAGCGCAAATGCGAGGCCGAAGAGGAAGCCGCCCAACAGGTCGGTCGGCCAGTGAACGCCGAAGTACAGGCGCGAACAGGCGATGAGCGCGATGAGGAGGAGGGAGAGGATCCACATCCACGCGCGCCTGACGCGCATCGCGCCCGCGAGCAGGGCGGAGGCGGAGGCCTGCGTGTGCCCGCTCGGGAAGGAGAGCGCGTCCCCGTATTCCTTCCCGAAGAAGGAGGGGAGCTGCTCCGTGGCGCCCGCCGCATAGGGGCGGGGCCGCTGCACGACGCACTTGACGAGGCTGTTCGCCGCCGCGGAGGAGAGCAGGGTAAAGAGGATCTGTTCTCCCGCCTGCCCCGCGAGCCAATACACGAGGATCACCGCCCCCGCGACGATCAGCCCTTCGCCCAGCGCGGAGAAGATCCCGAACACGACGGTGAGCGCCGGAGAGCGGATTCCTTCAAAAAATTGTAAAAGAACTTGCTCCATAAATACTATTATAACAGATTTTCTAAAAAATACCCTCGAAAAAGTATCATTTTCCGAAAGAATATGTTATAATCAATGCGGTATAGTATAAAAAGACGCTTTTTTTTGCCCAAACTCCCGCGCAGGGGGCGGCGGGCGGCGCCTCTTGCGGGGTATTCACCATGGCAGATGCGGAAAATTTCATTCAGCAATTCATCGACGAAGATCTGGCGAGCGGGAAGGTGAGCGCGATCCGTACGCGCTTCCCGCCCGAACCCAACGGGTATCTTCACATCGGGCATGCCAAGAGCATGTACGTCAACTTCGGCACCGCCCTGAAATACGGCGGAACGTGCAACCTCTTCTTTGACGACACCAACCCCTCCAAGGAAAAGACGGAGTTTGTGGACGCCATCCGCCGCGACATCGAGTGGCTGGGGTACAAGTGGGAGAAAGAGGTGTATGCCTCCGACTTCTTCGACGTCATCTACGACTATGCGGAGCGGCTCATCCGCGAGGGCAAGGCGTTCGTGTGCGACCTCTCCGCCGACGAGATCCGCGAGACGCGGGGCACCCTCACCGAGCCGGGCGTCGAGAGCCCTTACAGGAACAGGACGCCCGAGGAGAACCTCCGCCTCTTCCGCGAGATGCGGGCGGGCAAATACCGCGACGGCGAGAAGTGCCTGCGGGCGAAGATCGACATGGCCTCTCCCAACATCAACCTGCGCGATCCCGTCATCTACCGGATCCTGCACGAGACCCATCACCGCACGGGGGACAAGTGGTGCATCTACCCCATGTACGACTATGCGCACCCGATCTGCGACTATCTTCAAGGGGTGACGCACTCTCTGTGCACCCTCGAATTTGAGGATCACCGCCCGCTCTACGACTGGGTGGGCGTCGAGCTCGGGTTCTCGCCCAAGCCGAGGCAGATCGAATTTGCGCGCCTCAACCTCACCAACCTCGTCATGAGCAAGCGCTACCTCAAAAAGCTCGTCGAGGAGGGCTCCGTGCACGGGTGGGACGATCCGAGGATGCCCACGCTGGCAGGCCTTCGGAACCGCGGGATCCCCGCCGGCGCCATTCTCGACTTCTGCGCCCGCGCGGGCGTTACCAAGGCGAATTCGGAGTGTGAGATCGGCTACTTCGAGGCCGTCGTGCGCGACTGGCTCAACCTGCGCGCTCCCCGCGCCATGGCCGTGGTCGATCCCATCAAACTCACGATCACCAACTACGAGGGCGAGGAAGAGGTGGACTTCGAGATCAACCAGCTCGATCCCTCGGCGAAAACGCGGAAGATCAGATTCGGCAAGACGCTCTTCATTGAACGGTCGGACTTCTCCCTCGATCCCCCGCCGAAGTATCACCGCCTCAAAATCGGCGGCTGCGCCCGCCTCAAAAGCGCCTACATCGTGCGCGCGGACGAGGCCGTCACGGATGCAAACGGCGAGGTCGTCGAGGTCAAGTGCACCTACTTCCCCGAGAGCCGCAGCGGCGCGGATACGAGCGGCATCAAGGCGAAAGGCGTCCTCCATTGGGTGAACGCCGAGACGTGCGCGGACGCGGAACTCAGGCAGTACGACCACCTTCTCCGCGACGCCGATTACGCGGGGCAAGACTTCTCGGAGCGGATCAACCTCGAAAGCGAGCACATCTTTTCCGCAAAGGCGGAGCCCGCGCTTTTCGAGGCGGAGGACGGGACGGCCTTCCAGCTCATGCGCACGGGGTACTACAAAAAGTGCGCCGAAGGGGGGAAGCTCGTCCTCTCGGAGATCGTGTCCTTGAAGGACAACTTCAACAAGTAACACCGCATGCGCGGGCACCATGTCCGCGGCAGCATTTCCAATATCAAATCGGAGGGAATCTATGACAACCACCACCATTATCATCATCGTACTCGCATGCGTCTGCGGAGTCGCATCCCTGCTCTATGGTGTGTTCCGTAAATTTTCGCAGATGGGATGGATCCCCTGGCAGATCCCGCTCATCTTCCTCTTCGTCCTGCTGTGCGATAAGCTCCCCGAGACCATGAATGCCGACACGCACTTCGCGCTCGCCTCGCTGATCTTCTTGGGCGGGACGGGGGTGATCCTCGGCATCGGCGGGGTCCTCCGCTACCTGATGCACGCGAAGCTCCGTCCCGCGCACACGGCGTGGCGGGCGATCGACCGCATCCTCGGCGCGCTCACGGCGCTCATGGGCTATGCGGTCATCCTGTTGGCGGCGGGCGGGCTTGCGCTCTCCCTGATCGAGAACTGCATCCCCTCGCTCGGCGGATCGCTCTCGCCCGTCTTTGAATCGGGCGTCTGGGGGGTCGTTGGAAAGCACGCGCTCGACTTCTTCGTCATCGCCGTGCTCGCCTGCCTCGTGCAGGTGGGGTACCGCGTCGGCTTCGGGAGGGGCTTCATCATCCTCCTCATGTTCGCCTTTGCCGTCGGCACGATCGTGCTGACCGTGTTCCTCCTCTGGCGCGTGCCCTTCTTCCGTGCGTTCGGCGAACTCTTTGCGGGCGCCTTCAAGAAGTCCGATCCCATCGTGGCGAACTGCGCGGGCTTCGGCATCGCGGGCTTCATCCTCTTCGCCATCGTATTTACCATCCTCACCGTGCTCTGCTTCTTCCTGCACAAGCTCGTGCGGCGCATCCGCTATATCCGCGGGTTCGGGATTGTGGACGGGCTCCTGCTCGCCGTCATCCTCTTCGCGGTCGCGGTCCTCTTCCTCTGCGCCCTGAACGTCGGGGTGTGGTGGCTGGCGCACGATCTCGAAAGCACCTCGCTTGCCGAGCAGCTCACGGCGGAGGGGGCGGATGAGATCCTCCGCACTATCGCCGACATTGCAAGGCGGGTAGAGGCATGGATCACCTCCTCGTCCTTCACGAGGATCCTCTATACGGCGAATCCCTTCCTCAAACTCCTTTGACGGCGCCGGGTGGTATGAATTTGCGCTGATTCCCGCATACTTTTTCCATAGGGTATGTTGGACGAAGCATCTGCGCAGCTGCTCTCCGCGCTGAGCGCGCTCATTGTGGGCGGCGGCTATAAAATTGTGGAGGAGGGGGAGCTGGCTCCCCGCCTTCCCCTCACGGGGGAAGAACTCACACGCTCTCTTGCGCTGCTCGAAGAAAAGCGGCTCATCGACGTCCGCTACGCTGAGGGCGGCGCATTTTGCCTCCGCCTTCTCCCCGCGGGGAGAAGCTATGCGGAACGGGTAGAGCGCGAACGGCTCGACGCGAAGAAGCGCAACCGCGAGAGCTTGCTCTACGCCGCGCTCGGCGCCTTTCTCGGCGGCGCGCTGTCGGGGGCGGCCGTCCTGCTCCTATCCCTTCTGGTGTAGCATGGACGAGCGACTTTCCAAACGGGAGAACGCGGTCATGGGTGCCGTCTTTACGCTCTCGCAGGGCAAGGAACGCTTTCTGGCGTATCCCTACGAGATCCTCGCGCTCCTCCCCGAAAAATTCAAATTCGACGAAGAAAAGCTCGAACGCATCCTGCATTCTCTTGAAATTGACGGCTACTTCGAGCTCGTTTTTTCCGACCGCAAGGGCGAGAAAACATACTGCGTCCACATGCGGGAGGCGGGGCTCGCCTTCCGCCGTTCGGATATCCAGCGCAGGCGCACTCTCGTATTGAAGCTGCTCTTTGCCGCCGTGTGCGGGCTCCTCTCCGCGACGATCGGCCTGCTGTTGAAACTCATCCTCTCTTGATTCCCGCGCGCGGGCGCGCGGGCCGCAATTTACCATGGAGCATTTCGAATTCAAACTGCATGCGCCCTTTGCCCCCACGGGGGACCAGCCCGAGGCCATCCAGAAGCTGACGGAGGGCGTGTTAGACGGCATCCGCACGCAGGTGCTCGTCGGCGTGACGGGGAGCGGCAAGACGTTCACCATGGCGAACATCATCAAAAATGTCGGCCGCCCCGCCCTCGTCATCGCGCACAACAAGACGCTCGCCGCCCAGCTCTGCAACGAGTTCCGCGAGTTCTTCCCCGAGAACCGCGTGGAGTACTTCGTCTCCTATTACGACTACTATCAGCCCGAGAGCTATATCCCCTCCACCGATACCTATATCGAGAAGGACATGTCCGTCAACGACGAGATCGACAAGCTCCGCAACGCCGCGACATGCTCGCTCGGCGAGCGGGACGACGTCATCGTCGTCTCTTCCGTGAGCTGTATCTACGGCTTGGGTGCCCCCGAGGAGTTCTTCCGCCTCGGCGTGTCCCTGCGCCCCGGCCAGCAGATGGAGCGGAACGAACTGCTCGCGCGGCTCGTGGAGATCCAATATTCCCGCAACGATATGGACTTCAAGCGCTCCACCTTCCGCGTGCGCGGCGACGTCGTGGAGATCTTTCCCGCCTCCAATTCCGAGGTGGCGCTCCGGGTGGAATTCTTCGGCGACGAGATCGACCGCATTTGCGAGGAGGACGTCGTCACGGGGAAGATCGTCTCCACGTTGAAGCACGCCGTCGTGTTCCCCGCGAGCCACTATGCCGTGGGCAGCGAGAAGCTCGAAGCGGCGCTCGCCATGATCGCGGAGGACCTCGATGGGGAGGTCAAGGCGTTTGAGCAGGCGGGCAAGCTGCTCGAAGCCCAGCGCCTCCGCCAGCGCACGGAGCACGACCTCGAAATGATGCGCGAGATCGGGTACTGTTCGGGCATCGAGAACTACTCCCGCTACTTCGACGGCAGGAGCCCGGGGCAGCCCTCCTTCACTCTCCTCGACTATTTCCCCGAAAACTTCCTCGTCTTTATCGACGAGAGCCATATGACCATCCCGCAGATCCGCGCCATGTACAACGGCGACCGCTCGCGGAAAGTCAACCTCGTGGAGTACGGCTTCCGCATGCAGTCCGCATACGACAACCGCCCGCTCACGTTCGAGGAGTTTGACGAGCGCGTCCCGCAGCTCATCTGCGTCTCCGCGACGCCCGCGCCCTACGAGCTCGAACAGGCGGGGAACGTCGTCGAGCAGCTCATCCGCCCGACGGGCCTGCTCGATCCCCCCGTCACGGTAAAGCCGACGAAAGGGCAGATCGACGACCTGCTTTCCGAGGTTAAGACCGTGGTCATGGGTGGGGGACGCGTGCTCGTCACGACGCTCACCAAGCGCATGGCGGAGTCCCTCACGGACTATTTGAAGGAGGCGGGCGTCAAGGTGCGCTACATGCACTCCGACATCGACACCCTCGAACGCATCGACATCGTCAACGGCCTCAGGAGCGGGGAGTTTGACGTCCTCTGCGGCATCAATCTCCTGCGGGAGGGGCTCGATCTTCCCGAGGTCAAGCTCGTCGCCATCCTCGACGCGGACAAGGAGGGCTTCCTCCGCAGCGAGACGGCGCTGGTGCAGACCATCGGCCGCGCGGCGCGCAACGCGGAGGGCAGGGTCATCATGTACGCGGATACCATGACGGGCAGCATGCAGCGCGCCATCGGCGAGACAGAGCGGAGGAGGGCGAAGCAGCAGGCCTATAACGAGGCGCACGGCATCGTGCCCAAGACCATCGTCAAGGAGATCGTCTCCACGCTCGCCATCACGGGCAAGGCGAAAAAGACGTCCGAGATCGCCGTGAAAGACATTCCGGAAGAGATCGAGCGGCTCAAAACGCTCATGCGCGTCGCCGCCAACGCGCTCGACTACGAGAAGGCGATCGAGATCCGCGAGACGATCAACGAGCTGAGAAAGCGGATGAGAAAATAGCCGTGCCGCGGGGTCCCGTCCCGCCGCATGCAACCGAGGTGAAACGAATGAAAATCGCTGTGGATATCGACGACACGTTGAATATTGTGGACCGCGTGGGGCGGGCCGGCGAGTATATCCGCCGCAAAAACCTGCCCTTCCGCCTCGTCAACGAGAACACGAACAAGTTTGTCGAGACATATGATTGGCAGCTCGGCGACGTCCTCGAATTCATCCGCGAGGGCGGGATCACCGCCTTTACGGACGCCGAGGCCCGCAAGTGGGCGCGGGAAACGTTGGAAGGATGGAGAGCGGAGGGGCATGAGGTCGTCATCCTCACCTCGCGCGAGGAGGAGTGGTTCGTCAACCCCGAGAAGGTCGCCCGCGATTGGCTGGAAAAGCGCCGCATCCCCTACGACGAGATCGTCGCGCGCGTCCCGTTCGCGGAAAAGGGCAAATACTGCGCCGAGCATGGGATCCCCATCCTCGTGGACGACGATCTCACCGCCTGCCTCGGGGCACAGAAGCTGGGCGTGCGCGCGGTGCTCGCCGTGGGCCGGCACAACGTCGCCCGCGCCCGCGAGATCCGCTACGGCGGCGCGAATTGGAAGCAGATCGACGTGGCGGTACGGCACATCCTCGCCCTCCTCAACGGCTGAGCGCGTTCCCCTTTTGGGGAAGAAAAAAATCCAATTATCACATCATTCAAGCATACCATGTCCGAGAAAGGACGGTCATACAGGCCCAAAATGAAAGAAGAGATCTATGTAAAAGGCGCGAAAGAGAACAACCTCAAAAACATCGACGTGCACATCCCGCGCAATTCGCTCACCGTGCTCACGGGGCTCTCGGGCAGCGGGAAGTCCACCCTTGCCTTCGATACCATCTTCGCCGAGGGGCAGAGGCGGTACATGGAGAGCCTTTCCTCGTACGCGAGGCAATTCCTCGGCATGATGGAAAAGCCCAACGTCGAGTCCATCGATGGGCTCTCCCCCGCGATCTCCATCGACCAAAAGACGACGTCGCACAACCCGCGCTCCACGGTGGGGACGGTGACGGAGATCTATGACTATCTCCGCCTCCTCTTCGCGCGCGCGGGCACGCCGCACTGCCCGAATTGCGGCAGGGAGATCCGCCGCCAGACGGTGGACGAGATCGCGGACAAGGTGATGGAGCTCCCCGAGGGGAGCAAGATCCTCGTCACCGCGCCCGTCATCCGCGGCAAGAAAGGGGAGTACAAAAAGGAACTCGCGGGATACCGCAAGAGCGGATATGCGCGCGTCAAGATCGACGGCATCGTGTACGACCTCCAAGAGGAGATCTCCCTCGAAAAGAACGTCAAGCACAATATCTCCGTCGTCATCGATCGGCTCGTCGTGAAAGAGAGCGTGTTAAAGCGCCTCACGGAGTCGCTCGAAACGGCCTTAAAACTTGCAGACGGGCTTGTCATCATAGACATGGGTGGGGAGGAGACGCTCTATTCCTCCCGCTACGCCTGCCCGGACTGCGGCATCTCCATCGAGGAGATCGAGCCCCGCCTCTTCTCCTTCAACACGGTCTGGGGGGCATGCCCGACCTGCTCGGGCCTCGGGTTCACCCAGAAGGTGGATGCCGACCTCATCTGCCCCGACCGCACCAAGACCCTCCGCGAGGGCGCGATCCGCATCAGCGGCTGGAATCTCGATTCGTCCTCCGTCACGCAGACCTACCTCGCCGCGCTCTCCCGCCGCTACGGCTTCTCTTTGGACGTTCCCGTCAAGGATCTGCCCAAGGAGACTTTCGATCTTCTCATGTACGGGAACGGCGGCGAGAAGATCCGCATGGAGTACAGCACCCGCACGATGCACTCCACCTATCAGGCCGCATGGGAGGGATTCGTCTGCAATTTGCAGCGCCGCTACGAGCAGACCTCGTCGATCAGCGTAAAGTGGGACATCGAGCGGTACATGCGCACGAGCGACTGCCCCGACTGCCACGGAAAGCGCCTAAAACGCGAGGCGCTCGCGGTCACGGTAGGGGGGAAGAACATCGCGGAGGTCTGCGAGATGCCCGTCGTCGCGCTCCGCCGCTTCCTCGGGGAGCTCGAACTCACCCGCACCCAGCACGCCATTGCGGACGTCATCCTCAAAGAGATCCGCGCGAGGATCGACTTCCTCGTGGGAGTGGGGCTCGACTATCTCACCCTCTCGCGCAACGCGGCCACGCTCTCGGGCGGGGAGAGCCAGCGCATCCGCCTCGCCACGCAGATCGGCTCCGCCCTCACGGGCGTCCTCTACATTCTCGATGAGCCCTCCATCGGGCTGCACCAGCGGGACAACGAAAAGCTGTTGAATTCCCTGAAAGGGCTGCGCGATTTGGGCAATACGCTCCTCGTCGTCGAGCACGACGAAGACACCATGCGCGCGGCCGACTACATTGTGGATATCGGCCCGAAGGCGGGCGTGCACGGCGGGGAGGTCGTCGCCTGCGGGAGCTTGGAGGACATCATGAACGAGCCCCGCTCCATCACGGGAGACTACCTCGCGGGGCGGCGGAAGATCGAAGTGCCCGCCGTCCGCAAAGCGCCTGACGGAAGGTTCTTCCGCGTACATGGGTGCCGCCAAAACAATCTGAAAGGCATCGACGTCGCCATTCCCGTCGGGCTCGTGACCTGCGTCACGGGGGTGAGCGGCTCGGGGAAGTCCTCCCTTGTCAACGAGATCTTATACCCCATCCTCGCCAACGAACTCAACGGAGCGCGCCTGCCCACGGGCAAGAGCGATTCGCACGAGGGGATCGAGTACTTCGACAAGGTGATCGCCATCGACCAGTCGCCCATCGGGCGGACGCCCCGCTCCAACCCCGCCACCTACACGGGCGTGTTCTCCGCCATCCGCGAGCTGTTCGCCGCCACGGCAGACGCGAAGGCGATGGGGTTCAAATCGGGCCGCTTCTCCTTCAATGTCGCGGGCGGACGGTGCGAGAACTGTCAGGGCGACGGCATCATGAAGATCGAGATGCACTTCTTGCCCGACGTGTTCGTCCCCTGCGAGGTGTGCGGGGGGAAGCGCTACAACCGCGAGACGCTCGAAGTCCGCTACAAGGGCAAAAGCATTGCGGACGTGCTCGACATGACGGTGGAGGAGGCCTGCGAATTTTTCAAAAACCACCTCTCCATCTACAATAAGATCGCCACCCTGAACGAGGTCGGGCTCGGGTATATCAAGCTCGGCCAGAGCTCCACGACCCTCTCGGGCGGCGAGGCGCAGCGCGTCAAGCTCGCCACGGAGCTCGCCAAGCGCTCCACGGGCAAGACGTTCTACATTCTCGACGAGCCCACGACCGGCCTGCACAGCTACGACGTGGACAAGCTCGTCAAGATCCTCCTCCGCCTGCGCGAGGGCGGGAACACGGTGGTCGTCATCGAGCACAATCTCGACGTGGTGAAGATCGCCGACCACCTCATCGACCTCGGCCCCGAGGGCGGCGACGGCGGCGGCGAGATCGTCGCGACCGGCTCCCCCGAGGAGGTCGCCCGCGTCGAAAATTCGTACACGGGCCAATGGCTCCGAAAGGTGTTATAGGTTGCGCTTCGCCGCGTTTCCGAGCCCAAGATCGCGGACATGGTGGCCGCATAGCCCGTCTTTCCCCATCGGGGACATCGCTTCGCATAATAATTCTCAACCTCCGCATAATGAAGATATACGGAGGTTTTTTTATGAAAGCAACGGGAATCGTGAGGCGGATCGACGAGCTGGGGAGGGTGGTCATCCCGAAGGAGATCAGACGGACGCTCAGGATCCGCGAGGGAGATCCTCTCGAACTCTTCACAGACCGCGACGAGCTCATGCTCAAAAAGTACTCGCCCATCGCCTCGGTGGAGCGGTTCGCCGAGGGGACGGCAAAGTCCCTCAACGAGCAGAGCGGCCATCTCGCGCTGATCACGGATAACGACGTCGTGCTCGCGGCGTACGGCACGGGGAAGAAAGGGCTGGTCGGCAAGACGGTCTCCGAGCGGCTCACGGAGATCATGACGTCGAGGAGGAGCTATGCCGCTTCGAGATCGGAGGGCGGGGAGATCTATCCCGTCACGGTAGACGACGAAAATAAGTTCACCGCCCAGATCATGGTGCCCATCGTCTCGAACGGAGACTGCCTCGGGTCGGTCGTGCTGCTCTCCTCGGAGGAGGGCGCGCTCATGGAGAGCAATGCCGTCAAGCTGGCAAGGCTGACGGCGGACATCATCGCCAACCAATTCGAGTGAGCGGCGGGCGGCGTCCGGAGGGGCGGGGGAAGCCCGCCGCCCTTTCGGCCGTACATAATGAAACACTCCACCTTCCTCAAAAGCGTTGTGCTGCTCACGGCGGGCGGGCTGATCGCAAAGGGGATCGGCGCGCTGTACCGCATTCCGCTCATGGACCTCTTGGGCGGGTACGGCATGGGGCTGTACCAGATGTCCTATCCGCTCTTCTGCGTGCTCCTGACATTCTCGTCGGCGGGGATCCCGTCGGCGTTTTCCCGCATGATCGCGCGCGAGACCGTGCGGGGCGCGGAGGACGGGACGACGGTAAAGACGGCGCTCAAACTCTTTGCCCTCATCGGGGCGGCGGGGACGCTCCTCATGTGCCTCTTCGCGCCGCACATGGCGGCCCTGCAAGGGGACGGAAAGCTGTTTCTCTGCTACATTGCCCTGTCTCCCTCCGTCTTTCTCGTCGCCCTCATCGCGGTTTTGAGGGGGTATTTTCAGGGAAAAAACAACATGGCGCCCACGGCCGTATCCGAGGTCATCGAACAGGTCGTCAAGGCGGGCGCGGGGCTGATTTTGGCGTATAGGTTCAGACATGCCCCCGCCCTCGCGGTTGCATGCACCCTGCTTGCGGTCACCGCGTCGGAGGCCGCGGCCATGCTCTTTCTGCTGCTTCGCTACCGCCGCGAGCCGCGCGCGCGGACGGTGCGCTGCCGCCGCGTCCGCGGGACGGAGATCCTCTCCGCCGCCATTCCCGTCATGGCCTCTTCCGCACTCCTGCCGCTCTCGCAGACGGTGGATTCCGTCATGATCGTGCGCCTGCTCTCAAACTACTCGGCGCGGGCCGTCTCCCTGTACGGGCTCTTTACGGGCGGGGCGGTCGCCCTCGTCAGTCTGCCAGCAACCGTCTGCTACGGGTTTGCCGCCGCCTCCGTCCCCCTCGTTGCCCGCGCGTGCGCACAGGGGGATGAGGAGGAGGGCAAGCGGCGCGCGCTCTTTTCTTTGGGGCTCACCCTGCTCCTCTCGCTGCCCTGCGCCGTCGGGCTGTTCGTCTTGGCCGGACCCATCGTCTCCCTGCTCTATTCCTCCCTCTCCGCAAATGACGCCGCCACCCTCGTGCGCCTCATCCGCCTCTCCGCCGTTTCGGCGATGACGCTTGCGGGAACGGACACTTTGGCGGCCTGTCTCGCAGGCATGGGTAGGGCAAAACACGCGGCGCTCTCCATGCTGTTCGCTGTGGCCGTGAAGTTTTCCCTGCAATACGTCCTCATCTCATCTCCCGCCTTCGGCATCGACGGCGCGGCAATTGCTTCAAATGCCTGTTATTTGATTGCTTTTTCTCTGGATTTGTTATATACTGTAAAAAAGTCCAAAAGGGAGAAAGCATATGATAACCATTGTGAGTTTGGGAACGGAAAAGGGGGATCTCTCCCTCAAGGGGCTCAGAGCCCTCAGGGAAGCGGACGAAGTCTGCGTGCGCACAAGCGGTCTGCCCTCGGCGGAGACGCTGGATGAAGAGGGCATTCCCTATTTCACCTTTGACGCGCTCTACCGCAGGAGCCGCAATTACGATACGCTCGCAAAGAATATCGCACGCGAGATCCGCTCGCACGCAAAGGACAAGCGCGTCTGCTACTGCGTGGACGGCAGCGTTTTAGAGGACACGGCCGCCCGCATTCTGCTCGAAGGGAGGGGGGTGACCGTCATCGACGGCAACTCCAAGGGCGCGGCGTTCGCGGCGAAGGCGAAGCTCTTCGGGGGATACACGGCCGTCTCCGCCTTCGATCTCGCGGAGAAGAAGCTCGCCCTTCCCCTCGTCGTGTACGATATCACGCCCGCCTTCCGCGGCGACGTCAAGCTGCTGCTCACCGAGAGGTACGGCGACGAGGCGCCCGCCTACTACATCCACGGCGACGAGTGCGAGACCATCTCTCTCTATGAGGCTGACCGCAGGAAATACGGCGCCGACTGCGCGCTCGTCATCCCCGAGCGCCCCCTTCTCGAAAGGAAGAAGTACGATTTCGAGGACTTCATCGCGATCTTGAAGCGGCTGCGCGCCCCGGACGGCTGCCCGTGGGACAGGGCGCAGACGCACGAATCCATCCGCATCAACTGCATCGAGGAGGCGTACGAGCTCGTTGACGCGATCGACAGGCAGGACCCCGCGCGGATGCTCGAAGAGACGGGGGACGTCCTCATGCAGGCGGCTTTCCACGCCCTCATCGAGGAGGAGCGCGGCGGCTTCACCGTCTCGGACATGGTTACCGCTGTCTGTGAAAAACTCATCACGCGGCATACCCATGTCTTTGGGAAAGACAGGGCCGCAAGCGCGGACGGCGCCCTCTCCGTCTGGGAAAAGAACAAGATGAAAGAGAAAGGGCAGGAGACCTATTCGGACGCGGTGAACGACGTTCCCACGTGCTTTCCCGCCCTGCTGAGGGCGCAGAAGATCGCAAGGCGCATGCAGAAGGGCGGCTGGGACGCGGCCACGGTTGAGAACTTCGAGAAGAAGTTCCGCGAGGAGTACGCGGAGCTCAAAGAGGCCCTCGCCTCGGGCGACAAGGCGCACATTTCGGAGGAGCTCGGCGACGTCCTGTTCTGCGCCGTCGAACTCGGCAGAGCGGTCGGGGCGGACTGCGAGGAGGCGCTCCTCGATACGGTGAAGAAGATGCAGGCGCGCTACACCGCCTACGAAGCCCTCGTGCGGGCGGACGGCAAGGACGTGAACGCGCTCTCCGAAGCGGAGAAACTCGCGTACTACGAAAGGGCCAAAGCGTGATCCACGAGCTCAATATCGCGGGCATGGTATGCCCGAACAACGTCTTTCTCGCGCCGCTTGCGGGCTACACCAATCTTCCGTTCCGCACCATGTGCCGAGATTTGGGCGCGGGGCTCACGTTCACCGAGATGGTGAGCGCAAAGGGGCTCCACTACAAGAACGCGGAGACGAAGTCCCTGCTCCTTTGCGGGGAGGAGGCGCCCAAGGCGGCGCAGATCTTCGGCAGCGACCCCGAGATCATGCGGGAGGCCTGCGAGAGCGAGGCGCTTGCGCCTTTCGACCTCATCGACCTGAACATGGGCTGCCCCATGCCCAAAGTGACGCGCAACGGCGAGGGGAGCGCGCTGCTCGAAAACCTCCCCCTTGCGGAAAAGATCGTGGCGGCGTGCGTCAAGAGCGGCAAGCGCATCTCGGTGAAATTTCGGACGGGCGTGGACGCGGCGCACAAGGTCACGGCCGAATTTGCGAGGATGTGCGAGGGAGCGGGCGCGGCCATGGTCACCGTTCACGGCAGGACGCGGGACAAGATCTACGCGGGCCCCTGCGACCATGCCGAGATCGCGGCGGCCAAGGCTGCGGTGAAGATCCCGCTCATCGCCAACGGCGATCTCTGGAACGAGAGGGACGTGCGGGAGATGTTCGAGCGGACGGGTGCGGACGGCGTGATGATCGCCCGCGCCGCCCTCTACCGCCCCACGATCTTCGCCGACCTCACGGGCCGCGCGGCGCCGCCCCTCGGGGCGCTGTTTGCGCGCCAGCTCGAAGAGACAAGGGCACTCTACGGCGAGCGGTTCGCCTGCGTCCACATGCGCAAGATGGCGGCGTTTTACATCAAGGGCCGTCCCGGCGCGAACAGGTGGAAGACGCAGCTCTTCGCCGCGGAGACGACGGACGAGGTCGCCGCGCTCGCCGGGGAGATCTTCCGCGCGTAGCGCCGCCGGAATTTGTATCGGCAGATCCCGCCATGCAGGCGGTTTTTCGGTGGGGGCTCCCGCCCGATTTATGGGCGGGAGCCCCATTTTTTCATCTTTTTGTAGGAAAAAGTTTCCGCAGGGGGTTTACAACGCGCAATTTTCGTGCTATAATAATTTTGTCTCGCGCGCGTGCGCGTGCGCATTTAGTATATATAATACTATATCGTTAATTATGTTCGGAGCGCAGGAGTGCGCTTCGGAAGGAGCAAGGATATGCCGGAAAAAGTAGAAGCAGCATACGGTGCGGAACAAATTCAGGTCCTCGACGGGTTGGAACACATCCGCAAGCGCCCGGGGATGTATATCAGTTCCACGGACGAGAAGGGGCTCCATCACCTCGTCAACGAGGTCGTTGACAACTCCATCGACGAAGCGCTCGCGGGCTACTGCGACCGCGTGGACGTCACCGTCAACGCAGACGGCTCCTGCACCGTCGTGGATAACGGCCGCGGGATCCCCACCGAGATCCACCCCAAGGAGGGCATCTCGACGGTGGAAGTCGTCTTTACCAAGGTCAACGCGGGCGGCAAGTTCGGCGGAGATTCCGGCTACAAGGTCTCCTCGGGTCTGCACGGCGTGGGCGTGAAGGCGGTCAACGCGCTCTCGGAGTGGCTCGAAGTCGAGGTCTACCAGAACGGCCACGTCTACAAACAGGTCTACAACCGCGGCGTGCCGCAGAGGGCGTTGCAGATCGTCGGAGACACTTCTGCCACGGGCACCAAGGTCACGTTCTATCCCGACGCGGAGATCTTCGAGACCATCGTGTTCCGCTATGAGACGCTCAAAATCCGCCTCAAAGAGCTCGCCTTCCTCAACAAGGGCCTCACCATTACGCTCACCGACAGGCGCGAGGGCCATGAGAGGTCGGATTGCTTCTTCTACGAGGGCGGCATCCGCGAACTCGTGGAGGAGCTCAACCGCGGGCAGGAGCAGCTCTTCTCGGTGCCCCTGTACTTCGAGGCGCAGGAGGATACCACCGTCTGCGAGATCGCCCTGCAATACAACGACAGCTACAACGAGGTCATCTACTCGTATGCCAACAACGTGAACACCATCGACGGCGGGACGCACGTCGAGGGCCTCAAACTCGCCCTCACCAAGGTCATCAACGACGCGGGCAGGAAGCTGAACATCCTCAAAGAGAGCGACAAGCTCTCGGGCGAGGACGTGCGCGAGGGCATCACGGCCGTGGTCTCCGTCAAACTCGAAAACGCGCAGTTTGAATCGCAGACCAAGGATAAACTCAACAACTCCTTCATCCGTCCATTCGTTTCCAAGGCGGTGGCGGAGAAGTTCGGCACCTACCTCGAAGAGCATCCCTCCGAGGCGCGGGAGCTGGTTTTGCGCTGTATTACGGCCCAGAAGGCGCGGGACGCCGCCCGCAACGCCCGCGAACTCACGCGCAGGAAGGGCGTGCTCGAATCCACGACGCTCCCCGGGAAACTTGCGGACTGCTCGGACAAGCGCCCCGAACTGTGCGAGATCTACATTGTCGAGGGCGACTCCGCAGGGGGCACCGCGAAGCAGGGCAGAGACAGGCGCTTTCAGGCCATTCTTCCCCTCCGCGGCAAGATCCTCAACGTGGAGAAGGTGCGCCTCAACCGCGCCCTCGAAAACGCCGAGATCAAGGCGATGATCACCGCCTTCGGCTGCGGGATCCTCGACGACTTCGACGAGAGCAAGCTCCGCTACGACAGGATCATCTCCATGACGGATGCCGATGTGGACGGCGCGCACATCCGCATTCTGCTCCTCACCTTCCTCTTCCGCTACATGCGGCCGCTCATCGAGCACGGGCATGTCTATTCCGCCAAGCCGCCGCTCTATAAGGCGAGCGTCAAGGGCAAGGAGGACGTGTACCTCTATTCCGAGGAGGAAAAGACGCTGTTCGACGCGGCGAACAACAACAAGGTGGAGTACCAGCGCTATAAGGGTCTGGGCGAGATGAGCACCGAACAGCTCTGGGACACGACGATGAACCCTGCCACGCGCACGCTGATCAAGGTGTCGATGGAGGACGCGGTGGAGGCGGACAAGATGTTCTCCGTGCTCATGGGAGAAAACCCCGCCCTCCGCAGGCAGTTCATCGAAGAGAACGCCACGCTGGTGACCGATCTGGATATCTGATTTTGAGAGCCGGAACATCAAGCTCCCTTGCCCACCCCTTGAGGGGTGGGTGGCGCGGCGAAGCCGCGACGGAAGGGGTGTTCTCATAGAAATGAACGACTTATATAATCCGAAATTGACCAAAAACGCCCGAGCGTTGCGAAAATCAATGACAAAGGAAGAGCGGAAATTGTGGTACACATTTCTGCGCAAACTTCCCGTGAAGTTCGTGCGGCAAAAGGCGCTTGGTTGTTATGTCGTCGATTTCTATTGTCCCCAAAAAAATCTTGCGCTTGAATTGGACGGATCGCAGCACTTTGAGGAGGACGGGGAACGATACGATGTTCGGCGCGATGCTTTTTTGAAAGAGCGCGGCATTTCTGTTTATAGGATATCGAACTATGATGTTGCATTCAACTATGAACAGGTAAAGAAAAGGATCTTGTATTATTTAGAATTGGAATAACACCCCCTCAGTCTGCGGGGCAGACAGCTCCCCCTCAAGGGGGCGCCGAGACATTCAGAAAAAATAATTCGGAGTATTGATATGGCAAAGAGAGAAACATCACCCGAGCTCACCGAAGAATTCAAAAAGACGCTGGAAATGACGAAGATCCTCGATGTAGAGGTCAACGACGAATTGAAGCGTTCCTTCATCGCCTATGCGATGGCGGTCAACAAGTCCCGCGCCATCCCCGACGTGCGCGACGGCTTGAAGCCCGTCCACCGGCGCATCCTCTACGCCATGCACGAGATGGGCCTCTACAACGACAAGGCCTACCGCAAGTGCGCCCGTATCGTCGGCGACGTCATGGGTAAGTTCCATCCGCACGGAGACAGCTCGGTCTACGACGCGCTCGTCCGTCTGGCGCAGGACTTTTCCATCAACTTCCCGCTCGTAGACGGCCACGGCAACTTCGGCTCGGTGGACGGAGATCCGCCCGCGGCCATGCGTTACACCGAGGCGCGCCTCACAAAGCTCGCCGCCGAAATGCTCCGCGACCTCGACAAGGAGACGGTGGATTTCTTCCCCAACTTCGACGGGATCGAGATGGAGCCTGCGGTGCTCCCCGCCCGCTTCCCCAACCTGCTCGTCAACGGGTCGGACGGCATCGCCGTGGGCATGGCGACGAATATCCCGCCCCACAACCTCGCCGAGGTCATCGACGGCACGGTCGCCATGATCGACAATCCCGAGATCACCGTAGACGAACTCATGGAGTACATTCCCGCGCCCGACTTCCCCACGGGGGGCGTCATCATGGGCCGCAGCGGCATCCGCAAGGCGTACCGCACGGGGCAGGGCAACATCGTCATCCGCTCCAAGTGCGAGATCGAAGAGCACGGCACGGGCGCAAACGCGCGCTCCCGCATCGTCGTCACGGAGATCCCCTATCAGGTCAACAAGGCGCAACTCATCATCCAGATCGCGGACATGGTCAAGGATAAACGCATCGAAGGTATCTCGGATATCCGCGACGAATCGGGCAGAGAGGGGCTGCGCATCGTCATCGAATGCAAGAAGGACGCAAACGCGCAGGTCGTTCTGAACACCCTCTACAAGCACTCCAATTTGCAGGTTTCGGACGGCATCATCCTCCTCGCCCTCGTCGAGAACGGCACCGAACCGCGGTATTTGACCATCCGCGACATCCTCTACTACTATCTCGAACATCAGAAAGAAGTCATCGTCCGCCGCACGCGGTACGACCTCGGCAAGACGGAGGAGCGCGCGCACATCGTCGCGGGGCTCGTCCTCGCCCTCGCCAATATCGACGAAGTCATCCGCATCATCAAGGAATCGCGGGACAAGAACGACGCCAACGACAAGCTGACCGCCTCCTTCGAACTCTCCGAGAAGCAGGCCAACGCCATCCTCGAAATGCGCTTGCAGCGGCTCACCTCTCTCGAAGTGGAAAAGCTCAGGGAGGAACTCGAAGCGCTCGAAGCGGCCATCGCGGACCTCAAAGACATTCTCGCCAACGAGAGCCGCGTGATGCAGATCATCCGCGACGACCTCATCGCCATCAAGGCGAAGTATCCCTCCGAGCGGCGGACGGAGGTCTCCGTGGATTACGGCGACATCGAAGACGAAGACCTCATCGACGAGGAGGACGTCGTCATTTCGATGACGCACGGCGGGTACGTCAAGCGCTATCCGCTTGCGGAGTACAGGGCCCAGCACCGCGGCGGCGTGGGGATCACGGGCCACAAGCCCAAGGATGAGGACTTCGTCGAGCAGATGTTCGTCTGTTCCACGCACCACAACATCCTCTTCTTCTCCAACTTCGGCAAGGTGTATTCCCTCAAAGGCTACATGATCCCCGAGGCCAACAGGCAGGCGCGGGGCCGCGCGATGGTCAACCTCATCCAGCTGGCGGCGGGGGAGAAGATCGCAGCGTTTTTGCCCGTTCTGGAAAACGGCACGGGGTACCTCGTCATGGCGACGAAGAACGGCCTCGTCAAGAAGACGGCGACGAGCGAGTTCGAGCGCATCATGAAGAACGGAAAGATCGCCATCAAGATCACGGAGGGCGACGAGCTCATCTCGGTGCAGTTCGCGGGCGGCGAGGACCAGATCGTCATTGCCTCGCGCTTCGGCAAGTGCGTCCGCTTCCATGAGACGGACGTGCGCCCCATGGGCAGAGACACCATGGGCGTGCGCGGCATCAACCTCGCCGAGGGCGACACGGTCGTGGACATGCTCGTCCTCAAAGAGGGGTACGATATCCTCACCGTCACCGAAAGGGGGTACGGCAAGCGCTCCGATCCCGCGGAATACCGCCTCACCGCGCGCGGGGCAAAGGGCATCAAGGCGGGCACGTTCAACGAAAAGACGGGCGCGCTCGTGTGCATGAAGCTGGCCGACAACACGAACGACGCCATGCTCGTGACGAGCGCGGGCATCGTCATCCGCATGCACGTCGAGGCCATCTCCCGCATCGGCAGGGCCTCCCGCGGGGTGCGTCTCATGAATGTGCGCGAGGGCACGGTGGCGACGGTCGCCGTCACCGAGAAGGACGAAGAGGCCGAGGTCGCCGCTCCCGAAGAGACCGCCGCAGACCTCTCCCCCGAGGAACTTGCGGGTGCTCCCGATGAGGCGGAGAGCAAAAACGAGGCCACCATGTCCGAGGATGAGCCTCCGAAAACGCAGGAATAACAGAAAAACGGCAAAAACGCCGAGGCGCCGCGGAACTCTCTTCCGCGGCGCCTTTTTTACTTTGCCTGATCGATGGGCTTGACCTTTACGCTCCCGCAGAGCACTTCCGCATAGGAGTAAGACGTCTTGCCCAAAAAGTTCTTGTCGTTGGGGCGGACGGTGAAGAGGGCGGGGTATACCCCCGAGAGCTCCCCGCAGAACTTGACGACCTTGTTTCTGCCTAAATTGACGGTCACGTTGACCTGCTTTTGAAAGGAATCCGCGATCGTCTGCTTGATGTGGGCAATGTCATGTTTGGGCTTGATCATGCCGGAATTGTTGCCGCTTTCTTCCATTTTTATACCTCCCGCCCCTTCGCCCGCGCTCGCCGCGCTTCGACAAAACTTCCCGCGCTTTCCCCCGCATAATTTCCCGTTTCCCCGCATACGATGAAAGGAATCCAAAAATCGGGAGTGTGTTTATGATGAAAACCGAGACGCAAATCTTTCGCGGATACGGAAAGAGGAAGGAACTGAATGCCCAGACGGCGGTCGAATGCCGCTTCGGCGGCGAGGTGGAGACCGTCCTCTCCGTTCACTGCGCCGCCGTGCTGACGGGTGCGGAAGTCGCAAACGGCGAGGTGCGCTACTTCGGAAAGGCGCATTTTTCCCTCGTCTATGAGGATGCGGAAAAGCGCGTCTGCCGCGGGGAAAAGGGCGTGGAGTTCTCCTCCGTCTGCAAGGACGACTTCTGCTTCCCCGCCCTCACCGCGCGGGCGGCGGTCTCCGTGGAGAACGTTGCGGTCAGGCGCGAGGGCGCGAGCGTGTACGTGCAGGCGCTCCTCGGCGCGGACATTTCTCTGTACGGGGAACAGACTTTCGAGTACCTCTCCGGGGGCGATCTCATCATGCGCCGCGAACCCGTAAAGGTCTTGACCGCGCACTTGGTCTCGGGGGCGGCGGAGACGGAGGACGAGTTCGAGACCGACCTGCTCGGCGACATTCTCCAACACGCCGAAACGGTGAATCTCGGCGAGATCGTGTGCGAGACGGGCACCCTCAAAATCGAGGGGGAGATCAACCTGTGCGTACTCGCCTTAAAGGACAGCGGCGCCCTCGTCTCCTTTGAGCGCCTCGTGCCCTTCTCCATGGCCGTGCCCTGCGAGGCGGCCTCCTTCGGGTGCAGCGCGGAGGCGCGGGTCAGCGTCGTCAACACCGCCATCCGTGCGGAGACGGACGAGGAAAAGGGGAAGTGCTCCATCATCGCGGAGTTTTCCCTCGCGGCGGAGGGGTGCGTGTATGAGGAGACGGCGGTGGACGCCGTAACGGACGCCTTCTCCCCGACCCATGCGACCGATCTCGTCTTTTCGACGGCGGAGAGCGGGGGCGTGGGGGACGTGTTCCGCGTGACCGAACGCATTTCGGGCAAGTGCGCGCTCTCCTCCGAGATCGCCTTCTCGGACGTCTTGCAGGCGGTCACGTTGCAGCGCGCCGAGGCCAATCTCGTCTCCGCCGAGGACGGAAAACGCGTCGAGGGCGTGGCCATGGCTACCTTGCTCGTGCTCGGCTCGGACGGCGCGCACCGCGGGTTAGAGCTCAGCCTTCCCTTCTCCGTCCCGCTGGACGCGCAGGACGCGAACATCTCGGTGCTCGTGTGCGGCATGTCGGCACGGCAGCGGCAGGAGGGCGAGATCGACGCGGAGGCCACCTTGAAGATCACGGTACAGGAGAAGCGGACGGTCACGGCGCGGCTGGTTTCGAGCGCGGAGGAGGGCGAGGCGTTGCAGCAGAGCGACAGCGCGGTGAGCGTCTATATCCCCCGCGCGGGCGACGGGCTCTGGGAGCTCGCGAAGAGCCTGAAAAAGTCGCCCGAGGAGGTCTCGGCGAGCAATCCCGATATCGAATTCCCCGTGCGCGAGGGGCAGCGCGTCATCGTCTACCGAAAGAAAACGGCGATGCGTTGATACAATGACTTCGAACCTTCCCCCATGCGGGGAAGGTTTTTCCTCAAATCCCTTGCAAAGCTGCGCAAAACATGCTAAAATGAAAGCCGTGAATACGGTTCGGATCAATGCGTACGCCAAGCTCAATCTCACGCTCGACATCAAGGGGAAGCAGGGCGGATACCACATGCTCGATTCCCTCGTCACCACCGTAGACGTCTTTGACCGCATCGTGTTGAAGCGGCGGAAAGACGGGCTCGTCCGCGTGACGATGCGCGGGCTCGGGAGCGAGGAGATCTTTCCCGAAAACAACAACGCACAGCGCGCGGGCGACGCCTTCGTGCAGGCGTTTTCCTCCCGCGGCGCGGATATCACGATCTACAAAAATATCCCCCTTGCCTCGGGCATGGGTGGCTCGTCCGCGGATATTGCGGGCGTGATCGCGGGCATGGGTAGGCTGTATGACGTCACGGACATGGGCGCCATGAAGGCCCTTGCAGACGGTTTGGGCAGTGACGCGGGCTACCTCCTTACGGGGGGACTTGCACGCATTCGCGGCAGAGGGGAGCAGGTGGAACCCCTGCCCTTCGTGCCTATGCACTTCCTCCTGTTTCTGCCCGAGTGGCGCGTCTCCACGCAGGCCTGCTACGCCCGCTTCGACGAGATGGCGGGAACGGGCTCGAACCGCACGGGGGAGGCGGCGCGCGCCCTGCAAGGCGGCAACGTGGGCTGGGCGGCGCGGCTCTTCGGCAACGATCTCTACCCCGCCGCCTGCGAAATCGAACCCGCCGTGCGGGAGGCTTGCAGTGCGGCCGCGGGGTTTTCGCCCCTCGGCAGTTCCATGACGGGATCGGGCGCCGCGGCGTTCGCCTGCTTCGAATCGCGCGAGCTCTGCGAGTGGGCAAAGAGCCGATACCGCGGCCCGTGCCGCACGCTCGTGACGAGGAGCGCGGATCCGCGCGCCCCCCGCACGGTCGCGAGCCCCTTTTCGCTCGGGGACGGGGAGCAGGCATAGCGCGCGGGCGAAAAAACGTACCAAAAGGAGAAAGCATGGAAGAGAGGATCATCGACAGGGAACGTCAGATCAAGCTCAAAAAGATGGGCGAAGAGACGGACGCCGTGGAGGACGACGGCCGCGAGGACGCTCCCGCGGAGGAAGAGGAGGAGATCTGCATCGAGATCCCCGAGGGGCTGGGGGACGAATTTGCCGGCCTGCCTCCCGAACGGCTTCGGGAAAAGCTCGAAGAGAGGCGCCGCGCGGAGGAAAAGGCGCGCGCCGAATACGAGAGGCTCGTCGCCGAGGGGGAGCGTCTGCTCGCATGCGAGGATTACGCCGCCGCGCAGCCCATGTTCGAGCAGGCGGCCATCTATGAGGTGGACGGCGGCAGGGTGCTCCCCAAGCTCTGGATCGCCCGTACCAAGAACTTCACGGACGCGGAGCCGCTCTATGACGTGCGCGTGGCGGAGGAATTTTCCCGCGCGGAGGAGGACGTAAGGCGTCCCCTCCTTGCCGCCATGGGGGAGGGACTGCGCGCCGAACGCGAGAAACTTTCCGCCGAAGCCGAGCCCCTGCGCGCGAAATATACGGCAGAGCAGGGGGAGCGCGCCGTGGCATTCCGTGCGAATTTCCGCTACTATGCGGTGCGGTTCGCCGTCATTTTGGTCGCCTTTGCGCTGTGTGCGATCGCCTGCGGCGTGAGTTCCTCTTTCCTTTTGAGAACGCGGACCGATCTGCCGCTCATCTTCACCCTCGTGTTTGCGGGGTGCGCGGCAGGCGTGTTGGCCGTCCTCATCGTCTATGCGCGCAAGCTCTGGTGCGCGCGCGAGCTCGTGCGGGAAAACGAGGACGCCGCGTCCACGCCGGACGGAGCGCGCCTTGCCGAACTCGACCGCCGCATCCGCTGCATCAGCCTCATCCTCGGCGCATGACGCGCCGCAGCGCGCATCCGCGCCTACCATGTCCCGTCCGCGCAGGGCGGGATCGCTTTTTCCCCGTTTTTTGCGGAAAAGGGGCAAAAGAAGGGCAAATTCTGCGGAAGAATTTTCGCAAAAGGGATTGTCGAGCGGACGATTTTAGGATATAATAACGGGGAACAGGATCGCGGGGCGCCCCGCGCGAACAGGAGGAAGCATGAAACTCATTCACGAAAGCGTCGGCAAGAAGCTGTACCGCGACGGAAACCGCCTCATCAAGTCCTTTGACGAGACCTACTCCAAGGCGGACATTCTCAACGAAGCCCTCAATTCGGCACGCGTGGAGGAGACCTCGCTCAACGTGCCCAAGATCCTCAGCGTGTCCGTCATCGACGGGAAGTGGTCGATCGTCCGCGAGCTCATCGAGGGAGATACGCTCGAAGAGCTCATGCAGAAGCATCCCGAAAAGACGGACGAATATCTCGAATTCTTTGTCGATTTGCAGATCCGCATGAGCAAGGAAAAGGTGCCCCTCTTGGGACACCTCAGGGACAAGATGCACGCGAAGATCTCGGCGAGCGCCTTCCCCGCGACCGTCCGCTACGACCTGCACGTCCGCCTCGACGGGCTTCCCCGCCACAAGAAGCTCTGCCACGGAGACTTCCAGCCGAGCAACGTCGTCATCACCAAGGACGGCACGCCCTACATCATCGACTGGTCGCACGCTACGCAGGGCAACGGCTCGGCGGATGCGGCGCGGACCTATCTCATCTTCAAACTTCAAGGCAAAGACGAGCTCGCGGAGAAATACCTCAAACTCTACTGCGCCAAGACGGACACGGCCGTGCAGTATGTCCAGCGCATTCTGCCCATCGTCGCGGCGTCGCAGTCGGTGAAGAAGAAGCCCGAGGAACAGGAATTCCTCGCCAAATGGGTGAACGTCTGCGATTGGACGTAACACTCTACAAAATGCAAAATGAGGGCCTATCCGCGGACATGGATAGGCCTGATTTGTTCTGATGAGCCACAAGGCGGGCAGAATGACGGGAAAAATGGGGGTTCCCTTGCCCACCCCTTGAGGGGTGGGTGGCACGAGCAACGCGAGTGACGGAAGGGGTGGCACTCTTCATTTGGGATGACACCCCCTCACCGCCTGCGGCGGAGCTCCCCCTCAAGGGTGCGCCGAGAATCGGTCTTTCCTTGCCCACCCATTGAGGGGTGGGTGGCACGAGCAGCGCGAGTGACGGAAGGGGTGGCGCTCTTCATTCGGAATGACAAGAGCGGTCTCCCCCTTTAATGCGCCTGCATCACTTCGATCTTTTCCCGCACGGCGCCGCTCTCGCGCCAATATTCGGAGAGCCGATCGTGATACTCGTCGTCCGTGATCTCTCCCAGCCCCACCAAAAAGCGGAGATAGGCCCCGAATGCGTCGTCTTGCGAGACCGTGCTCGTGTAGATCGTCCCGTCCGCGTGGGGGCCCTCCGCGGGGCGGTAGCCGTAGAGGATGCAGGCGGCGGGGTTGCCATCCTCCGTCTCGAAGCGCACGCCGCCCGAGAGGTGTTCGCCCGCTTCCGCCGCTTTCAGTTGGATTTGATAGGTGTATTCCGTCCGCGGGCGCTTTTCGGCCGAAGAGATCAGCGTGCAGGAGACGACGGAGAAGCCGTTTTCCACTTTCGTTTCGGTGAGCGGGGTGCCCGCCACGGCGCGGTAACGGATGAAAATCGTCTCGTCCGCCGCGTACATGGGCTTGCAATCGACGATCCTCCCGTCAACGCCCTCGATCAGTTCGGGCGGGGTGATCTCTCCGTCCGGCGGCTCGGGGTCCGTTCCGGTGCTGCCCGAATCGGGATCTTTTTCCCCTCCCGGGGTCTGGGTTCCGTTCGGGTCCTCCACGGAAGGCCCGCCTGCGGATTGATCTTTCGCGGTCGCGCTTTTGAGGCCGTACCGTATCCCGATGGGCGCTGCGACGATGAGGGCGAGCGCCGCGGAGAGGGAGGCGGCTGCGAGCGCGCGCTTGCGGACGCGGGCCTGTTCGGCGCGCCCTGCCGCGCGCCGCTCCCTGAGGGCGGCGGCGATGCGCTCCCGCTGTGCGCCGTCGAGCGACAATTTTTCCACTTCTTCCCGATATTTCATGATTGCGTCTCCAAAATGCCTTTGAGTTTTTTTCTCGCCCGTTCGAGGCGTTTGCGCACGGCGGCGTCGGTCATCCGCACGAGTTTTGCGATCTCCTTGGAGGAATAGCCCTCGAAGAAGTGCAGATACACGAGTTCACGGTCGGTGGGGGAGAGCGCTTCCAGCTCTTCGGAGAGGGAGATCTTCTCCGCCGGATCCTCCCGCGGCTCGCATTCGAGCGGGACCTGCCGCCTGCGCTTGCGGAGGAGGTCGAGACTCTTGTTGACGGTGACGCGGAGAAGCCACGCCTTCTGCCTGTCCTCGGGGATCTTCCGCATGCAAAAAGAGAGGAGGACTTCCTGAACGACGTCCTCCGCGTCGAAATCGCTCTTTACATAGTGCAGGGCGAGGCGATAGATCATATCGCCGTAAGCCTCTACGATGTTCTCGATCTCATCTCTTGCCATGGCGGAAGCAGTTTACGCCTATAAAACGTTTCAAACCCTGCATTTGTGACGCACAAGGGAAAAAATCAACGAAATTTTGCAAGATCATTGCAGGCAGCCGATGACGGCGTCTGCGGCGAAGAGGACTTCCTCTTCCGTGGTGGAGGGGCCGAAAGAGAAGCGGATCCCCTGCCCTGCCTCGCGCTCCGAGCGCCCCATCGCAAGCATCACATGGGAGGGGAGGGCCGCGTGCGCCGAGCAGGCCGCCCCGCCCGAGGCCGCAACGCCTTGGAGGTCGAGGCGGTCCAAAAGCGCCGCGCTCCCCCTGCGGAACGTCAGATGCGAGAGGTTGGGCGCGCGGTTTTCCCCGTCGGTCTCGACGTCCTCCCCGAGCGCGGAGAGGATCTTGCGTTCAAACAGATCGCGAAGCGCGCCCGCATGGCGGCAGAACGCTTCGCGGCGCTCTGCGGCGAGTTCGAGCGCTTTTGCAAAGCCGACGGCCCCCGCCACGTTGACGGTGCCCCCGCGCAGCCCGCGCTCCTGTTCCCCCCCGAAGAGCAGCGGACGGATGCGTACGCCCTTTTTGACGACGAGCGCCCCCACGCCCTTGGGTCCGCCGAGCTTGTGCGCCGAGAGCGAAATCGCGTCCGCCTCCCGCGCGATGTCTTTGAGGTCCTGTGTGCAGGCGGCCTGTACGCAGTCCGAAAAGAAGAGCGCACCGCAGGCATGGGTGGCCCGTGCGAGCTCGCGGACGGGTTGGACGCACCCCGTCTCGTTGTTGACGGCCATGACCGCAACTAACCCCACACCCTCGGACATGGTACGCCCCAAATGCGCCTTTGTGACGACGCCGTCCCAGCCGACGCCGCAGGAAAAGACCCTGCTTGCTCGCTGCTGCGCCGCGGAGAGAACGGCCGCGTGTTCGATGGGGGAGACGATCAGGTCCCCCTCGCCGAGGCAGCGCACGGCCCAGTTGTCCGCCTCCGTCCCGCCCGCGGTGAAAAACACCTCGGCGGGGGATACGCCGAGCACCCGCGCGATGCGGTCGCGCGCGTCCGTAAGATAGGCCGCCGCCTTCCGCCCGTAGGCGTGCGCGGAGTCCGGGTTGCCGAAGTGTTCCGCAAGCAGCGGCTTCATTTCCTCGAAAACTTCGGGGAGCAGCGGCGCGGTCGCCGCGTAATCGAGATAGACGTTCATACTTACAGTATAGGGCAAATCGGGGAGAATGTCAAATATTTCCGTCTTTTGCGCGAAGGCGCGGCGGAAGGCCCCCGCGGTTTCCCTCTTTCCGATGAAAAATCTTTCTCTTTCCCGCCGATTCGACAGGGAATTTTTCTTCTATCGGCGGAATTTTCCGCATACATTATGATTGCCCGAGGAGGGAAGGCCGATCCGCGGGCGAAGCGAAAAATCATTTCAAGAGGTGACGTATGAACGATGAACTGAGCTACGCCGAGATGCTCGAAATCCCCGTGGAAACGGTGACCGTCAAACGCAAAGAAAAGAAAAAAAAGGGGAGGGAAGAGGCCCTCTCCGATCAGCTCGTGGAGCAGGTCAACGAGCGCATGCAGACGGGCGATCCCGCCTATGCCGAGAGCACGACCATCGAGCGCGAGGCCGTGAAGAAGCCGCGTCCCTCGTGGGCGAAGCGCGTCCTCGTGGGCGAACTCATTGCCGTGGTCGTTCTGTGCGCCGCGATCTTCTTCACCAATCTCTTCATCCCGAACAGCGCGATCAACACCTTTGTGCGCGGGCTCTTCCGCGGCGCGTCCACGGCGGATACGCGCACATACAACGACTTCGCCCTCAGCCCTGTCGTGAACGGGTTCGACGATGTGGACATCACCGTGTCCGAGACGGGCGTCATGTCCTTCACGGCGGAGTGCTCCGTCTATGCGCCGTGCGCGGGAGCGTTGGAGCGCGTCACGGGCAGCGCCGAGGAGGGCTACTCCGTCCTGCTCCGTCACTCCGATTCCTTCACCACCGTCATCAGCGGGCTGGATACCGTCTACGCCGCGGAGGGGGAGACTGTGCGCACCAACACGCCCCTCGGCTTTACGGACGGGGACGGCGTCGTGCGCGTCATGTTCTATGACAACGACCGCCTGATCACCAACTACTCCCTCGGAGAAAACGGCCTTGCTTGGAGCTGATGAAGGGGAAAGTCAGGATCCATCCGCTCTTTCTGGCGGTGGGCGTGCTCTCGGCGTTTACGGGGACGCTCTTCCTCTTCCTCGCCGCATGCCTCGCCGCCATCGAGCACGAATGCGCCCATGCCTACGCCGCGCGGCGGTTCGGCTACTCTCTCGATAAGATCGTGCTCATGCCCTACGGGGCGATGATCTCGGGCGACATTGCGGGGATCGGAAAAAAGCAGGAGCTCGCCGTGCTCGCGGCGGGCCCTCTTGCCAACTTTGCGACGGGCATCTTCTTTCTCGCGCTCTGGTGGATGTACCCCGAAACGTACCCCTACACCGAACTCGCGGCAAGCGTATCCTTTTCGCTCTTCTTCGTCAACCTGCTCCCCGCCTATCCGCTGGACGGCGGCCGCATGCTCCGCCTCCTCTTGGAGCGCTTCGGGAAGCGGCGTGCCCGCGCGGTCTGCGCCGCGGTCAGCTATCTCACCGCGCTCGCGATCGCGGGGTTCTTTGTGTGGAGCTGTTTCTCCTCGCCGCAGTGGTCGGCGCTCGCCTTTGCGTGCTTTCTCGCCGCGGGGGCGCTGGGCGGCGGATCGTATGCGCGCGTCTCCTTCTCGCCGAAGCGGTTCGCGCGCGGCGTCGAGGAACGGCGGGTGGCCATCTCCGCAGAAGTTCCCGCAAGGGACGCCATCCGCTTTCTGCGGGAGGACAAATATCTCACGCTCGTGTTGTTCGAGGGGCAGGAATTTCTCGGCGAACTTTCGGAGGAGGAATTTCTCGCGGGGCTCGGGCGCGGCGCCTATTTCGAGCCCTTGAAGAGCCTGCTCCCCGCGGGGGCGTGAGGGCCGGAAAGGGCGGGGCCGCGAACCGCTTGCCAACCGCCGCAAAAGGTGGTATAATCTCTTCGGAATCAGCCGAAGGGCCGAAAGCGAACTTCCGGCCCTTTGTATCTTTTGTGGGGGATCCCTTTCCGCAGTATGCGCGGGGACGGGCCCCGCATGCGAGGGGAAGAATGGAAATCGGAGAGATCTTGCAGAGGCACGGCTTCGGCTTCAAGAAGAAGTACGGGCAGAATTTCCTCACGGACGGCAACCTCCTGCGCGCGATCGTGAGCGATGCGGGCGTGGGGGAGGATACCGTCGTCCTCGAAATCGGGGCGGGCGCGGGCGCGCTCACCCGTGCGCTCGCCGAACGGGCGAAGCGGGTGCTCTCCTTCGAGATCGACCGCACGCTCAGGCCCGTTTTGGCGGAGACGCTCGCGGGCTGCGAGAACGCGGAGATCGTCTTCCGCGACTTTTCCAGGTGCGATCTTGCCGCGCTCGAAAAGGAGCTCGGGGAGTATGTCGTCGTCGCGAACCTGCCCTATTACATCACGACGCCCGTCGTCATGCGGTTCGTGGAAGAAGCGCAAAATTGCCGCGGGATCACGGTCATGGTACAGGAAGAAGTCGCCGAACGCTTCGCCGCACAGGCGGGTTCGCCCGCGTACGGCGCGGTGACGGCGGCCATCGCGCGCAGGGGAACGTGCGAGATCACGCGCAAGGTACCGCGCACGATGTTCGTCCCCCGCCCCAACGTGGATTCCGCCGTCGTGCGCATCCTCTTTGAAGAGGACAGGCTCCCCGTCAAGGATCCCGCGAAATACCGCGCGGTGGTCAGGGCGGCGTTCGTCTCGCGGAGAAAGACGCTGGAAAACAACCTCATGCAGGCCTTCGGGCTCTCCCGCGTACAGGCGCGGGCGGTGCTGGCGGAAGAGGGCGTCCCCGAGGGCGCGCGGGGGGAGACGCTCACCCCCGAACAGTTCGCCTCCCTTGCGGACAGGCTCTCCGAACTCCTCCCGTAACCCGTTCCGCCTCCCTGCGGGCGGCGGCGCTCCTATGCCGGCCGTCTGGGCCTGCGCACCGCGCGTTCGCCCTCGCGGTTTTTCACGGCGACGATCACGAAGTAGACGGCGAAGAGGATCGCGCAGGCGCCCAGGAGGATGCCGTACATGGCGCCGAGCGGGATCTGCGTGCCGCCGACATAGCCGACCTTGTCGAATTTTCCGCCGAACGTGAGATTACAATCGAAGCTGTCCATCAGCCCCTTTGCGCCGGCCTCTGGCAATCCGAGGCCGGTCAGTTTTTGGATATAGGGCGTCATGAAGTGGTTGCGCAGGATGCCCACGCTGTAAGTGCCCGGCAGACAGCAGATGACGCTGCGCAGCCCGTCGGCGAACTGCGAGAGGGGCATGTACGCGCCGCAGAGGAAGCCGTACAGGCTGGAAACGAGGGTGGAGACCGCCGAAAGCCCGCCCTGCGTGGAGATGAAGTTCCCGATCACGGCGGCGGCCAGCGTCCCGAACAGCACGCTGCAAATCACGTCCGCGAGGATCGCGAGGATGTCCGTGAAGGCGAGGCACCAGCCGACGGCGGCGAGGTAGACCAAGCCGACGGCCAGCACGGCGAGCAGGACGATGAGCGTCACCGTGAAGTTCGCGATGAAGTACGCGGCGGAGAGCGTCGTGCGCTTGACGGGCGTGACGCAAAAGTCGGTCAGGGTATTCTCGATCTTGTCGTTGACCATCACGGCGTTCGAGCACACGGCGACCGTCACCGAACTGACGGCGAGGATGGAGGACAGCAGCCAGCTCCCCGCAAGCCCCTCGACGACGCGCGCGTCGGCGAGTTCGAAACCGACGGCGCGGAAGATGCCCTCGAAGGAGGACATGTACACCCCGCGGAGGAAGGTCGCGAACAGGACGAGGAGGATCATCGGGGTGATCAGCGAGACGAAGAACAGGAATTTATCCTTGAAATAGCACTTGATATTGCGCGAAACGAGCGCGCAGAGTTTTCCGAATTCGTTCATCCTATCCCTCCCGGATATCCTTTCCCGTGACTTTCAGAAAGACGTTGTCCATGTTCCCTTTGAGGACCTCGAAGTCCTCGAAGATCTCGGGGAACGTGCGGATCATGGCGGCGACCTCGGCGGTGCTCGCGAGTTCGGCCTCCAAAAAGCCCTGCTCCCGCCGCATGGGGCAGCCGAGGCCGCGGAGGGCGTTCTCAGCCTCGTCGAGGCGGGTATAGAAGCGGATGAAGTCGCCCGCATACGCAGTTTTGAGGTCGTGCGGGGTGCCCTCCGCCACCTTTTTGCCGCCGTCGATGATGAGGACGTTGTCCGCGACGGCCGCCTCTTCCATGTAGTGGGTGGTGAGGAGCACGGTCAGGCCGCGCTCTTTGCGGCAGGTCTGGATCACCTCCCACACCGTGCGGCGGGTCTTGGGGTCGAGGCCCGTGGTGGGCTCGTCGAGAATGAGAAGTTCGGGGTCGTTGATCAGGGCGCGGGCCACATCCACGCGCCGCCTCTGCCCGCCCGAGAGTTTCCCCACGGGGCGGCCGAGGATCTCCGAGAGGCCGAAGCGTGCGGAGAGCGCGTTGAGCTTGCCTTTGAACGCGTCCCCGAAGATGCCGTACATCGCTGCGCGGCTCTTCAAGTTGTCGCGCACGGTCAGGCGCTTGTCGAGCACGGAGCTCTGAAAGACGACGCCGAGCTTCTGCTTGACATACGCGGGGCGGTCGTCGATGCTTTCGCCGCACACCTCCACCGTGCCGCCGTCCCGCCGCAAGATCCCGCTGAGAATGTTGATGGTCGTGGACTTGCCCGCGCCGTTTACGCCGAGGAAGGCGAAGAGCTCGCCGCGGCGCACGCAAAAGGTGAGGCCGTCCACCGCCTTCACGCCCTGATAGGATTTGCAGAGGTCTTTGATCTCGATCATCATACCCATTCCCTATTCCTCCAAACGCTGTTTTACGCCGAGGAACACGTCGGTCAGCATGCGGCTCACCGTCTCGCGGTCCCAACTGAGGTAGCCCGTCGCGTACATGGCGGCGATCCCGTGCACCCACACCCACATGTGCGCGTGGAGTTCGCGGGCGCGGCGTTCGTCCACGCCCGTCTTTTGCGCGATGCGAAGCGCCTCTTCCTCGAAGCCCGTGTCCTCGTCTATGGTATCCGAGCCGTGTCTGTCGCGCATGAACAGATACTTGAACAGCTGCGGCTCCTCCTTCGCAAAGCGGATGTACCCCATGCCGACGGCCTTGTATTCGGGGAACTCGCCCGAGGCGATCTCGTCGCGCAGAAACCCTTGATAGATCTGCACGATCTGCGCGGCGACGGCCTCTTTCAGGGCAGGCATGCCCGAGAAGCAGTGGTACAGCGGCTGGGTGGAGCAGCCGCATTCCTTGGCGACGGCGCGCATGTTCAGGCCGTCCATCCCCCTCTTTTTCACGATCTTCATGGCGGCTTTCAGGAAGCGATCCCGATCCGCTACCGTTTTTGCGGGCATAGGAACCTCCTTTCATAACAAGTGTTATTGATAACGCATGTTATTATATCATTCTGTTTCGGCGTTGTCAAGGGGAGGGGGAAAATTTTGCGAAAAAAAATCGGCGAAGGGAGGAAAAAAGCGGCAAAAAAAAGATCGGCTCAGAGGCCGATCGTAATATGCGTTCCCCGATTGGGGACGGTGATCTCCGTAAAGCCGATCGCGGCGAGCTGTTCGCACACGAGCTCCCGCTTCTCCCCGATGCGCGAGGGGTAGTGCGCGTCCGATCCGAAAGAGATCTTGCGCCCGCCCAGCTCGAAGTAGCGGGCGAGCACGTCTGCGTCGGGCAGAAACTCGCTCCCCGAATTGCTCGCAGCCGTGTTCACTTCGAGGATCACGCCCCGCCGTATGACCGTGCGGAGGATCTCGTCGAAGAGGTCGGCAAACTCGTCGTAGCGGAGCTTTTTGTCCGCATAGGGAGCGCTGCGGGAGACGTACCCGAGGTGCCCCACGATGTCGTAGGGATAGGGCGCGTCGAGACTGCGGCGCACCTCTTCGAGATAGCGCCCGTACGCGCGCTGTTTGCTCTTGCCCTCGAAATAGGAGAAATGGCAGCACTTCGCGCCGTCCACGTTGTGCACGCTGTTTACGACGAAGTCGGGGCGGTACTTTTCCGAGAGGGCGACGAGGTAGTCGAGCGCGCGCGGATCGGGGGCATAGTTGTATTCCCCGCCCGCGAAGAAGGAAAAGTTTTCGCCGCATTCCCGCTCTTGCAGCGCCCGCGCGCAGGCAAAATAGGCCGCGGCGTCCGTTTCCCCGTACTGCGCGAGGGAGGGCTCATCCCCGTGGATGTGCTCCGTAACGCCGTAGCAACGCAGGCCGATGGCCTTCGCCGCGGCTACCATGTCCGAGAGTGAGGCTCTTCCGTCCGAAGAAAAGGAGGAGTGTGTGTGCATATCCGAAACGATCATACATTCATTATACCACAAAACCGCGAAAAGCGCAACGAACTTTGGGCGGGAAGCGGAATTTTTGCGGCGCGCCTCGGAAAGAGGGCGGAAAATTCCCGCCGAGGGATTGATTTTCGGGAAGAATGTGCTATAATGGAAAAAAATCCCGCCTGCGGAAGAGCCCGCGCGGGGAAAAGGAGACGGCATGAAATTCAGATCGTTTGACGGGGCGGAGATCTATGTGCATGAATGGACGGAGGCCGAACAGCCCAAAGCGGTCGTGCAGATCGTGCACGGCATGACGGAGCACGCGGCGCGCTACGACGCATTTGCGCGCTTCCTCAACGGACATGGGTACGTCGTCGTCGCTGACGACCACCGCGGGCACGGACTCACGGACCCCGATTCTCTCGGCTACCATGCGGGGGACATGTTCATGGACACGGTGCGCGACGAGGGGGAGATCACCGATCGTTACAGGGCGAAATATCCCGGGTTGAAGTATTTCCTGTTCGGGTTTTCCTACGGCTCCTTTTTGACCCAGCGCTACATCTCCGACTATGCGGAGAAGATCGACGGCGCCGTCATCGGCGGGAGCAGCTATAAAAAGGACGCCGAGGTGTACGCAGGCTCGCTGGTCTCCCATCTCGGGCGGGAGAGTTCGCCTGCCCGCCTCATCGAGAAGCTCTCCTTCGGCGCCTATTCCAAGAAGTTCGAGGACGGGCAGTGGCTCTCGAACGACCCCGAAAACAACGAGAAGTATGCGGGCGATCCGCTCTCCGGGTTCACCTGCTCCAACCGTTTTTACAGGGATTTCTTCAAGGGGCTCCGCAGCCTCTATACGAAAAAATACATTGCCGGGCTGAGAAAGGACCTCCCTCTTCTCCTCGTCTCGGGGGAGAACGACCCCGTCGGAAACATGGGCAAGGGCGTGCGGAAACTGTACGATTTTTACACGCGCAAGGGGGGCATGTCCGAGGTATCCCTCGTCCTGTTCCCGAATTCCCGCCATGAATTTCTCAATGAAGCGGAAGGGCGGGAGGAGAAATGGGGCACCCTTCTTGCCTTCTTTGAAAACATCGTCCGCGCCGCCCCGCGCGCATAGCCCTGCGGTAACACCCGCCCTCGGGATGACAGGGCGCCCATCCGAAGTCCGCAAAACAAAAACCCCCTCCGCGGAGGGGGTCCTGTTTTTTTCATGCCTCAGTTCGTCAGGACGAACATCGCAACGAAGAGCGCCGCAATCACCCATGTCACCACGGAGATCTCCCTCACCTTGCCCGTAAAGAGCTTGACGAGCACGCAGGAGATGATGCCCACGCCGATGCCGTACGAGATGGAGTAGCCGAACGCCATCACCGCGATGGTGAGGAAGGCGGGGAGCGCGGCCGCAGGGTCCGTCCAGTCAATGTCCTTGACGGAGGACATCATGAGCACGCCCACCCAGATGAGCGCGGCCGAGGTCGCGGCCGTGGGCACGAGCTTGGCGATGGGGGAGAGGAAGGTGGCGATGAGGAAGCATACGCCCGTGATCAGGGCGGTGAAGCCCGTCCGTCCGCCCGCGGCGACGCCCGAAGAGGACTCGACATAGGTCGTGACGGTCGTCGCGCCGAACACGGCGCCCGCGCACGTCCCGATGGCGTCTGCGAGCATGCACTGGTTCGCGCGCACGGGGTTGCCATTCTCATCGAGCAGTCCGCCCTTCGAGCATGCCCCGTAGAGGGTGCCGAGGGTATCGAACATGTTGAGCATGCACAGCGAGAGGGAGGTCGTGATGATGACGACGACGAGCTGCCCCGCGCCGATGCCGCCGAAGTCGAAACCATGGATAAAGAGCTGCCCCGCGGCCTCCTTCCCCCACGCGCCGAAGGCCTTGAAGGGGTCCTCGAATCCGCTTGCGATGCCCGTGAACACCTCCCTGCAACCGTAGGCGTTCCATGCGCAGCCGAGGCCGATGAGGGCGTAGTAGACGGCGGCGGAGCCCAGCATGCCCCAGAGGATGGCGCCGCGGACGTTCTTTTTCGCGAGGACGGCGATGGCGACGGCGCCGAGCAGCGCGACGAGCGCCCCGATCGCGCCCCGATAGGTGACGGCCTCGTTGAGCACGTTGAAAGAGGCAAAGACGATGCTCCCCTCGTGAAGATTGACAACGCCCGCGTTGTTGAACCCGATGAAGGCGATGAACATGCCGATGCCGACGGGGACGGTCACCTTGACTTCCTTGGGAATGGCGGCGAGGATCTTCTTCCTCAGGCCCGTCGCCGTGAGCAGGACGAAGATCGCCCCGCCGAGGAGGACGAACACCATGGCGTTCGCGTAGGTGAGCCCCATCGAGCCGCCGAGGAGCGTCCCCGTCACATAGGCGGTCGCCCCGAGCCCCGAGGCCTGCGCGAGGGGCATCTTGGCGAGAAAGGCCATGAGCATGGTGCCCGCGATCGCGCCGAGCGCCGTCGCGATATACACGGCGCCGAACGAGACGCTGTCGGGGTACATGTCCGGCACGACGAGGAGGACGTACACCATCGCCATAAAGGTCGTCAGCCCGGCGACGATCTCGGTGCGGAAAGACGAGCCGCTCTTCGTGATGCCGAAGAACGTGTCCACGCGGCCGAGGAAGCCCTTTTTGGCCGCAGCTTTGCCGTCCGGTGCGGGCTCGGGCGCCCGTTCGGGCAAGTTGTTATCTTCCATGAAATGCTCCTCCCCTCTTTTGCGTTGCATTCCATTGTAACAAATCCCATGACAAAAATCAAGACCAATCGGAAAAATTTTCCCCATACGAAAAAAGCGCCCTCCGTGCAGGAGGGCGCAAAGGGAAAGGCTCAGTTTACGGTTTTGGGGTCGAAGTTGATGGTGTACTGTTCCTGCCTGTCGTCGGGGAAGAGGGTCGCGCCCGAGACGACGGGGAGGTTGAGCGGATTGATGAGCGCCGCAGACGTGAGGTTGGAGACGGAGGCCCGCAGATAGGGGAACATCGTCTCCGTCGCGTTGATGGCGAACATGCGGCGGTCCTCGTTGGTGTTCATGTTGTTGACTTCGAACACGCCTACGAAGCGCGCGATGAGGTTAAAGGGCTTGGGGGATTCCGCCGTCGATTCGATCTTGCATTCGAGGATCACGATGTTGATCTTCGGGTTCTCCTTGGCCGACTGGATGCGGCGGGAGAAGAAAGGCTTGATCTCGAACTTGGTGTCGGGGGCCACTTTGATGGGGTTGACTTTGAAGGAAAGCTCATCGGCCGTGAGCGCCTTTAAGGTGTAGTCGATCATGATAGGTTCACTCCTTTTTTCCGATATCATTGAAATTGTAGCACGGAGGACGGAAAAAGTCAATGCGCTGTCCGCAAAAATTTTCCTCTCCGCCTCACAATCACTATGATACCCCGCATAGGGGAAGTTGAAACATTTTCCGCGGCAAAATGTCCGCCCCGCCCCTTGGCGCCCCCTTTGAAGGGTGGAGCGGGGCAATTCTTGCTCAACAGTGCAGTGCCCTTACCTGCCCCCGTTGAAGGGGGCGGGGTAGGGGTGGGGGTTGCCCCTGTCATCGCAACCGAGTGGTGGGCATTCCAATCGTCATGTTGAGCGAAGTCGAAACATAACCTTATTTTATAATGTGGTCACCTTTCGACGGAGCTCAGGGTGACGTGATTCAGAATGAACCCCCACCTGTCGCGGCTTTTTGCCGCGCCACCCGCCCCCTTGAAAAGGGGGCAGGTTCTTTCGCCCCGCCCGCCGTGTCCCACGCTGTCATTCCGACGACCGAGCTTGCGAGGGAGGAGAGAATCCCCCTATACGAAGTCCGTCAACGCCCAAGGGGATACACTCGCCCGCTTCGCGGAATACTTCGCCCTTGCGGGCTCGTGCCGCCCTTGGACAACGATAAGAACGTGCGGGCGGGGCGGTATGACAGGGAGCCGCACTCCGTCAACGACCAAGGGGATACACCCACCCCTCGAGGGGTGGGCAAGGGATTTTGTGGAAATACTCGGAAAAAAATTTTTGAAAATTACCAAATTTTATCAAAAACTACTTGACAGTGGGGGGGGGGCGAGTAGAATAATAAATGTATCAATTTCATCGTTTCGCCTCTCTCGTGTGGAAAACGGCGGACGGTGAGATCTTGCAAATATCAAAAGGAGAAAATGGTATGAACAAGACAAGAAAGCGCACCTTTACCGCGTTGCTCATCGCGCTTGCCGCGGCGCTCGTGCTCGCTCTGTCGCTCGGCATCTTCTGTGCCTGCGCAGGGGACACGGACGGCAAAGCCGACGCGAACGGCGCATGGTACTACGGCGCGGCGGCGCCTGCGGACGAGCTCGGGCAGGAGGGGGATTTCTACCTCAACACCCAGACCCTTTCAAGCTACAAAAAGACGGCGGCCGGCTGGACGATGGCGCTCGAAGCGGATGAGGTCGGCGCTTGGCTCTACGGCGTCGGCGAACCCGACGGCACAGCGGGCAAAGCAGGCGACTTCTACCTCGATACGGCGAGCGGCGATCTCTATCACAAGGGTGCGGAGGGCTGGGGAGAGCCCGTGTTGAAGCTCTTCGGCAAGAACGGCCGCGACGGCGTTCTGTGGTTCTCGGGCGAAAATCCCGACCCCAATACCTTTAGCGAGGGCGATACGGCCGTCAAAGACGCGATTGCGGGCGACTTCTACCTCGATACCGAAAACTTTGAGGTTTGGCAGAAAAACGCCGAAGGAAAATGGGACGACCTCGGCTCTTTGAAGGGCCCCACGGGCGAGGCGGGCGTAAGCCCCAAGCTCGAAGGCTTTTTGACGGGCAAGGGCGTTCCCGATGAATCGCTTGGCGCGGAGAAAGATTTCTATCTCGATACCGAATCGGGCGAAATCTGGCAGAAGGGCAGCGTGTCTTGGTCTAAGAAGGGCTCGCTCGGCGATCTGAGCGCTTCCCACATCAAGGAAATCCAATATAATACCCGTAGTTGGGGTGTGTATCATGGATTCAACAAGATTCTCAATCGAGATGACCTTGGCGAATTGCCCGATTATTATTCTGACATTGATCCTGTCTATGGCTATTGGATCATCTTTGATGACAATTCCGCACTGTTCATTCAAAAACATTGTACGCATAGTATTAGCGGCAGTACACAAAACGCTCCGATCACCCTCTATAATGACGACTGTACTTACGGCACGGTTCAAATTCTGAAATGCGCCTACTGCGGTGAAACGGTGACGATGTTGAAGGATCCGACAAGAAATCCGAATCACCATTATGCAGAGGCGTGGACGTCGGACGAAACCGACCATTGGCACGCGCTCACCTGCGCCCATAAGGACGCTCCCGTCCAAAAGCTCGGCCATGTGTGGCGTGAATACTACACCGTCGATTATGACGAGGCGGGCAAAGAGGTAAAGGGCTATGTCAAGTGGCGGGAGTGCAGTGTCTGCGGCTATGTCGAAAAAGTGATCGACTTGGAGAAGCTGGTGCAAGCCGACGTCCTGCATATTTCCAACGTGGACGAGTGGAATGCCTTCGCAACGGCGGTGAACAACGGCGATACATACGGCGAAGGGAAAAAGTTCTCCGAGGCAAAGGTTGAGCTGGACGGCGATATCAACTTCGGCGGCATGGAGCTCATTCCCGTCGGCGTTCCCACCAACGCGGCAGACGTTACCGACCGTACAAACGGCGCATATCTCGATCTGAAAGCGGAAGCTCATATCGAAGGCGGATTCAGCGGGCACTTTGACGGAAAGGGGCATAAAATCAGCGGATTTACGCTGGACAGCGGCAACTTCACGGGGCTCTTCGGATACCTCAACAACGCAACGGTCACTGATTTCACCGTCGAGAACGCCACCGTTACGGGCGACGCGTTCGTCGGCGCGGTCGCGGGCTTCATCGCGGGAACGGACGTCCGCATTTCCAAGGTCACCGTGGTCGATACTAAGGTGACGGGGCTCGTCCACGTCGGCGGCATTGCGGGCTATGCAAAGAACGCAGGACCTCAGGTGACGAAGGCAAGCGCAACTGACGAAGCCGCGATCAAGAACTGCACCGTCATGTCGACAAAGGGAACCGCTCTCGGCAGAGATTCCGCAACGATTGTCAAGACTGCATTCGCCAACGAGCCTGATTCGGATGGATATTATTTCGACGGTACCAATGCGGGCGGCATCCTCGGGACATCTTACAGTAGTTCCGTCATCGGATGCTACGTAAAGGAGATTTTGGTACAGGGAGGTGCTACTAGTACTTCTTCGGCAATCGTCGGGTATGCAGAAGGAACGGCGGAGGCAAAGAGCGTTGTCGTCGGGAATATTGTATCCATCCAAAGCGGTATAGTTAATATTTTTAATGGTACAAATTATTACACAAAGGACGGACTCCGCAGAGTTCCTGCGGACGGCGGACGCGGCAAATACAAAACGAAGGTGCAAAAACTGGGACTTGCATATGCAGGCGATCTCAACGGCAATGGCGATAATTATGTACACCATAAGAAGTATATTGCGGAGACAGATCCGATTCATTGGGAAACCTTTGTCGTAAAGAGCGGTAATGAGGCAGATACGACAAAAACGCCGTATGAGGGCGCCGGCGAATAACGCCGCCATGCTCCCCGATTAAGCTCACAGACGGGTGGTCTTCTTCACCCGGAAACATCCACACACGAAAAAGAGAGGTTCGCCTCTCTTTTTTGTATTCCGCCCCGCCTGTCTTGTCCCACGCTGTCATACCGCCCCGCCCGCTCCGTCTCTCCTGTCATTCCGAGGGGCAACGCCCCGAGAGAATCCCCTAATACGAAGTCCGTCAACGACCAAGGGGATACACTCGTCCGCTTCGCGGGATACTTCGCCCTTGCGGGCTTG
>CANQOY010000004.1 GCA_947625605.1 uncultured Clostridia bacterium | reverse complement strand
TATCCGAGAGTTTTTGTCATCGCTTGAAAGCACAATTCTAAAAATTTTGTTTTTGTTCCCTATGGGAAGTGCGCTTTTGTTCCCGCTTGTTGTTTATCCCGAGATCCCTGCAAGAGAGGTGCAACGCAATGCAATACCAAACCATACCCAATGTCCCGCGGCCCGTCTCCCGCCTGATCTTCGGGACTTCCAACCCCCGTTTCCGCAGAGGGGACGACTGCGGGGCGTTCCTCGATGAGCTTGTCCGCATGGGCATCACCGCCTTCGATACGGCGCGCGTGTACGGCAAGGCGGAGCGCGTGCTCGGGCAGTGGATGTCCTCCCGCGGCAATCGGGAGGAGGTCGTCATCCTCTCCAAGGGCGGGCATCCCGCGCTCTTCATTCCCCGCCTTTCGGAGCGGGCGATCCGTCGGGACCTTTCCGTCTCCTGCCGAGAATTGCAGACGGACCGCATTGACATTTACCTCCTGCACCGCGACGATCCGCGCCGCCCCGCAGGGGAGTATGTGGAGATCTTGAACGCCCTGCATGCCGAGGGACGCATCGGCGCGTTCGGCGGTTCGAATTGGACGCAGCGGCGGATCGAGGAGGCAAACGAATATGCCTACCGAAAGAACTTGGTCCCGTTCACCGTTTCAAGCCCGTATTTCGGCTTGGCGGACATGAAGGGCGATCCGTTCGGGAACGGCGCAGTGAGCATCGCGGGCCACGGCAACGAGGCGTCGCGGGAATGGTACCGCGCGCAGGGGATGGCGGTATGCGCTTACTCTGCGCTTGGGAGCGGATTCTTTTCGGGGCGCGTGAAGAGGCCGTCCGATCTGAAAGGCTGGCCGCGCCGCGCCTTTGCTACGGAGGAAAACTTCGAACGCCTTCGCCGCTGCGAAGAGCTCGCAAGGGAGAGGGGCGCTTCTCCCGCGCAGATCGCGCTTGCCTGGGCGCTCGCGGAGGAGATGAATGTGTTTGCGATCGTCACGTCTACAAACCTCTCCCGCATGCGGCTAAATCTCGGCGCGCTCGCGATCCAACTCAGCGAAGAGGAGCGCCGCTATCTCGATCTGAAATAGAAAAGAGGCCGCAAGAAGAGAAAAAAGCAAAAAGCCCGTACCGAAGTACGAGCTTTTTTGATTTTTACATAGTACTATGCGAGACGTAGTACTTGATTTAACGGAAAATTTCCTTTGCGGCGCGGTCCATTTCGCGCTTTTGGTCGCGTTCGGCGAGGGTTCGCTTTTTGTCGTAGGTGTGTTTGCCGCGACAAAGGGCGACTTCCACTTTCACGAGCGCGTCCTGAAAGTAGATTTTCAGCGGCACGAGGGTGAAGCCCTTTTCGTTGACCTTTCCCGCGATCTTCGCGATCTCCTCCCGCCGCAGAAGAAGTTTTCTTTCTTTCCGCGAATCGCGCGTGGAGAAGGCGCCGCTCTTGTCATAGAGGGCGATGTGCATGTTTTTGAGAAAGATCTCCCCGCCGCGGACCTCGCAGAAGCTCTCGCCGAGAGAGGCCTTGCCCGCGCGCAGCGATTTGACCTCCGCGCCTTCGAGAACGATACCCGCCTCGTACTTTTCGAGGATGAAATATTCGAATGTCGCCGATTTATTGACAGCTATGATCTTCATCTTTTTTTCTCCACACATCGTTTTCCCGCGCTCTCTTGCGGCATGAGGGTAAACTGCACGCGCCTCGATCCCCAATCGACGCCCGCCACGCGCACCCGAACCCCGTCGCCCAGGCGGAAGCAATGCCTCGCGCCTTTGAGGAGCATGCGCTGTTCGATCCACTCGTAGCCGTCCTCGGGCAGCGTTTCGAGAGGGATGAAGCCCTCTATCGTGTTGGGAAGCTCGGCAAAGAGCCCGAATGCGGTCACGCCCGAGACGGTCGCCTCATACTCCTCGCCGATCTTATCCTGCATGTAGGCCGCGATGAAGAGGGCGTCCACGTCGCGTTCCGCCTCCTGCGCATTCCGCTCGCACAGGCTCGCCTGCCGCGCGGCGCCCTCAACGCTTCCCGCATACCGCTCTTTTGCCGTTTCCGCGTCGCGCAGCGTCTCCTTGACGATGCGGTGGACGCACAGGTCGGGATAGCGGCGGATGGGGGAGGTGAAGTGGCAGTAGCACTCGGAGGCCAGCCCGAAGTGGCCGATATTTTCGGGGGAATACGCCGCCTTCATCATCGAGCGGAGCATGACGCGGCTGACGATGGGGCTGAGCGCCGAGCCCTCCAAGGCGGCCAACAGGTTTCGGTAGTCCTGCGGCGAGACCTTGCTCGGGTCGAAGTCCGCCCGCACGCCGAGTTCGCGGAGAAAGGCGGCAAAGTCGCTTGCTTTCTCCTCGGAGGGGCGCTCGTGCACGCGGTAGATAAAGGGGACTTTGCGCGCAGTCATGAGCTCCGCCACGCTCTCGTTCGCAAGCACCATGAATTGCTCGATCATCTCGTGGGCGACGGTGCGCCTGTGATCGGGAACGGTGATCGTGCCGTCCCGGTAGAGGATCTTCGCCTCCTTGATGTCGAGGGCCACGCCGCCCCGCCTGCTTCTCGCCTTCTTCAAAATTTCCGTGAGCTCGGCTGCCGTTTGCACGAAGCAAACGAGATCGGGGTAGGCCTTGACGGCCTCTTCCTCGCCCTCGAAGATGGCGGCGACCTCGGTATACGTCATGCGGTGGCGCGATCGGATGACGGTGGGGGCGACCCGCTTTTTCAGCACCTTTCCGCGGCCGTCCACCGTCATGAAGCAGGAGAGGGTAAGCCGATCCTCTCCCTCGTTGAGAGAACAGATCCCGTTGGAGAGCTCTGTGGGAAGCATGGGCAGAACGCGGTCGGGAAAATAGACGCTTGTGCCCCGTTTATACGCTTCACGGTCGAGGGCGAGGTTGCGGGTCACATAGTGGGAGACGTCCGCAATGTGCACGCCGAGGCGGAACAGACTGCCCTCGCGGCTGACGGAAATGGCGTCGTCGATATCCCGCGTGTCCTCCCCGTCTACGGTGATGATGAGTTCGCCGCGCAGATCTTCTCTTCCCTTCAATTCGGAGCGGATGTCCCGCCTTGCCTGCCGCTTTGCCTCCTCACAAACCTCTTCGGGGAATTGCTCGCGGAGCGCGTGCGCGCGGATCACGGCGCGTTCCTCCGTGGCGAGATCGTTGCACGCTCCGAGGATCTCGATGATCTCACCCACGGGCATGCCCCCGTCAAAAGAGGTGATGCGCGCCACAGCCTTCATGCCGTTTCTGCATGCGCCCTGTTTTCCCGCGGGGATCAAAACGTCCGCGGCGTACCGCTTTTCATCGGGATGCAAATAGCCCGCACGCCTTTCGCTTTGGTACACGCCGACGATCTCCCGCATGCCGCGGGAGAGGATCGCAAGCACTTCGCCCTCGTCTCCCGCGGACTTTCGCGCGGCGGGGCAGGCGAGCACGCAGTCTCCGTGCAGGGCGCCCTTTAAGGCGCGATGGGGGAGGAAGAGATCTCCCGACCCGTCGTCGGGGAGGAAGAACGCAAAGCCGCGGTCGCTGCCCGCGATCTTTCCCGTCTTGGCGCCGAACTGTGCCGCCGTGCCGAACCGCCCGCGCGAATCCGTGAGGAGCTCTCCGCTGCGGACGAGGGAGGCAAGCATGGCGCGGATCGCAAGCATCTCTCTGCGTCCGAGATGGAGCAGCGCCGCGATCTGTTCCGCATTCATGAGGGCAAAGGTGCCGTTTTGGATGTTTTTCAGGATCTCCTGTTTCGCATTCATATGTAGATCGGTCAAAAAAACGGGCAAGCAAAGCGCTCGCCCGTCGGTGTTCTTGTCGATTACGCCCAAATGGCGTCGATTTGCAGGATAAAGAAGATGACCGCGAGGACGGCAAGCACCGCGAGGCAGATCATCGTCCACAGTTTGAGCTTGGATTCCATCGACTTTCCCTTGTTCTTCCCGTAGAAGGTCTCGCTCGATCCGCCGAGCGCGTCGATTCCCTGCGAGTTCCCGGGAGTGAGCATGACGAGTATGATCGCCGCAAGGGCCGCAACGCCCATGAGGACGATGAACGTGATGCTGACCGCACGATAGGTGATGAACGCCGCATCGTCGCGTGCGGGGGCAAGAAGATTGGAGAGGATTGTTAAAAGATTCATGACGTCGTTCTTCCTTTATTCACCGAAATACAGAAGCAAGTATACCATATCCGTTCCGAAAAGACAAGTTATTTTTACACGATTTCTTAAATTTTTCTTGTGAAAAACATTTTTGGGAAAGAAAGGGAGTTTTCCCGTCGAAAGATTGACAAAAATTTGCGGCTATATTATAATGTGGAAATGATAATCTGTCACAGCGGACGGCCGTAACATCCGAACGGCCGAAAAGGAGAGATCATGAACTACCAACTTCTTGCAGAACGCCTTCTTCCCGGGGAGTATCCCTCGCTTGCATCGTTTGAGGAGAAATATCCTCCCCGCGCGCTCCCCAAAGGAGCGGAAGTCACCCGCCTTGCGCCTTCTCCGACGGGATTTATCCATCTCGGGAATCTGTTCGCCGCCATCGCAAACGAGCGCATCGCGCACAGGAGCGGCGGGATCCTGTATCTTCGCATCGAGGATACCGATTTGAAACGCAAAGTGGACGGGGCGGTGGAGGCGGTCATCAACGCCTTGAAATACTTCGATATCCGCTTCGACGAGGGCGCCGAGATCGGCGGCGACGAGACGTATGCGCCGTGGTATCAGCGCGGCCGCGCCGAGATTTACCGCGCGTATGCAAAGCGGCTCATCGAGGAGGGAAGAGCGTATCCCTGCTTCTGCACCGAGGAAGAGCTCGAACTTCTTCGCGAGGAGCAGACGAAAAAGAAAGAGATCACGGGCTATTACGGGAAGTATGCCAAGTGCAGAGACCTTTCCGAGGAAGAGATCTATCGCAATCTCGACGCGGGCAAGCCCTTTGTCATCCGTCTCCGTTCGATGGGCAACCCCGAAAACAAGATCAAATTTCACGACGAGATCAAGGGGGAGATCACCGTCACGGAAAACGATCAGGACGTCGTCATCTTGAAATCTGACGGGATCCCCACTTATCACTTCGCGCACGCCATAGACGATCACCTGATGCGCACGACGCTCGTCATCCGCGGAGAGGAGTGGCTGGCGAGTTTGCCCATTCACATCGAGCTGTTCGAGGCGCTCGGCTTCGAGCGTCCCCGCTACGGCCACAACTGCTCGCTCATGAAGCAGGACGGCGAGACGCGCCGCAAACTCTCCAAGCGCAAGGACCCCGAGCTCTCCCTCGAATTTTACAGGAAAGACGGCTACTTTCCGCGCGCCGTCAAGGTGTATATGCTCACTCTGCTCAACTCCAATTTCGAGGAGTGGTATTTGAAAAATCCCGACGCCGACCTCAACGAGTTCCCTTTCAAGGCCTCGAAAATGTCGAAGAGCGGCACGCTCTTCGATTTGGACAAGCTGAGCGATATCTCCAAAAACGAGCTCTCCAAGCTCTCCGCGGAGCAAATGGCGGCGTTTTTGAGGGGCTGGGCGGAGGAATTCGGCACGGAGGCGCAGAGGGGCTTCTTTGCGGATGAGGAGAAGATGCTTCGCGTGCTCTCCCTCTGCATGGGGATCGGCGGGAAAAAGCGCAGGAAGGACTTTACGACCGCCTCGCAGGCGATGGAGTTCATCCGCTATTTCTTCGAGCGGCCTGCGGCATACGAGGAACTTCGCACGGAGAGCGCGGTCTGCGCGCGCGTGCTCAAAGATTTTCTTGCGCGCTACCGCTACGGCGACGACGCGCAGGCGTGGTTCGCTTCCGTCAAAGAGATTGCGGCGGCGAACGGCTTTGCCGCGGAAATGAAAGACTATAAGGCGAACCCGCAGGGGTACAGGGGCAGCGTGGCAGACGTTGCGGAAATTTTGCGCATCGCAACGACCGGAAAGGCGAACACGCCCGATCTCTGGACGATCCAACAGATCTTGGGCGAAGCGGAAGTGCGGGAACGGGCGGAGCTGGCGCTGCGGGATCTCTGCGGAGGAGAGGACAAATGAGCAGGGCGGACGAGATCTTTATTGCCAACTGCAAAGACATTCTCGAAAACGGCGTATGGGATACCCATCTCAACGTCCGTCCGCATTGGGAGGACGGCACGCCCGCGCACACGGTGAAGCGGTTCGGCATCGTCAACCGCTATGACCTGCGGGAGGAGTTCCCGATCCTGACCATCCGCCGCACCGCCTTCAAGAGCTGTATCGACGAACTTCTCTGGATCTGGCAGAAAAAGAGCAACAACGTTCACGATTTGAAGTCGCATATCTGGGATAGTTGGGCGGACGAGACGGGCTCGATCGGCAAGGCCTACGGCTACCAGCTCGGCGTCAAGCATGCGTACAAGGAGGGGATGTTCGATCAGGTGGACCGCGTCCTCTATGAACTCAAACATGACCCCGCCTCCCGCAGGATCCTGACGAATATCTTCAATTTTGCGGATCTGCACGAGATGGGCCTCTATCCCTGCGCCTACTCGATGACTTTCAACGTCTCGGGCGATACGCTCAACGGCATTCTCAACCAGCGCTCGCAGGACATGCTCACCGCCAACAACTGGAATGTGGCGCAGTACGCCGTCCTGCTCACCATGTTTGCGCAGGTCTCCGGCCTCAAAGCGGGTGAACTCGTGCACGTCATCGCGGACGCGCACATCTACGACAGGCATGTCCCCATCGTGAGGGAGATCATCGGGCGGGAGCCCAAGCCCGCGCCCAAGCTCGTCGTGGATCGCAGCGTTACGGATTTTTATTCCTTTACGGTGGACTCTTTCCGTCTCGAAAACTACGAATATCATCCGCTCGACGCGCGGATCCCCGTGGCCATCTGAGGGAGAGATCGCCGAATCAAATTGCAGAGCCGTTTCAAAGGCTTCGGGGAGCGGAAACGCTCCGCAGAAAGGAGGGCTGCATGCGCGCAATTTTTCATGCGGATCGAGAATGGGGCATCGGGAAAGCGAACGGCCTGATGTTTTCCCTGCCCAAAGACATGGAATTTTTCCGCAAGACGACGAGCGGCAAGACCGTCGTGATGGGGCGGAATACCCTGCTTTCCTTTCCCGGAGGAAGGCCTTTGAAGAACCGCGTCAACATCGTGCTCTCGCCCGAGGATGTAGCAGGGGACGTCGTGACCGTGCACGATCTCGGCGAACTCTTTGCGGCGGTCAAGCGCTTCCCGCAGGACGACGTTTTCGTCATCGGCGGGGCGAGCGTCTACAAGGCGCTGCTTCCCTATTGCACGGAGGCGCTCGTCACAAAGGTGGACGCGGTGGGCGGTGCAGACGTCTTTGCGCCCGATTTAGACGCGGATCCCGCCTTTTCTCTCCTCTCTGAGAGTGCGCCGCAGGACGACAACGGGTATACGATCCGATTCTGCACCTATGCAAACCGTTCGCCGAAGCCGTTTTGAGCGAAGCAGGGGCTTGAAAATTTCCCCGCAAATGAAGCGGTAAATTGTTGTTTTTTTTCGGATAATGTATTATAATCTTCGGTGGATTTCAAGAGGACAGTATGGTAAGAGAAGATTTAAGAAACATTGCGATCATTGCGCACGTTGACCACGGCAAGACGACGCTCGTGGACCAAATGCTGAAACAAAGCGGGACATTCCGCACCAACCAAGTCGTCGAAGAGCGCGTCATGGACAGCGGCGATCTGGAACGCGAGCGTGGGATCACCATCCTCGCAAAGAACACCTCGGTACACTACCAAGGCGTGAAGATCAACATCGTAGATACTCCCGGCCACGCTGATTTCTCGGGCGAAGTGGAACGCAGCCTCAAAATGGTCTCCGGCGTCCTCATCCTTGTGGACGCGGCAGAGGGACCCATGCCGCAGACGCGCTTCGTCACGCAGAAGGCGCTCGAACTCGGCCTCAAACTCATCATCGTCATCAACAAGGTGGACCGTCCCGACGCGCGCGTCAAGGAGGTCATCGACGAGGTGCTCGAACTGCTCATGGACCTGAACGCCTCCGACGATCAGCTCGAAAGTCCGTTCGTGTTCTGTTCGGGGCGCGACGGGACCGCTTCGCTCGACGCGGACGGCGTCCGCACGGACTTAAAGCCGCTCTTCGATACGATCCTCGCGCATTTCCCGCCGCTGGAACTCGACGAGACGGCGCCTCTGCAACTGCTCGTCTCTTCCATCGATTACAACGACTATGTCGGGCGCATCGGCATCGGGCGCATCGAGCGCGGCGTGGCGAAGCCGGGCAGTGAGGTCGTCGTGTGCAACTACAACCATAAGGATGTCAATCTCAGGGGCAAGCTCGTCAATCTCTATGAGATCGAGGGCCTCGAACGCGTTCCCTGCGAGGAGGCCTCGGCGGGCGACATCGTCTGCTTCTCTGGCCTCGAAAAGATCAATATCGGAGACACCGTATGCGCGGCCGACTGCGCGGAACCCGCGCCTTTCGTGAAGATCTCCGAACCCACCGTGGAGATGATCTTTTCCGTCAACGATTCGCCGTTCGCGGGCAAGGAGGGGAAGTTCGTCACCACGCGCCATTTGAGAGAGCGCCTGTACCGCGAGCTCTTGCGGGACGTCTCTCTCCGCGTCGAGGACACCGATTCGACGGATTCCTTCCGCGTGAGCGGGAGGGGGGAGATGCACCTCTCCATTTTGATCGAGACGATGCGGCGGGAGGGGTACGAATTTCAGGTCAGCTCGCCCAAAGTACTCTATAAGACGGTTGACGGGGAGAAGTACGAGCCCGTCGAGCGGTTGATCGTGGACGTTCCGGAAAACAGCACGGGCGTCGTGTTCGAGAGCATGGGCGCCCGCAAGGGCGAACTCGTCCACATGAGCGCGATGGGCTCGCGGATGCGCCTCGAATTTCTCGTTCCCGCCCGCGGCCTCTTCGGCTACAAGAGCGAATTTTTGACGGACACAAAGGGAGAGGGCGTGATGAACTCCGTCTTTTTCGAATATCAGCCCTATAAGGGAGAGATCCAGAGAAGGGAGGCGGGTTCCCTCGTCGCATTCGAGACGGGCGAGGCCGTCACCTACGGGCTCTTCAACGCGCAGGGCAGAGGCATGCTCTTCATCACTCCCGGGACGCCCGTCTACGAGGGGATGGTGATCGGCGTCTCCCCGAAGGAGGGGGATATCAACGTCAACGTCTGCAAGACGAAGCATCTCACGAATACGCGTTCCTCCTCGTCGGACGATGCGCTCCACCTGATCCCGCCCAAAAAACTCAGCCTTGAAGAGGCGCTGGAATTTATCAGCGACGACGAACTGCTCGAAATCACGCCGAAAAGCGTCCGCATCCGCAAGCAAATTTTGGACGGTGAACTGCGGGCCAAGGCGCGCGCGAAGGCAAAACTCGGCGGATAAGCGCGTTAACATAGTACTATATCTGACATAATACCTCGCAGAACTACGATTTTGCGGGGTATTTTTGCGGGGCGCATATTCCGGGAGCGCCCCGCATATGATTTTACCATGCAGACAGAAAAGAGCAATATTCTGACGATCGAACAGCAGAAGACGATTTCGATGACGGGCGTCTCCTCGGTGGACGCGTTCTCGGAAAACCAGATCAGGCTCACCGTCAACGGCCGCAGGGTGACGATCGACGGGTCGCACCTCAAAGTCCTTGCCTTCTCGGAGGGGAGCGGAAATTTCTCCGCGCGCGGCGAGGTGAACTCCGTAAAGTTCGGCGGTGCGCGCGGGAACGCGATCAAGCGGCTCTTCGGATAAGTGCGGGAACAGATCTACTCCTTTCTCGTCTGCATCCTCCTCGGGGTCGTCGGCGGATTTCTCTATGATGCGTTCGCCTGCATCCACGCGCCCTTTCGCCGCCAATGGCTGCGGACAGTCTGTGATTTTGCCTTCTGCGCTGCTTTCTGCGCACTCTTTCTCGCGGTCTCCGTGCGGCTCGGCCTTGCCTCGCTGCGCTTTTTCATGTTCGTCGGCGCTTTGCTTGGTTTTTATCTATATTGGAAAAGTTTTCATAAATGTGTTGCTTTTTTTGCGCTTTGGGTGTATAATAATATCAAAGAACACCGAAGGAATGCGCATAAATGCGAAAAAGACTCGTCTTGCCCGAAGAAAAATCGAAGAAGATCGCGATCGCGACGACGGTTGCCTGCGTCATCGTGACCGTCGTGCTCGTCGTGTTTCTTGCGATCCAGTTCGCGTGGATCGGCACGAGAAACGCGCGGGTCCGCGAGCTCGATAAGGCGATCGAGGAGTTCGAGGAGAGCATTCAGAAGAGCGAGCGCGATCTCGAATCCCTCGAAGAGTTCGGGGAGCGCTACCGCGCCGCCGTGCGGGAGGGGTGGTACACTCCCGGGAATGAGTAAATATGAAGTACGCAGTCATTGATATCGGATCGAATTCCGTTCGCCTGATGCTTTGGGCGGACGGAAAATCTTTATATAAGAAAGTTTCGACGACCCGTCTCGGGGAGGGGATCGCCCGCAGTGCATGCCTGAACGAGGCGGCGATGCGGCGCACGCTCGACGCCGTTTCCGCATTTGTGCGCGAGGGAAGGGAAGCGGGTGCGCAGCCCCTCCTCTTTGCGACGGCGGCAGTGCGTTCCGCCGCGAACGCGGGGGAGTTCTGCGCGCGCGTCGCCCGATCCTGCGGGGCGGAGGTGGACGTCATCCCCGGGAGGGAGGAGGCGCTTCTTGCCCTCTGCGGTGCGCTCGGCGCCGCGGCGGACGGCGGCGTCGTCGATATCGGCGGCGCGAGTACTGAATTGTGCCTTCGCCGCGGGGGAGAGATCTGCTTCTCCGTGAGTCTCGACGTGGGCGCGGTGCGCCTCTTCGACCTGTGCGGGCAGGACGCGGCGCGCCTTTCCGAAGAGATCGCCCATGCCATCGCGCCTCTCTGCGGGGTGAAGCCGCAGGATACGGTCTATGCGGTGGGAGGAACGGCCTCCACGCTCGCCTGCATTCTTCTGGGGCTTCCCGCCTACGACGCGGCGCGGGTCCAAGACTTCAAAATGCCGCAAGGGGAGGTGCGCATGCTTGCGGACAAGCTCCTCGCGCTCTCTCCCGAAGAACGCAGACGCGTCCGCGGCATGGATCCTGCCCGCGCGGATATCATTGCGGGCGGGGCGCTCCTGCTCGCGGAGATCATGCGGCTTTGCGGAATGGGCGCGGTGTATGCTTCGGACAGAGACAATTTGGAGGGATATCTCTCTCTGCGGGGGTTGATATGAGCGGAAGAACAAAGCGCATCCTCTACACCGTCCTCGACTGGGCGCTCTGGCTCGCCGCGCTGGGGGGAGCGGCCGCGATTTTCGCTACCGTGCCGCCCTCGTTCGGTGTGGCGGAGTACCTTGCGGGCGGCTTCGCCTTGGTCGCCGCAGTCGTTTTGCAGATCCCCGCGCTCGTGCATGAACTCGGGCACGTAATTTTCGGTCTCTCGGCGGGGATGAAGCTCGTTTCCGTGCGTTTTTCGCCGTTCGGCGGTTCCACGGCGGGCGCGACGGAAATGTTCCCCAAAAACGGGAAGAACATCCGCGCAAAGGCACTCTGTTTTACCCTCGGAGGCGGGCTCTGCGACCTGCTCATCGGCGGCGCGCTGCTCGCGCTCTTTCTGTGCCTGCCGTATCACGCCGCGCTTCTCTTCTGCGGAATGTGCGCGCTCTTTTTCCTTGCGGAGGGGATCCGCGCCTTTCTTCCCGCCGAACTTGCCGCGGGCAAGACGGACGGCGCGGTCGCGTACGGCATTCTTGCGGGGAAGAGCGAGGAGGACATCCTGCTGCGCGTGATGGAAGCGCAGGGCATCCTCTACCGTGGGACTTTCGCGGAAATTCCGCGCGGGCTGCTCTTCGATACGCCGACGGTGCGAGAGGATCTGCCCGCTTTCCACGCCCTGCTGCTGCTGCGCGTGCAGTTCGAACTCTTCAACGGGCGCGCGGAGGAGGCGAGAGGCATCCTGCAAAGGCTCTCTTCGCTCTCGGAAGAACTTTCCGCGGAGGCGGAAGAGGAGAGGGTGCGCTATGAGGGCTTTTTTGCGGGGGAATTTACGCCTTCGGAGAAAAATCCGTTCCGCGGGATCAGGGAGTTGGAGGAGGCGCTTTTGGCGCAAAAAAAATCCTGCCCGAGCGTGGACAGAATGAAAGTACAATAAAAGGACTGTCGGTATGAAAACGTGCTTTATCCGCAGTATGCCGCAACCGAATATGAAATTTTATGGGGCATACCGTTAATCGGAGAGACCGAGAAGGTAATCCGAAGTCACGTTAAAATAGCGAGCGATCTTCGCTATGTTGGATGCAGTCGGGTCGCTCTTGTTGGTTTCCCAATAACAAACGATCCCGAGACTGACGCTCAGATCTCTCGCCACTGTCGCCTGTGAAAGGCCTCTTTCTTTTCTCAGCTCCATGAGCCGCTCTGCAAAAATTTTCATACTCTCATTATACCAAATCGTCACAGGAAAAGCAATTGTTTTTTTGACATAAAATACTGAAAAAATTACTAATTTTTCAATTTCATTCACAAAGGAAACGGGATGATCAGCATATTGTTCGTTTGTCATGGAAATATTTGCCGTTCGACGATGGCGGAGAGCGTCTTTGCGGACGGCATACAAAAGAGGGGGCTCGGCGGAAAGGTCGCCGTGTCCTCGGCCGCAACGCATGCGGATGAGCTCGGAAACCCTCCCCACATCGGCACGCGGAGAAAACTCGCGCAGGAGGGGATCGCGTCCGTTCCGCACAGGGCGCGCCTGATGCGGGAGGAGGACGGAGAGCGGTACGATCTTCTCATCGGAATGGATGAGGAAAATCTGCGCTGCATGCGTGCGATCCTGAAAGGCCGCAATTCGGAGAAACTTTCGCTGCTTCTCGACTACACCGATCATCCGCGCCCCATTGCCGACCCTTGGTATACCGGCGACTTTGACGCGACGTTCGCCGACATTGCCGAGGGGGTCGAGGGGCTCTTTCGCTTTCTCGACGCGCGCGGCCTCATCGGGTGAGCTCTTCGAGGGCATCAAAGTAGTGCGGGAAGGTCTTGTCCGTACAGGACGGATCTTCGATGCGTATGCCGTCAACTTTGAGCCCGATCAGGGAAAAGGCCATCGCCACGCGATGATCGCCGTATGTTTTGACCGTGCCGCCGTGCGGGAGCGCGGGCTCGATCTCGACGCCGTCCGCCGTCTCCCGCGCGGGGACCCCGAGCGCCGTGAGATTTTCCGCGATCGCGCGGATCCGATCGCATTCCTGCCTGCGGATGTGCGCAATGCCGCGGAGGCGCGTGGGGGAGGTGGCAAACGGTGCGAGCGCGGCGAGCGTGAGCGCCTGATCGGAAAAGTCGCGCGCATCGACGTCGAACCCGGAGAAGTGCGGCGCAGTTCCGCCGTCCGCACGGAGCCCCTCCGGGGTTTGGGCGAAGGCGACGCCCCGCTCCTCCAACAGGCGCAGGAAGCGGAAATCGGGCTGTCTGCGGTCCGCATAGGCGCCCCGCACGAGGATGTTTTTGCGAAGTAAGAGCGCCGCGGCATAGAAATAGCATGCGGAAGAGAGGTCGGGCGGCACGCTGTATTCGGCGGGAGCTGCGTGCGAGGGGATGATGTCGAAGAGATCCTCCCGCCGCTCGCATTGCGCGCCGAACGCGCGGAGTACGTCCGCCGTCAGATCGAGGTAGGGATTTTCCTTGCGGGGGCCCGTGAGCCGCAGCGTAAAGGGTTGCGTCCCGAGCCCCGCCGCAAGCAAAAACGCGCTCGCGAACTGCGTGCTCGTCGCGGTATCCGCCGTCATGCTCCGCGGGAAGCCGCCTTCACTGCGCAGGCGGAACGGGAAGCGGCCGCGTTCGCCCAAGTAGTCGAAGCGAACACCTTCCGCATCGAGCAGGGGGAGCATGTCCATGGGGCGGGCTCTCATTTGCGCGGAGGCGTCGAACAGATAGTCGCCGCCGCGGAGGGCAAGCGCAGCCGTCAAAAAGCGCGCCGCCGTCCCCGAACTGCCGACGTTGAGCGCGGCGTGCGGGGCAGGGTCTCCGCCGTATACGGCGATCCCGTCCGGATTCTCTTGCGTCTCGATCCCGAGTGCGGAGAGGCAGCCGAGGAGGGTGCGCGAATCCGCGCAGAGCGCGCCTGTGCGGAGCAAGGTTTTGCCCTCATGAAAGGCCGCAAGGATGAGCGCGCGGCTGAAAATGCTCTTGGAGGAGGGCACGGAGACGGCGGCGTCTCCGCCTTCCCGCACGGGAACGACTTGATAAATATCCATATTCGAATAATAATATAGCGCAAAAAGGGGAGGATGTCAAGAGAGATGTACGAGACGTACGAAGTTGTGCGCAGCAAAAGAAAGACGATGTCGCTCTCCGTCACGCGGGAGGGAAAGGCGGTCGTCCGCGCGCCGCTCTCCGCAACAGACGAGGCGGTGCGCGCCTTTGTGAGCCGCCATGCCGCATGGCTGGAACGGCGCCTGCGCGAATACGAGAGGGGAAAGATCTCCCTCGCGGACGGGGAAACGATCGAGATCGCGGGGCGGCCGCTTCGCATCACGGCGGGTCCCCACGCCCGCATTTGCGCAGACGCGGTCATACTTCCCGCCGAAGGGAGAGAGCGGGCGCTGGAAGGCTTGCTCAGGCGGCTGACGCGGCAGCGCATGAAGGCGCTTCTCGACGCATACTGCGGGAGGTACGGCTTTTCCTATGCCTCGCTCACCGTAACTTCCGCGCGCGGAAGATGGGGTTCGTGCAGTTCAAAAAGGGGGATCGCGTTTTCCTTCCGCACCGCCTTTCTACCCGATCGGCTTGCGGAATATCTCGCCGTGCACGAACTGTGCCATACCCGCCGCATGGATCACAGCGCGGGATTTTGGAGGGAGGTGGGGCGCATCCTGCCCGACTACGCCGCGCGGCGGGCGGAATTGAAGAAATATCTCTGGGCGACCTGTCTGTAAGCCTCATATTTGGCGATTAGCATAGTACTATGCGTGACATATTCCCCGTTCGGCCGCCCGCGATTTTTCCCAAATTCGTGCAAAGTCGAGGATAAATCTTCTTTTAATCTATTTACAAATTTTTATTTTTGTTATATAATGGTGCAGTCAATGATTGGTTGTACAGTCCGGATCGAATCCACATCCGAGGGGGAGACGAAGATCTTTTCCGCGGCGGGTGCGTGGGATAGGGCGGAGAACGCGGTCCGCGCTGCATATTTGCAGGACGGAGACGAGGTTTCTTTGCGCTTCAATGAGCGCGTCTTTTCCATGCGCCGACGCGGTCGGCTCGTTCTTTCGGCGGTCTTTCGCGCAGGTGCGCGCACCTCAATGCGGATGCGGAGCGAGGTCGCGGACGGCGAGATCCCCTTGCGAACGGATGGGTACGTCTTTCGGGGGTCTCCCGAAGCTGTCGCCGTTGAAATCGATTACGAACTGTTGTTTGAGGGCGGGTCCGCGCCCTTTCATTTGACCGTTCAGATCAATTCGGAGAATTTATGAAGATACGCTATCTCGGGCATTCATGTTTTATGCTCGTTTCACAGGCGGGCACCGCGGTCGTCACAGATCCGTATGGGGACATCGGCTATCCTTTGCCGCATGTGCATGCGGACGCAGTCACGGTGAGCCACGGCCATTATGACCACGCCAACGTCGCGGGAGTGGACGCGGCGGCCGTCTTTTGCCGCGCAGGAGAGTTCGCCGTGGGGGATTTCCGCATCCGCGCCATCCCGAGCGACCATGACGATGCGGGAGGCAGGCTCCGCGGCAAGAACCTCATCTTTACATTCCAGGCGGACGGCGTGACCGTAACGCACCTCGGCGATCTCGGCGAGCCCTTTTCCGAAGCGCGCGCCCGCACGATCCCGCAGAGCGACGCGCTGCTCATTCCCGTGGGAGGGCGGTATACCATCGACGCTCTGACGGCGGCGCAGTATATCGGCCGCCTGCGGCCCGCGGCGGTCATCCCCATGCACTATAAGACGGAGGACCTCAACATCGACATCGCGGGGCCGGACGCGTTCCTCGGCGCGCTTGCGGGAAAGTATCCCGTGGAGGCTGTGCAGGGAGCGTACACGCCCGCAGGGGGAGAAAACACGAAAATCATCATCTTGCAAAGGGAGAAGATATGAACAGGAAAGAGTTAGAACAGAGTTTGCACGACTATTTGTGCGGGATCCATCTGATGGATCTTCGGGTGGTGGGAAGGCAGTGCGGCGTGGCCCAGCCTGCCGCCATCCCCAAGGAGAAGCTCGTCAATGCGATCTCGGATATCATTGCGGGCAAGAGCGGTCCCGCGCCGAAGAACAATCGCGGCGCGCCTGCAAAGCAGACCAGCGTGGATCCGCGGATCACCGACGTCCTTGAAAAGTTCCGCCTCGAATTCCAAAACGTCTCGGACGAGGAGACGCCGGAAGAGGCAGAGCGCCCCGAGACGCGCCCGACGTACCGCGAGGACCCGCGTCGGCCCTTGGTCGTCGCGTCATCCGAAAAGGGCGAGCCGCCTGCCGTCAACAGGGGGATCCTCGAAGTCACGCAGGGGGGGTACGGCTTCACCCGCGCGAAGAATTGCCAGCCTTCTCCGGAGGGCGACGTATTCATTCCCTCTCCCGTGATCCATTCTTACAGGCTGCGCGAGGGCGACGTGATCGCCTGCACCGCCAAGCCGAGGCAGAAGAACGACTCCGCCGCCGTCGATGAGATCCTCAGCGTCAACGGGCTCGAAATCGGCCGCTATGAGCAGCGTCCGCTCTTCGATAACCTCACGGCGGACTATGCGCGGGAGAAGATCGCGCTCTCCGAAAACTGCGGCGAGACCTCCCTCCGCATGCTCGACCTGTTTGCTCCCATCGGAAAGGGGCAGCGCGCGCTCATCATTGCGCCTCCCAAGGCGGGCAAGACGACGCTTTTGAAGTCCATCGCGGGCGCAATTTCCGAAAATCATCGGGAGATCAACCTGATCATTCTGCTCATCGACGAGCGGCCCGAGGAAGTGACGGATATCCGCATGACCGTGAAGAACGCCGAAGTCGTGTATTCCACTTTTGACGAAGGTGCGGAGCACCACATCCGGGCCGCAGAACTCACGCTCGCGCACGCCAAGCGCATGGCGGAGCTGGGGAAAGACGTCGTCATCCTGCTCGACTCCATCACCAAGCTCACGCGCGCTTATAATAATGTAATCGAGAGTACGGGAAAGACGCTCACGGGCGGTCTGGACGCGGGCGCATTTGCCGAACCCAAGCGCTTCTTCGGTGCGGCACGCAACACGGTCGAGGCGGGGAGCCTGACCATTCTCGCGACCGCGCTCGTGGAGACGGGCAGCCGCATGGACGACATCATCTACGAGGAATTCAAGGGAACGGGCAACGCCGATATTTTCCTCTCCCGCGATCTTGCGGAGCGCAGGATCTTCCCCGCCATAGATATCCGCCGCTCGGGCACCCGAAAGGAGGAGATGCTTCTCTCGAAAGAGGAGCTCGCGGCAGTCTATAAACTCAGAGAGAGGGGACTGACCGAAAACGTTGCGGGGATCATTGATATGCTGAAAAAAACGGGATCGAACGGCGAATTCATCAACCGCCTTCCCGAATGGATGAAGATCTTCAAAAATACCATTTGATAAGGAGCGAACTATGATCGTAGGAATCGATTTGGGAGGAATGTCCGCAAAGGCGGCCTGTCTGGACGGGGCAACGCTCACGGAAAGGGCCCGCATGGAGACTTCGGCAAGCAATTCTCCCGAAGAGACCGCGTTTGCGCTCACGAGACTGAGTATGCGCGCGGCGGAGCTTGCGGGGATCCCCTTTGAGGAGGTGGAGGCGATCGGCATCGGGTCTCCCGGCGTGATCGACGGGGCGACGGGAACGGTCGTGCTCTGGTCCAACTTCGGATGGAAGGACGTGCGCCTCGCCTCCATGGTGGAGCGCTACTCGGGGAAGCCCGTCTTTGTGCTCAACGATGCGAATGCGGCCGCGCTCGGGGAAGCCAAGTACGGCGCGGGGAAGGCTTATGAGGACTGTGCGCTCATCACCATCGGGACGGGGATCGGAAGCGGCATCGTCATCGGCGGGAAGCTCTTCGAGGGGTTCCGCGGCGCGGGGACCGAGTTCGGGCACACCGTCATCCGCCAGAACGGCGAGCTCTGCACGTGCGGCAGGAGGGGATGCTATGAGATCTACGCCTCCGCGACGGCGCTCATCCGCCTCACCCGCGAGGAGATGCAGCGCAACCGCAACAGCCTCATGTGGAGATTCGCCATCAGTCTCGACGACGCGGACGGCAAGACGGCGTTCTCGGCGGCGCAAAAGCACGATGCGAGCGCAAAGGCCGTGCTCTCCGAATATTTTGCCGCGCTCGGGGAAGGGATCGTCAATCTCGTCAATCTCCTGCGCCCCCAAGCGGTCCTGCTCGGCGGAGGCGTCTCCGCGGCGGGAGAGAAACTCTTGACGCCGCTCAGGGAATATGTGTATCCGCGGCTGTACGTCTCGGAGCAGTATGCGCCTTTCGAGCTGCTCCTCGCGAGCTTGGGCAACGACGCAGGCCTGTTCGGCGCGGCCGAATACGCGCGGGATCGGCTTCATTCCTGACATTCCGTATATAAAAAGACCGCCTCTCGGGGCGGTCTTTTCTCATGTTCTTTAATCTTTCTTTCTTCCCGAACGGGTGAGGAGATAGTAGCAGATCCCGAATACCACGATGCCGAAGAAGAAGATCGCGGGGACGACGATGTAGGCTGCAATGTCGGAAGAGCTTGCAAAGTCGATCTTGGCGGCGAGGGCAACGATGAGCGTGATGATGATGCAGAGCACGAATGCGACGACGGCATTGATCAGCACGCGGTAGGTCGTTCCCCGAATGGCGCGTCTGCCCCAATGGTTGGCATAGGCGAGCCCCGTCACGAGGAGCAGGGCGAGCCCCGCAAGGCAGATGAACCACGGTTCAAAGAGGGGGATCCCGTACTGTTTCCGCACGGCAAACGTGATGGCTCCTTCCACGACGCACAGCAGGAACACGACGATCGCGCTCAGAAAGAGCGCCTTGCCCTTATGGACCAGCAGAGCGGGCTCCTCATTCCTTTGGGCGAGCCGACTGCCCGTCGTGGTGATGCGGATGCCGTCGTGCGCGGCGCGGGATTCGAGATCATGGAAATCGATCCCGTCGATCGAGAGCGATTCCGCGGGTTCCTCCTGCCTTTGGGCCGTGCCGGAAAGGATGCGTTGGACGACGTCGCGGTAATCCTTTCCGCCGGCAGGCGCGGGCGCGGCGGGCCGGTCTGCGGGAGAGGTGTAGTAGGTATAGTCCTTGGGATCGGGAGCGGGTTGGGGAGGGCTGCTGACGAGGTCGAGATAGTTTTTGTGCAGAAGCTCCTGTTCGCGGCGGCGGAAGACCGCCTCCTGTTCGCGCAGGATGCGCTGTTCCTGTTCGACCAAGTCGGCGGAATGGGCGCGCCGCTCCTGTTCGATCTGCTCGTCGCGACGGCGGAGAAGATCCGCAAAGCGGTTGCGTTCGTCGTTATAATATGCCTCGCGGTCGCGCATCTCCTGTTCGAGGAACTTGATGCGGTCCGCATTCTGCGCTTCAGCGGCATGCCTGAGCGCTTCGGCGTCTTCGAGAGCCTTTTTATGAGAGGCGATCTCCTCGTCGAGCGCGGCCTTGCGGGAGGTCTCCTCTGCTTCGAGGGCGGCCTTTCTGGAAGTCTCTTCTTCGTCGAGAATGCGGCGGCGTTCCTGCTCTTCTGCGTCGAGCGCGGCCTTGCGGGAGGCCTCCTCTGCGTCGAGGGCAGCCTTTCTGGAAGCCTCTTCTTCGTCGAGAATGCGGCGGCGTTCCTGCTCCTCTGCGTCGAGCGCGGCCTTTTTGGAAGCCTCTTCTTCATTGAGAATGCGCGTCCGTTCCTGCTCTTCCGCGTCGAGGGCGGCCTTGCGGGAGGCCTCTTCCTCGTCGAGCATGCGGCGGCGCTCCTGTTCCTCGGCTTCGAGGGCGGCTCTTCTCTCCGTCTCCTCCTTTTCGAGGAGCTGCATGCGCTCTTCCATGCGGGCCTCTGCCTCTGCACGGTCCGCCTCTCTGGCATGCGCCTGTTCGTTTTCGGCCTGCATCTGTTCGAGACGGAGCTGCTCCAACCGTTCGCTTTCGGCGAGAAGGGAGCGTTCGCGCTCCTCGATCTCGCGTTCGAGCCGCTCCTTTTCCGCCTCGCCGCGCGCCTTCATTTCCTCTTCGAGGGCCATGCGCTCGGCGTCAAGAACGGCGTTCTTTTCCTCCTCGAACTGCCTTCTCTCCTCTTCGAGGGCCAGCTTCGCGTTGGCGATCTCGGCGTTCTTTTCCGCGATCTCCGCGTTGATGCGGTCGAGATCGGGAGCGTCATCGAAGATCGGCTCGTAGTCCAAGCCGTCGTCCGCTCCCTCGCGGGAGGGCACGCGGGACGTGGAATTTTTGAGCACGCGCATGTTGACGGAAGCGGGCGGGGGATTGCCGAAGTCGAAATCCTTGTCCGAAATGAGGGAATCTATGACGGTGCGGGAGTATTCCCATTCGGATTGGTTCTGCTCGGAGATGAGCTTGCCTTCGTCTGTGAGGGAGAAGTACTTTCTCCTGCCGCCCGCAACGGATCCGCCCCAATAGGAGCTGACGTATCCGTCCTTTTCAAGCCGTTTCAGCGCGCTGTAAAGAGAGGGCTGTTTGAGCGAGTACTGCCCGTGGCTCTTGCGCTCGATCTCGGCGATGATCTCATAGCCGTACTTATCGCCGTCGTAGAGAGCCCGAAGGATGATGGTGTTGATGTGCCCGCGGATCAGATCCGAACTGATGGATTTTTCGTCTTTGCCTTCTTCCTCGGGCGGCAATTCTTCGTCCATATCTTTCCTCCTTTGTTTTTCGCCTCCCTGATCGCAGGGAAAGTGGTTACTTTTTCCATATTATACAACATCATGCGAATTTTGTCAAGTATATGAAGTAATATGTCTGACATAAATGGAGATTTTTTTGGAAAAAAAGTCATGAAATTGCTATTTCAGGCATAGGTAAGCCTATGGGGATCCTCGAAGGGGCGCTGTTTATCGTGGGCGGGGCCATCGGCGCGGGGTTTATTTCGGGCGCCGAGCTTGTCCGCTTCTTTCATACGCAAAACTTTTTTCTTCCCGTACTGCTCTCCTGCCTGCTCTTTTTCGCGCAGTGCGCGCTCTTTCTCTCGCTGGGCAAGCGGCACGGCGGGTACCGCGGGACGCTGGTTGCGCTCTTCGGCAGAGGGGCAAAGGCCGCGGAGATCTTCATCACGCTCTGCGCGTTCATCCCGTGCGCCGCCATGCTCGCGGGGCTCGATTCCCTGATCCCCGCGGTCTCTCCGTTCCTTTCGGTCTGCGGTCTGGCGGCTTCGGCGCTTGTGGTCTCAAAGGGAGCCAAGGGGATCTCGCGGCTGAACGCGCTTCTCGTGCCGCTCCTCCTCGCGTTTGTGTTCGCGTACGGCGGCCTCTCCGTGCGGCCGAGCCTCGGCGCGGAGGGAACGTTGGGCGGGGTGCTGTATGCGGGCCTGAACTGCTTTCTCATCTCGCCCGTCCTCATGGACGCGGGGAAGAAGATGAAGCGCATCCCGCTCACCGCTGCGCTCGCCGCGGCCGCCGTCGCGCTGGCAGCCTTCTCCGTGCTCGGGTGCGTCTACGGCGCGGGGGAGGGGACGCTCGGCGCCGAGATGCCCTTCCTCTATGTGATGCGGGGCAAAAAAATCTTTTCGGCCGCGGTCGCGCTCGCCATCATGACCTCGCTGGCCTCCTCGCTCTATCCCATCCTTGCGATCTGCGGGCGGCTCTCCGGGAAAAAAACGTACGCCGCAAAGGGGCTTGCGCTCCTTGCGGCGTTTGCACTCTCCCGCGTAGGTCTCGGCGGGATCGTGAAGTATCTTTACCCTGTCGAGGGCGTTTTGGGGATGCTTTTTTCAGCTTTCGGCGTTCTTCACGAGCACTTTTTCAAGCAGGACGACGAGAAAGTACATGCCCGCGGCGAGCACGCAGAGAAGAAAGGTCGAGGCCATCACGAGGTCGAGCTTGAACACTTGCCCGCCGTACACGATCAGATATCCGAGGCCAGCCCGCGAGACGATGTACTCGCCCATGATGGAGCCGATCCACGCCATTCCCACGTTGACTTTCAGCATGGAAATAAAGGAGGGAAGCGAGGAGGGGATCACGAGCTTGGTCAGGATCTGCACCTTGCCCGCACCCATGGATTTGAGCAGGAGCAGTTTATTTTTGTCTGTTGCGATGAAGGCGGAGAGCATGTGCATGATCGCAACGATCAGGCCGACGAGCACCGTCATGAATAGGATCGCGGGGCTCCCCGTGCCGAACCAGATGATGATGAGGGGGCCGAGGGCGATCTTCGGCAGCGCGTTCAGGACGACGATGTACGGTTCGAGTACCTTGCGGACGGTCTCGCTCCACCAGAGGGCCAGAGCGATCCCGTACCCCAGCGCGACGGCGATGACGAACCCGACGAGCGTCTCCCACAGCGTGGTGCCGATATGGTAGAACAGCGTGCCTTCCGTGTAGAGGGAGCCGATGGTGCGCGCGATCCGCGAGGGCGAGCTCACGAGGAAGGCGTCCGCCCAGCCGAGGGAAGTGGAGAGTTCCCACAGCCCGAGGATGAGCGCGAGGATCCCGACGCGCAGCGACCAGATGAGAATGAGTTTGCGCCTGCGTTTTTTGAGAAAGAGCAGGTGTTCTTCCGAGCAATTCTTCTTTTCGTTTTTCATGCGTTCAGCTCCTTCCAAAGTATTTCGAACCAACCGGAAAAGTTGTTCATCTCCCTGCGTTTGAGGGGATTTGTCACGCCTTCGAAGTCGAGTTCATGCTCATACGCGATCCTTGCGGGCCGCCCGGAGAGGACGAGCACGCGATCGGCGAGGGAGATCGCCTCCGAGATGTCGTGCGTGATGAGCAGCACCGTCTTTCCCTCGCTGCGGATGATCTCCGAGACGTCCTCCGTGACGTTCAGCCTCGTTTGGTAGTCGAGCGCCGAGAAGGGCTCGTCGAGCAAGAGGATGTCGGGATCGGTCGCAAGCGTGCGGATGAGCGCCGCCCGCTGCCTCATCCCCCCGGAGAGCTGGGAGGGATAGCTTTGCAGAAATTCGCCCAGCCCGTATTTTTTCGCGAGATTTACGGCGCGTTCCCGGTGTTCGGGCGTGTTCTGCCGCTTGACTTCGAGGGGGAGGCGGATGTTCTTTTCGATCGTGCGCCACGGGAAGAGGTGATCCTTTTGCAGCATATATCCGAAACTTCCCCGGCTCGTCACCTCTCCCTCGGAGGGGACGAGGAGCCCCGCGGCGAGGGAGAGCAGGGTCGTCTTGCCGCAGCCGGAGGGGCCGATGATGGCGACGAACTCGCTCTCCCGCACGGAGAAGGAGAGGTCCTCCACCGCAACGGTCTCTCCGCGCACGGTGTGATAGGTGTATTTGACGCCGGAAAACCGCAGTATTTCCTTTTTCATATGCGTTTCCTTTGAGTTTCTTTATTTTGCGGATCTCAGTCCGGGATGGGTCTTTGCCTGTTCGGCCGCGGATCAATGCAGCTCCGCGTAGATTTTTTCGACGTAGCCGGTGTCAACGAAGGCGCTCATCTCCATCCGCTTCGGAAGTTCGCCCGCAGAGTCGATGATGTCTTGCAGACGGTTGAAGCTGGATTCCGTCATCTTCATATCAGTCTGCCATGCGTCGATCTGCTGGTAGCTGCGGATGCTCGTCGTGATGGAGTCGTACGAGGTGGACGCAAACGCCTTGAAGAGATATTCGGCGATGACGTCGGGTTCGTTGTTCTGCGCAAATTCGATCGCCTTGAACATTGCGCGCAGGAAGCCTTCCGCGACTTCCCCGTTCTTTTCCAGCCATGAGTTTTTGGCGATGAAGCAGGTGTAGGGGACGAGCCCGCCCGCTTCGCCGACCGAGGCGACGATATAGCCTCTGCCCTCTTTCTGTATTTCGGAGGCGGTCGGTTCGAACATGGTGCAGTATTCTGCCGTCCCTTCGAGGAAGGCGGCCGTCATATTGTTGAAAGAGACGCCGAAGTTGAAGTTGATATCTTGGTCCGTGAAGCCGTGTTCGCGGAGAATGTATTCGAACGTCATCGCGGGAACGCCGCCCTGCCGTCCGACGAGGAGCTCTTTCCCTTTGAGGCTTTCCCAGCGGAAGTCCGGCTCGGGTTCTCTTCCGACCAGGAAGGAGCCGTCCCGCTTGGTGAGCTGGGCAAAGACGACGGGGGTATCCTGCGCGCCGCCCGCCGCAACGTAGAGCGCGGCTTCGGGGCCGCAGAAGCCGATATCCGCGCCGCCCGAGAGGATCGCGCTCATCACGGCGTCCGCGCCGCCGCCGTTCGTGAGTTCGATGCGGATCCCTTCCTCCTCGAAATACCCGAGTGAATCGGCGAGGTAGAGGGGCGCATAAAAGATGGAATGGGTCACTTCATTGAGTCTGACGGTTTTGAGGCCGTCGCTCTCTCCGCCGCAGGCGGAGAGGGGAAGGAGGGCGAGGAGCGCCGCTCCGAGAGTTGCAAGCAATTTTTTCATAGGTTTCACTCCGTGAAATTGGAATAATATATTTTATGAACGGGGCGGATTGTTTGACAATGCCAAAAAAAAGGTTTATAATGTCTCTGTATTTCACAATTTGCAGGATGTCCTATGAAAGATATGCAGACAACGTACAACCCTCGGGATTTCGAGGACAAGATCTATGCGCAGTGGGTGGAGAGAGGGTGCTTTTCCGCCAAGATCGACCCTGACAAGGTTCCCTTCACCGTCATGATGCCTCCGCCCAACATTACGGGGCAGCTCCACATGGGGCACGCGATGGACGAGACGATGCAGGATATCATCGTGCGTTTCAAGCGCATGCAGGGCTATTCCGTGCTCTGGCAGCCCGGGACGGACCACGCCTCGCTCGCCACGGAGCACAAGATCGTTGAGAAATTGCGCGAAGAGGGGACGACGAAGGAGGCGCTCGGCCGCGAGGCGTTTTTGCGCCGCGCATACGAGTGGAAAGAGCAATACGGCGGACGCATCGTCGGGCAGCTCAAAAAGCTCGGCTCTTCCTGCGATTGGTCGCGCCTTGCCTTCACGATGGACGAGACCTGTTCCCGCGCGGTGCGGGAGGCATTCTTCCGCCTCTATGAGAAGGGGCTCATCTATCGCGGCAGCCGCATCATCAACTGGTGCCCGGACTGCAAGACGGCGCTCTCCGACGAAGAGGTCGCCTATTCCGAGGACGCGGGGCACTTTTGGTATTTCCGCTATCCCGTCAAGGATTCCGCGGAGTATGTCACGATCGCGACGACCCGCCCCGAGACCATGCTCGGGGACACGGCCGTGGCGGTGCATCCCGAGGACGCGCGCTATCTCCACCTCATCGGCAAGACGCTGATCTTGCCCATCGTGGGGCGGGAGATCCCCGTGGTGGCGGACGGCTATGTGGACCCCGCCTTCGGCACGGGCGCGGTGAAGATCACGCCCGCGCATGACCCCAACGACTTCGAAGTCGGGCTGCGCCACAACCTGCCGATGATCCGCATCCTCAATGACGACGGAACGGTCAACGAGCAGGGCGGGAAGTACTGCGGTTTGGACCGCTATGAGGCGAGAAAGCGCATCGTCGAGGAGATGCGCGCGCTCGGGCTTCTCGAAAAGATCGAGGCGCACGTCCACAACGTCGGGCACTGCCACCGCTGCAACGCCACGCTCGAACCCCTCGTTTCCAAACAGTGGTTCGTCAGGATGGCCTCGCTCGCCAAACCCGCCATCGACGCGGTGATGAAGAACAAGACCAAATTCACACCCGACCGGTTCGCCAAAATATATTATAATTGGTTGGAAAATATCCGCGATTGGTGTATCTCCCGCCAGCTCTGGTGGGGGCACCGCATTCCCGTGTGGTACTGCGGCGACTGCGGCGAAACGATCTGCGCCCGCGAGACGCCCTCGGTCTGCCCGAAGTGCGGGAGCGGCCGCCTCACGCAGGATGAGGACGTGCTCGATACTTGGTTTTCCTCCGCGCTTTGGCCCTTCTCCACGCTCGGCTGGCCCGAAGAGACGCCCGAATTCAAGTATTTCTACCCGACGGACGTGTTGGTGACGGGATACGATATCATTCCGTTTTGGGTCATGCGCATGATGTTCTCGGGCATCCGCTATACGGGGAAAGTGCCGTTCCGCGACGTGCTCATCCACGGCCTCGTCCGCGACGAACAGGGCAGAAAGATGTCCAAATCGCTCGGGAACGGCATCGATCCGTTGGAGGTCATCGAAAAATACGGCGCGGATTCCCTCCGTCTCTCCCTCGTCACGGGCGTGGCGCCCGGGAACGACACCCGCTTTACCGAGGCAAAGGTGGAGTCCGCGCGCAACTTCCTCAACAAGATCTGGAACGCCTCGCGCTTTGTTCTCATGAACGCAAGGGATACGGAAGTTCCCGCCTCCCTCGCCTCGATCCGCCTCCAACCCGCCGACAGGTGGATCATCTCCCGCCTGATGACGACGGTGCGGGAGGTCACGCTTGCCTTACAGAAGTACGATCTCGGCATCGCGGCGGACAAGATCACCGACTTCGCATGGAATGATTTTTGCGATTGGTATATCGAGCTCTCCAAGCCCGCGCTCTACGGCACGGACGGGGAGAGGAAGCGGGCGACGCTCGGCGTGCTCATGTTCGTGCTCGGGAACACGCTCAAACTTCTGCATCCCTTTGCGCCCTTCGTCACGGAGGAGATCTACGGCTATTTGCCCAACACGGAGGGGATGATCATCACCGCGGACTTCCCGCGCTACAACTCCCGCCTTGCGTACCGCGAGGAGGCGAAGGCGTTCGAAGGCGTCATCGGGCTCATCAAGGCGGTGCGCGCCATCAAGGTCTCCGTGAACTGCCCACCCTCCAAAAAGGTGCACATCTACCTTGCAACCGAGGCGAAGCGGCTCATCTCCGCCAACAAGGGGCAGATCCTCCGCCTTGCGGGGGCGAGCGAGATCGAATTTGTCGAAAACGGCGCGGCCGCGGGGGAAAAGACGGTCGCAAAGGTCACGGATCTCGCGCAGATCTTCATTCCGCTCGGGGAACTCGTCGATCTCGAAGAGGAGCGCGCCCGTCTCGAAAAGGAGCTCGAACGCGTGATGAACGAGATCGCGCGCGCAAACGGCAAACTTGCCAACCAGAACTTCGTCGCCAAGGCGCCCAAAAAACTTGTGGACGACGAGCGCGCCAAGCTCGATAAGTTCCTCGACATGAAGCGGAAGATCGAAGAACAGATGAAATTGCTGTAATGATAAGAACACCCGTCGCGCGGCGGGTGTATTCTCTTTGAAAATGTTTGAATGTCGGCATTTTCGGGAAAATTCGCTATGAAAGCAACGCTTTCGGAGGTCAGCATGAAGCCCATCGTACACGACGAGGATTCTCTCAAAGAACTGTTTACAAGAGTGCGTGCGGCACAGGAAAAGTTTGCGTCTTACTCGCAGGAACAGGTGGACGAGATCTTCTACCGCGCCGCGCTCGCGGCCAACAAGATGCGCATTCCGCTCGCCAAACTTGCCGTCGAGGAGACGGGCATGGGCGTGGTGGAAGATAAGGTCATCAAAAACCACTACGCGTCCGAATACATCTATAACGCCTATAAAGACACCAAGACGTGCGGCGTCATCGAGCGCGACGAAGCGGGCGGATACACCCGTATCGCCGAGCCGATCGGCGTCATCGCCGCCATTATCCCGACGACGAATCCCACGTCAACGGCGATCTTCAAATGCCTCATCTGCCTGAAAACGCGCAACGCACTCATCATTTCGCCGCATCCGCGGGCAAAGCGCTGTACGGTCGAAGCGGCAAGGATCGTGCTCGAAGCCGCCGTCGAGGCGGGCGCGCCCGAGGACATCATCGGCTGGATCGACGAACCCACCGTTCCGCTCTCGGGCATGGTCATGCACGAGGCCGATCTCATCCTCGCCACGGGCGGTCCGGGCATGGTGAAGGCCGCGTATTCCTCGGGGAAGCCCGCGCTGGGCGTCGGGGCGGGGAACGTGCCCGCCGTGGTAGACAGCTCTGCGGATATCCGCCTTGCCGTCTCCTCCATTCTGCATTCAAAGACTTTCGATAACGGCATGATCTGCGCCTCCGAGCAGTCCGTGATCGTAGCGGATGACATCTACGACGCGTTCCGTGAGGAGATGACCGTGCGCGGCGCGTACTTTTTGACCCCCGAGGAGACGGAGCGGCTCCGCAAGACCATGATCATCAACGGCGCGCTCAACTCTCGGATCGTGGGGCAGTCTGCCGCCAAGATCGCCGCGCTCGCGGGGTTTTCCGTCCCCGAGGGGACGCGCGTCCTCGTCGGCGAAGTGGAGAGCGTGGACCTCTCGGAAGAATTCGCGCACGAGAAACTCTCGCCCGTGCTCGCCATGTACCGCGCCAAGACGTTTGAGGACGCCGTCCGCAAGGCCGACCGTCTGGTGCGCGACGGCGGGCTGGGCCATACGTCCTCGCTGTTCATCGATCCCATCAGGGGAGCGGAGAAGATCGAAGCCTTCCGTTCCGCGATCAAGACTTGCCGCGTCCTCATCAATACGCCCTCCGCGCACGGGGGGATCGGCGACCTCTACAACTTCCGCTTCAATCCCTCGATGACGCTCGGATGCGGCTCGTGGGGCGGGAACTCCGTCTCCGAGAATGTGGGCGTAAAACACCTTCTCAATATCAAAACCGTCGCGGAAAGGAGAGAAAACATGCTTTGGTTCAGAACGCCCGAAAAACTGTATTTCAAGCGCGGCTGTCTCGCCGTCGCGCTCAAAGAGCTCGGCAAGGAGGTCTACCGCAAACAGAGGGCCTTTTTGGTCACGGACCGGTTCCTGTACGAGAGCGGCTTCACCAAGAAGATCACTGCGATCCTCGACGAGGAGGGCATCGCGCACGAGACATTCTTCAACGTCTCGCCCGATCCGACCCTCGCCTGCGCGGAAGAGGGCGTGCAGCAGCTCAGAGAGTTCGCACCTGACGTCATCATTGCCGTCGGAGGCGGGTCTCCCATGGACGCGGCGAAGATCATGTGGGTCCTCTACGAGCACCCCGAGGCGGATTTTGAGGATATGGCCATGCGCTTTTCGGATATCAGGAAGCGCATCTATCGTTTTCCGCACCTCGGAGAGAAGGCAAGTTTTGTGGCCATCCCCACGACGGCGGGAACGGGCAGCGAAGTGACGCCGTTTGCCGTCATTACCGATGAAAAGACGGGCACAAAGTACCCGCTTGCGGACTATGAACTCATGCCGGATATCGCCATTGTCGATCCCGACCTGATGATGAACATTCCCAAGGGCCTCACCGCCGCATCGGGGATCGACGCTTTGAGCCATGCGCTCGAAGCGATCGCCTCCGTCATGGCGACGGACTTCACGAACGGGATCGCAGGGGAGGCGGTCAAGCTCATCTTCACCTATTTGCCGCGCGCGTATGCACAGGGCGCGCAGGATCCCGAGGCGCGGGAGCGCATGGCAAATGCCGCCACCATGGCGGGCATGGCGTTCGCAAACGCCTTCCTCGGCGTCTGCCACTCCATGGCGCACAAGCTGGGTTCCTACTTCCATGTCGCCCACGGCGTGGCCAATTCCCTCATGCTCGAAGAGGTCATCCGCTTCAACAGCGCCGAAGCGCCCGCCAAGATGGGGACGTTCCCCCAATACGCCTACCCGCAGTGCATGGCGCGCTATGCGGGCGTTGCCCGCAGCCTCGGGCTGAGCGGGAGCGAGGACGAACTGATCGAGGGCCTGATCGCAAAGATCAAGCAGCTCCAACGCGAGATCGGCCTTCCCGCGACGATCGCGGAAGCGCTCGCGGGCAAATTCACGGAGGAGGAGTTCCTCGCCCGTCTCGATGAGATGTCCGAGGCGGCGTTCGACGATCAGTGCACGGGCTCCAACCCGCGCTATCCGTTGATTTCCGAGATCCGCGAGATGTATCTGAACGCCTACTACGGCAGAGAGCGCAGAAAATAGGGGAAGCTATTTTGGAAAAATGCCGTTTTGCACAGTACTATGCGTGACATAATTGCTTGATTTGCATGAAAAAAACGCCCATGATTGGGCGTTTTTCGTTTTATTTCAATTATTCGAGGGGAACGACATTGACTTTGATCTTGGCGCTGACGCCCTCCATGAAGCGCACCTCGGCGTCGAAGAGCCCGAGGGTGCGCATGGCGATCTTGGCGGTGATCCGCTTCTTATCCACCTCATAGCCCAAATCGGCGAGCGCTGCGGCGATCTTATCCGTCGTGACCGAGCCGAACACTTTGCCGTTCTTTCCCACGCGGATGGGGACCGTGACCTCCGTCCCGTTCAATTTTTGGGCGGATTCCTTCATCGCCTTGACGGCCTCCGCCCGATGGTAGGCGTCCGCCGTTCTGCGCTGTTCGATCTCATTGATGCCCGTCGCCGTCGCGATCTCGGCCAAACCCTTTTTCAGGAGAAAATTTTTGGCAAATCCGTCCGATACCTCGATGATATCTCCCTTTTTGCCGCTGCCTTTCACGTCTGCCCTGAGAATAACTTTCATCTTGACCTCCCGGATCCGTGTTTTTTCCTTATCTTACTTCTTTTTCCGCGCTTTGTCAAGATATTTTCCCGAAATTGCACCATACTGAAAATGAGGAGGTCAATATGAACAACACAACGAACTGCGGCGTTTCCTGCGGCGTGACGGAGTGCAGGTTCAACTGTGACGGCATGAAGTGCAAGCTGGATAAGATCCACGTCGGAAACACTTGCGATTGCGAGCACTGCACCTGCTGCGACAGCTTTGTGCGCAGAGTGTAAAGAGGGGGAGAGCTGGAGCTCTCCTTTCGCGTATATTCTTCGGCCGCCTGCACACATTGTGAATGTAGCGGCGGGCCGCTTTCAAATAGAGTTTTTGCCGATGTAAGTCGGCAAAAACACGGAGGGGGAGCATTCTTGTTCCCCCTCTTCCCGTTCCGCGGGCATGCGGGCGGGGGATGGGCGCATACAATATCGTTATGAAAGCACGCGATATTCCGAAGCTCCTGCTCAGGGCGCTGCCCTTTCTCATCATTGCCGCGATCCTGTTCTCCGTGATCTTCTTCCCGCGGGGGGAAGCGGCGCCGCCCGTGCGGCAACGCGTCGTCACGGTCTGGAATGTGGACACGTTTGAGGGCGGAAAGGGCTCCCGCACCTCCTTTCTCAGGAGCGTAGCGCGGCGGGTCGAGGCAGAACGTGAGGGGGTGTACTATCTCGTGACGAGTTTCACTGCCGAGGGAGCGGAGGCCGCGCTTGCGGAGGGGAGAAAGCCCGATCTTCTCTCCTTCGGGGTGGGGCTCTCCGCCTTTGCGGAGGAGAGCCTTCCGCTTCCGTACGAGTTTGCGGGCGGAAAGATCGGCGCGGACTGCCTCGCCGTCCCCTGGTGCATGGGAGGGTATTTTCTCTTCTCTGAGGATGAAAACTTCGAGGCGGAGGGCCGCACCGCGCTCTCTGCGGGCGGGAGCAACCTGACGGCGCTTTCGGCAAGATTTGCGGGCGTCGAGGGGGAGACGGCGGAGTCCTCGGCCGCCTATACCGGCTTTCTGAGCGGAAAATACCGCTATCTCCTGGGCACGCAGCGCGATATCTGCCGCTTTCAGGCGCGCGGCAAAGACGTCTTTTCCCGTCCGCTCACGGGCTACAACGATCTCTTCCAATACATCTCTCTCCTCAAAACGGCGGAGCGCGAGGATGCGCTCGCCTTTGTGGAGGAACTGCTCTCGGGATCCACTTCGGAGCGGCTAGGCGAGATCGGCATGTTTCCCGTACAGACGGACGGCGCGACGCGCACGGTGAGCGTCTTTGCGGACGCCCGCTCGCTCGCCGACCTTGCCTCCCGCGCAGAGCGCGGAGAAGATCTGGAAAATCTTGAAAAATTTCTGAAAACCGTTTGAAATTCGCATAGAGTTGTGGTAGAATGGAGGAGAGATAAAGTGGATCTCTATACGCGTTTGCGCACGCGCTTTCCGCGGCTTGCGCTCGGGCGGGATTTTTCCTTTGCGCGGAACACGACGATCGGCTGCGGCGGGACGGCGGAAGTATGGGCGTCCCCCGCGGACGGGGAGGAAGCGGCCGCGCTCCTGCGCTTTCTCGGGCGGGAGGGGATCCCCCTGTGTTTTCTCGGAGCGGGGGCGAACGTCCTGCCTGCGGACGGCCGTTTCGCGGGCGTCGCCGTGCTGTTCCGCCGCATGAATGCCCTCGCTGCGGACGGCGAGTGCGTTCTGGCGGGCGCGGGCGTGACCGGCGGCTCCCTCCTCCGCTTTGCGGAGGCGCATGCGCTGGGCGGGTTTGAATTTCTCACGGGAATTCCCGCCACGCTGGGCGGCGCGGCCGTAATGAAAGCGGGCGTGGGCGGACGGCACCTCTGCGACGTCGCGGAGAGCGTGATCGGGATCGAGGGCGGCGTCCTGCGGCGGTTTACGCGGGAAGAATGCGCGTTTGCGGAGAAGCAGAGCGTGTTTCAGAGCGGGATCGCCGTCGTCGCGGTGCGCCTTCGGGGCCGCGCTTCGGGGTCGGAAGAAATCGCCGCCGCGCGGGCGTACTATCGGGCCCGCAGGGCGCATCTTCCCAAGGGAAGGAGCATGGGGTGCGTGTTCGTCAATCCTCCCGCATGTTCCGCAGGGGCGCTCATCGAGGCGTGCGGCCTCAAAGGATATGCGGTAAACGGGGCGCGCGTCTCCCCGCAACATGCGAATTTCATACTCAACGAGGGAGCGAGCTCTTCCGCGGTCGCCGCGCTCATCCGCTTTGTGAAAGAGGAGGTTTTCCGCAAGACGGGCGTGCTTCTTCGGGAAGAGATCAGATACATACCATGAAACTGACAGCGGATTTTCATACACATACGCCATATTCGCACGGCAAGAATACCGTGCTCGAAAACGCGCTCAGCGCAAAGGAGAGGGGGCTTTTGGCCGTGGCGATCACCGATCACGGCTTTTCGCACAGGCGGTTCGGCCTCAAACGCGAGAGGGTGCCCGATCTCATTGCGGACTGCCGCGCCGCGGAGAGGGAGACGGGGATCGCCGTGTTGACGGGGATCGAGAGCAACCTGCGCGGCGTATCGGGGCTGTGCGATCTGACAGAGGCGGACTATGAGAACTTCGACCTCTTCCTCATGGGGATCCATATTGTCATCCGCTACGAGCATGCGTCGGACGTCAAACTCGGTTGGGGCGGCTGGCTGAGGAGGACTTTGCACTGCGGGCCGTCCGCGGCGTACCGCCGCGAAGTGACGAGGGCGTACATCAACGCCGTCGAAAAGAACCCGATCGACATCGTCACCCACCTCAACTTTCAGACGTACTGCGACGTTGCGGAGGTCGCCAAGTGCTGCCGCGACTATGGCACCTACCTCGAAATCAGCTCGAAAAAGCGGAACTCGCCGCCGCCGCAGCCACGGGCGTGCGTTTCGTCATCGACTCGGACGCGCATTCGGCCGACCGCGTGGGGGATCTGCAACTCGCGGCAGAGCAAATCGAGCGCGTCGGCATTGCCGATCAGGTCGACAACATCGACGGGAGAATGCCCGTATTCCGCTTTGCGGAATATAAAAAGCACAGATGAACTTTACGCAGGAGATCAAACGGGAGCTCGTGAAAACGCTTCCCGAAAGCCGCTGTTGCAGGTGCGCCCTGCTCTCCGCCGTACTCGATACGAGCGGGGAATGGGCGCTTTCCGGGGACGGCGGGAGGCTGTGCGGAGGATTTTCCTTCACCAGCGAGAGCGAGGAGATCGCAACCTATCTCCTCGACCTTGCCGAGCGGCTTTTCGGGATCAGGATGACGGTCTCGGGCGCCGTGCGCGATCCCAAACACGGGCGGGACAAGCTCACCTTCTCGTGGTTCGGCGAGGGCGGAGGGGACTTTGCGGACGAGATCACGGACCACAGCCCCGCCAACCCGATCGAGGAGTGCTGCGCGCGGGCCTACCTCAAAGGCGCCTTTCTCGGCGGCGGGAGCTGTACCCTCCCGCACGAGGGAAAGCGGACGGGGTACCATCTCGAAATCGTCCTATCCTGTGATTTCGCGGGCTACGCCGCAGAGGATCTCTGCGCCCTTTTGGAGCGCTTCCGCCTCGCCGGAAGCATTGTCACGCGGGGTGAGAAATACGTCGTCTATCTCAAAAGCCGCGAGGCGATCGCGGGATTTCTTTCCGTGATCGGCGCGCGGGGCGCGCTCAAAACGCTGGAAAAGGTCTCGGCCTCCCGCGAGGTGAGCAACAATGAAAACCGCGTGCTCAACTGCATGGGGAACAATGCGGACCGCTCCGCCATTGCAAGCGCGGAACAGGTGGTCGCGTTCGCGCGGCTCAGGGAGGAGGGGATCCTCGGCGCCCTTCCCGAACCGCTCAAAGAGGCGGCCGAGGCCCGTCTCGCACACCCGGAGATGACGCTCTCCGAGCTCGCGGAGGCGCTCTCGCTCTCCAAGAGCTGCCTCAACCACAGGCTGCGCAGGCTGATGGGGCTGCGCCGCGCCGAAGAGAAAAAGGAAAGGGCCGCCGACGGCCGACCCCGTCAATCTACTTCAAAGGATCACAAATGACCGATTTTGTCCATTTACATCTGCATACCGAATACAGCCTTTTAGACGGCGCCGTCAAGGTGGACGAGCTCGTGCGGCACTGCGTGAAGAACGGCATCGACGCCGTGGCGATCACCGATCACGGCAACATGTACGCCTCGCTGAAATTTGCCGAGAAGTGCAAGAAAAACAAGATCAAGGCGATCATCGGCTGCGAATTCTACGTCGTGGACGATTACAAAAAGCGCGTGGACCAGCACGCCGATCACCTCATTCTTCTCGCCAAGAACAAGACGGGGTACATCAATCTCGTCCAGCTCGATTCCCTCGCCTTTGTGGACGGCTACTACTACCGCCCGCGCATCGACTACACCGTCCTGCGCAGCCATACCGAGGGCGTGATCTGCCTCTCCGCCTGTCTTGCGGGCCGCCTCGCGCGCTATCTCGTCGCGGGGGAATACGGCTTGGCGAAGGATTTCGTGCTCTTCATGCAGGAGATCTTCGGCGAGGATTTCTACATCGAAATGCAGGATCACGGCATTCCCGAACAGAAGCAGATCCTGCCCCTGCTCGCAAAACTCTCCCGCGAGACGGGCGTGCAGCTTGTGGCGACCAACGACGTGCACTATCTGCGGAAAGAGGACTGGGAGATGCAGGACGTCCTGATGTGCATCCAGACGAAGCGCACGCTCGACGATCCCGCGCGCATGAAGATGCAGACGCACGAGTTTTACATGAAGTCGGGCGACGAGATGGCCGAGCTCTTCAAGGACTACCCCGAGGCCGTCTCCAACACCCGCGTGATCGCGAACAAGATCTCGGATACGGATACGCCTTTCAATTTGAAAGAGAACGGAGACCCGATCTACGATAAATCGCTCATTCCGCTGTACACGGCGGACGACGGCACGCCTTCCCCCGAGTATCTCACCCGCCTCACGTGGGAGGGGCTCCCGGGGAGATATCCCGAGGTCACCGAGGAGATCCGGAAGCGGGCGGAATATGAGTTATCTGTCATCATCAAGATGGGGTTTGCGGACTATTTCCTCATCGTGTGGGACTATATCAACTGGTCGCGCCTGAACGGGATCCCCGTCGGCCCGGGCAGAGGTTCGGGCGTGGGGAGCATCGTCGCCTACGCGATCGGCATCACCAACGTGGATCCGCTGCGGTACGACCTGCTCTTTGAGCGCTTTCTCAATCCCGACCGTGTCAGCATGCCCGACTTCGACGTGGACTTCTGCACGGCGCGGAGAGGGGAGACCATCGAGTACGTGCGGAGGAGGTACCATCCCGAAAACGTCGCGCAGATCGTGACGTTCGGAACGCTCGCTTCGCGCGCCGTGATCAAGGACGTCGGCCGCGTCATGCGCGTTCCCTATGCGGAGACCGACCGCGTCACCAAACTCATGGACGGGAAATCCACGATCCGCGAGCTTCTCGGCCTCGATTTGGAGGAATTGAGGCGGGAGGTAGCCGCGTCGGAGGGGGACCCCGAAAAGCACGACGAGGCGGCCAAGAAACTTGCCGCGCAGGAGGCCAAGCGCAATTCGGAGTTCATCGAGATCTACACATCGGACGAGACGCTCAAACGTGTCATAGATATGGGGCTCAAACTCGAAGGCATGCCCCGCAACACCTCCATGCACGCGGCGGGCGTCGTCATCTGCCGCAAGAAGATCGCGGACAACGTCCCGCTCAGCCGAAACGGCGAAGATATCACGACGCAGTTCGACATGAAAGAGGTCGAATCCATCGGCATGCTCAAAATGGACTTTCTGGCCCTTACGACGCTCACGGATATCAAGAAGGCGTGCGACTACATCCTCGAAGACACGGGCAGAAAGATCGAATTTGGGCAGGAGTGCGACGACGCGGGCGCCTATGCGCTCATTGCGGAGGGCGATACCGACGCGGTGTTCCAGCTCGAACAAGGGGGGATGAAGCGCTTCATGAAGCAGCTGCAACCGACCTGCCTCGAAGACCTCATCGCGGGGATCTCGCTCTACCGCCCGGGGCCCATGGATTTCATTCCCCAGTACCTCAAAAACCGCGAAAGACCCGAGGAGATCCACTATCTCACGCCGCTGCTCAAACCCATTCTCGAAAAGACGTACGGCGTGATCATCTATCAGGAGCAGGTCATGCAGATCTTCCAGAATCTTGCGGGCTACTCTCTCGGGCAGGCAGATCTCGTGCGCCGCGCCATGTCCAAGAAGAAGCGCGCCGAGCTGATGCAGCAGAAAGACAAGTTCATCTACGGAGACATCGACAAGGGCGGCAATATCACGGGGTGCGTCTCCAAGGGGATCCCCGCGGACGTCGCGGCAGAGCTCTTCGCGCAGATGGAGAGCTTCGCGTCCTACGCCTTCAACAAGTCGCATGCGGCGGCCTACTCCGTCGTCACCTATCAGACGGCCTATCTCAAAAAGTATTACCCGAAAGAATTTCTCGCGGGCGTCCTCAACAACCGCATCGACAAGATCGACGAGATCGCGAAATACGTCGTGTACATGAAGGAAAAGAACATTGCGGTCTATCCGCCCGACGTCAATCTCTCCAAGGCCTATTTCTCCGTGCAGGGGAACGGCCTCCGCTTCGGCCTGTGCGCGCTCAGGGGCGTGGGCATCGGTGCGATGGAGTCCGTCATCGAGGAGCGCGAGAAGAACGGCAAGTTCAAGGATTTCCCCGATTTCTGCATGCGCTGCACCAAGTTTGTCAATAAGCGCATGGTGGAGAGCCTCATCTTCGGCGGCGCATTCGACGGCATGGGGAAGCGGCGTTCGCAGTATGCCGCGGTCTACGAAGACCTGATTCGCCGCGTGCAGGGGATGGACAAGCAGAAGAACAGCGCGCAGATCTCCCTGTTCGGCGACCTCATCCAAGAGGAAGCGCCCACGGTGAGCTATCCCGAACTTCCGGAATGGGAGACGGCAGACCTCCTCTCCAAGGAGAAGTCCGTGCTGGGCGTGTACGTCAGCGGCCATCCCTTCCGCGCCTACGCCGCGGCGTTTGCGGACAGTACCTTCCACTGCGGCATGCTCGCCGACTACGAGGAGGACGAGGAGACGGGGGACCGCGTGTACCAGCGCATCAAGAACGGGGACGCCGTGACGGCGGGCGGGATCGTCGCCGCCATCAAGAAGATCAATACCAAGGCGGGCACGACGATGGCGTTCATCACGGTGGAAGATCTCTATGGGAGCGTGGAATGCGTGGCGTTTCCGCGCGTCTATGAGCGGGCAAAGCCGTATCTGAGGCAGGACGCCGTCGTGCGGATCGCGGGGAAGATCGACATTGCGCCCGAAAAGCTCCCCGTGATCGTTCTCGATAGTCTGGATGAGTTCGTGCCCAAGGACGAGGCGCCTGCGGAGGCCGCGGCGCCCGCCGCGGAGAAAGAGCGGGTGCTGTGGCTGGACGCCCGCGCTCTCTCGGCCGCGGATTTCGACGAGCTCGTGGAGGCGCTCTCGCAGTATGCGGGCGGGACGAAGTGCAAGGCGCTGTACGGCGGAAAGCGCTACGAACTCTCCGTCAACCTGAACCGCGCCCTCATGGCGGAGCTGCGCACCTTCCTGCCCGAGGCGTGCGTGAAGCTCGTTTAGAAAAAAATTCGCGGGGAATCCCGAAATTTTTCTTTTCTTTTTTTGAACAATCTGCTATAATAGACATTCGTGAAAAAACCACGGAGGAAAGATATGAAGAGGATCGGATTACTGACAAGCGGCGGCGACGCATCGGGAATGAATGCGGCCATCCGCGCCGTCGTGCGGACGGCGCTCTATTACGGAATGGAGGTGTACGGCATCCGCCGCGGCTATGCGGGCCTCATCGAGGACAACATGGACGAGATGGACATGCGCTCCGTCTCCAACATCGTACACCGCGGCGGCACCATGCTCAGAACGGCGCGCTGCATGGAGATGTTCACCGAAGAGGGGCAGCGCAAGGCCGCGGAGACGCTGCACAGGCGGGGCATCGAGGGGCTCGTCGTGATCGGCGGGGACGGCTCCTTCCACGGGGCAAAGATCCTCAGCGAGCAATACGGGATCCCCACCATCGGCATCCCCGGCACCATCGACAACGATTTAGCGTATACCGATTACACCCTCGGCTTCGATACGGCGGTCAACACCTGCATCGACGCCATCAATAAACTGCGCGATACGATGGAATCGCACGAGCGCATCTCCGTCGTGGAGGTCATGGGCCGCCGCTGCGGCGACATTGCCCTGTACGCGGGCATCACCTCGGGCGCGGAGATCATCATCGTGCCCGAAGTCCCGTACGATATGGACGACGTCGTCATGCGCATCAAACGCTCCCGCGAGAACGGCAAGCACTCCAATATCATCGTCGTTGCGGAGGGCGTGATGAGCGCGGAAGAGTTCGCGCGCCGCTTGCAGGCGGTCACCGAGTATTCCGTCCGCTCCACCAATATCGGGCACATCCAGCGCGGCGGCTCGCCCTCGATGGCAGACAGAATGCTCGCGGCGCAGTTCGGGAACAAGGCGGTCCGCCTCCTCAAAGACGGCATCGGCAACCGCGTCGTCGGGATCCATAAGAACGAGATCATCGATATGGACATCATCGAGGCGCTCTCGATGGAGAAGAAGTTCAACTACGAGCTCTACGAAACGCTTCGGATGATCTCGATGTGATCTTCCGCGACTTTTGCGGCTGTATCGGTTTTTTTCCCAAAAGGCCTTGAAATTCCCCGCGAAAGAGAGTATAATAGGAAACGGAAGTCGGCGGGATCCTGCCGCCGCTTTCGCCGCAGCAAATTGCGGCGCTGAAAGGGGAACGGATGATATTAACCGTATGTATGAGCCCGAGCGTCGATGTCACCATCGAGCTCGATTCCCTGAATATCGGCAGAGTCAACGTTGTCAAGAGCAAGACGCTCTCCTTCACGGGCAAGGCGATCAATGTCGCGATCGGCGTGAAGCGGCTGGGGGCGGACGCGCGGGCGACCGGATTCATGTACAGCGAGAACGGCGCGATGTTCGAACGCGAGCTGGATAAAGAGGGGGTCCCGTACTCCTTCGTCTGGAACGCGGGCAGGGTGCGCGAGAACTACAAGTGCATCGACCAACGCTCGATGCTGACCGAGATCAACGACGTCGGCGGAGCCGTGAAGGCGGAACAGCTCGAACAGCTCAAACAATCGGTGCGGCAGCTCTCCCGCGAGGCCGCGGTCACCGTCATCTCGGGCGGATTGCCGCGCGGCGTCGGCCCCGCCTATTACCGCGAGATCTTTCAGGCGGTAGACGGGAAGTCGCTGCGCATCGCGGATACGGAGGGCGCGCGCCTGTTTGCGGCGCTCGAAGCCGGCGTAGACCTCGTCAAGCCCAATCGGCAGGAGCTCGAACAGTCCCTCGGCAGGGAGCTCAACACCCGCGAAGAGCTGCTCTCCGCCTGCTATGAACTCCTCGACCGCGGCGCAAAGGTCGTCCTCCTCTCGCAGGGGAAGGACGGTGCGATCATCACGGATGGCAGACGTACATATTCCTGTATGAGCATCAACGTGGCGGTCAACTCCACGGTGGGCGCGGGCGACGGAATGGTCGCCGCAGCCGCCGTTATGATGCAGCAGGGCGCCGATCTGCCCGACATTCTGCGTGCAGGCGTCGCCGCAGGGACGGCCACCGTCACAAGTTTCGGCACCCTCTCCTTCACCCGGAAAAAGTACGAGGAGATCCTCTCGGGTCTCACGGTGACGGAGATCGGGTGAGCGCTACCGCCGCCTTCCATGTGTAACTTCCTGCGCCCTGCGTTTCACGCGCAGAAATCGCCATTTTTCGTTCATACCACAAGATATAGTGGTTTCGAGAAAAATATTTGACTAAATCTTGTGGAAATACTTGACAATTCCGATCCCCCATTGTATAATAGGAGCGTTCCCTTTTTTTCGGGGGACGCTTTTTTCCGACGCAGCATTGCACAAAGGAGTGGGGGTTATGAAAATCATCAAGAGAAACGGTACGGAGGTTCCCTTCGACCTATCGAAGATCTTAAATGCAGTCCGCAAGGCAAACCGTGAAGTGAGCGAGGCAAACCGGCTCTCCGAAGAACAGATCGAACTCATTGCCCAAAGGGTGACCGAGCTGGCGGGGGATCTGAACCGCGCCGTCAATGTGGAAGAGATCCAGGATTTCGTCGAGAACCAGATCATGGACCAGAAGGCGTTTGCCGTCGCGCGCAAGTATATCACCTATCGGTATTCCCGCGCGCTCGCGCGCAAGTCGAACACGACGGATGAGCGCATCCTCACGCTCATCGAATGCAACAACGAGGAAGTCAAGCAGGAGAATTCCAACAAGAATCCCACGGTCAATTCCGTCCAGCGCGACTACATGGCGGGCGAGGTCTCCAAAGATCTCACGCGCCGCATCCTTCTGCCGCCCGACATCGTCGAGGCGCACGACTTGGGGCTCATCCACTTCCATGATGCGGATTACTTTGCCCAGCATATGCACAACTGCGACCTCGTGAACCTCGAAGACATGCTGCAAAACGGCACCGTCATCTCGGGCACGTTCATCGAAAAGCCGCATTCTTTCTCGACGGCGTGCAACATCGCCACGCAGATCATCGCGCAGGTCGCCTCCAACCAATACGGCGGGCAGAGCATCTCGCTCACGCACCTTGCGCCCTTTGTGGACATCAGCAGGCAGAGGATCCGCCGCGAGGTCTCCGAGGAGCTGGCCGACGTCGCCGTGATGGAGGAGACGGTCAACCGCATCGCCGAGAAGCGTCTCCGCGAAGAGATCAAGAAGGGCATCCAGACCATCCAATATCAGGTCGTCACTCTTTTGACCACGAACGGACAGGCTCCCTTCGTCACCGTATTCATGTATCTCGGAGAGGCGCGGAACGAGCGCGAGCGCGCCGACCTCGCCATGATCATCGAGGAGACGCTCAACCAGCGCATTCAGGGCGTCAAGAACGAGGCGGGCGTATGGGTCACCCCGGCCTTCCCCAAGCTCATCTATGTGCTCGAAGAGGACAATGTCCGTCCCGGGAGCCGCTATTATTATCTTACCGAGCTTGCAGCGCGGTGCACGGCAAAGCGCATGGTGCCCGACTATATTTCCGAAAAGAAGATGCTCGAATACAAGATCGACAAGAACGGCAACGGGCACTGCTATACCTGCATGGGCTGCCGCAGCTTTTTGACGCCCTATGTGGATGAAAACGGCAACCCGAAGTACTACGGCAGGTTCAACCAGGGCGTCGTCACGATCAATCTGGTCGATGTTGCGCTTTCTTCCCGCCGTGACATGGAGGAGTTCTGGCGCATCTTCGACGAGCGGCTCGACCTGTGCTACCGCGCCCTCATGTACCGGCACAACCGCCTCAAAGGGACACTCTCGGACGCCGCGCCCATCCTCTGGCAGTACGGCGCGCTGGCGCGCCTCAAAAAGGGGGAGCCCATCGACAAGCTGCTCTACGGCGGCTATTCCACGATCTCGCTCGGGTTTGCGGGGCTGTATGAGTGCGTGAAGTACATGACGGGCAAGTCGCACACCGACGAGGAGGCGAAGCCGTTCGCGCTCGCCGTCATGCAGCACATGAACGACGCGTGCAAGGCGTGGAAGGCGAAGCACAATATCGACTTCTCGCTCTACGGCACGCCGCTGGAAAGCACGACCTACAAGTTTGCCAAGTGTCTGCAACAGCGCTTCGGCGTCATCCCCGGCGTGACGGACAAGAACTACATCACCAACAGCTATCACGTCCACGTCACGGAGCAGATCGACGCATTCACCAAGCTCAAATTCGAGAGCGAGTTCCAGCAGCTCTCGCCGGGCGGCGCGATCTCTTATGTCGAGGTGCCCAACATGCAGGACAATATCCCCGCAGTCCTCGCCCTCATGCAATATATCTACGACAATATCATGTATGCGGAGCTCAACACCAAGAGCGATTACTGTCAGGTCTGCGGGTACGACGGGGAGATCGCCATCGTGGAAGAGGACGGGAAACTTCTCTGGGAATGCCCGCACTGCCACAACCGCGACCAGAGCAAGATGAACGTCGCGCGCCGCACCTGCGGGTATATCGGCACCCAATATTGGAATCAGGGCAGAACGCAGGAGATCAAGGATCGGGTCCTGCACCTGTAAAGAGCAGGGGAACATGAACGTCGCCGAAATCAAAAAGACGGATATCGCCAACGGAGAGGGAGTACGCGTTTCCCTCTTCGTTTCGGGTTGTACGAGGCGGTGCAAAAACTGTTTTAACGCCGTGGCGTGGGATTTTTCCTACGGCAGGCCGCTCACGGAGACGCTCAAAGAGGAGATCTTCTCCGCTCTCGCGCCCTCCTATATCGCCGGGCTCTCCGTATTGGGAGGGGAGCCCTTCGAGCCCGCAAACCAGCGCGGGCTTGTGCCCTTTCTCAGAGAGGTGCGCGCGCGCTTCCCCGCAAAGAATATCTGGTGCTATACGGGATATACTTACGGGAGTGGCGCCATGAACGAGCCGCAAGCAAACACGGAGGTGACGGGGGAGCTCATCTCCCTGCTCGACGTGCTTGTGGACGGGCCGTTCGTGGAGGAATTGAAGGACATCCGTCTCAAATTCCGCGGTTCCTCCAACCAGCGCGTCATCGACGTCAAGCGCAGTTTAGAGACAAATAGCATAGTACTATATCTGACATAGTACCTTGCAAACATAAAAAAGATCATCATAGGGAGGATTCTAATGAACAAGTTGCAACTCAGGAGATATGCGAAACTGCTTGCCAAGACGGGCGTCAACGTAAGGCGCGGACAGTGGGTCATCGTGCAGGCCGAACTCGACCAGCCCGAGTTCGTCGAGATGGTCGTGGAGGAGCTCTACCGTGCGGGCGCGGGAAAGGTGACCGTGGAGTGGACCCACCAGAACCTGACGGCCCTGCACTATAAATATCAAAAGGAAGAGATCCTCGAAAAGTTCGAAAAGTGGGAGCTCGAAAAGCTCGCACACCGCGTCAAGGAGCTTCCCGCCATGCTCTACCTCGAATCCGCCGATCCCGACGGGCTTGCGGGGATCGACCAGGAGAAGTTTACCGCCGTGCGTTCGAGCAGGACAAAGGTCATCAAGCCCTACCGCGACGAGATGGAGAACAGGTATCAGTGGTGCATCGCGGCCGTTCCCGGCAAGGCATGGGCCAAGAAGGTGTTCCCGGATAAGAATCTCGGCAACACGGGGGTGGACGCGCTGTGGGACGCCATATTGAAGGCCGCCCGTGCGGACGGGCCCGATCCCGTGCGCGAGTGGATGTTCCATAACGACGAGCTCGCCGCCCGCTGCGACCATCTCAACCGGCTCAAACTTACATCGCTCGAATACAAGGCGTCCAACGGGACGGATCTCAAAGTCGGGCTCATCGAAAACAGTCTGTTCTGCGGCGGCGCAGAGGAGACCGTAAAGGGCCATTCCTTCAATCCCAACATTCCCTCCGAGGAGATCTTCATCTCCCCCAAGGCGGGAGTCGCCGAGGGGATCGTCTACTCCTCCAAGCCGCTCTCCTATCAGGGCGAGCTCATCGAGGACTTCTCCGTGCGCTTTGCGGGCGGAAAGGTCGTCGAGGTCAAGGCGAAGAAGAACCAGCACTTGCTCGAAAAGATGATCTCCATGGACGAGGGCGCGGCCATGCTCGGCGAATGCGCGCTCATCGCCTACGATTCTCCCATCAACAACGCGGGGATCCTCTTCTATAATACCCTGTTCGACGAGAACGCGAGCTGCCATCTCGCACTCGGGCGCGGGTTCAACGAATGTATCAGGGGCTATGAGACGATGTCCAACGAGGAGATCCACGCAAAGGGGATCAACGACAGCCTCATCCACGTCGATTTCATGATCGGGACCAAGGATCTCGAAATCGTCGGCGTCACCGCAAGCGGGGAGAGAGTGCAGATCTTTAAGGACGGGAATTGGGCGTTTTAAGTCCGTCGGCGCGGAAGGCAAACGCAATTGAGCAGGGAGGCAAATTATGATCAAAATTGATATTTTTTCCGGATTTTTGGGGGCCGGCAAGACGACGCTCATCAAGAAGTTGATCCGCGAGGCCTATGCGGGGGAAAAGGTCGTGCTCATCGAGAATGAGTTCGGCGAGATCGGCGTGGACGGCGGTTTTCTGCAAGATGCGGGCGTCGAGATCACGGAGATGAACTCGGGCTGTATCTGCTGTTCGCTCGTCGGAGATTTCTCCAAGGCGCTCAGAGAGGTCGCGGAAAAGTTCGCTCCCGAGCGCATCGTCATCGAGCCCTCCGGCGTCGGCAAGCTCTCCGACGTCATTCGGGCCGTTCAGCGCGCGGACGTTGAGGGAAGCCGTCTCAACGCCTTCTGCACGGTGGTGGACGCGAAGAAGTGTAAGGTATACCTGAAAAACTTCGGCGAATTCTTCCTCGATCAGGTGGAGAACGCGAGCTGCATCGTCCTTTCGCATACCTCCGACCCGAAAAAGACGGAGGAGGCCGTCTCTCTGCTGAAAGAGCACACCCATGCGACCATCGTCACGACGGATTGGGACAAGCTCTCCGGCGCGGATATTCTCTCCGCCATGCAGCAGACGGACAGCCTCGAAGCGGAGCTCTCCCGCCTCGCCGAGCACGTCCATCATCACGACGACGATGACGATGACGACGAGTGCGACGATCCCGATTGCGAGTGCCATCACCACCATGATGATGACGAGCACGACGAGCACCATCACCATCACCATCACCATCATCACGACGACGATGATGACGACGAATGCGACGACCCCGATTGTGAGTGCCATCACCACCATGATGACGATGAGCACGGTGAGCACCATCATCACCATCATCACCATGCGGACGAGGTGTTTTCAAGTTGGGGCACGGAGACCGCAAAGGTTTTTACGCGCGAAGAGCTCTCCGCGGCGCTTGCGGCGCTGGACAGCGGCGCATACGGCCAGATTTTGCGCGCAAAGGGGATCGTGGACGGCGGCGAGAGTTGGCTGCACTTCGACTATGTGCCCGGAGAAGCGGACGTGCGCACCGGTCCCGCCGCGGTCACGGGGCGGCTGTGCGTCATCGGCTGCAAGCCCGACGAAGAGAAACTGAGAGCGCTGTTTTTGGGGTAAAGAATGAAAGAAATTCCCGTCTATCTCTTTCTCGGCTTCCTCGACGCGGGAAAGACGAAGTTCATACAAGAGACGTTTGAGGACGAGCGCTTCGACGAAGAGGGGCAGCGCACCCTTCTGCTCGTCTGCGAGGAGGGTGAAGAGGAGTATGCGCCCGCACGCTTTGCGGTGAGGCGGTATGCGATCGAGACGCTTTCGCAGGAAGAGCTCACGCAGGCAAAACTTCTCGCGCTCGTCAAAAAGCACAAACCGCAGCGCGTCGTCGTGGAGTACAACGGCATGCTCACCCTCGATAAATTCTTCGAGGCCATGCCGGACGGATGGCTGATCGCGCAGGTGATGACTTTCTTCGACGCTACGTCCTTTCTCTCCTACAATCAGAATATGCGCCAGCTCGTCTTCGACAAGGTGCAGTATGCGGACATGGTGGTATTCAACCGCTTCCGCCCGCAGGATTCCAAGGAGGAATTCCATAAAATCGTCCGCGCCGTGTCGCGCCGTCCCGGCATCGTCTATGAGTATCTTGGCGGGAAGGCGGAGTACGATGACATCGTCGATCCGCTTCCCTTCGATCTCAATGCCGACGTCGTGGAGATCAAGGACGGCGACTATGCCTTCTTCTACCGCGATCTCGTGGAGGAGACGCCGAAGTACGCGGGCAAGACGGTGCGCTTCAAGGGCATCGTCGCGACCGACGGGCGCATGAGGAAGGATACGATCGTGGTCGGCCGGCACATCATGACTTGCTGCGAGGCGGATATTCAATACAGCGGGCTCGTCTGCGTCCATGGGTCGGGCCTCTCTCTCAAAACGGGCGATTGGGTGACGGTCACCGCGCGCATCGAGCTCGAATATCATCCCGTATACGGGCAGGAGGGGCCCGTGCTCAAAGCCTCGGCTCTGGCGCGTGCGCTTCCGCCCGAACAGCAGGTTGCGACATTTTTCTGATTTTTCCGTATTTTCTGAAAAAAACGGAAAAATTTGTAAAAAAAATTAAATTTGGATATTTACTTTTTTTTGAAAGTATGATATAATACAGTCGATATGGGATCATCTCATACCAGAACGGAGGTGCCGCATGAAAAAACTCGTTGTATTCTATTCACTCGGAGGAAATACGCGCGCCGTAGCTTACAAGTTTGCACGTGCGCTCAAAGCCGATATTCTCGAAATCCGCACGGAGAAGGCGTATCCTGACGATTACGACGTTCTCGTCGGTCTCGGCAAGCAGGAGATCACAACGGGCTACATGCCCAAACTCCGCCCTTACAGGATCGATCTCGAAAAGTACGACGCCGTGCTCGTCGGCACTCCCGTGTGGTGGTACACCTTTGCGCCCGCGGTAAAGACGTTCCTCAAATCCCACGATTGGAAGGGCAAGCGGGTATTCCCGTTCGCGACTAACGGCGGCTGGCTCGGCCATACGCCCAGCGATTTCAAAAAGGCGCTCCGCGGTGCGGAGCTCGGCCCCGTGCTCAACGTCAAGTTCGAGGAGCACGTCATGGTCACGCCAGAGAGCGAGCTGAAAGAATGGCTCAAACTCATTCAGCAGTGACAGAGCTTATCGAGCTTCTCCGCGCCCGCTTCGGTACGAAAATTCAAGAAAAAATTGCGGCGGGGTATTCTTACGAACACCCCGTCTCTTTTCGTGTCAATCGCATCAAGGCGGGCAGGGAAGAGGTCCTTTCCGCGCTCGGGCAGGCGGGGATCTCCTGTGTCGGCACGGCTTGGTATGAGGACGCGTTCCTCGCCGAGGGGGTGCGGGAGGAGGCGCTTCGCGCCCTGCCGCTCTATGCGGAGGGCAAGATCTATTTGCAGAGCCTTTCCTCCATGCTCCCGCCGCTCTATCTTGCACCGCAGGCGGGGGAGTCCGTCCTCGACATGACGGCGGCCCCGGGAGGAAAGACGACGCAGCTCTTTGCGCTCTCTTCGGGGAGGACCCTTATTACGGCGTGCGAGAGGGACAAGATCCGCTTCGAGCGGCTGAAATTCAACTTGCAGCGGCAGGGGGCGACGCGGGTTTCGGCCCTGTGCGCAGACGCGGCCGCGCTCGACGATTTTCTCTCCTTTGACAAAATTCTGCTCGACGCGCCCTGCACGGGAAGCGGCACGGTGACGCCCTCGTCTCCCGTACGCTTCACCCAAGCGTATCTCGGGAAATGCGTCCGCACGCAGGAGAGACTGCTCCGCAAAGCGCTCAAACTCCTGAAAAAGGGCGGGACGCTCGTGTATTCGACGTGCTCCGTCCTCCCCGACGAAAATTGGGAGCTCCTCGAACGCGTGCTCCCGCAGGCAGGCGGCGCGCTCGTGCCCGTTTCGCCCTTTCCCGATCTCCCCGTGCTCCCCGCTCCGCAGGGGACGGTGTGCGTCTGCCCGAGCAGGGAATACGAGGGATTTTTCGTCGCAAAGATCGAAAAACGCGCCTGAGAGAAGCGCAAGAGAGAGGAGCCGTCCATGGTGGGGCGGCTCCTCTCATCGTTTATATGCGTCGTTCAGGCCGATTCGATCGTGATGCGGAAGATCTTGAAGGCGGCCTGCCCCGCAGAGTCGGTCACATAGACGCAGATCTCGTACTCGCCGTCTATGATAGGGGTCCCGTAGACCTCCCCGGACTTGCTCACGGAGAGCCCGATGTTCGAATAGTTCGGCGGCATCGTCCTCCCGCTGATGACGGCGGGGCGATAGACGGTGAACGAATAGTCGCCCGTGCCCCCGCTCGCGCGGAGTTTCATGTTGAAAAATTCATTCTCTTTCACGCCCGCGATGAATCCCGTCTCGATCCTGAGCGCCTCGGCCGAGCGCGCGTCGCGGTAGAGTTTGCCGATCTCGCTGATCGTGTCGTCGTCGTTGAAGAGGGCGGTATACTCCGCTTCCTTGGGGCGGTCGTCGCCGTGCTCCCCGAAGTTGTCGAGGAACCACGCATACCGCTCCACGGCGCCGAAAGATTCGAGCATCTTGGTCACATTTGTGGTGTACTCCGCGGCGGCCTCATAGTTGCATGCGGGATCGTACTTCCCCGTTCCCCAATACTTGATGTCGATATTGCCGAATTCGGTGATCCATATCGGCTTTTCGTAGCGCTGATAGAGTTCCATGAGGACGTCTCTGAGCTCGTTTACGGCCTCCATGCCCCTCGAAAAATCCTGATAGCAGTGTACTGCAATGAAGTCAATGCGCAGGCCAAGCTCGTCCGCTCGCGTCATGAAATCGTCGAACCACGTGTTGATCGTCCATTTTCCCGTGTCGATCGGGTAAGACGTGGCGGGGGAGGAGAGGGGAATACCGAGCGCTTCGAGCTGCGGCCAAAGCGCGATCGCCTGATCCACCGTCATGTTGGACTGATCCCTCACGTCGGGCTCGTTGAAGGTGAGAAGATAGTTGTATTCTCCCGCCTGATATCCCTCGCGGATCTCCTGTAACGTGTGCGAATTGACGGAGCCCGCACCCCATACCATGGGGACATATTCCGCCTCGATCTTGCTGTTTTCGGGCGCCGAGCCCCAATTATAGTACCATCCCGCGCCGAGGCTGTTGATGCGGTCGGCGTTTTCCTGCGTATCGGGATTGTAGCGCGAGACGTCCACGCCCTTTTTGCAGACGCCGAGCCGCGTCACGTGCGGGGCAGGGGTTTCGTCCGGCTTGAAACCGCCGCACCCCGCCGCAAGGAAGAGCGCGGGGATGAGCAGGAGCAGACAGAGAGAAATTTTTTTCAAAGGCCGCATATCCTTTCCTTCCGATTTTTTTTCATCTTATCACACTTTGGGAAGATTTGCAAGGATTTTTTCAATTCGTAGAAAATCTGTCGAGGCATGATCGTTTTTGTTTGTTTCAAGGATTATTCGTGCGTATTTTTCAAAATTTCAATCAATTTTTTCTAACAGTTGACAAATAATGTGCAAAATGATATGATTAGAATAGCATAATCTGATGCAAAAATTCGAATCTTTTACCTCTCCGCGCGGCGGAGAGTGGGAGGTGGCAATGAAACTCAGGACCCTAAAATTGCTCAGAGGCTTCGCGGTCGTCACCGCGTTCCTCTGCGCGCTGCTGTTCGGCGCGGAGATCGTCGGGAGCACGAGCGACTACAAGGGGTTCGTCGATCAGGCTCTCGGCGTTACGAGCGGCGGAGCGGGCGGATCGGCGGAGACATACGCCTTTCGTTCGGACTACGAATCCCTCGAAGAGATGCTGACAGAGCGCAAGCGGATCGCGGAACAACTCAGCGAAGAGGGGAGCGTCCTGCTCAAAAACAACGCTCTCGAAAGCGGCGTCGCGTCCCTCCCGCTTCGGCCCGAGGGAGGGGAGACGGAGATCCGTGCGACCCTGCTCGGCTCGCGCGCGTACACATATAAATCTGACGGAAAGACGCTGCGCGACGCTTCGCTCATCGTATACGGCGGGCAGACGGGCAGCCCGATCAGGGCACAGAGCGTCACGCTCGACGGCGAAAAGATCTCCCTCCCCGTCACGCTTCCCCGCGCGCTCGCCGAGGAGAACATCGTCGTCAATCCCTCGATGGAGGCGTGGTATTCCGAAAAGCCGTTCTCGCCCATCCCGGACGGCGGCGCGAACAGCGGCGCTTCGGGCGGCCCTTACGCGATCAGCGAACCCCGCGTCACGCTCGCGGACGTCGCGAACTATCAGGATTACAGCGACGTCTGCTTTGTCATGATCGGCCGCGCGAGCAGCGAAGGCCGCGAGTATTATCCCGGCAGCGTGGGCGTACAGATCAACGCGGCCAATACGGACCAGACGAGCGTCTTGGGATTGAGCGGCGAGGAGAGGGCGTTGGTGGAAGTCGCCAAGCAGATCTCCGAGAACGTCGTGGTCATCCTCAACAGCGCCATCCCGATGGAAGTGCAGGAACTGCAAGAGGACGACGGCGTGGACTCCATCCTCTGGATCGGCCTGCCCGGCAGCTACGGCATGGCGGGCGTGGCGCGGGTGATCTCGGGCGCGGTCTCTCCCTCGGGGCATCTCCCCGATACCTATGCCGTCGAGGCGAAAAATTCTCCCGCGGCGCAGAATTTCGGCATCTACGGGCAGGAGGACAACTCCCATCTCTTCACATGGGCCTCTCCCTCCGCCCACAGCGGCGCGGACGATTCGCACTATGTCGTGCTTGCGGAGGGCCTGTATACGGGCTACACATACTATGAGACGCGGTACGCGGACGCCGTGCTCGGGCAGGGCAACGCCCTCTCGGCAAAGGGCGCTTCGGCGGGTGCCACTTCGTGGCGGTATGAGAACGAGGTGACGTATCCCTTCGGCTACGGTCTCTCGTATTCCACATTCCGTCAGGAGATCGTGCCCGAGTCCTTCTCATACAACAGCGCGGAAAAGACGGTCTCGCTCATCGTCCGCGTGACGAATACAGGCAACTATCCCGCAAAGGACGTCGTCCAGCTCTACGTCTCCGTGCCCTATACCGACTACGACCGGGAGCACGGCGTGGAGAAAGGGGCGATCCAGCTCATCGCGTTCGGCAAGACGGATACGCTCTACCCCGAGGGGAGCGAAGAGGGCGCGAGCACGCAGGACGTCACGGTGACGGCCAAGATCAAGTACTTCGCCTCCTACGATAAGACGCTCTCGCACAACGGGGCGACGGGCGGCTACATCCTCGATGCAGGGGACTACTGTTTCGCACTCGGCGGCAACGCGCACGAGGCGCTCAACAACGCGTTGGTCGCCACCGACGCGGCGCTCTCCCAAAGCCTTTGGACGGTGGACGGCGTCCCCGCGGACGCTGAGAAGGTATTCGTTTGGGATCCCTCCGTCGATACGACCGCAGATGACGGCTTCTCTTTCTCGGCAGAGGGGGTAGACAGCAGCTATTTCGCCCTCTCGGAGAACGGAACCGTGGTATCCAATCAGATGGAGGACGCCGACTATAACTTTTTCAGCGGGGAACAGACGGTCACATACCTTTCCAGAAAGGATTGGGACGCCACCTTCCCGGTGCCCTATTTCAGCCTCGAAGAAAAGCCAGCGATGGCGCAATACCTCAACGACAGCGTGTACGAATGGAGCACGTTCGGCTCCTCCGACGTGGAGTTCGGCGTGGACCACAGCGAGGACGAGGATGAGAACGGCGTGCCCTTGGAGAACATGTCCCTTGCGGAGCTCAAACTCGCCGACTTCGACGACAGCCGCTGGGAATACCTGCTCTCGCAGATCTCGATCAACGAGGCGTGGAGGTTCGCGCCCTACGGCGGAACGAACTGCGAGCCGTTTGCCTCCGTGAACGCGCCGAGAGTGTGGCAGATCGACGGCCCGAACGGCAACATCAACAGAGGGTACGCCACCAACGGCTCTACGAGCGGATATCTCGCCATCTCGGCGAGCGATCCCAACAAGAACTATTTCAGCGCGGATATGCCCTGCGAGCCGACGGTCGCCGCGGCCTTCAACGCGCCCCTCGTCGAAGATCAGGGCAAGATCTTCGGAGAGGATAACCTCTGGGGAAAGAACCCCATCATGTGGGCGCCGGGCATGAATCTGCACCGCACGCCGTTCAATTCGAGAAATCACGAGTATTACAGCGAGGACGCGGTTCTGACCAACCGGCTCGGCGTCGCCTTCGTAAAAGGCGGCCTCGAAAAGGGCTCCATTCTCGCGGCAAAGCACTTTGCTTTCAACACGCAGGAGTCCTTCCGCGAGGGGCTCATCCAATTCATGGAGGAGCAGTCCGCGCGCGAAAAGGAGCTCAGAGCCTTCCAGGGCATCGTCGAGGACATTGATTACGTCAATTCGGCGGGCAAGGTCGTCAACGCGCTCGGGATCATGACGTCTTTCTCCCGCACGGGCGTATGCAACGTCAACGCGCATACGGGGGTCATCAAAAACATCCTGCGCGGCGAGTGGGGATTCCGCGGCCTCATCTCCACAGACTTTGTCTCCGCGGGGAACTACTTCAACCCGCAGGACTGCGTCATCAACAACGTGACGTTCATGGCCGCTTCGGGCGCGGAAGGGCTTCTCGCCAGCAACTGGACGGATTACACCGTGGAAAATGTGCGCAAGGACCCGAGCATGATGACCGCGCTCTACGACAACATGCACTACTATATGTACGCGATCGCCAACAGCAGCGCGCTCAACGGCATTGCACCCGGGGACGTCGTGCAGCTCAATTTCACCTCGTGGTGGCAGATCGCCCTGCTCGCCGCGGGAGGGGTGCTCGCCGCCGCAACCGTCGCGATCTGCGCCGTTCTGATCGCCTTCGGGTTGAAGAAAAAGGGCGGGCGCGGGGCGCCGAACGAAGCGGCAAATTCCGACGTAGGAGGTGAAAAAGATGGATTTTAAGATCAAATTGCCCCACGCGGGGTTCTTCCTGACGCTTGCGGCCTTCGTGCTCACGATCGTTGCATTTTCGCTCTCCCTGAACGTCTACGCCATGCTCGGCTACCGCCTCAACCGCTGGGTGGTCTTTCTCACGGTGGGCGCGCTTTGGCTGATGCTCTTCTTCCTGTGCAACGGCCTCTTCATGGGCGACAGACCCTTCTGGGTCGCTCCGCTCTACGCGGTCGTCGGTCTGTTTTTGACCTTTGCCGCCCTGCTGTTCATCCAGCCCTGCATGACTCCCATCGGGATCTACTTCACCGTCGGGAACATGGGCGACGCTGCGACCAACGCCGTCGCCGTGCCGCGCGCCATCACCGCAGTCGCTCTGTATGTGGCCGCGCTCGTCCTGTTTATCGCCGCGGCGTTTTGCCCGACGGTCGTTGAGCGCACGTCTCGGAAAATCAAAAAGGGGAGTGTGGAATGATGGACGCGAAATTGTTTCTTTCCAAACATTTCAAGGCGCTGATCTACGCGCTCTTTGGGCTCTGCACGCTCGCGCTCTTCCTCGGCCTGATCATTTGGAGCGCGATGGGCGTCTCTGCGACGGCGGAGATCGTCCATGAGGCGGAAGTGCTCTTTGCAGAGGATGCGGCCGTCCAGCGCGAGTACCTCGTCGGGCAGGAGATCAACCGCGATGGGCTCTCCCTCCAAGTCGGCAAGAAGGCCGTGGAGGGCTCGGAATGCAACATCACCGTGGATTCCTCGTCCGCGGGCAAGAAGCGGGCTACGGTGAGCTACTATGTCAGCGAATACGAGAGATACGAGGGCACGTTCGACGTCACCTACTACTATGTGCGCAATGTGGAGATCGTGACGCGTCCGCAGAGCTTCCTGCGCGGAGAGGACGGAACGGTCACCGCGGACGAGACGTTCGAGCTCCATGCCGAGCTCAACGCGCTCCCCGAGGACACCGCCCGCTTCAGCCCTGTGGATGGGGAGGAAAATACCATCGTCGCCGATCCCGCGCTCTATTCGATCACAGCGAGCGCGCCCACCGACGCGCCCGAGGGATACTACACCGCCGATCTGACCTGCGGGAACTTCGTGCTCGGGTTCAATTACTATGATGTCGCGGAGAGATCTTTGCTTGTGGACTCCGCAGACAGCATCGTCTCCTTCGAAAACAGGTCGGGCACGGAATCCGCGCTCCTGCTTGTCGTGACGGACGCGCCCGATTCCTACCAAAAGAACTGCACGGGCACGACGAAGGGAAGCTATATCTACACTTCCGCGGACGGCGAACAGACGGTGAGCGATTTTACGTATACTCTGGCGAACCGCGAGCAATTTGCCTCCGCGGGCGTCACGGAGAAATATGACGGCGACGCATTTACCGTCCGCCGCGGCACGGAAACGTTTGCCGCAGACGTCACGAAGTTCCAATTCGCGGTGGTGCACGGGATCGTCTGTCAAGACGGCGATTACAGCCTCGTGGTGGATTCGCCCGATCGCATCCTCCGCTTCCAAAACAACACGCGCGGAAGCATTGCGACGCTGACGCTCTACGTCATCAAACACGAAGTCTTTGCGGGGCGCAACGGCGACGCGATCGCCGAGGGATATTACATCTACACGAACGCTTCGGGAAGAAAGTACCGTTCGCGCTTCTATATCCAGATGTGGACGTGGGATTGGGTCCCGCTCTCCGTGTCGCACAGGGGTACGGATTACAACATCGAGGTCAACGACTATGTGATCGACAAGTACAGCGGCGACATGCATGCGGACGTGGACCGCGTATCCTTTACGGTCACGCATGAACAGATCATGTACGCCGCCTTCGGGCTCTGATCGCAGGAGGGGATTTGAAATGAAAAAGAGATTATTGGCTCTGCTGATTGCACTCACGCTCGCCTGCACGGGCGCCGCCCTCGCCGCATGCGCCAAGGAGGAAGAGCCTCCGCGCAGCGGGCTGACGGGGACATTCAACTATAACGAGATCCTCCGCACCAACAAGGTGTTCAATGAGAAGACGGGGGAATATGAGGCGATGAAGCTCTGGGGCGGAGCCGGGAGGGCGCAGAAGGCGGAGCAGGACGGCGATTTGTACTGCACCGTCTATCCTTTCGATCGGTTCGGCTCGGGCGTAGACGGCGCCGCGATCGTCTCCTACGGCGTGACGCAGCGGCTCAGGCTCGTGCGCGACTTCACGTACACCTACCGCTACACCATCGAACTGAAAAATGCCCAGAGCGAGGGGCTCGTGTTCGCGCAGATCGTCGTCTCCTTCTCGGGAACGTTCACATATACCGACCCCGCGGAGGAGCAGGGCTCGTATGAAGTCACCCTCTCCGATCCTACGGCGGGAACGCTTTCGATCTACGGGGCGACGGTCTCCCGCGAGCCGATCGCGCCCACAGACCTCTACTTCTGGACGATGAACGGCGCGCCGTCCTATGTTCTCGACGTCGCCGACGAAATTCGCCGCGATCCCGCATTCGAGCCGAACCGCTACCTGAAAGGGCGCACGGTGCACGTCAAGAGGGGCGGCCCGCAGGAGGACGGCTCCACGACGGAATCCGTCGTCACCGATGACATCTTCTATCAGGATATCATGAACGACATCGCTCCATACTGCAACTATACATTTTGATTTTGAAAGGAGGAAAAGCCCATGAATACAAGGAAGAAAACCTGCATTGCGGTCTTGGCGCTCGCGGCGCTGTTCGCTCTGGCGGCAGGACTGCTCTTCGGCCTGCTCCGCCCGACCGCGTCCGCCGTGGAGACGCTCCACGCAGAGGGATCCATCCGGCGCGTGGAAGCTGCGCTCGAAGAGGGGATCCGCGTCAAATACGCCGCAAAATTGCCGCAGGGATATAGCGACCCCGTCCTTGAAGTCGTGCGCGGCGACGTGAAAACTTCGCTCGCACAGTATACCGAATCGAACGGTGAGATCGTCTTTTCCTACGGTGGAGTACAGGCGGCCTATGCGGATGAGGACGTGGCGGCAACGCTCTATGCCACGGACGCTTCCGGTGCAAGGGTCGCGCTCGATGCGGCGGATTTCAACGTCGTAACGTATTACAGCGACATTCTCGCTTCGTCCGCGGAGGAGCTCGGCATGGAGGAGGACTTCGGATACGTTTCCCTCCGCACGCTCGCGGCAAATGCGCTGAACTTCTTCGGCGCGGTCTCGGGCAAGAGCTTTCTCAGCGATCTTTCCATGATCTATTTCTACGAAGATCCGTACGCCGAGGGGAATTGGGAGATGCGCGATTTTCCCTCCGCAGACGCGGTGAGCGCGAGCGGATTCTCTTGGTGGAAGGCGACGGTGGACGTCTCGCAGGGCTTCTATTTGCGCTTCCGCTTCTCGGCGGCTTCGAATTTCAGCAATCTGCGCGCGAAGATCACCGTAGACGGCAAGGAGGAATGGATCGTTCCCGTCGCGACGGGGGAGACCAACAGCGGCAACCCCGTTTACGCGTTCGGCCGCCCGTTCGATATCACGGAGTTCAGTGCGGACTTTGACGCCGACGTCGAAGTGTACAACGGGACGACGCGCATCGGCGCCGTGAATTACGGCGTCAACCGCGCCATTTCGGACATGAACGCCTATCCTGCGGACTATCCCGCCCGTTCCCGCGTCATTGCGAACGCCCTTTGGGGGCTCGGCAAGGCGGCAGTCTGGCAGAGGGATTGGAGCCGCATGAAGTACACCACCCTGCACAACTTCAACCGTGAGGGGATGCTCGTCGGATCGCGCTACGATTACGTCTATGACGATTCTCGCATGCTCCTCGCGGAACAGACCGTAGAGGTCACCCAGCCCGCCATCTACTTGAACGGCGCGCTCATCGACGCAGCGCACGCGGGCGACTTCGAGGGCTATTCTGTCTCCTATGCGGACGGCGCCTTCACCGTGACGCTCAAAGGCGCGGAGATCTCCGGCCTCATCGCCACGGACGAGGTCAACGTCGTCCTCTCCGTCGAGAAAGACAGCGTCATCAGCGGCTCTTTCTTCCGCGACATGGCCGACAGGCAGGCCCATCGCGAGTTCTCCGTCTATGTCAACGGCGACCTCACGATCGTCGGCAATGCGGCGCTCGAAGTGGACGGCGCGATCTCTGCCGAGCATACCTTTACGACGCAGTGCGCGAACCTCGTCATTTCGAGCGACGGCACGGGGATCGACGCCATGCATGCGGACAGCGAACTGCGCTTTGTCTCGGGGCGGACGACCATCGTCGCCGCGCGCGGGATCCGCACGGGGCACATCCTCCTCGGGGCGGAAGCGTCCCTCTCGGTCACCGCGTCGCAGTACGGCGTGGGCACGCTCGCCGAGCCCGCCTCCCTCACCACGGAGAGCGGAGCCGCGGAACAGGGCTCCCTCAGCGTCACGGTGAGCGGCAACTTCGGCGACTATGAGGAGAGCGGCAACGGCTATGCGCTCATTGCGGACACAGTGCGCCTCGACGGCGGCACCGTTACCCTCGCCTCGGCGAACGCAGGCGGCGTCGTGCGGATGGGGAGCGGATACGATTGGGATCTCGACCACTGCGCCTTCACTGTGAGGAGCACGGCCGTCACCTCCGCGGGCAACAGCTACGGTGTCTATGTCAGCGGCGGCAACGCGGCCATCACCCTGCACTCCGGCGCGACGCTCACGATCCGCGATGCGAACGCGGCCATCGTCTGCTGGGTCTCTCCCGCGATCACTCTGCGGAGCGGAGAGGACGGAGCGGGCGCTCTCGTCTTTGTCAACCGTACCGTTACGGAGGAAGATTGGGACATGCAGGTGAACTACGAGGGCATCACGCCCGAGATCGGGTAAGGAGGGAATGAAAGATGAAGAAGAGAATCGCGCTTACAGCGCTTTCCGTTTTATGCGTCCTGCTTCTCGCCCTGGGCGTCGCCGCGTGCGGCAAAAAGGGGAATAAGGAGCCCGAACTCGTTTCCATTACCCTGAATACGGACGAAGTGCAGAAAGAGTTTACCGAAGGGGACGCCTTCAATCACGACCATCTCATCGTCACGGCGCACTATGACGACGATTCCGAGAAGGACGTCGTGGGGTACAACGTCTCCACGCCCGATCTGACGACGGCGGGCACAAAGACGGTCACCGTGACCTATCAGGAGAAAACGGCCACCTATGAGATCGTCGTCATCTCCGTCTCGGGCCGCGTGCTCGAAGGGATCTCGCTCGATCTCTCCGGGGTACAGCGCACCTTTGCGGTCGGCGCGGTATTCAGCTGGTCGGGCCTCGTTGTCAAGGCGAACTACGAGGGCGGCCTCAGCATCGCCGTCTCCGACTATACCGTCAATGCGGACGAGATCGACACGCGCATCGAGGGCACCCGCACGGTGCTCGTCAGCTATCGCGGGTTTACGGCGGGCTACGAGATCGCGGTGGGCAATGCCGCGCTGCCCGTCCCCGATCCCGACGAAGACGGCGATCCCGTTCCCACGGGGCTCATGCTCGATACCACGGCCGTCCGCAAAGTGTTTACGACGGACGAGCAATTCAGCGCAGAGGGGCTCGTCGTCTATCTGATCTACGATAATTCCATTCGGGAAGAGGTTTCGAGCGGCTATTCGATCCTTGCGCCCGACATTTCCGAACCCGGCGAAAAGACCGTCGTCGTCCGCTGCCGCGGGCAGGAAGCGTCCTATACCGTCACGGTCAAGATCGCGGCGCTCACCGCGGAGACGGAGGGGATGCAGCTCGTCTACACCACCGAGGACGAAGCGCTGGAAACGGAGGGTCTCGTCGTCATCTCGCACACGGACGAGGGCGACAGAACGCTCGGCGCGGAGGAATACGTCCTCTCCGAAGTGGACTTCACCGAGCCCGGTGAAAAGACGGTCACCGTCTCCTTTGAGGATTCCGTCGCGAAGTTCACCGTCTATGTGCTTCCCGCGGAATATATCGATCGGTTTGCCCTCGACAACGTGACGGAGGGGAGCGAAGCGCGCCTCACCGTCTACGTTACGGAGGAGAACATCCCCGATGCGTCGCTCCGTCAGGACCGCGGCTCGTCCGGTTGGCTCTTCTTTGAGCTCGGGGAGGGTTCCTACCGCCTCATCGCGCTCTCTACCCAACTCAATACGTGGGCGACCGTCTTTACCTTTGAAGATGAGGACGGACGGCTCAGCGTGAGGTATGTGAATCGCGTGGAGAACAGGGAGGACTACGGGCAGGCGCTCGAAGTCATCTATGACGAAATCACCTTCCTGGCCGCCCAGACCGATTGGCATTGGGGGCTTTTGCGCTGGAACTTTGTCCGCCTCGAAGTCTCCAACATCGGCGCGGCCTCTACGGAGTACGCCGTGGGCGATGCGTTCAGCATGCAAGGCTTCGCGCAGAGCACCCTCCGCGTGTGGGACGAACAAAACTACGCGGAGGTACTCTTCGTCCACCAGATCGTCGTGGATTGGGGGACCGAGAGCGAGACCGCGGATGAGGCAGGCTTCTTTACGGGAAAGGTCGTCTACGCGCACGGGGATACCCAACTCGTCTATGAATTCCCTTACAGCGTGATGCCCGCCGTGAACGAAGAGACGGACCGCCTCGACTTCAACGCGAACTTCACGCTGCTCATCACCGGGCGCTCGGGAATGGCCGATCCCTCGGAGGACGGCGCCGCTTCGGGCTACTATTGGTACAGAAACGGCTCCGACCGAAGGCTCATTCCTTTCAGCTACACCTACACGGCGGAGGGCGAGGTCCATGTCTTTACCGCGGAGAACGCAGAGCATGCCATCAATGAGGACGGCAGCCTGAGCGTCACCTTCAACGGTTCGGTGTACAAGGCTTCCGAAAAGATCTGGAAGAAGTTTATCTGCGGCTGGATGCCTCTCGCGCGCATCGAGGCGGATCTCACCGCCGTCACGACGGAGTACAAGGCGGGCGAGACGTTCACGGCCGAGGGGCTTAAACTCAAACTCTGGTACGAATTCACGGAGGAGCCCGTCGTCATCGAAGAGGGGTTTGACGTGCAGTCCGTCGTCATCCCGGGCGTCATGGAACTCACCGACCCCGCAACGCTCACCGTGCGCATCACCTATGAGGACGTATACGGTACCTTTGAGACCTCCTACAACATCCACGTCGCCACCGTGCCCGTGCTCGGCGGGATCACGCTGGATACGGACAGCGTGCTCAAACAGTTCAAGACGGGCTCCGCGCTCACGTGGGAAGGCCTCGTCGTCACCGCGCATTTCCAGACCAACCCGAAGGACGTCCTGCTCGAAGATGGGCAGTACGAAGTGATCGCGCCCGATATGTCGTCCGCGGGGACCAAGACCGTGACCGTCTCCTATGAGTATGACGAAGTGACCATGACGCAGACGTACGAGATCGTCGTCACCGACGAAGAGGTCGTTCTCACGGGTCTCGAATTGGAGCTCGAAGGCGTCAAGAGAGTGTTCTACGTCGGCAATACCTTCACCCGCGAGGGGCTCGTCGTCTATGCCGTGTACAACGACGACAGCGCGCGCCGCATTCTCGTCCGCGAGGGTGATTTCACCGTCGATCCGCCCGATATGGATACCGCCGCGGCAAGTGCCGAGGTCACCGTCTCCTACGGCGGCGTCTCGGCCACCTACACCGTCGAGATCAAGATCCTTCCCGACGTCGCCTCCCTGCGCATCGAGTTCGATACGTTCAGCCCGATCTGGGAGCGGGGCTCCGCGTTCGCAATGGACGGCATCAAGGTGATGGGCGTGCTCTCGGACGGCGCGGGCGAACTCGAACTCGAAGACTACACCTACACCCGTCCCGATATTGCCGCCATGGGAGAGCAGGTGATCACCGTCGATTTCGAGGGTCTCACCGCAAGTTTCTCCATCTTTGTCATCCCGGGAGAGGACGATCTGTACAGGGGGTACAAGATCGAGACGACGGGAGACGCCACGGGTTACAGGAACGGTTCTGGGAGCGCGGATAAGCTCACGCTCTACATCACGGACCTCATCAACGCGTTCAATAACAGGACGGGTTACACCCTCGGTTGGTACCTCCTCGAAAAAGCGGACGGCAGCTTCGCCATGTTCCCGTTCGAGATGTATTACAGCCCTTGGACGCCCGTCGTGCACTCCAACGCCTACTCCGACCTCAAAACGGACAACAACATGGTCGCAACGTATAACGGCGTCTCCTTCACGCCCGACCGCAGCGTCTATGTCGCCATGATCCTCGGCTGGAACTCTGCGGATACGCTTCCCTCCCTCTATCTCAACACATTGGACGTCGCAAAGACATACCGCGTCTCCGATCCGCTCAACACGGATCATCTCGCCGTCGAGTATACGGAGAAGAGAGGGGAATCCAACACGCGCCTGCAAGCCGTTTCGGAGTACACCGTTTCCGTGATCGCACCCGACGGAACGCGCACTGCGGCGGAAGGCGGCTACACCTTTGCCACAGCGGGCGAGTATGAGATCGCGATCGGCTACAACGGGGCGGAGGCGAGCTACCGCGTCGTCGTCCTGCCCGCAGGATTTGAGGCAAGCGCGAACAACACGGTGACCTTTACGGACGCATCCGCAGGCTCGGTTTTGACGATGTACGTCACCGAGAGAGGGGAAGGCACGGCAAAGGGATACTTCGTCGTTCAGCGCGGCTACCGCGACAACGGCGTCAACGCCAACCTCCAAAGCGACCGCTATGAAATGTATGCCTTCACCGCAACGAATGCGGGCGGCGAGTGGTCCATCGAGAGCGCGGGCGTTCTCGAAAGGGCGAAAGGCGCGCCCCTCACCGTCACCGTCCACGGCGTCGTCTACACGGCAAGCGAAACTTGGCGGGAGATCCTCGTCGGCTGAGCCCTTGCCCGTTTGCGGGCTGAGCGAACAAACATGCTTTCCAAAAACCGTCTGCGGCATTTGCCGCAGACGGTTTTCTGCTCCTTCTTGCTCGTTTTTGATTGAAACGCGCGGGTCATTCTGCTCGTTTTTCAATCTTATAATCAATTTGAGGTTTGATATAGACAAATTCTTGCAAACATGCTATATTGTACATGGCTGAAAGTATGTATCGAATACTTTCAAAATGAGTAATCTTTCGGGGGTTTCCACATGAAAAAGAGAATTGCAGTTGCTGTGGCGCTCATCCTCTCGGTATTTACGCTGTTTGCGTTTGCCGCGTGCGATGTTGCGTTCCGCAACAAAGAGCTCGAATCCATCGAGATCGACACCGCCGAGGCCAAGCTCGAATACCTCGAAGGCGATGAATTTTCGTCCGAGGGCCTTTGGCTCATCGCGCGGTACAGCGACGGATCCAGCACCGTACTCGAACGGGGATTCTATATTTCCGTTCCCAACATGAACCTTACGGACGAAGAGCGGGCGTCGGGCGCCGATTATGTCACGCGCGACGTCACCGTCACCTACGGTCTCGTGACCGAATCCTATCAGATCAGGATCAGAAATACGGCCTTCGACCATTCCGCGCTCGACCGCATCGAGGTCAAGGCGAAAGACGCCGAAAAGCGCTACTTTGTCGGCGATACGTTCGGGAAAGGGGATGTCGTCGTCACGGCATACTTTGATACCGGGCTCTCGAAAGAAGTGGACGTCGAGTTTGCCGACGTAGCGCTGGATGCCGCGGGAAGCAAGACGGTCACGTTTTCCTACACGCACAACGGCGAGACGAGAACGGCCGAGTTCACCTTTACGGTCGAGGCGGTCGTGCTCGAAAGCATCGAGATCACGAATGAAGCCACCGTCAAAGAATTCTTCGTGGGCGATGCGTTCACCTATGAAGGCCTCGAAATCACGGCGCGCTACAACGACAGCAGAAAGGACGGCGTTGTAATGCCCGATTCCGTCGTCGGTTCCACCGCAGAAGCAGGCGATGCAATCGTAGTCACCATTTCCTATCAGGGTCAGACGACGTCTTACACTATCAAGGTCAAGGCGGTCGTGCTTGAAGGCATTGAAATCACGAGCGGTCCCGAGGACAAAGAATACGACGTCGGCGAAGAGTTCCTTGCGGAGGGGCTCAAAGTAACGGCGCACTACAACAACGGGGACGTGGAACTTGGAGCGGACAAATATGAGCTTCAAGCACCCTCCACGGACGTTGCGGGCACGCAGAGCGGGAAAGTGACATTCGGCGGAATGGAGGCTACTTTCACGATCACCGTCTACGACGTTCTCACCTCGTTGGAAGTGACGGATTCCGTGAATGAGTATTTTGAAGGCGATCTCTTCAACGAGAAGACGCTTACCGTGAAGGCGATCTACAACGGCGATCCCGAGACGGCGGAGCAGGTGGAGTTTACCGTCGTCTCCGCGCCGGAAGAAGCGCTTGTTGCAGGTCAAACGTACACAGTCACCGTCTCCTATACCGCGTCGGGCGACTATGTGAGGGAGAAAACCCTTACAGCGGAATATTCCATTGAGAATGTCCGCGAAATTGAAGTTGTGAGTTTCACGGTCGATTGGTCGGCGTTGGAAGACAGGACCTTTACTTATGGCGAAGAGTACGATTTCTCGGGTATTGCCGTCACCGTGAAATACAATCACGGTGAGGACCAGACATATACCTATGAGGGCCCCGACAGCGCAAACGGCATTTCCGTCACTTATACGGAAAATGTCGATGAGAAATCGCTCACCGTTAAAGTTTCCTATGGGGAAGGCGGAGAGGCGCAGTCCAAGGACTTCACGCTCACCGTTTCCGCGGAAGCGCCTACCGTAAACTCCATCGCCGTTACGTCCGAGCGGCCCGTTCTTACGGCGGGCGGAGACGTGCGCGAAATCCTCACGGTGACCGCGTCGCTTTCGGACAGCACGCAGCAGACGGTCGAAGAGTACACGATCGACGGCGAAGATACGCTGTTTACAGAGCCCGGGGAAGTGTCCGTTACCGTCAAATATATGGAACAAGAGGCATCGATCACCGTCTATGTCGTCCCTGCGAACCCGATCGCAAATTACTCCGTCAACGCTACGGAGGGCAACGGCAAGCTCGAAACGTGGCTGTATACCATCAGCAGGGGAGAAGAAATCAAAGACGCAAAGGAAGAGGGTACCATCGGTCGGGACGGCAGAACCACGGTGAGCTGGCTTCTTGCCGAAGTGGATGGATCGTATGAAATGGCAAAGCTCGTCTGCACAATGAGCGGTTGGTCTACGGATATCAACTGCTGGAACGTTGCGGATGAGAACGGCTCGAAGGCAAACGGGAATCGCATCGAGGGCTCGGAAATTACGTTCACGAGAGACAACAACTACCTCGATTTCGGCTATGCCGGTGCCAACTTCCGCATCGTGGGCGGCGCCACCTGGCAGTGGCTCTTCCTCGGTTGGAGTTTCTCCTCGATCAGCGTAAGGGTCGAAAATGCTGCGGTCACGCAGAACGCTCCTCTGGATCTCAAAGTCACCGCTACGGGTAATTATACAAACAGCGGTGGCAGCACAGCGATCACGGCAGAGGAACTCGTGCTTGACTTGGATACTTCCGATTCGTCGGAAATCGGCGTATACTCCGGAACCGTAACATATCCTCTCGCCGAGAAGTATATCGAGGGATATGAACCCACCGCGTTTAATTACTGCATCATTCCGCAGGTGATCGGAACGTGGGAAACCAGCAGAATGTACTTCGGAGAAAGCCATCTCTCTCTGCTCATCACCGAGCGCGAGGGCATGGCGACCGAAAGCGAGAACGGGACCGCCGCAGGGTGGCTCTGGAACGATGATCCCGCAAATTACGATCTTGTTCCTTTCGATTATACTTATACCGCGGAAGGCGGCGTGCATGCGTTCACGTTCCATGGCAGCGCGGACATCTCTGCGAACGTAACAGAAGAGGGCAGTTTGAAGCTCAGCTATGGCGGCAGTGAATACACGGCAGCCGAAAATTGGAAGGAAATCGTCTGCGGTTGGAAGTCTGAACCTCAGTATCCTACTTATGACGGCGTGGAACTTGTGTTGGAAGCAGAGAGCGCTGTCTTTAACGATGTACGGCATGATTTCCAAGGCCAACATAATCCCCATGGTGGACAATTTGTTGGTAATATAGGGAGTGGACTGACCTTAACGTTCACTTTTAACTCCGAAGTGGAGGGCGACGTTTGGCTGACGGTATACGGCATTGCCGGAAATCCGGATGTTGCGAACGCATACAGCCTCACAGTGAACGGCGTCGATGTGCAATCGAGCGGACTTACCACCGCGAAGTGCACGGGTAGCGGTTGGTCCACGATTGGCGTCATGTCTGAGGGAATAATCCAAATCAAGAAAGGCGAACTCAATACGATCGTATATACCGTGACCTCAGGTGCCGGTCAAGTCAATTTCGACTATCTCACCATCACGCCCGCAGACGGCCATGAAGAAGGCGGTGAAGAAGGCGGTGGCGACCATGGCGGCGAAGAAGGCGGTGGCAGCGAGGATGAAAATCTTCTGACCTATGACGGCACGAAACCGTTGGAATTGCAAGCCGAAAACGCCGAATTGAGTTCTTGCGGCGCGCAGGGCAACTTTGTTGGCGGGATCGGCGAAAATGCAAAGATCATTTTTAAGTTCAAATCCACGGTTTCCGGCACCGTAGATCTGTATCTCTATGCCGCAGGTCAATACGATTGGGGCGGTACGCGCGAGGACGCTTTTGAAGTCTATGTGAACGGTACCGAGGCACCTTCCGCTACCGTGAGTGTTGGAACAGGCGGTTGGACGAACTTTACAAAATTGGACGCCGGTACTGCGGAACTCGTGGAGGGCGTAAATACGATCGAGTTTAGAGCAAAGAATACAGAGGGGCAGGTCAACGTCGATTATCTCCAAGTCGGATCTCCGGTGAACACCTATACCGGAGAGGAGCTTGAACTTGACGCGAGCAAATTGGAAAGCGTACAATCTCTCGGCGACTATCAATCCGGTAATAATATTGTCGGCAATATCGGTGTGGGGTGCGTCATTACATTCCGCGTTGTGGCCAAAGCTCAATCGCAAGTGAAAGTGGAGGTCTATACTGATAATTGGAACGGCGGGGATGACGCTTCCTTTGACGTGTATCTCGGCGACGGTGAAGATGCTACGCTGATCGGCACATGCACGATGTCTCGTACAGGTGTGTTGGATTTTGTTTGGGTAAATGCGGGTACGGCCACATTGCAGGAGGGCGAAAATATCATTCAGATTCGCTACAATAAAGTAGGCGGATTCAACTTCCGTTCAATCAAACTCTCGCCCATAGCATGATCTCTTTCCTCCAATGAGATTCATATGATATGCAAAGGCCGTCCGCAGTTTGCGGGCGGCTTTTGCATGGACTATGGACTTATCAAAAGAGAGGGGAAAACCACTATCAATAGTGCAATGTAAGGCAGTCGCAGGGTATGGATCTATCAAAAGAGAGGGGAAAGCCCTCAATGGTTCACAAGGTTCACGCCTGCGGAGCGGAGGGGTTCGAGGAGTTCGTCCTCGGCGTCGGTGACGATCAGGTCGTAGTCTTTCAATGCGGCGGTACGGTACGTCGCGGGCACGCCGATCTTCGTCCTGTCGAAGAGCAGAAGCCGCTGTCTGCTGTGCGAGAGCGCGGTCTTTTTGATCTGCATCGTTTCGAGCGAGACTTCGTAGCTGCCCGCTTCATCGACGGCGGCGCAGGACATGAGCGAGAGGTCGAAGCGGAAGTCGTCGAGGATGCGCTGCGCCATGGAGCCGAGTACGGCCGTCGTATTGTAGCGGAGCTCGCCGCCGGGGATGACGAGGTTGACGTCGTCCTGCCGCGCGAGGCAGAGGGCGATGTGCATGCCGTTCGTGACGACGGTCTTATGCGAAAAATTCATGCGTTCCACGAGGGCAAGGCAGGTGGACGAGTTGTCGATGAAAACCGTCTGAAAGTCGGGGATATGGTGGAGCATGGCGGTGACGGCGGCGTCCTTCTCCCTTGCGTTTTTCGCCTTGCGGATGAAGATGGAGATCTCGTCGCTTCCCTCCACGATGACCGCACCGCCGTGGGAGCGCTCTACGAGCCCGAGCCGCTGCATCTCCGTGAGATCCCTGCGGATCGTGGCCGCGCTGACAAAGAGCTTGGCGGCGAGTTCCTCGACGGAGGCCGTCTTGTTGAGTTTCAGATAGTCGAGGATCTCCTGTTTCCTCTCAAAGTAAGACATGGCATTCCTCCCGATTGTTTTTGTTTATTTTACCATTTCATATGCGCATTTGTCAATGTATTTCCGAATTTGTTTGATCGATTTTTTTCTGTTTTGTCCATTTGCCTCGTTTTATTTGAAGTTTTTTGCAAGATTCGAAGCATTTTCCGAGAAGCGTGGACAATTCCGAGCAACTGTGGTATGATAGAATCGTTTCAGATTGCTTTGAAAAGGGAAAAGAAATCGGGATGAAGAAGTACAGGATCATTCGGGGATTTGCGGTCGTCTGCGCCTTCTGCTGCGCTCTGGCGATCGGTGTGGGCGAAATCGGCAAGATCGACGATTACAAGGCCCTGATCAACGGTGCACTCGGCGTGAGCGGCGCCGCGGCGGGGAGCGTGGAATCGTACGCGTTTTCGTCCGACTTTGAGGATACCGTGTCCATGCTGACGGAGCGCAAGCGCATTGCGGAGCAGATCGGCGAAGAGGGCTGCGTCCTCCTCAAAAACGAGGGCGCGCTGCCCCTGAACGCTTCCGAGAGCGAGCAAAAGCGGGTGACCGTGCTCGGTTCGCGGGCGTATACCTACAATGCAAGCGGCGGGCTCCGCGACAGCAGCCTCGCCTTTTACGGAGGGATCGTGGGGAGCCCCATCCGCGCGCAGGAAGTGACGGTGGAAGAGGGGAAGCTCTCCCTTCCCGTCACGCTCGAACGCGCCTTCGCCGCCGAAAACATGCTGATCAATCCCGCCCTTGTACAGGCCTATTCGGGCAAGCCGTTTCCCTCTCTGCCCTCGGGGAGCGAGGCGAACGGCAGTTCGGGCGGTCCGTTTGCGATCAACGAGCCCGCGGTGGAGCTTGGCGAGTGCGGAAATTATGCCGAGTATGCGGACGCATGCTTCGTCGTCATCGGCAGAGCGAGCGGCGAGGGCAGGGAATACTTCCCCGGCGCGAACGGCGTAAAGGACGCTTCCGACGGTTCGAAGAGCGCGCTCGGGCTGAGCGACGGCGAGCGCCGCCTCATTTCGCTCGCCAACCAAATTGCGCCCGGAAAGGTGGTCGTCCTCCTCAACAGTGCGGTCGCCATGGAGATCGAGGAGCTCAAAAACGACCCTGCGGTGGACGCCGTGCTGTGGATCGGGCTTCCCGGCAGCTACGGCATGAACGGCGTCGCGCGCGTGATCTCGGGGACGGCGTCTCCCTCGGGGAGCCTGCCCGACGTGTACGCTGTGGACGCCTCCGCTTCCCCCGCGGCGCAGAATTACGGCGTGGACGCGATGAGCGGCGGCAGCTTCCGCTGGTCGGATCCCCGCTACCAAGGCGCGGACAACGGGCACTACGTCGTCCTCGCGGAGGGGCTCTATACGGGCTATTTCTACTATGAAACGCGGTATGCGGACGCGGTGGAGGGCAGGGGCAACGCCTCCGCTCCCGTCGGCCTCGGATACGGCAAACCCGCGGGCGCCGAGGAGTGGCAGTATGAGCACGAGGTCTCGTATTCTTTCGGATACGGGCTCTCGTATTCCTCTTTCGAGGAGCGCATCGTGGAAGGGTCTCTCTCCGCGGACTATGAGGCCAAGACGCTCTCTCTGGACGTTGCCGTCAAGAACACGGGAACGCGCAGTGCGAAGCACGCCGTACAGCTCTATATGCAGTCGCCGTATACCGAATACGACGCAGCGCACAAAATCGAAAAGTCCGCTGTGCAGCTCGTCTCTTTCGACAAGGTGGACCTCGCGCCGCAAGAGGAGAGGACGGTCACGCTCACGGTGGAGATGAAATATCTCGCGAGCTACGATAAGACGGCCGTTCACGACGGCGTGACGGGCGGATATCTGCTCGAAGACGCCGAATACCGCTTCTCGACGGGGAACGGCGCGCACGAGGCGCTCAACAACATCCTTGCCTCGCGCGGATTTACAAATCTCTTTGCGGAGGAGGGGAGCGCGGTCCGCGGGGACCATGTCGCCGTATGGCGCCCCGAACTCGCATTTACGGGCGGCGTCAACGCGGAATTTCTCGCCGTCTCGGAGGGCGGTGCGACCATCCGCAACCAGCTCTCCGACGCCGATTACAACCATTTTGCCCGCGACGCCGTCGTCTACCTTACGCGCAGCAGCTGGGATACCTCTTTCCCCAAGGCATACACCAACCTTTCCGTGACGCCGGAAATGGAGCTCTACCTCAAAAACCGCGTGTACAAGTTCACGGTGGGGCCGAGCGACGTGCAATTCGGCGTGGATCACTCCGAGGACGAGGATGAAAACGGGGAGCCGCTCGAAAATCTCACCGTGGCGGACATGAAGCTCGCCTCGTTCGACGACGAGCGCTGGGACTATCTCATCGAACAGATCACGTTCGACGAGGCGTGGGCGCTTGCGCCCTACGGCGGCATGTACTGCAACATGTTCAAATCCGTCAATGCGCCCGAGCTGTGGCAGATCGACGGGCCCAACGGCAACGTCACCCGTTCCCTCGGCGCCCGCGCGCCCAAGAGCGGATACTTGGCGGTCCCCGACAAGGATCCCAATGCGGGATACATGTCCTGCGATATGGCCTGCGAGCCCATGACGGCGGCAACTTTCAACCGCGCGCTTGCCGAATCGCAGGGGAGAATGTACGGCGAGGACATGCTTTGGAGCCGCAATCCCATCATTTGGGCGCCCGGCATGAATCTGCATCGCACGCCTTTCAATTCGAGAAATCATGAGTACTATTCCGAAGACCCCATGCTCACCAACCGGATGGGGACGGCGTTCGTGCGCGGCGGCCTTGAAAAAGGGGCGATCCTCGCCGCAAAGCACTTTGCCTTCAACACGCAGGAATCCTTCCGCGAGGGGCTCAGCCAGATGATGGAGGAGCAATCCGCGCGCGAGCTCGAACTCAGGGCCTTTCAGGGCATCTTCGAGGACGCCGACTGTACCGATCCCGTCACGGGGAACGCGCGCGACGCGCTCGGGATCATGACCTCTTTCTCGCGGATCGGGGTCTGCGGCGTCAATGCGCACACGGGCCTCATGAAGAACATCCTGCGCGGCGAATGGGGCTTCAAGGGCATGAGTTCGACGGATATGGTCGTGGGAGGGAACTTCTTCAACCCGCAGGACTGCGTCATCAACAACGTGACCTTTATGGCCTCCTCCAACGGGGATAACCTGCTCAACGCCTATTGGCCGGACTACAACAACCGCAGCGCCGTCAGGAACGATCCCAATCTCGCCGCGGCGCTCCGCGAAAACATGCACTACTACATGTATGCGCTCGCAAACAGCAGCGCGCTCAACGGCATCGACGCGGATACGCGCATCGAGGAACCCGTTTATTGGTGGCAGACCGCGCTCGTTGCGGGTGCGGCGGTGTTCGGCGCGGGTGCGCTTGCGCTCGCGGGGATCGCCCTTTGGGTGCGCCTCGGAAGAAATCGCAAAGGGGAGGGAATGGGAGATGAAACTTAAAAAGCCTTCTGCGGGGTTCTACGTGCTTGCGAGCGGATTTGTGCTTGCCATTGTGGCGTTTATCCTCAGTTTCGCCACATACGACGCCTTCGGGTATCGGCGCAACCTCTGGGTTATCGCCATGATGATTTTGTCGCTTTGGAGCATGCTCTGCCTGCTGTGCAACGCGCTGCTCGCGGGAGACCGCCCCGCCTTTATGGACGTATTCTACCTCATCGCGGCGTTCGGGCTCGGGATCTCGGCCCTGCTCTTCTTCACGCCCTGCCTTTCTCCCATCGGCATCTATTTTACCGTGCACAACATGGGCGATGTGGAGGCGAACGCGGTCGGCGTGCCCCGCGCCATCGCCTGCATCGTGATCTTCGTTTTAGCGGTGATCTGCGTGATCGCCGCGTCCTTCATGCGCTTGTCCGCAAAGAGGAAGGAGGCGTGAGATGAAAGCGAAAACACAGCGCCTCATCTATGCCATCGTGGCGATCGTCACCGTAGCGCTCATCGTTTCGCTCACCGCATGGGCGGCCGTGGGTTCGGGGGGCGCCTCGGATCTGCGCGTCACGGAGGGCGAAGTGCGCTTCGGGGAAGAGCCCGTGAGGAGCGAATACCTCGTGGGCGAGGAAGTGGATACGGAGGGCCTCTCCCTGCACGCGGGCGGCAAGACCTTTTCGGGCGAGGAACTCACGGTCACCGTGGACAACACGACCGCAGGCGACAAGATGGTCGAGGTCTCGCACCGCGCGGGAAACGACTTCTACCGCGGCTATTTCGCGGTGAAGTACTTCGCCGTGCGCCATCTCGACCTGCGCCGCGCTCCCACCGATATTTTCTTCGACGAAGAGGGCAACCTCACGGGCGTGGAGGGAATGGTGATCTGGGCGGAGCTCTCGGATGAGCCCTCACAGTTCGAGCGGCCCGAGGAGTACCCCGAATATACGACGACGGTGGTGCTCTCTCCCGAAAACTACACCCTTGCCATGCAGCCGCAGGATGAGCGCGGAGGGTATGCCGCGGAGATCACCTGCGGAAAGGTCACGACGGGCTTCTATTTCGTGCGGGTCGGCGAAAAAACGCTCATTCTCGACAGCCCCGCGCGGGTGATGGAGCTCAAAAACGAGAGCGGCACGGAGGATAAGCTCACGCTCTACGTCACGAGTTGGGGAGCTACGGACGGCGACCGCCTCAATATCGCCGAGGGGTACTATCAATTCCAAGGGGCGGACGGAACGGAGCGGCTGCTGCGGTTCGGTTATTATCTGCAAAACGTCACATGGGCAAGTTTCTTCCATTCCGCGGACTACGGCGAGGGCGTGCACGAGGAGCGCCGCGAGGCGGAGGAAGATTCCGTCGTCGTGACCTACGGCGGCCTGACTTTCCGCGCGGCAAGCGCGGATTGGCGCAGAGCCATTCTCAACAGTTAAGGAGGCGCAAGGATGAAGATCGGAAAATTTCTGTTGGCCGTTCCCGTCTTTTTCTGCCTTCTGTTTCCGCTTGCGGCGTGCGCGGGCGGGGAAGAGGCCGAGAGCGAATTGCACGGCACATTCACCTATCAGGAGACCATCAACCGCGGCCTCACGATCACGCACAGGGACGCTTCGGAGTTCGCCGCGTCCCAGAGGCAGTATCTGTTCAGCAACTTCTATCCCATCAACGCGGGATGCGAGGGCACGCCCGTCGCCTATAACATGGATCAGAGGCTCAAACTCAACCGCGACTTCACATACAGCTACGAGTACTCCGTGCTGCTCTCCAACCCCGGGGATTGGGGCGGACAGTTTGCCCGTCTTGCGGTGAGTATCACGGGGACGTTCGAGTACGTGCGCGGATCGGAGACGGAGTACTCCGTCCTGCTCTCAGACCCGACCGGGGGAACGGAGACGATATACGGCGCCACGCTCGGTTTTACGGGAATCTACGGGTGGAGCATGCACGTCCAGCCCGACCTGATCCTCGATTTCTCCCTGCTCTCCGCGCGGGACGGGTACGTCTGCGACGTCTACGCAAGGGGACGGGTCGTCACGGTAGACCGCGCGTCACACGCGCTGGGAGACGATATCTTCTATCCGCAGCTTCTCAACGATATCGCGCGGTATAGCACATATTGATCGGATGAAATGAGGACGAAAAAGATGAAAAAGAAGATAGCATGGTTGATCTTACCCATCGCCGCATGCGCCGCGGGCGTCATTGCGGCCTGCGCGGCGGAACCTCCCGTGGAGGAGCTCGATCCGCCCGTTCTCACGCTCTCCGTCGAGGATGAGAGCGTCCGCCTCGCATGGGATACGGTGAAGAACGTGACGTACGAAGTCTACCGCGCCGAATCCAAATTCTCCTCCTACCGCTTGATCGGAGAGGGGGAGGGGAGTTTTGAGGCCGAAAAGGACCTCGGCGCGTATTACCGCGTCGCGGCGAAGAACAGCCTCGGCGAGACGCTCGCCGTCTCGGATTCCGTCGGAATGGAGACGGAGCTCTTCGGCGCAAACACTTACGTCTATGCGCCCTCCGACGACGCGGGTTCGGTCTCGCGCGAACTCTCCGCACTCTTCGGAAAAATGGAGCGTGCGCATTTCAGCGACGAGCGCTATTCCGTCCTCTTCAAACCGGGCGACTACGGCTCGGTCTCCGTCAGCGTTCCCTTCTTTACGACGGTTGCGGGGCTCGGAAAGACGCCGGATGAGGTCACGCTCTCCTCGCTGCGCTGCGACGCGGCGTGGAACACAAACTCCCTCATCAACTTTTGGAGGGGCGCGGAGAACATGAGCTTTTCGCAAGATTGCATGTGGGCCGTTTCGCAGGGCGTGTTCCTGCGGAATGTCAAATTCGGAGGGGATCTCTCGCTCTTCGATTACGGCCAGTCCAATCCCATGGCCAGCGGCGGATTCCTCGCCAATGCCGTGGTGGAGGGCAGGGTGAGCTCGGGCTCCCAGCAGCAGTGGTTCACCCGCAACGCGAAGATCGGGGGTTGGTCGGGCAGCGTGTGGAACATGGTGTTCTCGGGTGTGGAAAACGCGCCCGCCACGACGGACTACGCAAAGGGCGGCAATAAGTACACCTCCCTCGACGCGACGCCGCTCGTGCGCGAGAAGCCCTATCTCATCTTCAACGACGGGTCATACGCCATTGCGGTGCCCGCGCTCAAACGCGACAGTTCCGGATATGCCGACGCAAGCGTGGGCGCGCGCATCATTTCCTTTGAGAACATCTATTTTGCCCATCCCACGCGCGATACCGCGGAGAGCATCTCCGCGCAGATCGAGGCGGACAAGGATATCGTGTTCACGCCGGGGGTCTACCGTCTGGAATCGCCCATCGCCGTCAACCGCTCGGGCGCAGTCCTTTTGGGCATGGGTATGGCGACGCTCCTCTCCGACGCGGGGAAAGGCTGCATGACGGTCGGCGACGCGGACGGCGTGTCCGTCGCGGGGCTGCTCTTCGACGCGGGCACGCACGAAACGGACTGCCTGCTCGAAGTGGGGAAAACGGGCGCGCGGCACACGGCCGATCCCATTTTCCTGTTCGACTGCTTCTTCCGCGTCGGCGGCGCGATCAATGCGAATACGTATGCCGAGACCTCCCTCCGCATTCGGGCGGGCGATACGGTGACGGACAACATCTGGCTCTGGCGCGCGGACCACACAAACGGCGTGGGGTGGGACAAGAACAACGGCTCTTACGGGCTTGTCGTCTACGGCGACGGCGTAAAGTGCTACGGGCTCTTTGCGGAGCACTACAAAAAGTATAACGTGAGCTGGCACGGAGACGGCGGGCTCGTCGTGTTCTATCAGAGCGAACTTGCCTACGACGTACCCTCCAACGCCCTCTGGATCGCAGACGACGGCGGCAGGGGATGCGCCTCCTTCCGCGTGCATGACGAAGTGAACACTTTCAACGCCTACGGGCTCGGGATCTACACCAACTTCCAGAATTCGGGGATCGAGCTCGAATGCCTCATGAAGACGCCGCAAAAGAGCGGGATCTCGATCAGAAACCTCTACGGCTATGCCATGAGCACGCGGGGAAAGGTCTTGCACCTGATCAACGGGACGGGGCAGGGCCTCGATTCGGAAAATCGGAACGGCGCGCTCGGCGAATATCGCGGCGCATAGGCGCGGCGAGGGGGAATTATGAGAATGCTTGTGAAAAAATACAAGATCGCGGGGGCGGTTTTCGCGCTCTCGGCGGCCCTTGCCGTCTGCGGGATCGCTGCGGCGTGCAGCCAAGAGGAGAAAAACCGCGGGGAGGACAGGGAGATCGCGGCCGTGGAGCTCGATCTGCGCAACGCCAAGACGGAATTTTACGTCGGCGAATCCTTCTCTACACTCGGCCTGGGGATCGCCGTGACCTATACGGACGGAACGACGGCGCTTCGGCTCGCGGACGGGGAGGACTGCTCCGTGACCGCGCCCGCGCTCGATCGCATCGGATACAAGACGGTCGCGGTGCGCTGCGGCGGCTTTTTGTGCGAGTACGCCGTCAACGTCTCCGAGATCGTGGGGCTCACGGCTTCCGCGTCCGTACTCGGTTACAGCGCGGGGGACGAGTTTGCCTATGAGAGCGTACAGGCCGCCCTCACCGTGCGCTCTCTCGACGCGGAGGGCAAAGCGGCCGAACGCAGAGAGGAGCTCGGCGCCTCCGAATACACCGTGGAGCCGCCCGACCTCTCCGAAGCGGGCGAAAAGACGGTCACCGTCTCCTGTCGTAAGGGCGGTGGAACGTATACCGCGTCTTTCGGCGTATACGCCGTGCCTGCCGTGGATGAAGCGCACCGCATCGGGGCGGACGGCGGGAACGGGGACACGCTCACCCTCTATTTCACGCAGTGCGAGGAAGGGGGCGCGGTTTCTGCCGACGGCGCGGCCGAGGGCTGGTTCCTTCTCGTGCGGAGGGACGGGAGCTTTGCCGTGCGTCCTTTCTCCGCCGCATATACGGCTTCGGAGGGGGAGACGATCCTGCGCGGGGAGGGCATCTCGGGCGCGGCGGAGGCCGAGAGCGCGAGCATGACCGTGACCGCGGAGGGGATCTCCTTTGAGATCGTCCGCGCACGCCTCCACACCGTCGCCTTCGGTTGGAACAGAATCCTTACCGGAGTCGGCCTCGACCTCTCGTCGGTGGACCGCGAATATGTTGCGGGCGAACGGTTCGACGCCGCGGGCCTGCGCGTCATCCGCTACTATTCAGACGGAAGTTCGGAGAGCGTGGACGCAGAGACCGAGATCGACGCGCCCACCGAGGAGGAGATGAACGCGATCGGGGTCAAGGAGATCGCCGTCCGCTATACCGACGAGACGGGGCAGACGCACGCGCTCTCCTACCAGATCTTCTGCATTCCCGAAGTGGAGTGGTCGACGAATCGGCTCGAATTCGGGTACGACGCGGAGGGCTCCGGTGCGACGCTGGAACTCTTCGTCACCGAACGAAGCGCGAGCGCGGAAGAGGGCGCGTATTGGGGAACGGAACAGACGGTGCGGGCGTGGCTCCTCGTGCGCAACGCCGACGGCACCTTTGAGATGTACGAATACGAATACTATCTCGGCGCGGACGTGCAGAGCCATCCCTATCCGAACGGCGCGCCGGAGGGGATTTCCTCCCGCGTTCCTCCCACAGGTTCGCAGTACGGCGACAATCTCGTCATCGTCATACGCGGCAGGACGTTCGTCGCCACCGACAACGACCACTGGCACCTCATCCTCATCGGCTGGCAGTGACAAAACCCCCTTGACATTCCTCTCCTTTCGTGATACAATCAAAGGGATCCGAGAAAAGGGGGAGACTGTATGAAGAAAAGAATTTTATCCGTTTTCGCCGTCGCCATGTGCGCCGCGCTCGCGCTGTGCGCCTGCGGAGGCGGCGACCCGTATACGATGGAGCTCGCCGATTTGGGCGGCGACGTGGCCATTCACACCGCGTTGCAGGCGGAGTTCCTTGCGGGCGACTACAACAACATCGCGCCGTATGCGGACGGCATGTCCGAAAAGAGCCTTCCCGAGGCCGTGCACTTCGAGTGGAAGGCCTCTCCCGCAAAGGAGGGCGTGCCTGCCGTGGAAAATTACGTTGTGGAGATCTCGCAGTGGCCGAACTTCCGCAACGCGCTCTCCTATTCCGCAGAGGAGACGCAGCTCGACGTGTACAACCTGCGGATCGCGACTGAATACTATTGGCGGGTGACTGCCGTCCTCGCGGGCGGAAAGCAGATCGTCTCGGACGCGTCCTCCTTCACGACGAGCGCGGCCGCTCCCCGCAACCTGTATGTGGACGGCATTACCAACGTGCGCGACCTCGGCGGGTGGCAGGTCGCAGGCGGCGGAAGCGTGCGGCAGGGCGCGATCATCCGCTGCGGCAGGCTCAACCGGAGCGAGACGACGGAATATACCGTCGAAATCACGGAAAAGGGCATCGCGACGATGACCGGGGAACTCGGCGTCCGCACGGAGATCGACTTGCGCGATCCCGTCAAGCACAGCCATGAGGCGGGCGGCATTACCGCGGAAAACGATCCGCTCGGCGAGAGCGTGCAGTACATCAACATTCCGCTCGAATGGAGCGTGGGAAATCTCCTCACGGGAAATACGGAGGCAGTGCGCGCGTTCTTCGAAGTGATTTCGGACGAGGCCAACTATCCCGTCATCTTCCACTGCAACATCGGCACGGACAGGACGGGGCTCTTCGCCTTCCTCATCAACGGACTCTTGGGCGTCTCGGAAGAGGATCTCTACCGCGACTACATGTTCTCCAACTTCGGGAAGATCAACGGCCAAAGGTTTGTGAGCGGCATCGAGACCACCTATGTCAAGACCGTCAAGAGCTACGGCGGAGACACTTTGAGCGAACAGATCGAGAACTGCCTTTTGGAGCTCGTCAAGGTCCCCAAGGCGCAGATCGACAGCGTAAAGGCACTCATGTTGGAATGATACGGCGACTGATTTCGGAAAGGCGGCGGGCTGCTTCGGCCCTGCCGCCTTTTGCAATTTTTCGGGGTGACCCCGCCCGATAGGGGCAATTTTGCTTATTTTTGATCGAATCATACAGATTATTTGCGCATTTGACAAATTAAAGGACTTTATCGGGAAAAATATAGACAAAAACGTGCAGATATGATATGATATAAGGGCAAAAGGTTGACATTCCGCGGCAAATCTATTAAAATATAATAAATAATACGTTATATTGGGAATATATAGCAATTTCGCGGAGGTCGGATATGGGAAAGAAAAGGTTTTTCGCTCTCGTTCTTGCGCTTACGGCGCTCTTGGGCCTATGCCTCGGCGCATGCGCAAAGAAGGAGCCGGACGAAGTGCTGTCCCAAGGGATGCAGGCCTTTGCGGACGCCGTCGAAAGCATCCACACTCCGATCACGCTCGACTCGTTCGCGGAGATCGATTCCGCCTATCTTGCCTATTCGCGTCTGGAAGCATCCGAGCGGGAGAGCCGAACGGTCACGCGCTGCAAGGAGCGTTTGGACGGGTACGAAGCGGAGTATACCGCATTGCGCGAGAAAGCCGACGCGCAGAAAGAGGAAGCGGAGCAGGCCGCGCGCGTGCGCGAGTTCCTCGAAGCCGTGGACGAACTTCCCGCGGAGGAGGACGCCGCTCTCGGCGACCGTACTGCGATCGACCGCGCGCTCCGTCTGTACGCATCGCTCAACGAAAAGTCGGCGAACCTCGCCGAAGTCGCGGAGGCCCATGCGCGCCTCACCGCGTTGGACGGGTTGGTGCGCGAACTCGAAGCGCAGGCTTCCGCAGAGGAGATGCAGCGTGCCGCAGACGCGTTCATCCGCGGCGTTGCGGAGATCGGGGAGGTCACCCTCGACTCCGAGAGCGCCATCGAAGATCTGCTCGCCGACTATGAGGGCTTTTCGGAGGAGTTGAAGGCCTTCGGGGGGATGGCAGAGGCCAAGCGCAAGTTGGACGACATGTACGCCGCGTGCCGCGCACTCAGAGACGCGTTCGATATCGAGAAGTTCCTTTCCGCCGTCGATGCGATCGGGGAAGTCACCCTTGCGAGCGAGGGGAATCTGCGCTCTGCGGAGAATCTCTATCGGTTCATGTCGGATGAGGCGAGGTTAGACGCGGGCGTTGCCGCGGCATACGAGCGTCTGCTCGCCGCGCGGGCGGCATTCGATGCCCTGTTTGCCGCAGAGGAGGAGAAGAAGATCGCTCGCTTCCTCGCGGCCGTAGACCGCCTTCCCGCCGAAACCGAGCAGGCGGACGTCTCATGGTTCGAACCGCTCAAAGAGGTGCAGGATGCCTATTACGAGCTCGCCTACGAATCCACCCGCTTGCCGGAGGTGCAGGAGGCCCTCGCGCACTGGGACGCCGTCCGCGCCGCCTTCGAAGCATTGGGGCTCGAACAGATCCCCATGGCAGATCCCAACCTCCTCTACTCGGGAGACGTTCCTCCGCACCTCGTGGTGCAGATGGAGGAGCGGATGTTCGAGGCGCTGCGCACCTTCTACGGCGCGGAAAGCATGGCGGCGCTCGCCGAAAACGTCATCGCGTGGCTGGACGTCTATGTGGACGGCGTCTTTGTCGCAAAGACGGAACTCGACGTGGCGGGATTGGGACATATCATCACGAACTCCGCCGTTCTCGCCATTTTGAAGGCGCTCTCGGGCAGCCACTCCGAGATCGTGAGCGGCGCAAGTTTCTCATTCGCGCTCCACTTCGAGGATAAATTCGATCGCTATATTCCGTCGGAACGGACGAAGGTATCCCCGAGCACGAACCAATTCATCTGGTAATAAGGAGAATTTTCTCTATGAAACAGAAAAAAAATCAAGCGGCTCTCTCGGAGCAGGAACAGATGTTGGGAGCTTACAAGTCGAAGTTGAAGCGCGAAGCGTTTCTCAAATCGCTCCTCGCGGCGCTCACCATCGGCTTCCTCCTCAGCGCACTCGTCTCCGTCATCTCCTTTGCGACGGCGCGCGACATTCTCTGGATCGCGCTCGTCGTATGGGGCGTTGCCACGGCGGGGCTCACGGTCACGTTCTATTTCACGGTCTATCGCACCGACATCAAGCAGACGGCGGCGCGCGTGGATGAGATCGGCCTCGAAGAGCGCGTCATCACGATGGTGCAATACCGCGACAGCGACAGTGCGATGCTCAAACGGCAGCGCGAGGACGCGCAGGAAGCCTTGCAGACCGTCTCCGCAGGGCAGATCAAGACGCGCGTCTCCCGCATCCTCGTCATTCTGCTCGCCGTTCTTGCATGCCTCTCCATCTTCATGATGTCCTATTCCACCGTCCTCGCGGGCAGGGCGAAAGAGCTTTCCGAAAAGCCGCCCGTCGAAGAGGAGCTCTCCGAGGAGGATAAGATCATCCAACAGATGATCGACGAGCTCCGCAAGACCATCGACGAAGCGGAGGTCAGCGCAGAGCTCAAAACCACCCTCCACGGCCTCGTGGACGATCTGGAAGCGAGCCTGCGCCCCGAGGACAGCTTGGAGGTCAAGGTCGCAAAGATCGTGGAGACGGCGGATGAGATCCATCGGCTGATCGAGGAATATCTCAACCGTTCAACCATCGCCGAAGAGTTGCAGAAGTACGATACCACCTACGAACTCGGCAAGGCCATCGGTTCGCAGGACGCCACGCAAATCAAAGACGCGTTCCAAATGATGTACGGTCGGATCGAGCCCCTTGTGCAGCAGGCGAAGTATGAGGAGATCTATCAGACGGCGATGGATATCGACCAGGCGCTCAAAGATGCGAGAAATACGCCTCCCGCGCTGCAAAAGGCCCTTGAAGACCTCCGCGACGCGTATCTGCGCGTGCTTCCGCCCATGCTCGAAGACGGCACATTCGACGATTCCGAGTATGAGATGACGGACGAAGAGATCGACGAAGCCATCAAGGACGCTCTGCAAGACGCCATGGAGGCGATACAGGATTTCTTCGGGAATGAAGATCTCGACGAAATACAGGATCAGCTCGACGAAAACACGGGAAATCTCGACGACGCTCTGCAAGACGTCATACAGGACGCCATGGATAAGCTCGGGCAGGAATTCGAGTTCCCCGAAGAGCCGGAGGAACCCGAAGATCCCGAGGGGCAGCTCCCCGAGGGCCAGCTTCCGGAAGGGCAGCTCCCCGAGGATGAGGAAAACCCCGGGCAGAACGCTCCCGACGGCGACAGTTCGAAGTACGACTCCGTCATCGACGGCGAAACGTCATACAAGGACGTATTCGATCAGGACGGCTATTCGGACGAAATGAAAGATAAACTCGAAAGCGGAGAGCTCTCCGATGAGGACAGGGAAGTTCTTCAAGACTACCTCGACACACTCGAATAACGGGAGGGGACAAGATGATCACGGAAAAAGATATTGATAGGTTCAGCGCGCAATGCAAGGAGATCTTCACGCAGATCGGGCGCGACGTCATCGGCCAGAAAGAGGTCGTGGAATATACGGTCATCGCAATGATCGCGGGCGGCAACGTGCTGTTGGAGGGCGTTCCCGGCGTCGGTAAGACGAGGCTCGTGCGCTCTCTCGGGAGGGTGTTCAACCTGCCTTTCTCGCGCATTCAGTTCACGCCCGACCTCATGCCCGCAGACGTGACGGGCACGAACATCATCGTAAAGGGGGAGGACGGAAACTCCAAGTTCAGCTTCCAGCCCGGGCCCATTTTCAGCAATATCATCCTTGCGGATGAGATCAACCGCGCCACCCCCAAGACGCAGTCCGCGCTCCTCGAAGCGATGCAGGAGCACAAGGTCACCGTCATGGGCGTATCGAGGAAGCTCGACGAGCCCTTCTTCGTGCTCGCCACGCAGAATCCCATCGAGCAGGACGGCACCTATCCGCTCCCCGAGGCGCAGATGGACCGCTTCATGTTCAAACTCCTCGTGACGTACCCCAACCGCGAGGAACTCAAACGCATCGTCGGCATGACGCAGGTCACGATGGACGAAGTGGCGGACGCCGCCTGCAACGCGGAGGAACTCCTCGCCATGCGCGCCACCGCCAAAGAGGTCCCCGTCGCCGAAGAGGTCATGGACTATGCCATGAGCCTCACGCTTGCGACCCAGCCGGACAGCGAATGCCCCGCAAACGTCTCCAAAAAATACGTGCGCTACGGCGCAAGCCCCCGTGCGGCGCAGGCTCTGATCTCTGCGGCAAAGGTGCGCGCGCTCATCAACGGGCGCTATAACGTGGCTTACAGCGACGTCAACGCGCTCGCGTGCCCCGTGCTTCGCCACCGTATCAAGCTCACGTTCGAGGCCGTTACGGACAACATCACGCCCGACGACGTCATCGCGGGGATCATCGCGGAGCTCAAACATCCCGCGTCACCTGCGGGGAAGGCTGCGGAGGAAAAGGGGACGGCTGCCCCCGCCGCGCAGGAGCCTGCCGCACAGGAGCCCCAAACGCAGGAACAACCCGCGGCAAAGCGCGGACTTTTCGGTAAAAAGAGATAACCATGGGCGCGGGGATCATCGACGACAACTTCCTGAATCGGCTGGAAAGGGCCTCCCTGTATGTGCGGAAGAACATGCAGGGCTTTTTCGGCGGCAATCATCAGACCCGCTTCTACGGTTCCACCGTGGAATTTGCCGACTATCGGGAATATATGCTTGGCGATGACATTCGCCGGATCGACTGGAATCTTTTCAGCCGCTTCGAGCGATATTTTATCCGTCTCTTCGTGGATGAACGCCAGATGCACATTCAGACCTTTCTCGACTGTTCCGCCTCGATGCAAAAGACGGACCCCGACAAGGCCCTCTATGCCATGCGCGTCGCCGCGGCGCTCGGCTATCTTGCCGTGCTCAACATGGACCGCACCTCCATCCGTCTCATCAAGGGCTGCGTCGCAGAGGATCTCTGCGGCACGATCACGGGCAAGAACGCCTTTTTCCGCGGGATCTCGAAGTTGGATGACCTGCAATTCAAGGGCGACTGCGATCTCGAAAGCGCGATCATCCGCTGCCCGAACCCGGGGACGAACAACGGCCTGACCGTGATCATCTCCGACTTCATGACGGAGAGCAATTGGAAGAAGGCGGTGGACTATCTCCTCTTCCACAAGCGGCAGGTCATGCTCATTCAGGTGCTCTCTCCCTCAGACGTCGATCCCATCTGCAACGGCAGGGTCCGCTTTGTTGACAGCGAGGCGGAGAACCCCATGGACGAGCGCAACTTCAAAATGAAAGTCACGCGCGCCCATCTTCAAGCCTATCGGGAGGCGCTTGCGGACTTCATCGGCGATATCAAGCGCTTCTGCGCGTCGAGGGAAGTCGATTTTATTTCCGTCACTTCGGACGAGCCGGTGGAAAAACTTCTCTTTGAGAGAATGAGCAAGGTAGGTACCGTCAAATGAGTCTGGCTCTTCCCTTGGGACTTCTGGGCCTGCTGTCCATTGTCGGGCTCGTCCTCATCTACATTCTCAAACCCAAATATCAGGATAAGAAAGTTGCGAGCACCTATGTCTGGAAGCTCAGCCTCAAATACGCCAAGCGCAAAGTCCCTTGGCAGTGGCTGAGAAATTCGCTGCTGTTTCTCATCCAGCTTCTCATCTTTGTCATCATCGCACTCATGATGGCAGGACCTTTCTTTTATCTCTCGACGACGCAGGGGGAAAAGATCGTCATCCTCGACGCCTCGGCTTCCATGCTGGCGGAGGACGGCGGCCGCACGCGGTTCGATCGGGCGAAATCCGAGATCGGCTCCCTTGCGGACGTCACGACCCAAAACGACAGGTTTACCGTCATCCTCGCGGGGGAGGACGCGACCTTCCTCATCCGCAGGTCGGATTCCGCGGGCTTTGTCCGCCAGAAGCTCTCCGAGACGGAATGTACGCTTTCCGAGCCCGATCTCCCCGCCGCAATGGCGCTTGCGGAGCAGGTTCTGAGCGAAAATCCCAACGCCGAAGTGCATCTCTTCACCGACGCCGAGTATGAGGACAGCGGCCGCGTGACCGTGCACAACATGTCCGGTAGCGAGTGGAACGCGGCGATCCTGAACTTCACGGCAAGCCGCGTGAACGGGCAGTACGTCTTTACGGCGCAGATCGCAAGTTACGGCAGAGCGGCGGAGATCGCGGTGAACCTCAACGTAGACGGCCGCGCCCGCCTTCCCAAGCTCGCCATGTGCGAGCAGGACGGAACGGCCACAGTCGTGTGGGATTCCCTCAACATTGCCGAGTATGAGAGCGCGGACGTCCACTTGCAGGGCATTCGCGACAGCTTCGTTTACGACAACGACTATTCGCTCTTCAATCCCTCGGCCGATCCGTTCCGCATCCAACTCGTGAGCAGCAATCCCGGCTTCTTGCAGGGTGCGCTGAGCGCGGCCGGCTCGTGCGACATCGTCGTCCCGGAGGGGGAGACGCCCGCCTCGACGAGCGGGTTCGATCTCTATGTGTTCGACGGCACGCTTCCCGACGAGATCCCCACGGACGGCGCGGTCTGGCTCATCGCTCCCCCGCAGCAGGACGCGGCACGGTTGGATGCCGAGTGGGGGATCGGCATGAGCGTCGTCCGCGGGAACGGCAAAGACAGGTACTATTTCTCCCCCGCGGGCGGCACGAGCGAGATCTACCGCACCGTCATGCGCGCCGTCGATCCGAGAACGACGTTCGTGACGGAGTATTCGCGCTTGATATCTTACGATGGGTATGAGAGCATGATCTTGTGCGAAGACTCCCCCGTGCTCCTCACGCGGAACGACGGAGGGCTCAAAACCGTCGTGTTCGCCTTCGATCTCCACAAGTCCGATCTGCCCATCCACTATTACTATCCGCTGCTCATCTCCAACCTCTACCGCTATTCCATCGTGCGCACGGTGGAGCGCGCGGAATACGCCGTGGGGGAAGCCGTCCAGCTCAACGCAAAGCCCAACGCCTTGCAGATGACGGTGAGCGCGTCGTTCGCCGACGGAACGGAGTCGGAAGAGCAGTACAGCGAGTATCCCGTGCTCCTCACGCCCGAGCGCCTCGGGGAATATACCGTGACGCAGACGCTCGGAAGCGCGAGGACGGTGACGGATCGTTTCTATGTGCGCCTTGCGGGCGACGAAAGCGTGTTCGGGAAAAAGCTCGCGCTTCTCACCGGACCCGTTACTCCTCCGGGCGCGGGGACGGATACGAACGTCAACAGGGATACTTTGGATGTCTTTGTCTATCTTGGCGCGGCGTTGCTCGTCATCGTCTGCGTAGAATGGGGGTTGCAGTACCGTGAACAGTTTTGATCTCAACGCGGTCACGATCCGCTTTGCATACCCGTGGCTGCTCTTTTTGCTCATTCCCGCCGTAGCGCTCATGCTCTGGCCGTACTTCCGCCTCCCCAAAAAGGTGCGGAGAACGCGGAACAGAGTCATTTCGCTTGCGCTGCATTCCGTCATCCTCGTGCTGTGCGTGCTCATGGTCTCGGGGCTCTCCCTGCATTTCTCGCAGGTTGACGTAAAGCACGACGTCATCCTGCTCGTCGATCTTTCAGACAGCAACAAGAGCTCCGAAGAGGATATGAATTCGTTCATCCGCTCCGTTCTCGACGCGCGCGAGCCCGATTACAGGGTGGGCGTCATCACGTTTGCGAACGGCAGCGTCTATGCGTCCCAGATGCGCGCGGACAGCAACGGCGTGTACAACGACTACCTGCATGAGGACGAGATCCCGCTCGGCAATGCGACCAACATCGCCGACGCGCTCATGTTTGCGCGGGACGCGCTCTCCGATCCCTCGGGCGGCCGCATCATTTTGCTTTCGGACGGCGTGCAGACGGACGGCAACGCGCTCGCCGCCGTAAAGTCTTTGGCCAACGAGGGGACGCGCGTAGACACCGTGTTTTTCTCGCTCGGGCGGCAGGGGAACGAGGTCCTCATCAGCTCCGTGGACGTGCCGCAGAGGGCTTCGCTCGGCGAGACGCTCTCCATTCGCGTCAACACGCGCAGCACCTCCCCATGCAGCGCGACCATCAAGCTGTACGACGGCGGCGAATACTTTGCGGAACAGGAAGTGGACCTCAGCGGCGCGGAGGACACCTTTACGTTTGAATATCCGCTCCTCCTTCCCGGCCTCCATGAGTTCTCCGTCACGATCGACTCGGCAGAGGACGTGATCGAGGAAAACAACCGCTTCTATTCCTATATCAACATCGAGACATACACGAACATCCTTGTCGTGGACGGGAGCGGCAACGAATCCGGGCGGCTCACGGGCCTGCTCGAAGAGACCTATGATGTGACCACCATGCTTCCCGCGCAGCTTCCCGATACGGCGGAGGAGCTCGCCAAGTACGATGAAGTGATCTTCATGAACGTTGCCAACGCAGACCTCCCCGCCGGCTTCGACGACATTCTCACGCAATACGTGGAGGACTACGGGGGCGGTTTCTACACCATCGGCGGTGATAAGGCGTACGAGCAGGGAGACATGCAGGGGAGCAAATACGAATCCCTGCTGCCGATCGAGGCGAATACGGAGGCGAAGTCTCTGGGGCTGCTCATCATCATCGACTGTTCGAGTTCCATGAGGGCCAATGCCGTCGGCACGAACACGCCGCGGATCGACCTTGCAAAGGATGCCGCCATCGCGAGCCTCGAAGCGCTCGATTCGGACGATTACGTCGGCGTCATGGGCTTCAACAGCGACCACACCACCATTCAGATGCGCCCGATCTCGCAAAAAGAACTCGTCGCCCGCGATATCCGCAATCTCACCACCGCCATAGGGACATACTACGAGAAAGCGATCAGCTATGCGCGCACAACGTTCCAATCTTTTAGCGCGACCGACCTCAAACACGTCATCTTCCTTGCGGACGGCAACGGCAACGATATCTCCAACGCCGACAGCTTGGCGAGGGTCAAGGACCACATCAGCCAAATGGCGCGGCACGACATCACCGTCTCGACGATCGCGCTCGGCCCAGACGTTTCGACGAAGAATCTGCAAGACTTTGCCACCCTCGGGGGCGGGGAGTTCTACAACGCGGCGCGCGAGAGCGAACTCAAAGATATCATGGTGCAGGAGACCACGAGAGTCGCGGGGAATTACTACAACGAGGAAGTCTTTACGCCTTCCATCCTCAACCGCACGTCGGCCGTCGCGGGGATCACCGCGCTCCCCGAGCTCGGGGGCTACTTCGGCGCCACCGCAAAGGACGGGGCAATCGTCGTCCTCGGCTACGATTCCGATCCCATCTATGCCGAATGGCAAAAGGGAAAGGGGCGCGTCGGCTCCTTTATGAGCGATCTGAACGGGACATGGTCGTCGAGTTTCTTCGAGGAGGATTCGAGCGGACGGCAATTTATCCTCAACACCGTGGCAGGGCTTTTCTCCAAGGTGCCGAGCGACGCATATTCGCCCGTGCGCGCGGAGTTTTCGCAGGAGAACTTCTCCACGCGCGTCTCGATCGTGACGGACAGGGCGGGCGAGGTCACGGCGGAGCTCGTCGCGCCGGACAACAGTTCCGTCTCCCTTTCCCTCGAACAGCTTTCCGAGCGAACGTTTACGGCGCTGTTCGATACCGATCAGGCGGGCGTCTACACGCTGCGGATCCGAAGCGGCGGGGAGGAATACACCGCCTACACGGCCTTCTCCTATTCCGCGGAGTACAATGTCTTTACCGATGAATCGGCGTCCTTCGCGTTCATGGAGAGCCTGAGCGAAGAGGGGAACGGCGCGATCCTGTTCTCGCCCGAGAACCTGTTCGGGAAACGCAACGAAAAGATGGAGGCGGATTACAGCCCGATGCTCGCACTGCTCATCATCGCGGCGGTGCTGTTCCTGCTGGATATCGTCGTGCGCAAGTTCAAGATCAAGTGGCCGAGCGAGATCCGCGAGGAGCGCCGCAAGCGCAGGGAAGAGGCCCCGCAGTGAATTCGGACGGCGCAGCGCGGGCATTTCCGACGCGTCGCCGCACTTTTCGGGAACGGAGGGGAACGTGAAGAAGATCAAGATCACCGTCATGAGAACGGCTTGCTATGCGGACCTGATCGAAAAGTACGAAAATCCCATTCCCCATCCCTGCGACATGCGGGAGGGGCAGGTCTTTTACGCGAACGGCTGGGAGAGGCCCGAGGCGTTCTGCGAGAGTGCATGGGGGAGCATTTCGCCCTTTGTCATGGCGCTCGCGCACGGCGGCGAGGACTTCTACGGCGGATGGATGAAGAACAAGAGATCGGCCATGATCTCGTGCAACGACGGATTTCGCCCCGTGAGCTTTCTGCTCGAAGCGACGGAGGAAGAGGTCGGACCGACCTGATTTTGGCGCGATCTCGCGGAGGAGCGTTATGAATTTTTGCGAGGGCTGTAATATTGCCTGCAACGATGAGAGCTGTCCCAAATGCGGAAGAAAAAAGTTGCGCGCCGTACGTGCAGACGATTTTTGTCTGGCCGCGCAAGTGCATCGGATGGTCGGCGACAATCTGAAAGCTGATTTGCAAAGCGAAAATATCGAATGCGTGCTGAGGCCGTACGGGACGGGCGTAAATTCCCGCTTTGCGCTGCCTCTGGAAAGTTATCTGCTCTATGTGCGATATCAAAATTTAGAGTATGTACGCCAAATATTGAGAGATGCAAATTTCTGAATAAGAATGCAACAAAGCAGGCGAGGGCTGTTTGTCCTCGCCTTTTTGTATCAAAAAAGACAAATTTGATTCGAACTGCTGTTGGACTTGATTTCACTGCCGTCCTATGCTATAATCATGATACGATAGACAGGGGAGCCATGATGTTGTGGGTTATTGCGGCCGTTTTATCCGCAGTGTTTGCGGGTATCACAGCGATCCTTTCCAAATGCGGAGTGAAAAACGTCAATTCAAATGTTGTCACAGCCGTGCGGACTTCGGTCGTATTGGCGGTTGCTTGGATCATCGTATTTGCCACGGGCGCATACAGAACGCTTGCCGCAATCTCCGTTAAATCGTGGATATTTTTAATTCTTTCGGGGCTTGCTACGGGCGCAAGTTGGATCTGTTACTTTAAGGCTTTATCCGTAGGCGAGGTTTCAAAGGTTGCGGCGGTAGATAAATCGAGCGTGGTTTTATCGGTGCTGTTTGCAATAATCATCTTCCCCGCTGAACGCACGCTTTGGTGGGCAAAGCTTCTTTGCCTCGCCGCCATTGCCGTGGGAACATTTTTGATGACCGATATCAAACGCGGCGAGAAGAAGGGCAAATTTGTATGGCTTATCTTTGCGATCCTTTCCGCGGTCTTTGCAGCAGCGACTTCCATTCTCGCAAAGATCGGGATCGAAAACGTAGATTCCAATGCGGCGACCGCTATCCGTACCTGTGTTGTCCTTGTATTGGCTTGGCTGATCGTGCTTTGCAGAGGGGAAGCAAAACTTGTAAGAGAGTTGAAAGGTAAGGAGATCATTTTCCTTGTGCTTTCGGGCCTCGCTACGGGCGCAAGCTGGCTGTGCTACTATTATGCGATCCAACAAGGACAAGTCAGCGTTGTCGTACCGATCGACAAGTTGAGTATCCTGATAACCGTGATTTTTTCACTCATCGTATTCAAAGAAAAACTGTCTGTAAAGGCGTGGATCGGTCTGGCCATGCTGACTGCGGGAACGGTTTTAATGGCCGTATTTACATAAGTTTTCAAGTTTTGATGGCAAAATTACCAAGCGGAGGTGCACCCATGGAGCTCATAAAACCGGATTTTGAAAGGAGCATTGTCAACCTATCCGCGAGCATGGCCGCGTTTTTAGGGGCGCCAAACGACAAGCCAGAGCTCTCTGCGCTTTCAAACGCCCTGCGCGGGGGATATAAAAACGTCGTTCTGCTCCTCTTGGACGGGATGGGAATGCACCCGCTCGAAAGAAATGCCGCCCAAAACGGCTTCTTCCGGAAGAACGTCATGCGCGTGCTCACGTCCGTCTTTCCCTCGACGACGACCAACGCGACGACCTCCATTCAGACGAATTCCTATCCGATGGAGCACGGTTGGTTCGGTTGGAGCCTGTATTTCGAGGAACTCAAACGGGCTGTCGATATCTTCGAGGACGTCGATTCCTACACGGGCGAAGCTATCCCGCGCGGGTTTGCACGGCGCAGACTGCCCACAACGGCATTCTATCGCCGCACTTCGGGCGAATATACGGTCAATGTCATCGTGCCGCTGTTCTGGCAGGAAGAGGAAAACAGGTACGTTTGGACGGACACAGACGAGCTTTTTTCCCAGTTGAAACGGGTTTGCGCGAAGGAGGGGAAGCAGTTCGTCTATGCCTACTGCACGCAGCCCGATGCGGTGATGCACCGCTTCGGCGTGACTTCGGCGGAGGCAAGGGAGACGATCGGCGCATTGGAGCGCAGCGTCGAACAGTTCGCGTGCGAAAAAAAGGAAACCCTCTTGATCGTGACTGCCGACCACGGACAGGTGGATATCGACGGCAGCTACGACCTGTATCTGGATGAAGATCTCCTCTCTCTTCTTGCATGGAGACCCTATTTGGAGGCGCGGGCGACCGCCTTCAAGGTGAAAGAGGGGAGGGAGAGGGCGTTTGAAACGCGGTTCCTCGAAAAGTACGGAAAAGATTTTTCGCTGTTTTCCACGGAGCAGCTCATCTGCGAGAACTATTTCGGCGGAAATATGAGAGGCGAACATGCGCGCCTGCTCGGCGACTACATCGCCGTCGGTACGGCAGGCAAGATGATGAACCTCACGCCCCGTTCCCATCCGTTTAAGGGGCACCACACTTCGCTCACCGCCGAAATGCTCGTCCCTCTGATCGTTGTGTGAGTTAAGCGCGGGGTAACTTTTTGACCGCTTGATTTTTCTGTGCGGCTGTGATATAATGAAAACGATAAACAGTATTTTAGCGGAAAATAAATAAATGAATGTATTCTTATATATTTTGGAATGTATGGCATATGGAATGATATGTTTCGTTGGCTGGACTGAT
>CANQOY010000003.1 GCA_947625605.1 uncultured Clostridia bacterium | reverse complement strand
GTCAACGTCGTCTGCGCCTTTGCGACCTTGGGCAGCGCCCTTTTTCTCACCCTGCCCATGAGCTATCTGTTTTTGATCGTCATGCAGTTCGTCCACTACTATGAGGACGGGGAGAAGAAGTATTTTATTCCGGACGGAAACATCGCGGGGGAACAGCCCGCAAAATTCGAATAAAAGGGGAGAACTATGGATTTCAAAGCGCTGTATCGGACATGGGTGGCAGATCCGCGCCTCTCGGAGGAGGGACGGCGCGAACTTGCCGCCATTGCGGGAGACGAAAAGGAGATCGAGTACCGCTTCGGCGGGGAGTTGGAGTTCGGCACGGCAGGCATGCGCGGGCTCATCGGCTACGGCGTCAACATGATGAACGTGTACACCGTCATGCGGGCGACGGAGGGGCTTGCCCTCTACATCGAGACCCTGAGCGACGGGGCAAAGGAGCGCGGCGTCGTCATCTCTTACGATACCCGCAAAAATTCTCGCGTGTTTGCGCGCGCGGCGGCGGGCGTGCTTGCCAGGCACGGCATCAGGGTCTGGCTGTTCGATCGGGTGCATCCCGTTCCCATGCTCTCCTATGCGGTGCGCTATCTCCATACCGTGGCGGGGATCATGATCACCGCTTCGCACAATCCCAAGGAATACAACGGCTATAAGGTATACGGCGAGGACGGCGCGCAGATGTCCCCCGAGGCCACGGCGATCGTCGTCGGCTTTATCGAAAAGATCTCCGATCCGCTCTCCGTTACGGGGGAGGAGGAGAGCCCGCTCATCCGCCCCGTTCCGCCCGAAGTGGACGAGACGTATCTGGATGCGCTCTCCAAGCTCACCCTTTCGCGGGAGGCCGTGGAGGCGTGCGGAAAGGACCTCAAACTCGTCTATACCCCCGTACATGGTTCGGGTTACGTCCCCGTGACGGCGATTTTGAAGCGCCTCGGCATCCATGTCACCGTCGTCGAGGAGCAGACGTCGGAGGATCCCGCGTTCTCCACGGTGGCCGTCCCCAACCCCGAGTTCGAGGAGACGCTCTCGATGGGCATCGCGCTTGCGAACAAGATCCATGCGGACGTCGTGTTCGGCACCGACCCCGACTCCGACCGTCTCGGCGTCGCCGTGAAGGACGGGGAGGGCCGCTTCCACGCGCTCTCGGGCAATCAGGTGGGCATCCTTCTCCTCGATTACATTCTCACCCGCCTGAAAGAGGAGAACGCGCTTCCCGCGGACGCCGCCGTCGTAAAGTCCTTTGTGACGACGGGGATGGCGAGGGCGATCTGCGAGGATTTCGGCGTTGCCCTCTTCGAAACGCCCGTCGGATTCAAGTTCATCGGCGAAAAGATCAAGGAGTGGGAAGCGGACGGTTCGCACACCTTCGTCTTTGGCTTTGAGGAGAGCTGCGGCTACTTACGGGGCACCCATGCCCGCGATAAGGACGCCGTTGTCGCTTCCATGCTCTGCGCGGAGATGGTCTGCTACGATACCTATATCGGCAAGACGGTGTGGGGGAGATTGCAGGAGATCTACGCAAAGTACGGCTTTGTGCTCGACCGGAACATCTCCATCCAATACGCCGGCCTCAACGCCATGAAGGAGATGAACGCCGTGGTGGACGGCCTCAAAGAAGTCTCTTTGGAGAAGCTCGGTGCGTTTGCCGTGGAGGCCGTGCGCGACTATTCCGCCGACCGCAGGCGGGCGAAGGACGGCGCGGTCACCCCGCTCGGGATCCCGAAGTGCAACTGCGTCTACTATGAACTCGCAGGCGGCAGCTTTGTGTGCGTGCGCCCCTCGGGGACCGAGCCCAAGCTCAAAATCTACTTCTCCATCCGGGCGAAGGACGAAGCGGAGGCCGAGGCCGCGCTCGACGGGGTCAGAGCGGACGTTGACCGCCTTCTCGGCCGTGCAAAATAGGCCCCTGTTTCCTGTAAAAATTTTCCGAAAACGCGTGCAAAGCGGTTGACAGACTTGGCCGCTTTTGCTATAATGATCGGGTAAATAAGTGCTGCGGCGAAGGAGGGTTGTCTATGTCCACGATTCGGGTCGGAGAGAACGAGAATCTTGAATCTGCGTTGAGAAGATTCAAGAGGAAGTGCTCGCGCGACGGCATTATCGGAGATCTTCGCAAGAAGGAGTTCTACGAGAAGCCCTCCGTCAAAAAGAAGAAGAAAGCGGAAGCGGCAAGAAAGAGAAGCAGAAATTAAAGTGAGATCCGTAACGGCAGTTACGGATTTTTTCTTGCAAAAAATGTCGAGAAATGATATTCGGAGGCGATTTATGGAACGGACGCTCAAAGCGCTTGCCAAGGAAGCAAAGAGGAGGATGAAGCGGGGATTCTGGCAGGAATGCGAGGAAAAATTGAGCATGGAGCGCACCCATGCCAAGGAGCAGGGCATCAACGAGAGCAAACTGGAACGCTACTTTCAGGAAAAGGTGGAGGCGAGCATCAAGGGCGAAACGCCGGATGAGTTCTACCTGAAAGTGAAGAGTATGCTGCTTGCGGAGGGCGAGGTCTCGGACGCGATCGGGCGGCTGACGGACAAGGCGTATTACGAGACGCTCTCGTATTCCGAAAAGCAGCGCTACAACCTCGAACTCTCGGAAAAATATCTGCGCGCGCTCGAACGGTTCAAGCGTGAGTACGAATTCGAGATCAAGGGAAGAAAGCCGCAATGAGACGCGGCGGTCCGCGGAGGAAGTTCCCGCGGGGCGGGCCGATTCCGCCCGAATCCTCTTGCCAAAGAGAGCGATCTGTGTTATAATATGCACATATGGATATATTCGCACAGCTCAACGAAGAACAGGTGAAGCCCGTCCTCGATACCGAGGGCGCGGTGCTCGTTTTGGCGGGCGCGGGCAGCGGAAAGACGCGCGTTCTGACCTCGCGCATCGAATATCTTCTCACCGAGAAGGACGTGCCGCCCGAGAACATCCTTGCCATCACGTTTACGAATAAGGCGGCGGGAGAGATGAAGGAGCGCCTCGAAGCGTGCTGCGATATCGGCCGCATGTGGGTCTGCACCATTCACTCCATGTGCGTCAGGATCCTGCGCATGTTTGCCTCCAAGCGCAATCTTCGGGAGAACTTCTCCATCTATTCGGAGACGGAGCGCGCCGCCGTCGTCAAACAGGCCTTCAAGGAGTGCGGCTACGACGACGATGGCCAGCTGAAATCCGTGCGCTTCCACATTTCCAACGCGAAGATGTTGGGCCTCTCGCCGAAAGAATATGCCGAAAAATACGCGTATGAGCGCAATATCGACGTTGCGATGAAGGTGTACGCCAAGTATGCGGAGCATCTCGCGGCGTACAACGCGCTGGACTTCGACGACCTCCTCACCGAGGCGCGCGCCCTGCTCGCGGAGGACGAAGAGGCGCTCGCGTACCTTGCGGGCCGCTTCCGCTACATTCATGTGGACGAGTTTCAGGATACCAACGCCGTGCAATTCGAGATCATTAAGATGCTCGCTTCCGTGCACGGGAACCTCTTCGTCGTGGGCGACGACGACCAATCCATCTACGGGTGGCGGGGCGCGAAGATCGAGAACATTCTCGGGTTCAACCGCAGCTTTCCCGCGGCCAAGGTCTATCTGTTGCAGAGGAATTACCGCTCCACCGCCTCCATTTTGAAGCTCGCCAACGCCTCGATCGCGCACAACAAGGCGCGCAATCCCAAGCAGCTGTGGACGGAGGAGGGCGAGGGCGAGAAGCCCGTCTACTATGAGGCGGAAGAGGAGCTCGGCGAGGCGCTCTTTGCCGCCCGCATCATTTCGCAGCTTGTCAATATGGGATACCGCCTCTCCGACTTTGCCGTCCTCATGCGCATCAACGCGCTGACCCGCGCATTCGAACAGGAATTTACGAAGTACGGCCTCTCTTACAAGGTGTTCGGCGGGTTCAAGTTCTTCGAGCGCAAGGAGATCAAGGACGTGCTTGCCTACCTGCGTGTGGCCGCCAATCCGTTTGACGGCGAGGCCGTGCTGCGCATCATCAATGTGCCGCGGCGGGGCATCGGCGACAAGACGGTGCAGTGCCTGCTCGATTACGCCGAGCGCGAGGATCTCTCCGTCTACGACGCCATCCTCGACTGCGACGCGCTCCCCTTGTCGGGCGGCATGAAAGAAAAGCTGCGCGCCTTCGGGAACTATATCAAGGAGCTCGTCGTGCTTGCGCAGGTGGAGCCCGTGGATCGGCTTGTGGAGCACCTCCTCAAAACTTCGGGCGTGTACGAAATGTACGGAGACGACTCGGACGAGAGCACGGCCAAGCGCGCCAATTTGGACGAATTCAAGAGCTCGGTAGACGAGTATGTGCGCATGAACGGAGAGGCTTCGCTCTCCGAATATCTGCAACAGACCTCCCTCTATTCGGATACGGACGAGATGGACGAGGGCGACTATGTCACGATCGCGACCATCCATGCCGTCAAGGGCCTCGAATTCCGGTGCGTCTTTCTGGTCGGGCTGGAAGAGAATATCATGCCCTCCTCCCGTGCGCTCGAAGAGTCGCGCGGGATCGAAGAGGAGCGTCGGCTGATGTACGTCGCCATCACACGGGCGAAGGAGCGGCTGTGGCTGACCCGTTCGATGAGCCGCTATCTCTATGGGCGGCGGGAGGCCACGATGCGCTCGCAGTTCGTCGAAGAGCTGCGCGGCGAGCTCGCCCTGCCCGAACGGAGCGCGTACCTGCGCAGCGCGGGAGGATACGAGAGCGGCGGCCGCTATCGGCGGTACGGAACGCCCGGCTATGGCTACGGCTACGGTTCATCGGGCGGTTCGGATTCCTATTCGCGCGGCGAAAGCGAGAGCGCGTTTGTCTCTTTCGGCGGCGATAAAAAACCGCCCGTGAGCTTCAATGCGGCCACCATGTCCGCGAGAGCGCCTCAACAAAAGAGGGATACCTCCGGCTATACGATCGGCGCGCGGGTGCGGCATACGCGCTTCGGAGAGGGCACCGTGATCGCTACGCGGGGCACGGGCGCAAACCTCATCATCACCGTGCACTTCGTCACCGTCGGCAACAAAGACCTCGCCGCCGCGTTGGCTCCCCTCGAAATCTTGAATTAAAGCCGCCACGGAGATACATATATGGAAAGAATGCGTGAACTTGTGGAGATCCTCAACCGCTGGGCATACGAGTACTACGTTCTCGACGACCCGAGCGTTCCCGACAGGGAATACGACAGACTGTACGACGAATTGAGGGAGCTTGAACGGGAGACAGGCGTCGTCCTGCCCGATTCGCCCACGCGGAGAGTGGGCGGAGAGCCCATAAAGGGCTTCGAGCGGCATGCGCACATTGCCCGCCTTTACAGTTTGGACAAGGCGGTCACCGAGGACGAGCTCTCCGCCTTCTTCACGCGGGTGCAGAAGGCGGGGGAGGCGACGTACACCGTGGAGTATAAGTACGACGGGCTCACCGTCTGCCTCACCTATGAGGGCGGCGCCTTCGTGCGCGCGACGACGCGCGGCAACGGCATAGAGGGGGAGGACGTCACGGCACAGGCGCTTACGGTGCCCTCATTTCCGCTCACGATTTCGTACATGGGTACCCTTGAAGTGCGCGGCGAGGCGATCATCCGCCTTTCCGCTCTTGAAAAATTCAACACCGCCCACCCCGACGAACCGCTCAAAAACGCGCGGAACGCCGCGGCGGGGGCGATCCGCAACCTCGACCCCAAGGTGACCAAGTCGCGCAGCCCCGAGATCCTCTTTTACGACATCAACTACATGAGCGATTCGCCCGTTTCCTCGCAGACCGAGGCAATGGAATTTCTGCGCCGCGAGGGATTCAAGACGTTTCCCTTCTTCCGCCACTGCAAGGACCGCGAGGAGGTCTTTGCTGCCGTCGAGGAGATCGAAGTGGGGCGCAGGAAGCTGGACGTTCTCACGGACGGCGCCGTCATCAAAGTGAATGAAGAGGCCATCCGTGCGGACATGGGTGCCACGGACAAGTTCCCGCGCTGGGCGATCGCCTATAAATTCGAGGCGGAAGAGGCGGAGAGCACGGTGCGGCGCGTCTTTTGGCAGGTGGGCAGAACGGGCAAGCTCACGCCGCTCGCGGAGATCGAGCCCGTGGAGCTCGCGGGGGCAACGGTGCGCCGCGCCACCCTCAACAACTACGGCGACCTCACCCGAAAAGACGTAAAGGAGGGCTCCCGCGTTCTCGTCCGCCGCTCCAATGAAGTCATTCCCGAGATCCTCGGAGCCGTATCGCACGTGGAGGGGAGCGTGCCCGTCGAAAAGCCTGTCGTCTGCCCGTATTGCGGCAGCGCCGTGCGGGAGACGGGGGCAAACCTCTTCTGCACCAATCAGGATTGCCCGCCGCGGATCGTGCAGAGGCTGACGCACTATTGCAGTAAGAACGCCGCGGACGTGGAGGGCATGTCCGAGATGACCCTCCAACTTTTGTATGAGAAGCGGGGCGTGAGGCGGTTTTCCGACCTCTATCGGCTCACCGCGGAGGACTTCGGCGGTCTCGACGGATTCAAGGAAAAAAAGATCGGCAACCTGCTCGCGGCCATCGAAGAGAGCAAGCGCATCCCCCTCGAAAGATTTCTGTATGCGATCGGCATCGACGGGATCGGCAGGGTGGCCGCGCGCGATCTCGCCGCATTCGGGAGCGTCGAGGCGATCGCCGCGCTCGGCTTTGAGGAGCTCGTCGCCCTCGAAGATATCGGCGAGGTGACGGCGAACTCCATTCTCGCATTTTTTGCGGACGAAGAGAACCGCGCGGAACTTGCCCGTCTCTATGAAGCGGGGGTCACGCCCACCGCAAACGTGAGGAAAACGGAGGGGATCTTTTCGGGGGAGAACGTCGTTTTGACGGGCTCTCTCGGTACCATGTCCAGAACCGAGGCGCAAAAACTCATTGAAGCGCGCGGCGGCGTGTGCCAGAGCGCGGTCTCGGGCAAGACGACTCTCGTCATCGCGGGGGAGAAGGCGGGGAGCAAGCTGGAAAAGGCCAGAGCGCTCGGGATCCGCGTCATCGGCGAGGCAGAGTTTGCGGAGATGCTTCGCCCGTGAGGGGTGCGGCGCTTCCTGCGCGATTTCCCAAAAAATCATTTGCAAATAACTTGACCGCGTCGCGCGCGTGTGGTATAATATAGCAATCAACGAAAGGATGCATTGCATATGTACAGCATGACGGGCTACGGAAAAGGGGAGTACTGCGAGGGCGGCATCGACCTCACGGTGGAGGTGCGGTCGGTCAACAACCGCTATCTCGACCTCGCCGTCAAGTCCCCCCGCTTCTTCATCGCCTATGAGGACACGGTGCGCGCCGCCGTGCGGGAGAGCATTTCCCGCGGGCATGTGGACGTCTTTATCAGCTGCCTCGACCGCCGCGAGCGGGAAAAGAAGCTCTGCGTCGATCTTGCCGCCGCCCGTTCCTATGCGGAGGCTGCGGAGCGCCTTGCGGAGACCTTTCCCGACATCCCGAACGATCTCAGCCTCACCTTTCTCCTGCGTCAGACGGACGTCGTGCGCGCGGAAGAGGATCCCTCGGCGGACGAAGCGCTTTTGGGCGCGCTCAAATCGGCGCTTGCCGCCGCCCTTTCCTCGCACAGGGCCATGCGCCGTGCGGAGGGCCAGCGGCTCAAAGCGGATCTCCTCGCCCACATGGAAGTGATCGCTTCCCTGCGGGAGAAGATCGCAAAGAGGGCACCCATGGTCGCGGAAGGCTATCGCGAAAAGCTCTCTGAGCGCATCAACGAGTACCTCGCGGGCAAGGTGGACGAGACGAGGATCCTCACGGAAGCCGCCGTATTTTCGGATAAGTGCAACATCGATGAGGAGCTCACCCGCCTCGCTTCGCACATCGCCGAGTTCCGTGCGGTCGCCGAGAGCGAGACGGTGGGCCGCAAGCTCGACTTCCTCATTCAGGAGTTCAACCGCGAGTGCAACACCATATGCAGTAAATCCAACGATCGCGAGATCACGGCCTTTGCCCTCGAAATGAAGAACGAGATCGAAAAAGTCCGCGAACAGATCCAGAATTTGGAGTGAACATGAATAAACTCTTTGTCATCTCGGGCCCTTCCGGCGTGGGGAAGGGCACGCTCGTAAAGAGGATCCTTGCGGCGGACCGCGACGTCGCCCTCTCCGTCTCCTGCACGACGCGCCGTCCGCGCGTGGGCGAACAGCACGGAAGGGAGTACTTCTTCATCACGCGGGAGGAATTCGAGTCCCACATCCGCGCCGGAGATTTTATCGAATACAACGAACATTTCGGCAATCTCTACGGCACGCCGCGCACCTTTGTGGAGGAACAGCTCGCGCGGCATTCGGTGATCCTCGAAATCGAGGTGAACGGAGGGCTCCGCTGCCGCGATCTCATGCCGGAAAAGACGGTGCTCATCTTCATCGCTCCCCCCTCGCCGGAGGAACTCGAAGAGCGGCTCGCCCATCGGGAAACGGAGACGGCGGAGCAGAGGGCGGAACGCTTGGGCCGTGTGCGTTACGAGAACGAGCAGAAGAAGAAGTACGATTACGTCGTCGTCAACGACGATCTCAACCGCGCGGCCGAGGAGCTCTGCTCCATCATCCGCAAGGAAACAAACCGCAATTAAAAAAGGAGTGCAAATATGATCAACGAACCCTCGGTAGACGCGCTTGTCAGAAAGCTCGGCAGCGAAAAGGAACCTATTTCGAGATACGAACTCTGCATTTTTATTGCAAAGCGCACGCGGCAGATCATCGAACAGATGCAGTCCACGGGCGCGACGGAACTCCCCGGCAAGCAGAAGGAGATCGTCCTCGCCTGCCAGGAAGTGATGAACGGAAAGTTCAGAAGCGTAAGAGACTGAAAGTTCGCCCCGTAGCCATGCGGGGCTTTTTTCACGTTGAAGATGGGGGAGCGGCCCTTTCCGGCCCTCCTCCGCAGACTATCCTCTCTACCATGTTCGCCGAAGTTATCGTGGACATCGCGCACAGCGACGTCGATAAAATTTTTGATTACCTCTGCGATGAGAGCGTCGTTGCGGGGATGCAGGTCGTCGTGCCTTTCGGAGCGGGGGTGACGACGGGCTTTGTCATGCACGTGAAGGAGACGAGCGAGGTCCCGCAGGAAAAGTTGAAGCGGATCTACCGTGCGGCGGATGCGCTTCCCGCGCTCACGGAGGAATCCCTCATGCTCGCGAAGAAGCTCGCGGCGCGTTACAGGGTACCCATGGCGCTGGCCCTGCGTCTGTTTTTGCCCGCCGAGATGCGTACGGGAAAGGTGAGCGAGCGCATGCAGACCTTCTGCCGCCTCTCGGGGGAAGCGTACGAGATCTCCCCGCGTGCAAAGGCGCAGCGCGGGCTGGCCGAATTTCTCGAAGCCCACGGAGAGACGGAAGCCTCGATCTTGCGGGAGAAGTTCGGCGGCGCGCTGAAAGCCCTTTTGGAGAAAGGGATCGTCGTCGAGGAGAAGCGGCGCGTATTTCGCGATCCCTACCGCGGGGAAGCGGGGGAGCGGACCGTGCGCACTCTGACGCCCGCCCAGCAGGCCGCTGTGGACGCCGTCAAAAGCACGGAAAAGACAGTCACCCTCATCCATGGGGTCACCGGAAGCGGTAAGACAGAGGTCTATCTCTCCCTCATCGCGGACGCGCTCGCCGAGGGAAAGACGGCCGTCTTTCTCGTCCCGGAGATCTCGCTGACGCCCCAGATGCTCCGCCAACTGCGCGCAAGGTTCGGCAGCAGGGCGGCCATTCTGCACAGCGGGCTCTCGGCGGGCGAGCGGTTCGACGAGTGGCGGCGGCTTCGGGAGGGGATCGCGCGCATCGCGATCGGCGCCCGTTCGGCCGTCTTTGCGCCCGTGGAGAACGTGGGCGTCATCGTCATCGACGAAGAACACGACGGAAGCTACTCCTCCGAGAGCTCTCCGCGCTACAACACGTTTGACATCGCATACCTGCGCGCATGCTACCATCATTGCAAACTCGTGCTCGGCAGCGCGACGCCTTCCGTGGAGACTTACATGAGGGCGACGGAGGGGGAATTTGAGCTCGTCAGGCTCCCCGAGAGGATCAACGCACGACCCATGCCCGCGGTCGGCATTGTAGATATGCGCCGAGAGGTGCGGAGGGGCAATGCCTCCGCCTTCTCCTCCGCGCTCCGCGAAAAGCTCTCGAAGTGCCTTTCGGAGGGCAATCAGGCCATCCTCTTTCTCAACCGCAGGGGGTATTCGCAGACGGTCATCTGCCGCGATTGCGGCTACGTTGCCAAGTGCGAGAACTGCGATGTTGCGCTGACTTACCACAGCGATGAAGATTGCCTCAAATGCCACTACTGCGGCGCGCGGTACAGGATGCTCTCCGCCTGCCCCGAATGCGGGGGAAAGCACATCGGCTACGTCGGCACGGGCACGCAGCGCGTCGTGGGGGATCTGAAAAAGCTGTACCCCGGCGCCCGCGTCCTGCGCATGGACATGGATACCACGAGCGGCAAGGAGGGGCACTTCCGCATCCTCAAACAGTTTGCGGATCGGGAGGCGGACATCCTCGTCGGCACCCAGATGGTGGCCAAGGGGCACGATTTCCCCTTTGTCACCCTCGTCGGCATCCTCGACGCGGACATGAGCCTGCACTTTCCCGATTATCGGAGCGGGGAGCGCACCTTCCAGCTCGTTACGCAGGTCGCGGGCCGCAGCGGAAGGGCGAGCAATGCGGGCGAGGTCGTGTTGCAGACGTACGACCCGGAGAATTACATCCTCCGCTTTGCGGCACGGTACGATTACGAGGGCTTCTACCGCCACGAGATCGCCATGCGGAAGGCGACGCTGTTCCCTCCCTTTGCGAAGATCGTGCGCGTCATGGTCACGGGGGAGAGCGAGGCCGAGACGGTCGAGGCGCTCCGAGACGTCTACGAGCGGCTCAAACTGCTCTATACGGCGCATTCCGAGCAATTTCTCTTCTTCAACCGCATGCATGCCCCCATCAAACGCATTCAGAACAAATTTCGCTATCAAGTGCTCATGCGGCTCTCGGACGGGGCGCTCCTCAAAGAGATCTACGCCGCCGTCGCGGAAGTCCAGCGCAAGGATGTTCTCGTCTATGCCGAGGAAAATCCGAGCAATCTATCATAGGAAAGGTGAAAATATGATCTGGGAAATCGTACAGGTCGGCGACCCCGTCCTCAGAAAGAAATGTGAGCCCGTCACGCGGTTCGACGGGCAGCTCCATGCCCTTCTCGACGACATGAAGGAGACGCTCATCCATGCGGAGGGCGCGGGGCTCGCCGCGCCGCAGGTGGGGGTGCCGATCCGCGCCGTCGTCGTGAACGTGGAGGAGGGATATTTCGAGCTGATCAATCCCATCTTCGTCTGGCAGAAAGGGGAACAGCGGGGTGCGGAGGGCTGCCTCTCCGTGCGCGGCAAGGTGGGAACGGTGTGCCGTCCCTCCAAGGTAAAGGTGATTTTTCAGGATCGGAAAGGGGACAAATATTCCCTCGTCGCCCGCGATTTCTTCGCGCGCGCCATCTGCCATGAACTCGACCATCTCGACGGCGTGCTCTATACCGATAAGGCCGCCAACGTGCGGGACGCGGAGGATTGACCATGAAGATCGTGTTTGCGGGGACGCCCGAATTTGCGGTGCCGCCTCTCCGACAACTCCATGAGGCGTTCGGGAAAGACCTCATCGCCGTCGTCACCCAGCCCGATAAGCCGCAGGGGAGGAAGGGCATTTTGACGCCCTCGCCCGTCAAGGAGGCGGCGCTTTCCCTCGGTATTCCCGTGCTGCAATTTGCGCGCATCCGCGAAAATGTTTCCGAACTCAAACAGCTCCATGCCGACCTCATGGTGACGTGCGCCTACGGGCAGATTTTGACGCAGGAGGTGCTCGACGCGTTCCCCAAAGGTGTGTGGAATGCGCACGCCTCTCTGCTGCCCGCATACAGGGGCGCCGCGCCCATCGCCCGCGCCATCATCGACGGCTGCCGCGAGACGGGCATTACCATTATGAAAACCGAACTCGGGTTGGATACAGGCGACATTCTGCTTTCAAGCCCCATGGAGATCTCCGAAACGGACACGGCGGACGCCCTTACGGGAAGGCTCTCCCTGCTTGCGGCGAAGCTGCTCCCCGCGGCACTCGAAAGCATCGGGCGCGGGGAGTATACCCTCACCAAACAGGGCGAGGGGTTCGTCTGCAAGAAAGTACAGCGCACGCAGGTCGATTTTTCGAGATCCGCCCGCGAAGTTTCCGCGCTCGTGCGCGGGCTGTCCTCCGCACCCGGAAGCTGGGGGAGCGTGGGAGGCCTTACGCTGAACTTCTTCTTCGCCCTGCCCGCGGAGGGAAGCGGCGAGGCGGGGGAGATTCTCTCCGCCGACCCGAAAACGGGGCTCGTCGTCGCATGCGGCGAGGGCGCGGTGCGCATCTCCCTTTTGCAGCCCGCGGGCGGCAAATGTATGACGGATTCCGCCTTTCTCAACGGAAGGAAACTCGCAAAGGGGATGAAATTTGATATTCCTCGAACCGTTTGAAGTTCTCTCGAAAGTCTACCGCGGCGGCGCGCACCTCAAAATCGCGCTCGGCGACCTCCCCTCGGGCGAAAAGGGACGCACGGTGAAGCTGTGCTACGACGTCTTGGAACACGACGGATATCTCTCCCTGTGCGTCTCGACGTTCGCGGAGAGAACGCCGCCCGCGTCCATCCGCATCGTCCTCAAAATTGCGCTCTCTGCAATGCTGTTTGCGGACATGTCCCGCCCCGTTGCGGTCAGTGAGGCAGTCGAACTCTGCAAGAAGATCGGGAAATCGCAGGCCGCGGGCTTCGTCAACGCCTTTCTGCGCGCCTTCGACGAGAGCAAAGTCGCCCTGCCGCAGGGGATAGACGGGCTTGTCTTGCGGAGCAATTTCCCGCGGTTTGCGGTGGAGGAGACGGTGGCGCGGTACGGCGCGCGCGCCGAGCGCATTCTGTTCGCGAAGAGCGGCGGCGTTTCGGTGCGCTTCGTGCGCGGCATGGAGCGCTATCTTTCGCTCCCGCATACGGATACGCCTTTCGAACGGGTCAAACTCTTCGCGCGGTTCGCGCGGGACGAGGGGTTCGACCGCGGAGATTATACCTTTCAGTCGGTGGGGTCGGTCGCCGTATGTTCCGTCGTGGAGCCGTGCGAGACCCTCCTCGACGCGTGCGCCGCACCCGGCGGGAAGAGCGTGCTGCTCGCGGAGCGATGCGGCTCGGTCACGGCCGCGGACGTGCATGCGCACCGCGTGAAGCTGATCGGGAGCTATGCCGCCCGCATGGGGGCGGGCAACGTGACCCCCGTGTGCGCAAATTCGGCGGAGTTTATCCCCGCGTGGGAGGGCCGCTTCGACGCCGTCCTCTGCGACGTTCCCTGCTCGGGGCTCGGCACCGTCGCGGAGAATCCCGATCTGCCTTTGAGGAAAGAGGAGGGTACCATGTCCGAGCTCATAGCCCTCCAAACAAAGATCCTCGCAAATTGTTCCCGCTATGTTCGGCGCGGTGGGCGGCTCTACTATTCCACCTGCTCGATCCTCGCGGAGGAGAACGACGGCGTGGCGGGCGCGTTTTTGAAGGCGCACCCCGCATTCGAAGCGGAGCGCGCGGAGTGCCCGCTGCCCCACGAAGAGACGCCGTTCGGGCTCCAATTTCTGCCCGATACCGCCTTCGGCGCGGGATTTTATGTTTCGAAGATGAGGAAAGTATGAAGAAGATCCTGCAAGATCTATCCTATGAAGAGATCGTCTCGCTCGTACAGCGCTACGGCGGGCAGCCCTTCCGCGCGCGGCAGATCTTCGAGGGGATCATGCAGGGCAAGAGGCTCTCCGAGCTACCCGTGTCCGCGGACCTGCGTTCAAATCTCTTGGAGGAATACGAGGATGAACCCGTCAAGGCGAGGGAGATCTTCCGCTCGAAGGACGGGACGAAGAAGTACCTCTTCGAGCTCGCGGACGGCAACCTCATCGAGGGTGTCCTCATGCAATATAAGTACGGAAAGACGCAGTGCGTCTCCACGCAGGTGGGCTGCCGCATGGGGTGCAAGTTCTGCGCCTCCACTTTGAACGGGCTCATCCGCAATCTCACGGCGGGGGAGATCCTCGCGCAGATCCTCACCGTCAACCGCCTCGAAGGTGGCACGCTCAAGGAGCGGGCCGTCACCAATGTGGTTCTGATGGGGAGCGGCGAGCCGTTCGACAACTATGACAACGTCGTGCGGTTTCTCCGCAACCTCACCGCTGAGGGCGGCATCCGGATCAGCGCGCGCAACGTCAGCCTCTCCACCTGCGGCCTCGTGCCGTCCATGCGGAAATTCGCCGAGGAGGGCATCCCGATCAACCTCACCGTCTCCCTCCATTCCGTCACCGACGAGGAAAGAAGGCATACCATGCCCGTGGCGAACCGCTATTCGATCTCGGAAATTCTCGACGCATGCACGCTGTATTTCGAAAAGACGGGGAGAAGATATATCTTCGAATACAGCCTGATCGAGGGCGAGAATGCGGATGAAGCGCATGCCTATGCCCTCGCCGCTCTGCTCAAACGGCGGCCCTGCCACGTCAACCTCATCCGCCTCAACGCGGTAAAGGAGCGCGACTTAAAGGGCGCGGACGCACAGGCGGCGCGGCGGTTTCTCGATATCCTCAGCGGGCAGGGGATCTCCGCGACGATGAGACGGAGCATGGGCTCGGATATCGGCGGGGCCTGCGGGCAGCTTCGGGCAAAGTACATTTCGGGAGACGAATGACCCGCGGCCTTTCCCGCTTTCAGGGCAGCATCGCGGCCATGCCGTGGAAAAGGGGCGCGGCGGAGGAACTTCCGCAAGCGCCCGCAAGGAGGTCATTATGAAAATCAAGATCGCGCCATCCATTCTTTCCGCCGACTTTGCGCGGCTCGGCGAGGAGGTCGCCCTCCTCGAACGGTGCGGTGCGGACTACATTCACTGCGACGTGATGGACGGAAATTTCGTGCCGCCCATCACGTTCGGCGCGCAGGCCGTGAGGGCCGTGCGCCCGCACACCAAGCTCCCGCTCGACTGCCACCTCATGGTGCTCCATCCCGAGACGCATATCGAGGACTTCGCAAAGGCGGGCGCGGATCTCATCACCGTGCATGCCGAGGCGTGCGACTTGCTCGAACTTTTCAAACAGATCGAGGGGTTCGGCGTCAAAAAGAGCGCCGTCATCAATCCCGAGACGGACGTTGAGAGGCTCTTTCCCGCCGTGGACGGGGGCGCGGATATGCTCCTGCTCATGAGCGTGCACCCCGGCTGGGGCGGGCAGAAGTTCATCCCCGAAACGCTGAAAAAGATCGAGGCGCTGCGCAACTACTGCGAAAAGCACGGAAGGCCCGACCTCGACATCGAAGTGGACGGCGGCATCACGGAGGCGAACGTGAAAGACGTGATCGCCGCGGGCGCGAACGTCATCGTCGCGGGGAGCGCCGTGTTCGGCTCCGCCGACCCGACGCAAACGATCCGAAAGCTGCGCGGCTGAATCGCGGACGACCCGAGAGGGGACCTTTCGGCCGCGCCGCGCATATAATGAAGCACGGCGGGCAAGGGGATCCGCGAGCGATCCCGCAGGGAGGGAAGATGATCGTCTGTATCAAGCTGCCGCGCGTTGTCGGCTGCATCGTCAGGCTGTTCTACAAGGGATGAAATATTGCGATCTTCACTGCGACGCCCTCACGAAAACGGAGGGCGCCTTTCAGGTCACGGGGGATCTGCTGCGCACGGGAGGCTGCGCGCTGCAATGCTTTGCGGCCTTTCTTCCCGAGACGGAGGGCAGGTTCCGGCGCGCGCTGCAACTGTGCGAAAAGTTCGGCGCAATGTGCGAGCGGGAGGGGTATCTCCCGGCGGTCTCGGCCTCCGATCTGCGGGAGGGAAACGTGTGCGCCATGCTCACGGTCGAGGGCGGCGGAGCCGTGGAGGGAGAGCTCGGGAAGCTCGAAGAATTATACCGCCGCGGCGTGCGCCTCATGACGCTTACCTGGAACTTTCCCAACGAGATCGGCTTTCCCGCTTTTCCCGATTACCGAGGCCTCTCCCTCGGACATGGTACCGCCAAAGAACGTGAGACGGTGCGCGGATTGACGGGATTCGGGCGGCAGTGCGTGGAGCGCATGGGCGAGCTCGGCATGATCGTGGACGTATCGCACGGGAGCAACGCGCTCTTCTTCGACGTGGCCGCATGGAGCCGTCGGCGGGGGATCCCTTTCGTCGCGAGCCATTCGGCGGCGGACGCCGTCCATTGCTGCGCGCGCAATCTGACGGACGCGCAGATCCGCACGCTCGCGGACTGCGGAGGCGTCGTCGGGCTCTGCTTCTGCGCTGCGTTCCTCTCGGACGACGCGGGCGCGGCGGCCCAGCGGAAAGCGCTTCTCGCACACGCGCGGCACATTCTCCGCATCGGCGGCGAGGACGTACTCGCACTTGGCAGCGATTTCGACGGCATCCCGCAGAACGCGTACATGCAAAACGCCGCAATGACGCCCGCGCTGCTGTCCGAGTTTGCGGCGGCGTTCGGGGAGCGCACGGCCGAGAAGATCGCCTTCGCAAACTTCGAAAGGGTATTTGCGGAGGTCGGGCGGCGGCGCTCGCCTTCGGCCCCGTAGCGGAACGTGGCTTATGTCTCCGCGGAGCAAAAAAATAAGCGGAAACCCTGCGGCTTCCGCTCTCTTTTTTCGTCCTTTTTACACTCTCTGCACTTTGTCGCCTTTGAGGCACCGTGCGCAGACGTAGCCGGTTTCCACCTTTCCGTCTTTCTCATAGGTGACCTTTTGGACATTCGGGGCAAACGTTCTCTTCGTCTTGCGGTTGGAGTGGCTGACGTTGTTGCCGGCCGTCCTGCCTTTTCCGCAAATGGAGCAAACTCTTGACATATCTCTACCTCCGCAGGAAATTCCGTATTTTCGCATGCGAAAAGACTTGCGCTTCGCATTACAGTGCTATGATACCATTTCGCGGCAAAAAAATCAATTAAAAACGGGGGCATTCTCGCACTTTTTTTTGAAGTTGTGAAAATTTTCCCCATATTTGCTTGCAAAAAGCGGGGAAGTAGGGTAAAATATGGTAAGAGGAATCGGGAGTTATGTCAGTCAGCACGAGTAACGCATACGGTAAAATTTCAATCTCCGACTTGGCGATCGCCAAGGTCGCGTCTCAGGCTGCGGTGGAAAGTTATGGCATCGTGGATACTGTCGCGCGCCGTTTCACCGAAACGCTCGCCGAGCTTCTCAAAAGGGACGCGGGAGGCAAGGGCGTGAAAGTCGTCACGTCCGGGAACCGGATCTTTATCGACGTCTACGTCCTCATCAAGTACGGCGTCTCCATTGAGGCGGTCGCAGAATCGCTCAAAGAGGCGGTCAAGTACAAGGTGGAGAACTTCACGGGGATGATCGTGGATACCGTAAACGTCAACATCGTCGGTCTCAAACTCTGACCCCGTCTCCGCACCGCCCGATACGGAGAAACTTCATGCAAAAAACGATAAATTGCCTCACCTTCCGCAAAATGGTGCTGGTGGGCGCAAAACAACTTGAAAACAATCGGTCAAAGGTGGACGCTCTGAATGTGTTCCCCGTGCCCGACGGAGACACCGGAACGAACATGTCGCTCACGATGCAATCGGCGGTGAAGGAGCTCTCTTCGACCTCCTCCTCCAATTTTGCGGACGTGTGCGACTGCGTATCCAAGGGCGCTCTGCGGGGCGCGCGGGGGAATTCGGGCGTCATTCTTTCCCAGATCTTCCGCGGGATCTGCTCCGTTTTGCGCGCGGCAAAGCCCGAGGTGGACACCAAGACGTTCGCAAAGGCGATGGACGCGGGCACAAAAGTTGCGTATAACGCCGTCGCACAGCCCAAGGAAGGCACGATTTTGACCGTCGTGCGCATGATGTCCGACTTTGCCGTCAAGAACGCGGGCAAATTCAAGGACTTTGAGACCTTCCTCCCCGCCGTGATCGAGGAGGGGGACAGGGCGCTCGCCCTGACGCCAACGCTCCTGCCCGTTCTCAAAAAGGCGGGCGTCGTGGATTCGGGCGGCGTCGGGCTCATGACGATCATGCGCGGCTTCCTCGCCGCGGTCATGGGAGAAGAGGTCGTCTCCGAGATCCAGACGGAGGCGGCGGGCCCCTCGGCGGACGACGTGTTCGGGGACAATTCCGAGATCCTCAACATGGACCTCGGCGAGATCCAATTCGCCTACTGTACAGAATTTTTCATCATCAACTTAAAGAAGAGCACCACCCTTGCGGATATCGATAAGCTCCGCGAAAAACTTCTCGGGATCGGCGACTCCGTCATCTGTATCGGGGATCTGGAACTCGTGAAGGTGCACGTCCACACCAATGCTCCCGGCGTAGCGCTCACCTATGCGCTGCAACTCGGCGAACTCGACCGCCCCAAGATCGAGAACATGCTCGAACAGAACAGGGCGCTGCGTGCAAAGCGCGAGGCGGAGAAGAAGGATCAGGGCATGCTTGCCATCTGTACGGGCGAAGGGATCGCGGAGATCTTCAAAGAGGGGCTGTTCGTGGACCGCGTCATCGAGGGCGGGCAGACCATGAACCCCTCCGCTTCCGACATTGCGACGGCCGTACAGAAGATCAACGCGGACAACGTGTTCGTCTTTCCCAACAACAAGAACATCATCTTGGCGGCGGAGCAGGCAAAGGCGCTCGTCGAAAACCGCAAGATCCACGTCATTCCCACCAAGAATATCCCGCAGGGCTTTGCGGCGGCGCTCGCGTTTGAGCCCGAGCTCAGCGCGGAGGAAAACAAGACGAACATGATCCATGCGCTCGACAACGTGCGCGCGGGGCAGGTCACCCACGCGGTGCGGACGACGAACGTCAATGGCTTTAAGATCAAGGAGGGGGACATCATCGGTCTCGACGACAAGAAGATCCTCTCCAAGAGCGACAATATCGACGACGCGGTCATGACCCTCCTCGATAAACTCAAAGACGAATCGCACGAACTCATCACCCTCTATTACGGGCAGGATGTCAGCGAGGACGAAGCCCGTCTGCTCAAAGACAAGGTGCAGGAGGCATTCCCCGACTGCGAAGTGGATTATCACTTCGGCGGGCAGCCGGTCTATTATTATCTGCTGTCGCTGGAATAATACAAAGGAGCGGGAAAGCCGCTCTTTTTCATATGCGGGTTTGGGACATGGGTCCCCCTTTTTCGGTCATGGAGCTCACATCTCTCAAAGGACTCGGCGAGAAGCGCGCCAAGGAGTTCGCAAAACTCAATCTCACCACAACGCAGGAGCTCGTCCGCTACTTTCCGCGGACGTATCTCGACATGACGAACCGCGTCTCCGTCCGCGAGACGGCGCACAACGACATGGCTCTCGTCGCCTGCAACGTGGTCTCCGTCGAACCCGCGCGCGCAAAGGGGAAGTATCGGATGGTGCGTGCCCTCCTCGAACAGGGGCGGGACAACTTCACGGCCGTGTGGTTCAATATGCCCTATGTGGCGCAGAGGCTCAAACCGGGCGAATACCTCTTCTACGGCCGCGTGCAGAACTATTACGACCGCATCTCCCTCGTGAACCCCACCTTCGAGCGGCTGGACGCCAACAACAAGCTGAAAGGCCTCGTGCCCATGTATCCCCTCAAAGCGGGCGTGGCGCAGTGGATGGTGCGGGACGCGGTGAAGCGGGCGCTCGAAGTGGAGAGTTTCCCCTCCGTCATCCCCGAGGAGTTGAGAAAAAAATACGCGCTTTCTTCCCTCGACGGGGCTTTCCGTGCCATCCATGCCCCGAACACGGCCTCCGAAATGCGGGATGCGGCGGAGCGCATCGCCCTCGAAGAGTACTTCACGCTCATTGCCGCATTCAAACTCATCAAGGGGGATAAGGGCGAGGCGCGGCTGAGAAAATACGCCGTCTCCGAGCGGCAGGTCGCCGACTTCGAGCGGCGCTTTCCCTTCGTCTTTACGCGCGGCCAGCAGGGCGCGGTGCGGGCGATCTACGACGACCTCACGGGCCCCGTGCGCATGAACCGCCTGTTGCAGGGCGATGTGGGCAGCGGCAAGACGGCCGTGGCGCTCTGCGGAATTTTCATGGCGGTGGCGAGCGGATTTCAGGCCGTCTATCTCTCCCCCACGGAGGTGCTCGCCGCCCAAAACTATGCGCTGATCCGCGACATGTTCCCCGAGTACCGCGTGGGATATCTCGCAGGCGGCTCCACCGTGCGGGAGAAGCGCGAACTCAAAGCGGCTCTGGCGGCTGGGGAGATCGACATTCTCTGCGGCACCCATGCCGTGCTTCAAGGCGACGTGCGCTTCCGCGACCTTGCCTTCTGCGTGTGCGACGAACAGCACCGCTTCGGCGTGGCCCAGCGCAACACGCTCAGCGAAAAGGGGGAGGCCGTGGACGTGCTCGTCATGTCCGCAACGCCCATTCCTCGCACCCTCTCCCTCATCTTCTACGGCGACCTCGACGTGACGACCATCCCCGATAAGCCGAAGGAGCGGCAGGAGGTCTCGACGTCGGTCATTCCCGAGCGCAAGTATGAAGATATGCTCGTCTGGATCCGCGGCGAGGTGAAAAAGGGACGGCAGGCCTACTTCGTCTGCCCCAAGATCGAGGACGAGGACGGGGAGGTCACCGCCGCGACGGAACTCTACGATCGGCTTCGGAGAGCGCTCCCCGAAGTGCGCTTCGCGCTCCTGCACGGAAAGATGAAGGAGAAAGAAAAGGCGGATACCATGTCCGCGTTCAAGGCGAAAAAATACGACGCGCTCGTCTCCACCACGGTCATTGAAGTGGGGGTGGACGTGCCCGACGCGACCGTCATGGTCATCTACAACGCCGAGCGGTTCGGCCTCTCGCAGCTGCACCAGCTCCGCGGCCGCGTGGGGAGGGGGAGCGAAAAGAGCTACTGCTTCCTTTTGGTCGGGACGGAGAGCGAGACGGCGGCCGAGCGGCTCAACATTTTGAGAAGCACGACGGACGGGTTCCAGCTCGCGGAAAAGGACTTGGAACTGCGCGGCAGCGGCGACTTTTTGGGCACCCGCCAGAGCGGGAAATTCCTCTCCGAGATCAAAAATCTGCGCTATTCCACGCGCGCGATCTTTCTCGCGAAGAAACTTGTGGATGAAGCCTTTGAACGGCGGCTCGACTTTGAGAGGATCAAGGCGGCCGCCATGGAGAAATACGAAAGTCTCAAAGACGTTGTGTTGAATTGAAAAGAGGGGACTGCTTCGGCAGCCCTTTTTTTTGTCTAAAACCATGTTGAAGCTGCCCTGTCCCACGCTGTCATTCCGAGGGGCAATGCCCCGAGAGAATCCCCCTATACGAAGTCCGTCAACGACCAAGGGGATACACTCGCCCGCTCCGCGTGCTCGGTATGACAGGGGCAACCGATCAGGGCTATGCCCGAAAATGAAATACCACCGGTTATGCCGGTGGATATTTCTTGATCAAATTTTTTTCATAGAACCGTCATATAGACCAAACGAGAAGAAAGATCACAAACCAAACGCAGCTGATCGTGATTCCCGCAATCGCCAGCCCGCGGCCTTTCCCGCCGTACTGCGGCGCCTTTACACAGCCGATGATCGAAAAGATCAGACCCAAGAGTCCGCCGAGAAAGGAAAGAATAAAGCCTGCAATGGCAAAGCCGTTTGTTCCGTATGTCGCATCATATGACTGATAGACGGGCGTGTTTTGCGGTGAAGCACAGTAGGGACAAAGGCCGCGCCGTCATCAATCTGCTTTCCGCATTTCTTACAGTAATTCATAAATACCTCCTTTGTTGCCTTGATTATATCACAAGTATTCTTGTAAAGTCAATAATTTTACAACTATAGTTGTAAAATATTTTTGTGGAAAGCAAATTTTCGGAGAACTTGAAAAAGTTACGGAAAGAGCACGCTCTTTCGCAGGGGAAGCTCGGCGAGGCAGTGGAGGTCTCGCAACAGTGCGTGAGCGAATGGGAACATGGAAATACTGAGCCGACGCTCACCTATCTTTGGAGGCTCGCCGACCTCTTCGGCGTCTCCATCGACGTCTTGTGCGGCAGAAGTGATTGGTAGTCAGAAAAATACACCTCCAAAAGGCAACGCTTTTGGAGGTGTATTGCATCGGTCATTGAAGTTTTACGGCGTTTCGTTGTCTACCAGCAACAGGATCCCCCCGATGAGGCTTACAAAAATGAGTATGCACACCTTGAAAGCCGTCCCGATGGGCGCGCCGCGGTCGAGCTTATCCTTAAAGATGAGCGTCATGGGGAGCCTCCACGCAAGGGGGATGATCAGGAACCCCGAGGCTATGGTGCGGATGAGCATAAAGACGAAGGCCACGGTCGCAAGGGTAGAGGGCTGCCGACGCGGCTGTGCGTACGGCGCGGGGTTGGGCGCCTGATAGGGAGGGTTGGCGGGACCGCCCGCCGCGTTCCCCGAGAGGTTGGAGCCGCAATGAGGGCAGAACGCGCTGTCCGCCCCGATCTCTTTTCCGCAATATTTACAGAACATAGTTTCTCTCCTTTCCCGAAAGTATATATATGATATTACGCCAAAGGGCAGAAGTCAACTTCTTCGCAAAAATTTTCAGATGAGATACTTTGCGTTGAACACGCAGCAGGAGATGAACGCGAAGAGAAGCACGAATGCCGAGAGACAGATCCCGACGACGGCGAGGATGAGTTGGAGCTTATCCTTTGCCTTGCGCGCCCGATCGAGATTGTAGACGCCCAAAACGAGGGAGACGAGGGCGGGCAAGAGGACAAGAAAGTCAATGCCGAGACCCGCAGGGACCGCTGCGGCGAGGTTGATGGAAAACAGGATGATCCCCGCAACAAACGAGATCCCCGAAAGGATGAGCTGAACGATGGTGTGCGGGTTGGCAAAGAACTTTTCAAGATCCGTTCTTTCGGGCTCTGCCGCGCTTGCCGGTTGGGCGGCGGGAGCGGGCTCTTCCGCAGGACGTTCAAGGGCGGGTTCCCGCTCGACGGGCGTGCCGCATACGGTGCAGAATGTCGCGTCATCCGAAACTTCATTCCCGCAATGTTTACACTTCATGGCAAATTCCTCCTCAAATTTCAAATTGCATAAATTGTAACACAGAAGAGAGATTTTGTCAATCGTCCCGTAAAAATAAAGTGCGCGCACCGCGCAAAGAAGTTGACAAACGCGCTTTTTGCCGATACAATAAAGGGGACGAGACATGGGCCTGTTTTGGATTCGATTGCAAGCGGATCTCGTCGGATGCACGCCGGAGGCTCGGCTCCGTAAAAACGGAAATCTTCTAAATGCTGAAAACAGCAGATCGAATGTTGCGCGCAGAGCTTCGGCTCCCCGCGTAGCGCTTGCGGCTTAACTGCGTTGAGCTCCGTCTTGCCCGAGAGGCCTACGGCTCGGGACAGGGCGTAATTGAGTAGGGAACGTCGTCTTGCGGCTTACTCCCCCTGCGAGACGATGAATGACGGGGGCATGCCCGAGGAACAGTTTGTCGGTGGACTGTTTTCGGGCGAGATCTGACCATCGACTAAGCGTGTAGTATCCGCGTTTGAACCTTGTAAGACCCGGGTTCAATTCCCGGCAGGTCCACCACGTCGCCGCATGTATGCGGCTCAAACGGCGTCAAATGATGATCTGACGCCAATAAGTCTGCCGAAGCGGCGGGAGGAATTTTATCCTCCCGCCGCTTCGGCATAAAGATTCCGCACGATTTTCGTCTGCCAAAGGGCGAGCGTTTTGCGCGGGATGAAATTTTACAGGAAACAGAGGACGAGTTCGAGGGCGCCGAGGGCGGCGATCAGGGAGGGCAGTGCGACGGCCGCTCCCAATTTGAGAAATTCGCGGTAGCCGAATTTGACGCTGTGCTCGGCCAAGAGCGAACTGAACATGAGCCCCGCGAGTGCGCCGATCGGGGTGAAGAAGGCGCCGAGGTTGGAACCGATCACCGTCGCATACATGGCACCCATGCCCGCGTTCGAGGCCTCGATCATGGAGGAAAACAGCACGCTCATGGGAATGTTGTTGATGAGGTTCGCGCCCAAAAAGGAGAGGCCTCCGTATTTGAGTACGGCAAGGTCGGTCCCGAGGAAGTTTGCGATGGCGGCCGTCGTCCCCTGTTGGGCGAGCGCCTCCGTCATGACGAACATGCCGAGCAGAAACGGGATGAGCTGCCACGGCGCGCGTTTGAGGCATCCTTTCAGGGCGCGCGGCTGTTCCCGCCGAAAGAGGGAGACGACGCCGTCCGAGAGAAACAGGCTGACGGCGCTGCACAGGGCGATCAGCCACATTTCCCAGCCGAGATAGGAGCTCACCGCGAGGAGGACGGTACAGACGGCGAGGTGCGCCACGCCGATGGAGAGCGAGAGCCGATCTGCGATCTCCGCCCGTTCGGCCGTGCCCTCGATGGGGGCGGAGAGCTTCTTCCGAAAGAGGAGCCAGAGCGCAAAGAGGGATACCATGCCCGCGACAAAGGTGGGGATCAGGCTCACTTTGAGGTAGGAGACGAAGTCCACGCCGAAGGCGGTGGCGAGGTAGATATTCGTGGGATTTCCGATGACGAGGGCCATGCTCCACGTGTTCGCGGCGACAAATTCCGCCGCAAGATACGGCAGGGGGTCGATCTTCGCCTCCTTGGCAAAATAGCAGATGAACGGCGTGAAGGAGAGGACGATCACGTCGTTGGAGGTAAAGACTGTGAGCGCCGCGACGGTGAAGTAGAGGGTGAAAAAGAGGCGTTTCTGTCCGCTGTGGGAGTGTTTGAGCGCCGCGCCCGCGAGGTAGCGGAAAAAGCCGAGCTCATCGAGAAAGACGGAGAGGATGGTCATCGAGAGGAAGAGCACGAGGATCTTCAAGGGGTTCACCGCACTGTCTGCGATGAGCGCCTTCCCGATGGCGGCGGCGTCCGTCTGTCCGCAGGCCAAGAGAATGACCGCCCCGAGGAGGACGATCAGCCAATAGGTATCGAGTTGGAGCTTCCCGAGGCGCAGTTTGGGGAAGAAGAGCACGGCGAGGATCATGAGGATGCATGTCGCGCCGCAAATAATCAGATTGATCATGGGGCCGTCTTTCCGTATAAATCCTGCTCATCTTATCACTTATCCGGCGCAATGTCAAACGAAAGACCGCGCCGCAAAAAATTTTCCGCACGAAAAAAGGGCGCCCCGTGTTTGGGAGCGCCCCGCTTGTCACTTCTCGGGGAGGTATCCCTCGAAGATGATGTTGTCCGTATACTTGCGGGCGGTGGCCTCGTCCGCTTGGGAGCGCACCGTCCAGCCGAGCTTGACGCCCTTGAACTTCGCCACGCTTCGCTGCGGCAGGTCGCGGAAGTTGTAGCTCACGAAGTCCGCCCCGACGGCTTTTCCGAGGGAGAGGCGGCGGATGATTGAGGCCTTGACGCGCCAGAAGAGGGAGCCGCCGAGCTCGGCCTTCGTCAGGGAGGCCGCGGCGAGCAAACCGCAGCTTACCCCCGGGCATGTCCGCTTGCAGGCGCCGACATAGAAAGGTTGGAAGGATTGGAACGCATATTCGCCTCCGTAGCCGTTCATGGCGTCGGCGAGCGCTTTCGCGATCTCCTTTCCTTTCACCCCGCGCATGTTCTTGATCTCGATGAGGAGGGGCACGCGGCCCTGCACGCAGCCGAGGAGGTCCGCAAGGGTGGGGATGCGCTCGTCCGTTCCCGCAAGGCGCAGGCGGGCGAGTTCCTCCGAGGTGCATTCCGAAACGGCGCGCGGATCGCCCGTCATGCGGAGGAGCCCGTCGTCATGGAAGACGACAAGCTGCCGGTCCTTGGTGAAGCGCACGTCCGTTTCGATGGCGTAGCCCGCCTTGACGGCCGCTTCGAACGCGGCCAAAGAGTTTTCCGGTTTCGTCTCGCCGTGCAGTCCCCTGTGCGCGATGGGCAGTTCTTTCAAAAAGTTCATATTCCGCACCTTATTTTGCCCGAAACCCGCGCGTTCCATCCCCGCTTCCCGTTCGCGGAGGAGGGAGCACACATAGGCGTCGGTATTCACATCGGCGATGGCGGAGAAGTAGAGGATCATGGGGAGGATGAGGAGCAGGGCGAGCAGGGGATGGATGAGATACAGGACGACGCCGATCGCGACGGTCAGCACGAGGAGGATCGCGAGGGACCCGAGGTGGGAGAGCGCGTTGCGGAGGGTGACCGTCTCCCGAAGTTTGAGCTTTCCCTCGCTGTGGACGACCCACGAGGAGACGAGGGAGATCGCGCTCGAAAGGAGGAGCGAGACGGCCGCAACGAGCAGGGTATAGTAAGAGATGACGAAGAGCAGCCCCACGGTGAGCACGAGCAGGACCCACTGCACCAACGGCACCACGGTATGCGCGATGAGGAATTTCCGCAGGGAACGCTTGGTGGAGCGCCTGCGCACGGCGAAGCGGGTGGCGTAGCTTGCGGCGAGCACGCCGAGGGAAAAGAAGGCGCCGAAGAGCGAGACGCCCGTTTTTACCTCTCCCGCAAAGGTGTTCACGATCGCCGTGAACTGCTCCTCGAACCCCTCGCTGCTCGCGTTGAGGCTCTCGATGAAGCCCGTCAGAGTTTTCTGCAACCAATTCGTATCCAGGATCTGCCGCAGGATCGCGAGCGGGCTCGCGTCCCAATTCAGCTGCCCGAAGGAGTAGGCGAGAAATTCGTTGACGGACGCGGAGGAATTTTCGGCGGAGAGATGGATGAGGTCCGCGATATCCGCAAGCATGGCGGAGGCGCTTCGGAAGAACGCGAAGAAGAGCGCAAAGAGCGCGATGAGCAGGAAGAGATACACGATCCCCATGGGGATGAAGACATAGACGAAGTTGTCGCGCAGGTTGCGGAAGAGGTTTTTGATCATGGGTTGCTCTCTTTCCGTGCGGGAAGCCCAAAGGGCGCATGCGCACGGAGCACTGTGATGATATCATTATCCTACATCGTGCGGGAAAAGTCAAGAAAAAGGTTGGACGGCGGCGGATGTTTTTCTGCCGGATTCACTTGCCAAAGGCGCGCAAAAAAGGTATAATATTGCGGAAAGGAACAGCGTATGGCAAAACCCAACCGAAATTTGAGAAATTTCTGCATCATCGCGCACATCGACCACGGCAAGAGCACCATTGCGGATCGGATCATGGAACTCACGGGGCAGGTGAGCAAGCGCGACATGGAGGAACAGCTCCTCGACAGCATGGACATCGAGCGGGAGCGCGGCATTACGATCAAGCTCGCGCCCGTCCGCATGTACTATACCGCACTCGACGGCGAGGAGTACGAGTTCAACCTGATCGATACCCCCGGCCATGTTGACTTCACGTATGAGGTGAGCCGCTCCCTTGCGGCGTGCGAGGGGGCGATCCTGGTCGTGGACGCGACGCAGGGCGTGGAGGCGCAGACGCTCGCCAATGTCTATCTTGCGCTCGAAAACAACCTCGAAATTCTGCCCGTCATCAACAAGATCGACCTCCAATCCGCCCGCATCGAGGAGACCAAGGCGGAGATCGAGGATGTGATCGGGCTGGACGCCGCGGACGCACCCTGCGTTTCCGCCAAGGAGGGGACCAACATCCGCGACATTCTCGAAGCGGTCGTCCGCCGCCTCCCTCCCCCCGACGGCGATACCGAGGCGCCCCTCAAAGCGCTCATCTTCGACAGCTATTACGACAACTACAAGGGCGTCATCCTCTTCGTCCGCATCAAGGACGGGAGCGTGAAGGTGGGGGATACGATCAAGACCTTCCTCTCGGAAAAGACGTACGACGTGACCGAGGTCGGGGCGTTTGCGCCCTCCCTGCAACCCAAGGAGATCTTGCAGGCGGGGGAGGTCGGCTACATTGCAGCGAGCATCAAATCCATCGAGGACGTCGCGGTGGGCGATACCGTGACGAACGCGCTGCGTCCCGCCGCCGAGCCCCTCCCCGGGTACAAGCACGTGCAGCCCGTCGTGTTCTGCGGCATCTATCCCCTCGACGGGAGCAAGTTCATTGACCTCAGGGAGGCCATCTTAAAACTCAAACTCAACGACGCCTCGCTCACTTTTGAACCGGACAATTCGGTCGCGCTCGGCTTCGGATTCCGCTGCGGATTCCTGGGCCTTCTCCATATGGAGATCGTGCAGGAGCGCATCGAGCGGGAATTCAATCTCGAAATCATCACCACGGCGCCCTCCGTCTCCTATCTCGTCCACAAGACGAACGGCGAGGCGTTCTATGTGGATAACCCCTCCCATCTCCCTCCGCCCTCGGATATCGAGTACATGGAGGAGCCCATCGTCAAGGCGGAGATCTATTCCCCGCCCGACTATCTGGGCTCGATCATGGACCTCTGCCGGGATAAGCGGGGCACGTTCAAGGACATGACCTACCTCGATACGCGCAGGGTTCGGCTCGAATACCGTCTCCCCCTGAACGAGATCGTGTACGACTTCTTCGACGAACTCAAATCCCGCACCAAGGGATACGCGAGCTTCGACTACGAGATCGCGGGGTACGAACGGAGCAAGCTCGTGCGCATGGACATCCTTCTCAACGGGGAGATCTGCGACGCGCTCTCCATCATCGTGCATGAGGATCGGGCGTACGGCCGCGGCAGAACGCTGTGCGAGAACCTGCGGGACGCCATCCCCCGCCAGCTCTTCGAAGTGCCCGTGCAGGCGGCCGTCGGCGGCAAGATCATCGCCCGCGAGACGGTGAAGGCGGTCAGAAAGGACGTCCTCGCAAAGTGTTACGGCGGCGACATCACGCGCAAGAAGAAGCTGCTCGAAAAGCAGAAAGAGGGCAAAAAGCGCATGCGCAAGATCGGCACGGTGGAGGTGCCCTCCGAAGTCTTTATGCAGATCTTAAAGACGAATAAGGATTAGTTCACGAATGAGTTCACGAAAAATCTTTTGCTGCGCAAAATCTTTTTCCGTGAGGCAATTGGCTTTTGCGCCTTCCAACCTCTTGCAGCTATGAGCAATTTCGATCGAGCCGTCTATGAATACTTAAAGACTGTGCCGAAAGGGAAAGTCGTCACCTACGGCATGATCGCGTGTGCGATCGGCCGTCCGAGGGCATCGCGGCAGGTCGGAAACGCCCTGCACCGTAACCCGACGCCCGTCGTCATTCCCTGCCACCGCGTCGTCAACCGCGAGGGAAGGCTTGCCCCCGCCTTCGCCTTCGGCGGGATGGACGTGCAGGCGCGGCTCCTCGAAGCTGAGGGCGTTGCGGTCAAGGACGGCTACGTCGATTTGCGCAAGTACCTTTGGGATGGGGAATAGCCGCCCCGCCGTGAGAGGAATAGCTGCCCCGCAGGGGAATTCGGAAAGAGAAATCATAAAATTACATTGCCTTAGGCGGAATTGACTTCCGCCGTGGGCGACCCCATTTGCCGCTTGTCGGCTTCTTGCCCGAGAGAGCAGGAGCGCCTGTGCGGCGAATGGAACGAAAAGACGGAGGAGTTCTCCGCTCACGAATTTTGTTGCCCTTGATATGCCCCGCAGGGAATTCGGATAACAAAATTCGTGAACTAATTCACATGTCTGGGATCTATCTTCACATTCCGTTCTGCAAACATAAGTGCACCTATTGCGACTTCACATCCTTTCCCAACCGCTTGGGCTACGCCGAGGCGTATATGGCATGTCTCTACAAGGAGATCGAGATGCGCGGAAAGGAGCTCGAAAACGTCGTGTTCGACACCGTCTACTTCGGCGGCGGAACGCCCTCCGTCATCGACCCGAGCTATATCTACGGCGCGATGAAGCAGATCAAAAAGTGTCTCCGCCTTTCCAAGGATCCCGAGATCACGATCGAGATGAACCCCGGCACGGTCACGCCCGAAAAGATCGCGACTTACAAGCGCGCAGGGATCGACCGCTTCTCGATCGGTTTGCAGACCGCCATCGACGCCCAGCTCGAAGAGATCGGCCGCATCCACACCGTGCGCGACTACCTCTACTGCACCTCCCTCCTGCGGGGGGAGAACTTCTCGGCGGACGTCATGCTCGGGCTCAAAGGGCAGACGGAGGAGGACGTGCGCAAGACGATCGAGATCGCGGTGGGGAGCGGCGCTTCGCACGTATCCATGTACGCGCTCACGCCCGAGGACGGCACGCCCATCTACACCGATTACCTCAACGGCGAACTGCCCGACGGCGACGAGGTGAGAAAGCTCTATGACTTCGGCTACGCCCTCCTCAAAGAGAAGGGATTTCTGCGCTACGAGGTGAGCAACTTCTGCAAGAAGGGCTTCGAGAGCCGCCACAACCTCAACTATTGGCGGCGGGGAGAGTACATTGGCTTCGGCGTTTCGGCGAGCTCTTTCTTCTTCGGGCGGCGGTTCACGAATACCTTTGACCTCGACGAGTACATGAAGTGCATCCTCTCGGGATTTTTGCCCGTCGTCGAGAATGAAAAGGTGGAGGAAAAGGACGCGAAATTCGAGTTCGTCATGCTCGCCCTGCGCACGGCGGAGGGGATCTCCGCGAAGAAGTACCGCGAGGCCTTCGGCAGCGAGTGGAAGGAGGACTTCGCGGCGCCCTACCGCAAGAACCGCCAATACTTTGACGAAGAGGATGACGCGACGCGCATCAAGGATGAATACCTCTATGTGCAGAACCAAATTCTCATCGGGTTCATGGAGTGAACGTGGGGGATGGGTCGGAAAAATTAAAAATCGTTTGAAATACGAAAGTGGCGCGGCCGCATTGTTATGCGGCCGCGCCGTTGCTCATCTGACGTTATTCGCCCATACCATGTCTGAGAGTGGGCGTATCATTTCTACTCAAAAAGGAAAATTACTTCCATCTGTCAAGCCATGCCTGCAAATTGTTGTGCTGGTTCACGAGCGTACAGCCCTGACATAAAAATTCTCCTCTCAACTTTGTACAATATACTTGTACTTTTGCCCATATTATACAAGATTCTTGTACTCTTGTCAAGAGATATGAAAGTAAAAATTGCGGAAAACATTAAATTTTACCGAAGGCAGGCGGGCCTGACGCAGGAGGCGCTCGCCAACATGCTCAACGGGAAAAAGAGCCTCGTCTCCAATTACGAGAACGGGTACAGCACGCCCGACATCTACACGCTCTGCCGTTTGGCGAAGATCTTCGACGTGACCCTCGATGAGCTCGTCGAGCCGTATGAGGAACCGACGACGCCCAACAGGCGATCATGACAGACGGGCCGCCCCGCGCTGGTTGCGTGGGGCGGCCCGTCATTTTACTGAAATATTTCGCTTTCGTGCAGCGCTATCGCGATATTGCAGTGGGGCATGTCCGAGGTCAAGCAAACGCTATCGTGTATTTACCAACCCTTGGCGGGGTCAAAGCCGTACACCTGCACCGTCTCGAAGCAGTCGCTCTCGGAGATGTCGCGCGGGGTGACGACGGGCCCGCCGTCCGCGTCGATGTCATAGCCGAAGTGCTTGAACGCCTGCCATACGAGGTGGGAGCAGTGCGTGGCCTTGGGGTCGTCTCCCTGATCCTTTTTGGAGAAGATCCCCACCGTGAGGGAATAGGGGATATCTTCGAGGTGCGCCGCGGCGAAGTCTGCGATCTCCGCGCGGCGGGCGGCGTAGTCCGCGTCCGATTCCCCCGCCTCCCGCTTGGGGCGGAGAACGATAAAGTTGGCCGAATATTGGAAGAAGGGCACCCCCGCAGACTCGTTGCTCTGCGGGAGGACCTGGCTCGGAATCCCGAGCGCGACGGATTGGATCATCATCCCGCCACGGAGCATGAGAGCCGCGTGGCCGTGCCGGAAGCCCAGCGTGTGCGTGGTGGAAGTGACGATCACGTCGCCCGCTTCGAGGGTCACGATCGGGGCATGGTATGGGGTAAGAGCCTCGCCCTGCGCATTTTCGGCATAGAGCATGTCGTGAAAGGTGACGCCTTCCACGATCGTCTCGTGCACGAGTTTTCCCTCAAAGAAGAGCGCGTCCTGAAAGGCGAGGAGGCGTTCTCTGCCGCCCTGTTCGGCCTCGCGGCGCAGCGCTTCCTCGGAGAGGATGCCCGTCTGCGCGCGCAAAATTTCCACATCTCCCTCCGTCCACGCGGCAGGAGATTTTTCGAGGATGGGGGAGATGTCCTCCCGCGCATACGGGGGAAGAACGCGCGCGTGGAGATCCGCAGTGCTCGATGCAATGAGGAAAAAGGTCGCCACGCCCGCAAGGAAGAGAAAGATTGCAAGCAGGATATAGAGCGCTCTCAAAGTGCGCTTGTACGGCTTGGTCTTCACGGGAATAGTATATCACGGAAGAGGAAAACTGTCAAGGGATCCAAAGCGGCAAAAGCGCCCTTTTCTCAGCCTCCTATGCGCTCTCCCGCCGCGCCAGAACCTCGCCCGTTTCGCTGTTGAGAAGCAGAGAGATCGTGCGGCCGTCCGCGTCGATGATGCCGACGTAGTAGTATGTATCGTCCCTGCGCAAGAGGCGCACGCGGAACTCGCCGCGGAACACGCCGTTTTCGGTGAGCTTGGCGATGGCTTCCGACTCGTGGGCGACGGCGAAGGAGAGGGCCTCTTCGGGCGAGATCGTGTCCGCTGTCTTGACGGAGGTCGCAACGAGCTCACGGGTCTCGCTTTCCCACTCGATGCGGAGGGAGACGCTGCCCTCTGGGAAGGTCTCCACGCCCTGCGAATAGTAGTAATCGCCGCGCACGTTGCGGAAGGAGGCCTCTCCGCCCCATTCGCTCTCGCCTTGGACGACGTAGACGCAGAAGTCCGCGCTCAGGCCGCCCGCGGGGACGAGCGAGATCTCCGCAAGGTTCGTGCGGGTGCAGGCGACGCCGTCGTCCGCATACGGGTATTCGCGCGAGGAGAGGGAGAGCGTGACGGAAAATTCCTCCGTTTCGGCGCGGAAAATATCGTATTTGATCTCGGAAATGTGGCGCGTGTAGTCGTACTTCCCGCCGCAGGCGGCGAGAAGCGGAAGGGATAGTAAGAACGGAACAAACCAAAAACAGCGCTTTCTCATACACTACAATTATGAAAATCCCTTTTTCTTCATGACAAAACGGTTGCAATTTTTTCGCATGTATGATAAAATGCAGGTAGTACAAGAGGAAGTTTGTCGGAAACATTTTTCGGATGAAACATAAAAAGACGGTCTTTAAGACAATTTTATGTACGCTCTGCGTGATGATCATTCTGGCGGTGGCGGCGTTTGGGATGGCTTCCCTCATCGCGCCCGCGGCCATGATGCGCTTCACCGCGGGGATCGGGCTTACGACGATGAGCGGAGACTACGCCTTTCAGGAGTATGAGCGCTCGGGCGACATTGCCTGTCTTGCGCGCTCGTTCATCATCTCCGCCGACGCAAAGAATTACCGCACGGCGGCGAGCAGATTCTCCGTCCTCTACGACAAGGAGCAGGAAAAATTCACGCAATTTTGCGAGCGGCAGGACGAAACGCTCGATCTCCCCGCGGAGATGGAGGGCTACACGTACCGCTCCTATATTTGCGGGCTCGGGGCCACGGTCATGTATCATTTGGCCGCGGGCGAGCGGGAATACAGGGAGGCGGCGGACTTTGCCATCGCGGAGACGCCGAAGGATTTCCCCGCGGGCAACCCCGTCGTCGCGCTCGCGATCGAAGCGATCCATGAAGAGGACGAGGACTTCTGCGGCCTTCTTCTCACCGCGATCGAAGGGGCGGGGTTCGACGGTTCTGCCGAACTGTACCGCGACATCGTTTCCCATCTCGGGGAACAGTTGTAGGACCGCGGCGGGCGCCTCTTCCCGCACAAATAAAATGAGCAAAAAACGCCCCGGGAGGGCGTTTTTGTATCGGAGAAAATATGCAGCATGAAAAAGTGCTCGTAATGGATTACGGCGGGCAGTACAATCAACTCATCGCAAGGCGGGTGCGCGATCTGAAAGTCTATTGCGACCTCAAACCGTGCAGCATGACCCTTGCCGAGATCAAGGCGTACGCACCCATCGGGATCATCTTTACGGGCGGCCCGAACTGCGTGAACGACCCGCATTCCCCCAAGGCGCCGCGGGGGATCTTCGAGCTCGGGATCCCCGTTCTGGGGATCTGCTACGGGGCGCAGCTCATCGCGCACATGCTGGGCGGAACGGTGGAGCACGCCGAGGCGGGCGAGTACGGCAAGAGGGATCTATCCATCGTAAAGGATACACCCATGTCCGAGGGTGTGCCCTCAAAAAGCGTGTGCTGGATGAGCCACAATGACTTTGTGACCGCGCTTCCCGCGGGGTTTGAAGTGCTGGCGGTGACGGAGAGCTGCCCCGTTGCGGTCTTTGGGAACGCGGCCCGCAAGATCTACGGCATTCAGTTCCACCCCGAGGTCGCCCATTCCGAATACGGCAACAAAATGCTTGAAAATTTCCTGTACGCCGTGTGCGGCGCGCACGGGGATTGGACGATGGAGCACTTCGCGGCCGAACAGGCGGAGGCGCTCAGGGCGAAGCTGGCGGGGCGCAAGGTCTTGTGTGCAATGTCGGGCGGGACGGATTCCGCCGTCGCCGCCGCGCTCGTGCGCAGGGCGACGGGCTGCGATCCGGTCTGCGTATTCGTCGATCACGGTCTCCTCAGGAAGAATGAGGCCGAAGAGGTCATGGCCTCCTTCCGCGGCAGACGCGGGGCGGAGCTCATCAAAGTGGACGCGAGCGAGCGCTTTTTGACGAGGCTCGCGGGGGTCTCCGATCCCGAGCAAAAGCGCAGGATCATCGGCGAGGAGTTCATCCGCGTATTCGAGGCCGAGGCGCGGAAGATGGGTGCGGCCGATTTTCTTGTGCAGGGGACGATCTATCCCGACGTCATCGAGAGCGGGACGGGGCCGAGCGCCGTCATCAAGACGCACCACAACGTGGGCGGACTGCCGGAGGACATCGAGTTCAAGGAGATCGTCGAGCCCCTCCGCAATCTCTTCAAGGACGAAGTGAGAAAGGTGGGCGAGGAGCTGGGGCTCCCGCAGGAGATCGTATGGCGCCAGCCCTTCCCCGGGTCGGGCTTGGCCATCCGCATCGTGGGGGAGGTGACGCGCGAAAAGATCGAGACGCTGCGCGCGGCCGACTTCATCTTCCGCGACGAGATCGAGAAGGCGGGGCTTGCGCGGGAGCTCTGGCAGTATTTCGCCGTCTTGACGGACAGCGCAACGGTCGGGGTGCAGGGCGATTTCAGGACGTATGAGAATGTCATCGCGCTCCGCGCCGTCACGAGCGTGGATTCCATGACCGCGGATTGGGCGAGGATCCCTTACGAGGTCTTGGAGAGGGTCTCCACCCGCATCACGAACGAGCTGGGGCACGCGAACAGAGTGGTGTATGACGTCACGAGCAAGCCGCCCGCAACCATCGAATGGGAGTGAGCGCCCCCTCTTACGGGCGCGGCGAGGGGAGCGAGGCGAAGAATTTTCGGTTGGCGATCACCGAAGGATGATCGGGGGCGAAGGCCTCCGATTTTTTATGGTATTCGTAGGATTTTTCGATCTCTCCTCGGGCATGGTATAGGCAAACGAGTTCGAGAGCGGGGATCACCGTGCGGCAGGCGGGGACCTCGAAGTCGCCCTCTTCGCTGTGGTCGCGCGCGGCGAGCGCGCATTCGTACCAAAAGATTGCTTCGGCCGTCTTTCCCTCGCCCTTGAAGATGGAGGCGATCTCGCAGAGGACGGAGGCGCGCGGTTCTCCGTAGAGGAAGCTCTGGAAGAGCGCGTGGAGCGCTTCGTGCGGTCGGCCTGTCTCGCGGCGGCATGCCGCGAGAATTTTACACGCCTCGATCTTGTTGATGTACCAACCCTCTCCCGCGAGCATTTCGCCGAGAACGGCGGCCGCCTCGCAGTAGAGCTTGTGGTAGTAGAGCTCGCGGCCGTAGTAGAAGAGGTCGCGCCCCGAGAGCTTTTCTTTTCCCGCCCATTTTTGATAGATATGCAGGTTGCGCATGCCCTTATCTTTCGCCTCGGGGAGGTGCGTCACAGTGAACGTGGAGCGCACGATTTTTCCGAAAGGAGGGATGCACTCGTGGACATGCCCCGTCCATTTTGCCTCCTTTGTGTTTTTGAGGAAGCGTTCGCGCAGATAGACGAGACTGCCCGAATCGTACCTGCACAGGACGGTATCCGGCCGCTCCCGTTCGAGTTGCGCACGCAGGGTGCGAAAGGTTTCGAGCTGTTCGGGAGCGATCCAATCGTCGGCGTCCAGCCAGAGGAGATAGTCGCCCGAGGCCTTCGAAAAGGAGAAGTTTCGCGCGGCGGCGAAGTCGTCTTGCCACGGCAGCCGAAAGAGGAGGGGCGTAAATTGTTCGGCGATCTTCACGGTGCCGTCCGTCGAGCCCGTATCGACGATGACGATCTCGTCCGCCACCTCCTTTGCACTGCTCAAACAGCGGCCGAGGACCGCCTCCTCATCCCTTACGATCATGCACAGAGAGATCTTCATCCGTCACCTCTTTTTTTCTTTCAGGATATGATGAAGTAGGGCATTTTGTTTCAAATGTCCCGTAAGGCTCCCCGGGGAAAGCGTTCGGGGAGCAAATTCAGGAGGAAAACTTTATGATGATTTACAGACGCTGCGCAAGATGCGGGAACTGCCCGTGCACTTGCGGATGCAACTCGGGCTGCAACGGCCCCACCGTCATCCGCGGCGCGACGGGCCCGACGGGTGCGACGGGCCCTGCGGGACCCGCGACGATCACGGTCGGACAGACGATCACGGGCGCGCCCGGGACGCAGGCTTCCGTCACACAGACGGGCGGCCAAAACGCGATCCTCACCTTTACGATCCCGCAGGGGGCCACGGGTCCCGCGGGCGCAACGGGAGCCACCGGCCCGCAAGGGATACAGGGGCTCCAAGGCGTTCAGGGCCCTCAGGGTCCGCAGGGCGCACAGGGCGTCGCAGGGGTGGCAGGCCCCACGGGCCCCACGGGCCCCACAGGCCCCACAGGAGCGACCGGCCCCGCAGGTTCCGCAAGCGCGACGGGCGCCACGGGTCCCACTGGTCCCACAGGCGCTACGGGTGAAACGGGTCCTGTCGGTCCTACCGGTCCCACGGGCGAAACGGGTCCCGTCGGTCCTACGGGTGCGACGGGTGAAACAGGCCCTGTCGGCCCTACGGGTGCGACGGGTGAAACAGGCCCCGTCGGCCCTACGGGTGCGACGGGTGAAACGGGCCCCGTCGGTCCTACCGGCCCCACGGGTGAAACAGGCCCCGTCGGTCCCACCGGTCCCACGGGTGAAACGGGTCCCGTCGGTCCCACCGGGCCTACGGGCGAAACGGGCCCCGCGGGCGAAACAGGCGCCACGGGCGAAGCGGGCGCGACGCCGACCTTCACGGCCAATGCGGTCTCCGCCGATCCCGAAACGCCGGCCTCCGTCACACAGACGGGAACGGCAACGGACGTCACGCTCACCTTCACGATCCCCCGCGGTGCGACGGGCGCGCAAGGCCCCGAAGGCCCCGAAGGTCCTGCGGGCGAGCCGGGTACCGTCCCGACGGCGGCCGCGGTGGCGGACATCCCCGATCCCGCAACCGCAGAGACCTCCGACGTTGCGACCACGCTGAATGCGCTTTTGACGAGCCTCCGCAACGCGGGCATTCTCGAAAGCTAAAAAAAACGCCTTCCGCGGAATCTTCCGCGGAAGGTTTTTTTGAGCAGGTTTGAGAGGGGCGCGCGGCGGCTGATTTAGCCGATCTTCTCGACGTGATACACGCATTCGAGCACGGAGAGCGCCTCGATGATGTCGTTGTGACTCTTCTTGCGGAGGGCCTTATCGTTGACGGTGAACCGCACGGTGTACACGCTGAGCCCCGAGTTCGCGTAGGCAGGGTTGAGTTCGAGGTTGTCGATTTTGAGCCCGAACTTTCGCGCCGCCGTGATAAACTCTTGCAGGCTGTTCTTCGTTTTGAGTTCGAGGTGGATCTCAAAGTGGTCGGACTTCGCCTTGATGTAGTTTTCGAGTTTGGAGAAGGCGAGGAGGCCGATCATGAGGGCGATGAAGCCGAGGAGGGCGGCCATGTAGAGGCCGAAGCCGAGGATCGCCGAGATGATGGACATCGTCCACACGCCGAAAGAGGTGGTGAGCCCCATGATCTGATTTTTCGAGGAATAGACGATGGTGTTCGCCGTGATGATGGAGATCCCGATGAACACGGCGGCGGACATGACGGGGAAGCCTGTACTGTAATTCTGCATAAAGTAGGTATCCGCGACGCCCGCGAACGTGGAGCCGATGGAGAGCACGATGAAAGTGCGCAGCCCCGCGGCATGGCGGTTGCGCGAACGTTCGCAGCCCAAGATCACCGCCATGATGATGACGATCGCCGTTTTGAGTGCGGTGGACGGGAGATTGACCTCTGCCGACCAGTCGCCGAGCCATGTTGCAATGTAATCCGTAGGCATGCCTGTTTACCTCTTGTTGATGAATTTTTTTCGGTTATATTCCGCGCCCGCCGAGGTCTCTGCCGAATCGGGCGGTTCCGTGGCTTCGAGGAAGGCCTCCTCCTCGGGAGAGCGCGCATATTCCTTGACGGAGAGCTCGTTCTGGATGCTTTGAAGCCGTTCTTTGAGAGCGGCGAGTTCCTCTTCGCGCGTGGGAGGCTTTGCGGGCATGGCCGCCGCGTCTCCCGCCTCCGCCGCCTTCAATGCCTCCGCCCGTTCCCCGTACGAACAGGAGAGATAGAGCGAGAGCTTTGCGAGCGCGGGGCCCACGAGTTCGTAGAGAATGCTCGAAGAGAGGACGATGGTTTCGAGCACGGGTCCCATGGCGGCGATCGCAGGGTCGGAGCTCCCTTCAAGCACCCGCGCGCCGAGGGCGGCGAGTCCGATCGCGACCCCCGCCTGCGGTGCGAGCGCCATGCCGAGATAGTTCCGCACCCTCTTATCCTTCCTCGTGACCGCACACCCCGCGAACGCACCCGCGTATTTTCCGATGAGCCGCACGAAGAAGTAGAGCACGCCGACGACGATCAGCGGTACGCCCACCGACACACTCGCCGTGCTGACGAGGGAGCCGAGATCGAATCCGATGCCCGACTTCACAAAGAACAAAAGCAGAATGGGCGGAGAGAAGTAGTTGAGCTGTTTGAAGAGCTTGTCGTCGCCCGAGACGTTGATGTAGACGGTACCCATGGCCATGCAGCCGAGGAGAGGGGAGACGTCCACGGCCGCGCCGATCCCGCAGATGGTGAAGAGGAACGCGATGGAGACGATGAGGCGGTTGTCCGTCGAGCGCTTCGCCATGAGGAATTTGAGGATGAACCCAAAGAGGATGCCGACGGCGATCATCATGACGTTCCACGCGATGGGCAGGAGCACGTCTGCCGCGGAGAAGCCGCTCCCGAGCGAGGCGAGCGCGACGGAGACGGCCACGCTGTACGCCATGAGGCTCACCACGTCGTCGAGCGCGACGACGGAGAAGAGGGTGTCCACAAAGTCGCCGTGCGCACCCGTCTGGCGGATCGTCATCATCGTGGAGGCGGGCGCCGTTGCGGAGGCGAGCGCGGCGAGGATGATCGAGAAGGCGAGCCCGAGTTGCAGAATGAAGTAGCAGAGCACAAACACGAGGACGGACGCCATGAGCGCCTCAAAGAGCGTGATGACGATTACCTTCCCGCCGTTCTTTTTGAGCGTGGAGAAGCGGAAGTACTCGCCCACGCTGAATGCGATGAAGGCGAGGGCGATATCCGAGATGAAGTCCATGCCTTCGGAGACGTACTCCGGCACGAGGTCGAGGCAGAACGGCCCGAGGAGGATGCCCACCAGAATGTAGGCGGTGACGTTGGGCAGCCGCAACAGTTTGGTCAAGCGCGTGCCTAAAAAGCCGGCGAGCAGCATGATCGCGACGGATATGATGACTACGGGGACCTGTGAGGTCTTGGCGAGTTGTTCGTAGAATTGATCCAGCATGGTTGATCGCTCCGCAGAACGGAGAGGGGGTTTCCACCATAGTATGATGGTTTTCGGCTTCCGATTTCCAAAGGTGCATGTATTATAACAAAACGAATCGCAAATTTCAAGAGCGTTTCGGAAAAAAAAACGGAAAATTCAATTAAGAAATCTGAAAAAAAGTATTGTTTTGCGCTTATCGAATAAAATTCCCCTCAAAAACAAGTTTTGCTTGCGGCCGTTTGCGGTATAATACATAATATACTACATATCATTTGGTATCACGAAAATTTCGGTACCACGGCATCATCCGATGCCACGGAGTCAATATGGAAGAAAATCGGCAGACGGCATGGCATTCGAAGCGCGCGGAGGAGGTCTTGCGCGAGGTCAAGGCCTCGGACGGCGGGCTCACCGCGGAGGAGGCGGCGGCGCGCAGGGCGGAGTACGGCAGGAACGCCCTGCGGGAACGCAGGAAGAAGAGCATTTGGAGGATGCTCTGGGAGCAGATCAAGGACGTCATGGTCCTCATCCTGCTGTTGGCGGCCGTGCTCTCCCTCGTGTTCGGAGACTATGCGGAGGCGGCGGTCATCTTCCTCATCGTCGTCATCAACGCCGTGATCGGCATCGTACAGGAGAAGAAAGCGGCGGACGCGCTCGCCTCCCTCGCCACGCTCACCGCACCCACGGCGCGCGTAATGCGGGACGGACGGGAGTGCGTGATCCCCGCGGAGGAACTTGTGCCGGGCGATATCGTCATTCTGGCGGACGGGTGCGTGGTCCCCGCGGACCTGCGCCTTCTCGAAGAGGCCAACCTTGCGGTGCAGGAATCCGCCCTCACGGGGGAGAGCGTGCCCGTGGAAAAGGACGCGCTCTGCGTGCTCGCGGAGGACGCTCCGCTGGGGGACCGCGCGAACATGGTATACTCCTCCACCGTCATCACGGCGGGAACGGGGCGCGGCGTGGTCGTCGCGACGGGCATGCGCACGCAGGTCGGTTCGATTGCGGGCATGCTCGAAGAGACGGATGAACTGACGACGCCCATCAAGAAAAAACTCAACAGCGTGGGGAAGTGGCTCTCCGTGGCGGGCGTGGCGATCGCGCTCCTCATGCTCGGGATCTCCTATCTCCGCGTGACGGATTGGTCGGATAAGAGCGCGTGGCAGCTGCCCCTCCTCACCGCCATTTCCCTCGCGATCTCCGTCATCCCCGAGGGCCTTCCCGCTACGGCGACCGTGGTCATGGCCCTCGGCGTGCAGCGCATGGCCAAACAGCAGGCGCTCGTGCGCAACCTCCCCGCCGTGGAGACGCTGGGCAGCGCGACCGTGATCTGCTGCGACAAGACGGGCACGCTCACCCTCAACCGCATGACGGTGACGCGCTTCGGAACGATGCGGGAGATCGCGGAGGGCATATGGCTGCCTGCGGAAGAGGCGCGCGCGGAGGACGGGGGAGCGAGGCGCGAACTCGCCCTTGCGGCCGCGCTCTGCAACGACGCCGCCGAGGATCCCGCGCACCCCGGGGAGTACCTCGGCGACCCCACCGAGGGCGCACTGCTCTCCTTTGCCGCGCGCTTCGGCATCTCGGCGGACGGCATGAAAGCGGAGTCGCCGCGCCTGTTCGAGCAGCCGTTCGACTCGGACAGAAAGAGGATGTCTGTCGTCGTCGAGCGCAAAGGAGGGTACCATGTCCTGACCAAGGGTGCGATCGACGAACTTTTGCCGCACTGTACGCGCGTTTTGACGGAGGAGGGAGAGCGGCCGCTCTCGGAGGAGGAGAGGGGCCGCATCCTTGCCCTTGCGGAGGGCGCTTCGCGCGAGGCGCTGCGCGTGCTCGGGTACGCTTGCAGGCCAATCGACCGCGTTCCCGTGGAGGGGGACGACGTGGAGGACGATCTCGTCTTTCTCGGCCTGACCTGCATGATCGACCCGCCGCGGAAGGAGGTCGTCGGGGCGGTGGAGTCCTGCCACAGGGCGGGCGTGCGCGTCGTGATGATCACGGGAGACCACAGGACGACCGCCGTCGCCATTGCGCGCGAACTCTCCATCTTCCGCGAGGGGGATACGGCGCTCACAGGCGCGGATCTGGCTACCATGTCCGAGGATGAGCTCGACAAAGCGGTCAAAACGACCTCCGTCTATGCGCGCGTCTCGCCTTCGGATAAGCTGCGCATCGTCCGCTCGTTGCAGAGGGTTGGAGAGGTCGCCGCCATGACGGGGGACGGCGTGAACGATTCCCCCGCGCTCAAAGCCGCCGACATCGGCGTTGCGATGGGAGCGGGGACGGACGTCGCAAAGGACGCCTCGGATATGATCCTCCTCGACAACAACTTCACCACCATCGAGAGCGCGGTGCGCGAGGGCAGGCGGGTGTACGCGAATATCCAGAAAGTCATCCAATATCTCCTTGCGGGCAACATTGCGGAGATCCTCGTGCTCTTCATCGCCAACCCCTTCAACCTGCCCGCTCCCATCCTTGCGGTGCACGTGCTCATCATCAACCTCGTTACGGACACGCTCCCCGCGCTCGGGCTGGGCGTGGACCCCGCCGCGCGCGACGTGATGGAGCGGCCGCCCATCAAATCGGGGACGCTGTTCGAGCGGGGGCTCATCCTCCGCGTCCTCCTGCACGGGTTTACGATCAGCGCCATTTCGCTCGGCGCATACTTCATCGGGCTGTACGCATACGGCGATCCCCAAGCCGCCATGACGATGTGCTTTTTCGTGCTTGCGGGCTCGCAGCTCACGCACAGCGCGAACCAGCGTTCGAACACGCAATCCGCATTCGCGCGCGGGAACGGGCACAACATGGCGCTGCTCTGCGCGATCCTCCTCTCCGCGGCCGTGATGCTCTTCATGCTGTTCGTCCCCGTCGTCAATAGCTTTTTCAACTTCATCTATCTCTCGTGGGAAGAGTATCTCATCTGCGCCGCGCTGATCGTGACGCCGCTCATCATGGGAGAGATCTCGAAGTGCCTGATCCGCCTGCACCTCGGGCGCGCGGGCAAGCGTTCGCATTGAACTGCGCATAATGCTTCTTTTGGGGGTTGAACAGGAAATAAATCCATATCCGAATCCACTTTCGGGTGAGCAAAAACAGCGAGGAATAATCCCCGCTGTTTTTCTATATAAATATTATCGCGTGCCCGCCCACTTTTGCACTTTGAGTTCAAAGAGCCGCGTATGTTCCGCGTTTACGAAATGCATCGCGGAAAGGACGGCAAGCCGAAAATCAAGGCTCTCCGCGTCGCTGTTCGCAAGCAGGAAGCGACCGTCTTTTACTTTCAAGAGCCGTTTCACATAGTACGGCAAATACGGCAGGTCTTTTATGTAGCGGTCAACACAGCCGCCCTGCCGCAGTCCCCGCGTTATGATCGCCACCAAAAACTTGGCGATTTTTTCATAACACGCCGTTTCTTCGACGCCGTTGGAAAACGGCGAGGCGGTCTCAAAAAAGTCGTATTCCACTTGGGTTGCAAGGATGTTTTGGAAGAGGGGGAATAGGCGCATGATATAGTCGTTTAATCCCTCTTTGTTGTACGAGGGCAGGCCGTTTTCGTCAAAGTCTTTCCGTTTGCTCTGCGGCGCGGTTTCAAAGACGCAATTCATGTGGAAGAGAAAACACTCTTTCTCGAAAAAGACGATTTCCTTGTCCGCAATCGTTTCATCTTTTGCGATGGCTATGCCCTCGATGCAGTCCCGAAAATAGTATACTTTCCCGGCATTGAGTTTCAAGTCGTCTATGAACTTGTCGAACGGGATCTTATCTTTGGGTTTCAGATCGCCGAAAGTTACATTTTCGATCGCATAGGCATTGAAGATCGCAGACAAGTCTATGGCGAGGAACGCTTTCGCAATTTCTATAAATGTTTTTCTTTCTGCTTCCGTCATCTTTTTACTCATTGTGTTTCTCCCGTTCACGATTCTTTCTGTTTTGTAATCTCATTATATAAATGAAAGGATAAAAGCGGATTCAAGTCAAAAACTGTCCATCCCGCTGATAGGGATATAATTACGCCCTAATTATAGCACTTTATTTCATAATTTGCAAGGGAATAGGGGCAGAATTGCGCCGTAATGAGAAATATTTGCTTTGATAAAATAGTGTCGTAAAAATAACCCTATTTTGGAGAAGTCAATGAAATTGAGTACGGCTGTTGCGTTGAGAATCAGTAGGATCTTGCAGGAAAAAGGGATGTCGCAGTACCGGCTCGAACGGAAAATCGCCATGCCGCACAGTACATTGAAATCGTTGATGGCCGAGAAAAATAAGAGCGTCAATTTAACGACGCTCATGCTCATCATCAAGGGACTTGATATGACGCCGGCCGCCTTTTTCGATGACCCGCTCTTCACCGACCCCGAACTTATTATTGAGTGAATTTAGACCGTTTTATAGTGGCGCAAAAGACAACAAAAAACAGCGAGGAACATTCCCTGCTGTTTTTCTCTAAAAAAACCACGCGATCGTCGCGTGGTTCACTTGGCGCCCCCTTGAGGGGGAGCTCTGCCGTAGGCGGTGAGGGGGTATCATTCCAATCGTCATGTTGAGCGAAGTCGAAACATGGCCTTGTTTTGTATTGAGGATACCCTTCGACGAGGCTCAGGGCGACGTGAATGCGGCCACCCTTCGACGGAGCTCAGGGTGACGTGATTAAGAGCGCCACCCCTTCCGTCACTCGCGCTGCTCGCGCCACCCACCCCTCAAGGGGTGGGCAAGGAGGGGGACCGCCCCTGTCACTCCGCCCCGCGCTCTATGACACGGTCCGCACGTCATTCCACGGTACCATGTCCGCGTTGGCGGGGCTATTTTGCATAGTTTTGGATGATGCGCTCGGCCTCGCGCCTGACGCGTTCCCGTAGCTCATGCGGGGCGAGAACGGTGAGGCCCGCGCCCGCCGAGAGGATGGTCCCGATGAGGGATTCGTCGTCCGGGAGGGTCACGTCGGCGAAGAATCTGCCGTTCTCCTCGCGCACGTTCTCGACGCCGAGCCATTCCTCGGCGAAGAAGAGCGCTTCGGGCGCGATCTCAAAGCACGCGTCCACCTCGTTTTCCCACAGCTTCCAAAAGGAGAGGGGGACGTCTTCCCGCGAAAAGGGAAGGCGTTCGAAGATCTCCTCCGTCTCCACGATGGAGCGCATGCGCCCGATCTTGAAGAGGCGGAACTCCCCGCGCAGACGGCAGAACGCATACACATACCAGATGTTCTGTTTGTATACGAGCAGATGGGGCAGGATCACGCGCTTGGTGCGCTCGCCCGAGCGTGCAACATAGTCGATTTCGAGGGCGATCCTGTCGTTGGTCGCCCGCTCGATGAGGGAGAGCTTTTCGGAGAACTTGCGCTCGTCTCCCCACGTGCCGCTGTCCACCAGAATGTGGCCCGAAACGGAGTCGTCTTTGCGCTCCGTCTTGACCTGCGCCGAGACCTTTTCGAGGGCGCTTTTCAGCACGGCGTCCTTCGTCTCCGAGAGCATGGCCTGCATGGCGCTCAGCGTGCGGCTGTATTCCTCGCGCGACATGAAGCCCTTGGGGAGTTTGAACGCGTCTGAAATGTAGATCCCGCCGTTCGCGCCGCGCGCAATGTCGATGGGGATATTGGCGAGGATGAGTTCCTCCACATAGCGGTAGATGGAGCGGACGGAACAGTCGAATTTTGCCGCGAGCTCGCCCGCCGACACCTTCCGCTTCGCGAGGAGGGTGAAGAGGATCCCCATCATGATCTGATATTTCATGGCAGCTCCTTTTCCCGCGTGGCGTCTGCGGGAAAGAATGTCGAAACTTTGGGACAAATTTTATCATATATGACAGATATTGTCAACTTTTTTGCCATATAATAGGGGCATGAATGAAGAAATCGAGCGCATCATTGAAGATTTTCATGCACGGGAGCGGGAGGCGCGCAACCGGGAACTCGGCCTGCGCCTCGAAGAGGGGCGCACGTTTGAGGAGCTCTTGGCCGAACTTTCCCGCATGCGGGGACTGAGGACGGAGCGGGCTGCGGCCAACGCATAGCGCCCCGCCTTCCCGCGCAAAGGACGGAGGGGAAAAACGTTTGACAAACTCCCGCCGCGCGTGTATAATTTTGGAAAACAATGCACACGAGGTTTTTCAGATGCCAAACGTTATGGATACCCTGCGCGCGCGGGGATTTATCAAGCAGACCGTGTACGAAGAGGAGCTCTATGAGCTTCTCGGGAAGGAGAGCGTGCCTTTCTACATCGGATTCGATCCGACGGCGGATTCCCTTCATGTGGGCCATTTCATGCAGCTCGTCGCGATGAAGCACATGCAGGACGCGGGCCACAGGCCCATCATCCTCATCGGCGGCGGCACCGCGATGGTGGGGGATCCCTCGGGCAGGACGGACATGCGTTCCATGATGACGAAGGAGACGATCGCCCACCATGTGGAGTGCTTCAAGATGCAGATGGCCCGTTTTTTGCGCTTCGAGGGGGAAAACGCCGCCATCATCGTCAACAATGCGGATTGGCTGCTCGGCCTCAACTATGTGGATTTCCTCCGCGACGTCGGCGTGCATTTCTCCGTGAACAAGATGCTCACGGCGGAGTGCTTCAAGACGCGCATGGAGCGGGGGCTGAGCTTTCTCGAATTTAATTATATGCTCATGCAGGCATACGATTTTCTCGTGCTGCACAGGGAGTACGGCTGTTCGCTCGAACTGGGCGGGGACGACCAGTGGAGCAACATCCTCGCGGGCGCCGACCTCATCCGCAGGAAGGAGCACAAGCCCGCGTATGCCATGACGTTCCAGCTCCTCACGACGAGCGAGGGCAAGAAGATGGGCAAGACCCAAAAGGGCGCCGTGTGGCTGGACGAAAACAAGACGTCGCCCTATGAATTCTATCAATATTGGCGCAACACGGCGGACGACGACGTGGAGAAATGCTTCAAACTGTTGACGTTTGTGCCGCTCGAAGAGATCGGCGAGCTCTGCGCGCACCGCGATGAGCGCATGAATGCCGCAAAGGATCGGCTTGCCTTCGAACTGACCAAGACGGTGCACGGCGAGGAGAAGGCGAGAAAGGCGCAGGCGGAGGCGCGGGCCGCGTTCGGCGCGGGGGAGGGCGATCTGCCCGAGGTCACCGTGTCGAAAGAGTGTGCGACCGTCATGCAGGCCCTTGTGGAGTCCGGCCTGTGCAAGAGCAACGGTGAAGCGCGGCGGCTCATCGAGCAGGGCGGCGTCTGCGTCAACGGAGAGCGCGCGGAGTCCTTCGGCCAACCCGTCCCGCAGGGTGAATTTACGCTCTATAAGGGCAAAAAAGTGCGCGTAAAGGTCATTCGCGCATAAAATGCGGTACCGCAGCGTCATCGGCGAGGCTACGGCGGAACGGACGGTGGAGCGGTCCCGCTTTCTCGCATACGTCTCCCGCACGGAGGGAGAGACGGCCGCAAAGGAGTTCCTCGCTGGCGTTCGGCGGGCGCACCCCCTCGCGACGCACGTCTGCTATGGGTACGTCGCCGACCGCGAGGGCAACCTGATGCGCTTTTCGGACGACGGCGAGCCGCAGGGGACGGCGGGGCTTCCCATCCTGAACACGATCCGAATGCAGGATCTGCGCGAGGTCGCAGTTGCCGTCGTGCGGTACTTCGGCGGGATCAAGCTGGGTGCGGGCGGGCTCGTGCGCGCGTATTCGGCCGCGGCGGCCGAGGGGCTTGCGGCGGCGCGGATCGCAAGTTTTGAGAGCTGCGTCGAGTTCTCCGTCCGCGTAGGATATTCCGAGGTGGGCGCGGCTCTGCGCTTTCTCGAAGGCAGCGGCGCGGAGACGGTCTCCGCCGAATACGGCGAAGGAGCGGACTTTGCTGTCGCCGTCAAAGAGAGCGAAGCTGACGAATTTTGCGCAAACCTCTGCGACGCGCTTAGCGGAAGAGTGCGCATCGCAGAGAGGAAACGATATATTTTCCCGTTCGGGTAAAGTGACAAAAAACATAGAAAAAGCGGCATTTTTTGCCGCATTTTTTATGTTTTTCTTTTATTTAGATGAAAATCAAAATAATAAAAACCGTATAAGCCCGTCCGCGCGTTCATAGAATATTTGCGTGAAATACCGTAGCCGCCGTTCCAAGATCAAGGTCCGCATTGCGATCCTTGCGGCCATTCTCATCCTCATTGTGGTCGCCGTGCTCTTTCATCTCAATGCGACGAGGGTATTGAAGGCGATCGCGGAGGCGAGCATGCGTTCGATCACGACGGAGGCCGTAAACGATGCGATCTACTACACGCTCTCCGACGAAGTGCGCTACGAGCAGCTCGTCACCGTGGAGCGCGGCGAGGAGGGAGAGATCCTTGCGATCACGTCCGATCCGCTTCAAATCAACCGCATTGCGCGCGACGCGGCGTATATGTCGCAGCAGAATCTCCAAACGATGAGCGAGAGCGGCGTGGACGTGCCGCTCGGCGCATTCTTCGGCGTGGAGGCGTGGGCGGGCTTCGGCCCCCGCATCCATATGAAGATCATCCCCATCTCCAATGTGTCGTGCAGGTTTGTCTCCCGCTTCGAGGGGACGGGGATCAACCAGACCAAGCATTCGATCTATCTCGAAATCGTTGCGGATATCTCCATCATCATGCCATCCGGTTCGAGCAATTTTGCGTCCCTGACCGAAGTGCTCATCTGCGAGAGCGTGCTCGTGGGGAAGGTGCCCGATACCTATTTGCAGGCGGACATCTTCGGCGACGGGTACTCCCTTGCGCCGCCCGCTTGATCCAAGCGGCCGTCGAGCGTTTCCTTGATCGCGCGGACGATGTTTTCCGTGCCGTTGGGGAAGGTGCTCTCCCGCAGGTTCTGCGCAAGGAGCGGATCGGAGAGCGCTTGGGTGAGCGTCTCGAAGAGGCGGGAGGAAAGCTCGCTCTCGGGCAGGACCTTGACCAGCCCGCGCTGTTCGAAGTAGGCGGCGTTCTCGGCCTGATCGCCGCGGGAAGAGCGCGCGAGGGGAACGAGCACGGCGGGCTTTTTCAGCGCGAGGATCTCGAACACCGTGTTGCTTCCCGCGCGGGAGAGTACGAGGTCGGCGCAGGCGTAGGCGCTGCCCATATCCGCTTCGTATTCGCGGCGGAGGTACACGCCCTGCGGCGCAGTCCCCCGTTCCTCCCGAGGGGGTGCAAAGGGGGCGTCCGCTTTCCCCGTAAGGTGGAGCACCGAGAAGCGCGTGAGCAGGAGCGGAAGCGCGGATTCGACGGCTTGATTTAGGGCATGGCTGCCACTTCCGCCGCCGAACACGAGGAGAACGGCTCCCTGTTCGGGCAGGCCGAACTTGCGCCGCGCACGCGATCTTTCGCCGTTTTCCACCTCTCTGCGGATGGGCGAGCCGACGTATTTTCCGTTCTGAAAGCGGCGCGCCGTCTCGGGGAAGGAGGTGAGGACGTTGACGCATTTTTTTGCGATCAAGCGTGTGCAGAGGCCGGGGGAGAGATCGCTCTCATGAGTGAGCACGGGGATCCCGAGCTTGTGCGCCGCCCAAACGGCGGGATAGCTCACAAAGCCGCCCTTGGAAAAAACGAGGTCGGGATTGAGCTTTTTGAGCGTTTCGAGCGTCTTCCTCTTTGCGCGGCGGAGGCGAACGGGAATTTTCAGATTTTCGAGGGAAAAGCTGCGGATGAGCTTCGGGCTGTCCACGCGGAAAAAGGGGAATCCCGCTCCCTCCACAAGCTGTTTTTCGATGCCGCCCGTACCCATGTACGAGAGCGTGTGCGTGTAGCGGAGCTCGTGCATGATGGCAAGATTGGGCACGACATGCCCCGCGCTCCCGCCGCCGGTAAAGAGAATATGCTTCATACAGACAGTATATGAACTTTGAGCGGTTTTATTGAAAAGCGCCTGCCGAATTGCGGCAGGCGCTTCGTCTCGTTGCGTCTTAGGTCAAGACCTCTTTTTGGGTTTTTTCGGGAGCAGATAGCAGTACACGCCGATGATGAGCAGGGCAAGGACGGAGAGGATGACGATGAGGGCGATGCGGAGCGCGTCCGACTCCCCTTGCCGAACCGAATTTGCATCAACTTGGGCGGAATAGATCTTTCCGCTCTCATCGGTGATGCGGGCGGTATACGTCCCGTCGCCGTTTGCATACAGGCGGACCTGTTCGCCTTCCGCCAGCACGCGCGTCTCGCCGTCCTCGGCGGTGAAAGTCATCTCCGTTTTCAGGTAGCCGAGCACATAATCTTCATTTTCGCTTTGAATGGGATCTACATCCGTCAGATAGGACGCGGGGACATAGCCGCGGCGTGCCGAACCATCCGCAGTGCGGAATTCGATGAGCGCGTAGTCCCGCTCGGGCGCGTGTACCGTCCCGAGCACGGAGACGCAAGTCCCGCGCGCCAATTCCGCATCCGCGAGCGCGGCGGGAAGCCCGGGGTAAAAGTAGCTCGAAACGCGGTTACTTATGTACATGGTACCCTCGTTTTCCGTCCAATACTCTTCTTTCAGCACGAGAAGTCCGTCCTCTCGCGGGTCCATGCGGAAGAGGTTGGCCGTAAAGACGCGGTTGCTCTCATAGACCTCGTAATTGACGACGAGCGCGTAACCGCCCTGTTCGGCGAGCAAGATCCCGCGGAGCGATGCGTCCGTGCGGAAGTAGTGGGAATAGGGGAAGTAGGCGGGGTCGTCCGCGCGCAAAGCGTCGAGGTCGGTTCGGATCCCGATAGTCCCCGCGGGGATCTCGACGAGCAGGTCGTCCTCGCCGTGGGGCGCAAAGACGCGCTCATATACGCCCTCCGCGGAGATCTCGTTCAGCGTGGGGATATCGAGCGCGCCCGGCGCCGTCTTTACAATGTGATCCCCGAAGAGGAAAAAGACCTCGTCGTCCTCGAAGCCGAGGGCATAGGAGAGAGGCACATCCTCGGACATGGTATAGACATAATCGCTCCCGTCAATTTCCGCAAGCGGCTGCGAGGCGCCGTTCTTGTAAAGTTTTCCGTGAAGCAGACAATAGAGATTTCCCTCGAAATCCGCGCGGAGGGAGGTGAATCCCTCGGGGAGCGTGAAGGCAAGATCTTCTCCCGAAATGCGGTTGTCGAGGAAGTTGCTCTCATGGAAACGGCCCACGGTGTGGTTGCCGTAGACGACGAAGAGATCGCCGTAGAGATCGGAGGCGAGCGAAATGTTCGTGCGGTTATTGTTGCGCTGCACGAGAGGGGAGCCCTCTTCCGCCTTCCCGAAATTGTGACCCGTGACGAAGTACGTATTGCCGTATACGCAGGTAAGGCCCGTCACGGGATTGTTTTCCGTGGAATGCCTGTAAAAATAGGTCGGATCGCCGACATGGTATAGGTAGATGTGACAATCCTCGGAGGCGACGGCGATCACCGAGCCGTCCGTCGCGACGAGAGTGGGGGTGTAGCTGTCCCCCGTGGCGTTCACGCAGTCAATGGCGGAGAAGTCGGCGGCGTAGTTCCCGTTTTCGCCGCGCGCGAGCTTTGCCACGGTGACGCGGCGGTTGCCCGCGTCTGCGGTGACGAGCAGGTCGCCCGCCCGCACTGTCTCCACCGCGCCCGAAAGGCGGTTGACGGAATCCGAGGCGGATGTGATCTCATAGCCCGTAAAGGTGTTGGTTTCCGTCTCCATCTCGCGCACGGCCGTTCCCGCGGCGCAGTAGAGTTTCCCGTCGAAAGCGGTGAGTGCGGAGTCGCGCAGATTGCCGTCGATGAGCTCAGATCCGCCCACCATGTCCGAACAGTGGAGGCCTGCTTCATCGCTATAATACATTTTACCATCCACGGCGCAGATCGAGGCGGGGGAGACGAGCGCCTCCTGCGTGAGGGTGAAGAAGGAGCCGACTGTGTCCGTGGAGGTATCCACGGGGAACACCATATTCGTGACGGCATAGTAGAATGTCCCGTCGCAGTACGTCATGGGGAGCTGCGCGGGAAGGCCGGGCGCAAGGGGATCCTCGGAGGTGATCTCCGTCGAACCGTCCGCGTCGAGCGCATAGAGGGAAGTGGTGGTGCCCATCGTCGTCGTGCCGTAGATCTTCCCGTCCGCCACGACAAAGTTCGCGAGGCTGTACCCCACGTCCGCGACCTCAAAGCGGTCCGTCACCGTGAGATCGAGGGTATGGAGAGCCATGGCTGCATCGGTAAAATACAGGGTGTCCCCGACGAGCTGGATCTTGCCGAACGTCGCGGAGGGCGTACCATGCGTGTAGACGCGGTATTCCTCCGTCCCGCGCGTATAGAGGTAAATGGAGTTTCCGTCGGCGATCGCGATATGGGAGTCGTTCACCGAGACGTCTTTGGGGGATTCGAGGGCGAGGTACTGCTCATAGCTGCCCGGAAGAAAGAGTGCGGCGTCCTCCCGCGTGAGCGCGGCGGCCGAAAGCCCCGCGGAGCCGCAGAGAAGGGACGCGCCGACCGCGCACGGCAAAAGCGCGAGCGCAGCAAAAAGAATGAGTTTTGTTCTCTTCCGTAAAAGGTTCATACATCTCCATTATAACATGCGCGCGAGGGAAAGGCAATGTTTTCCGCCGAAAAAATTTCTTAAAAAAAAGTTGGCATACCGGCAGCCATTTGTCATATTTCTGTGCTAAAATGAAATCACGAACATTCGTTTGCAAAATTTCCAAAGGATTTCCGCAGTTTCCCGTTTATGAACCATCTTATCACCAAAACTTTTCTCTATGCCTATTCCGATCTTGAATCCCTTGCCGAAGCTGCGGAAGTCGCGGCGGAAAACAAGGCCGTTCTCTCCTTCCGCGCGCTGTGCTCTGCCTATGACGCGGCGGAGACCGTGGCGGAGGAGCTTCGCACGGCGGCGCGCCTCATCCGCCTGAAAGAGGAGCTCGACGCGGCGCTCGGCTGCCTGAGCGAGGAGGAGCACTTTCTGCTCGAATACAAGTATTTCCGCCGCGGCGAAGCGGGGGCAGACGCGAGATCCATGTATCCGTCGCGGAGCTATTTCCGCCGTCAGGCGGCGCTTCAAAAGCGCATCGCATGTCTGCTCGCCGCGCGGGGATGGACGAACGCGCGCTTTCTCGAAGAGTTCGGGAAGTATGCTCCCTTCGTCAGGCTGTTCCGCGCGCTCAAAATGAGGGAGCGCGCGATGAAGGCGGGCGTACGGGAACGGGGCCCCGCGCTCAGGGTTCCTCGGACGGATCGGGGGGCGGAGACGGGCGCTTGCCCCTGAGCACGATCACGGCAATGACGACGGCCGCCGCGCATGCAATGCACAGCACGACGATCTGCGCGGCACCCATGCCCGAGGGCTTGCTTTCGTTTTCCGCATCTGCGGGCCCGGACGGAACGTTCAGAAAGTCGGTGTTGCGTTCGAATTCGGGTTCCGCTTCCGACGGGATATAGCCGAACTTTCCCTCCGAGAGCACATAGAGATACAGCCTTCCCGCCCGATAGCGCATGCCGTAGTAGACGAAGGTGCGCTCCACGCTGTCGAACACGTCTTGGAATGCGTCGTCGGAGCCGTTCGGGATGGTGTAGGAGACGGTGATCTGCTTTCTGAGATAGGGACGCGCGGGAACGAAGTCCACAAAGGTGAGGTCCTCGCTGCGGCAGTAGCCGACGAGTTTTTGGTAGGGCGGATCGTTGACAAGATACTCCACGGCGGTGTAAGCACCTCCCTCATAGAGGACGTGCACATAGTAGGTCTCGGGGATGAGAAAGAGCCCCTCCTCATCGCTCTCCGAGGCGTAAAAGGGGACGTCGGGCCCCGCCGCGACGGCGTAGCGGAGTTCGTCCGCCGAGGCCCGCACGGCGGGCGCCGCCGGCGGCGCGGCAAGCGCGAGAAGCATGCTGAGCGCAATGAAAAAATATTTCATACGCGCATAGTAACGGAAATTTCCCTGCGGGAAAGAGTTGATTTGATCGAAAATGAACGAAATATTGCAAAAAATCATGGCGATCGAGGCGGAACAAAAGAAACGGGCGGCACGCGATTTTCTCGCCGCCTACAACCGCGGGCCGAAAAAGCACAAGAAGCAGCTCGCCTTTCATCGCTGCAAGAAGCGCAACCGCTGGGTGTTCGGCGGCAACCGCTCGGGGAAAACCGAGTGCGGCGCCGTCGAGGCGGTGTGGCTCGCGCGCGGCGTGCATCCCTACCGCAAGAACAAGCCGAACGTGTTCGGATGGGTGGTCTCCCTCACCGCGCAGGTGCAGCGGGACGTGGCGCAGAGCAAGATCCTGCACTATCTTCGCCCCGATTGGATCGAGGACATTGTGATGACAAGCGGCAGAAAGGACGCACCCATGTCCGGGGTGATCGATCAAATTTACATTAAAAACGTGTTCGGAGGGACTTCTGTGATCGGGTTTAAGAGCTGCGAAATGGGGCGGGAACGCTTTCAGGGGAGTTCGCTGGATTTCGTGTGGTTCGACGAGGAGCCTCCGCAGGAGATCTACGAGGAGTGCCGCATGCGCGTTGCGGACAGGCAGGGGGATATCTTCGGCACGATGACGCCCCTGAAAGGCCTCACCTTTCTGTATACGGAGATCTACCTCAATCCGCGGCACGACCCCGAGGTGTGGTACGAATTCATGGAGTGGGCGGACAACCCCTTTCTCCCGAAGAAGGAGATCGCCCTGCTCGAAAATACGCTCGACGAGACGGTCAAGCAGGCGCGCCGCTACGGGAGATTCTGCACGCGGGAGGGGCTGGTCTATCCGGAGTTCGACGAGAGCGTGCATGTGATCGAGCCGAGGCCCATTCCTCCCGAGTGGCAGGACACCATCTCCATCGATCCCGGCTTGAAAAATCCGCTCTCGGCACACTGGTATGCAGTGGACTACGACGGCAATGTCTACGTGGTTGCTGAACACTATGCCTCGGACATGGGTGTGGACGAGCACGCCGCGGCCATTCTCGAAATCTCCCGCAGGATCGGCTGGAAGCGGGACGCGAAGGGACGGGTCTCGGCGCTTATCGACTCCGCCGCAGACGCGCGGACGCTCGCAAGCGAGAAGAGCGTGACCGAACTCTTCTACGAGCGCGGCATCCTCGCAAACTCCCGCGTCAACAAGGAAATGTTCGGCGGGATCGCGCAGGTGAAGAGCTATCTGAACCGCAAAAACGGGCTGCCCGATCTCTATATCTTCTCCAACTGCGTGCACATGATCCGCGAGTTCAAGGGGTATTTTTGGGGCAGCGAAGAGCGGCCCGTGAAGCGGGACGACCATGCCATGGACGATTTGAGGTACTATCTCATGACGCGTCCGCAGAACCGCACGCGCCCCGAAAAGACGGTCATGCAATTGGACAAGGAGAGGCGGATCAGGAGGTTGAGAAAAAAGTGAACGCAATTGACGAAGCGATCAGGAAGGTCGCGCTCGGGTTCTCCGTTCGGGAGGTCACGGAGGAGTATGACGCAAAGGATGGGGAGCTCCGCCTCATCAAGCGGAAGGAGACCCAAAAGGACGTGCCGCCCGATTTGAAGGCAGTAAAACTCCTCATGGAAGAGAGCGACTATTCCGCCCTCACCGACGAGGAGCTCGAACGCGAGAAACAGCGGCTTTTGCGCCAGCTTCGGGAGGAGGAGGGCGAAGGACAGCCGCACGGGAAAAGCAAGGAGACATCAACATGAATGAAAAAGAATTGAAAGAAAAACAAGAGGAGGCGCGGAAGCGGGCGCTCGCGGAGGAGATCGAAGCGGATTTCGAGGCGAGGCGGGAGATGCGCAAACATCTCGAACGCGGCTGGCAGCTCAATATGAATTTTTTGAGCGGCAATCAATACTGCGACATTTCGCCCGCGGGGGAGATCGAGGAGGAGAGCGCGGAATTCTATTGGCAATCCCGCCGCTGCTTCAACCACATTGCGCCCACGATCGACACCCGTTTGGCGCGCCTCGCAAAGGTGCGGCCTTCCCTCGAAGTGCGCGCCTTCTCCGACGAGGACGCCGACATCAAGACGGCACGGCTCTCCTCCAATATTTTGAGATCCGTCAAGAGCAGAGTGGATCTCGACAAGGTCATCTCCGTCGCCACGCTGTGGTCCGAGGTGTGCGGCACCGCCTTCTACAAGGTGATCTGGAACTTTGACGACGGGAACATGATCGGCACCGACGAAACGGGCCATACGCTCAGGGAGGGGGATGTGAACGTCATCGCGCTCTCGCCCTTTGAGGTCTATCCCGACACGCTCTCCGCGGGGGGCATGTCCGAGGTCAAGAGCCTGATCCACGCAAAGGCGGTACCCGTGTCCGAGATCGTCGAACGATTCGGCGTGGAACTTGCGGGCAGAAAGATCGAGGAATTTCCGCTCGTGCCGTACTCCTCCGCCAGCGGGTGGAAGCGCCCGATGGACGGCGACTTCCGGCCTGCGCTCGAAGACGCGGAGATCCTGATCGAACGGTATACCCGTCCCAACAGCGCCTATCCCGAGGGGCGGTTGGAGATCGCGGCGGGCGGCGTGCTCCTCTACGAGGGGCCCCTCCCTTACCGGAACGGCGACCGCGGCGAGCGGGTGCTTCCCTTCATACGGCAGGCCTGCATCGATCTGCCCGGCGCCTTTTTCGGGACGTGCGTCGTCGATCGGATGATCCCCTTGCAGAGGGCGTACAACGCGGTGAGGAACCGCAAGCATGAGTTTCTCAACCGGCTCACCGCGGGCGTGATCGCCGTGGAGGACGGATCCGTGGACGCGGAGGAGATCGCGGAGGGCGGCCTCTATCCCGGCAAGGTGCTCGTCTACCGGCAGGGCTCGGAGGCGCCCGCCTTTCTCGACTGCGGGAAACTCCCCGCGGAGTTTCAGGAGGAGGAGACCCGTATCGCGAACGAGTTTATCCTCGTCTCCGGGATGAGCGAAATCTCGCGCAATTCCGCCAATCCCACGCACGTGACGAGCGCCGTCGGGCTTCAACTGCTCATCGATCAGGATACCAACCGCATGCACATGACTGTGGAGAACGTGGAGCGGGCCGTAAAGGAAGCGGGCAAACAGATTCTGCACCTTTATAAGCAGTTCGCAGCGTCGCGCCGCCTTCTCCGCATGACGGGCGCGGGCGGGAAGACCGAACTCTTTTACTTCGACGCGAGCGATCTCTCGGCGGACGACGTCGAGTTCACCTCCGGGTACGACCGCACGCCCGAGCAAGTAAAGGAGGACATCCTCAACCTCCTCTCCCTCGGTCTTCTCAAAGACGGGGAAGGGAACATGACGGCCGCAGACCGCTCCCGCGTGCTGGACGCGCTGGGCTACGGCTCGTTCGAAAACGCACGGGACATCTCCCGCCTGCATATCGCGAAGGCGGAGCGGGAGAACGTGCTTCTGGCGCAGGAGGATGTGGAGGCGGACGCGTACGACGACCATGCCGCGCACGTCACCGAGCATCTTCGCTACCTGCTCTCGGGCGGGGAAAAAGACGCCGCGATCAAGGAGAGGGTGATGCGCCACCTCGCAAGCCATCGCGGCAAAGGAGAAATTTCGTGAAAGAGGAAAACAGAAACGCGGATCCCGAGGGGACGCCCGAAGAGGGCGCAATCCTGGCGGGGAAATTCAAGAGCGTCGAAGCCCTCGTGCGTGCGTACGGAGAGCTGGAAGCCGAATTTACCCGCCGCAGTCAACGGCTCAAAGCGCTTGAAGAGCAACTCTCCTCCAAGGAGGAAGAGGCGTCGCACGCGCCGTGCGGGCAGGAGGAGCTCCTCCGCGCGGTCACGCAAAACGAGGGGGTGCGCGCACGCGTGGTGAGCGATTACCTGCAAAGCTTGAAAGGCGTGCCCCTCATGGGGGCGGGCGGAAGCAATGTGCCCGCTCCCGCCAAGCGGCCGGGGACCATCCGTGAGGCGGGGAGCCTCGCGCTCGGGTTCCTGAAAAACCAAGGAAAATAATTTTTTAAGGAGACAAATTTATGGTAACCACAGAATCAGCTGATAAAGTTTTGAGGTCGTACTATCTCGCGGCAGTGAGCGACCAGCTCAACAAGGCGGTCAATCCCTTCCTCGCGCGCATCCGCCAGACCACGTCGGACGTATGGGGCAAGGACGTGAGAAAGACCGTTCGCTACGGCATGAACGGAGGGATCGGCGCGGGCACGGAGTCGGGCGCGCTTCCCCTCGCAAAGGAGAACAACTACGTGCAGTTCGTCTCCTCCCTCAAAAATCTCTACGGCGTCGTCGAGATCTCGGATAAGGCGATCCGCGCTTCCGCAAACGGCGCGGGCGCGTTCATCGACCTGCTCAACGACGAGATGACGGAACTCCTCAAAAGTTCGTCCTATAACTTCGGGAGAATGCTCTTCGGCGACGGAAGCGGGAAACTCGCGACGATCTCCTCGGCGGAGGGCGCGGTGTATACCGTGGATACCGTGCGCAACCTCACGGAGGGCATGCTCGTGGATATCTACAAGGCGAACACCGTTCTGGCCGGGACGAAACGCGTCATCGAAAATGTTGACCGCGAGAACAAGACGGTGACGATCGCGGGCACCCCGTTCGCCTCGCCCGAGGGATTCACGATCTACACGCAGCAGTCCAAGGACCTCGAAATCACGGGCCTCGGCGCCATCTTCGGAGAGACCGAGACGCTCTACGGCCTCCCGCGCGAGGGCAACAGCTGGCTGGCGCCCACCGTCAAGAAGGGCTTCGGCGAGATCACGGAGAGCAAGTTGCAGAAGGTCATTGACGAGGTGGAGGAAAAGACGGGCAGCGGGGTGAATTTCATCATCTGCTCGTGGGGCGTGCGCCGCGCGCTCGTCGAGGTGCTCGGGCAGTACCGCAAGATGGAACCCATGGAGCTCGAAGGCGGATTCCGCGCCGTCAGCTTCAACGGCATCCCCGTCGTCGCGGACAGATTCTGCCCGGAGGGGACGATGTATCTCCTCAACACGGACGACTTCGCCCTGCACCAGCTCTGCGATTGGCAGTGGATCGAGGGCGAGGACGGAAAGATCCTCAGGCAGTCTTCGAGCAAGCCGACCTTTACGGCCACGCTCGTCAAGTATGCGGAACTTCTCTGCTACCGCCCCGCAGGGCAGGCGATGCTCACGGAAGTCACGGAAGGGTAAAGCGGAAAGGAGGTGACGAATGCCGATTCAAGTCAAAGACGTGATCGCGACGGCGGCGGGGCTTGCCGGCAGGGAGGACCTCGCGCAGGCCGCTGCCGAAGCGCGGGAGAGCGAAGAGATCGACGTCCTCGTCCGTTGCTTCAACCTCGTGGAAAACGAAGTCGCCCTCGATCACATCCCGCTCAAAAAGCGCGAGACCGTCTCCGCGGAGGACGGAAAGATCGCCTATGCCAAGCTCTCGGAAGCGCCCATCGACATCCTTTCCGTGAGGTCAACCTCGGGCATGGATATCCCGTTTGAGCTCCTCCCCGATGCCATCGGCATCGGGGGCGGGGCGGGGGAGGCCGAGATCGTGTATGCCTTCGCCCCGCGGAAGAAGGAGCTCGGCGGCACGAGCGATTACAGCGGAAAGGTCTCCGAGCGGCTGCTCGCCATGGGCGCCGCAGCGGAATTTCTACTCGCGCAGGGCAGGTATGAGGAGGCGGCCGCCTTCGAAAAGCGCTTCCGCGACGCCGTGCGGGCGGCCAACATCGTTCGCCATAAACTCGCGGTCAGGGCGAGGAGGTGGGCATGAGTTCGACCTCTTCCCTTTCCGTCCCGAACATCAACCGCAAGAGCCTGCACGTCACCGCCGCATATCTTGCCGAGCACGGCGAGTGCGGCCTGAGCGCCGTCCACTTCCGTCAGGACAGCGGCGCGTTCGTCACGGCGGAGGGCGTGGAGGGCGAGACCGAGATCAACGCGGGCATCGCCATGCTCTTTGCGGTGGGCGGCGGCCTGTACGGGTTTGCCCGAATCGTTGACCTGAAATACCTCTTCGACCTGACGAACGACAAGCTGTATTTCATGACCGATGAGGCAACCGACATGGCCTCTTTCTGTACGCGGGAGGGGGAGGAGATCGTCTACATCGCGACGGACAAGTACTGTTTCAAGATCCAGTCGGGGACGTACGCGCAGGTCTCCTCCGTTTCGGGCGGCGATTGCATCGCCGTCCACCGCGAGCGGCTCTATGTCGGAAAGGGCAGCAGCCTCTGCTATTCCGCACCGCTCGAAACGGCGACCTTTGCGCTCACGGAGGCGCGGACGGGCAAGATCGCGCTCTCCACCGCGGGCGGAAATATCGTGGACCTCGTATCCTTCGGAGATCGGCTGATCGTCTTTCGCGAGCGGGAGATTTTGCGCCTGCGCGCCGATGCGGACGATTTGGACTTCAAATTTGAAAAAGTGCCCTTTGACGCGGGCATGGTCATGGCAAAGAGCGCAAGAAACTGCGGAAATTGCGTCGTGTTCCTCGCCGAGCGCGGGCTCTGCACGCTGCGCGAAAACGGGTGCGAACGGGCGTACCGCCTGCCCGAAGGGGTCGTGCCCGTGAGCCCCGCGGTCACGGCGGCGCACGCGGGGAGGTACTATGCGATCGTCACGCTCGGGTCGGGAGAGAAGGCCATCCTCTGCTACGATCCCGCAGAGGGCGTAGGGCACATCATCCTCCATCACACCGACCTGCTCGCGGGCGACCACGCCGCTGTGTACTGTAAGCCCGGAGAGACGCTCATGCGGCTCACGCCGCAGGGCGCGCCTGCGGGCGGGGAGGAGCCTTTCCTCTCCTTCCGCCTCGCCCTTTCCGCGCGCGGCCCCGTGCGGCAGGAAGCGGTCTGCGTGGAGGGGGAAGGGCAGTTCACCCTCGCCCTGAGGTCGGGGAAAACGAACGTGGAGATCGCGGCGCCCGCAAATGCCGTGATCCCGCTTCCTCGCGTGCTGCGCGGCACCCATGTCCGCGTTGAGCTGCGCACAAACGCAAACGCATCGGTGCATGGCTTCAAATTGTATTACAGGGAGGACGCGGCATGACGATCGACATCATCGACCTTTCCGATCCCCAATATGAGGATCTTAACCCCGTGCAGCTCTCCATGGTCCGCGCGGCGCAGGCGAGAAAGGACGAGATCGTGGCGAAGGCAGACGCGTCGCTCGAAAAGCTCTTCTACCGCCTGCTCAAAAACGATAACGCCCGCTCCTCCGTGTACGAGCGGGAGAGCTCGCGCATCCGCGTGGAGATGGACGCGGCCGTGGAGGCCGTCAGAGAGGACCTGCGCTATCAGCTCTCCTACGAGGCGCTGGGGAGCGAGGGCAACGAGCTCGGGCCCTATCGGTATCCCGAGAACCCGAACTACAATCTTTCCTATTCGCAGCGCTTTCTCGTGGTGCGGGAGTACTACATGCGCACGGTGAGCGAGCCCAACGCGCGCTTTCAGGCATGCAGCATGGATACGCTCGCGCAGTCCTATCTCGGGGAGTTCTATCCCACCCTGCTCGATCTTCTCGCCTCGTACATTTAGCGCAAGAGAGCGTATCGCCGTATAAGATCGCGCTGTTTTTCCCAAATTATATCCATGAAGAAAATCAAGCGCAATCCTCTGGAAAAGACGCGGGAGGAGCGGGAGACTTGCTTCCCCGAGCGATCGCGGGAGGAGCTCAGGCCGTGACGGGAAAGAACAAGGAGAATTACAACCGGAATTATCTCCGCTATGTGGATTCCTTCGCGCCGCCCACCAAGCATTTCGAGACCTGTCTGCGGGCCTTTCTCGTGGGGGGATTCATTTGCAGTATCGGGCAGTTTTTCCGCTACATGCTCGAATTTGCGGGGCTCACGGGCGACATGCTCGCGGGAACGGTCTCCATCCTGCTCATCTTTTTGGGTACCCTCCTCACGGGGCTCGGCGTTTACGACCGCATCGGGAAGAACGCGGGCGCGGGGAGCATCGTCCCCATTACGGGGTTTGCGAACTCCGTCGCCTCTCCCGCCATCGAGTTCAAGACGGAGGGGTATGTCTATGGCATGGCCGCAAAGATGTTCATCGTGGCGGGGCCCATCATCGTATTCGGGGTGAGCGCGGGCGCCGCGGTCGGGCTTCTGTATTGGCTCATCGGGCTCTGAAAATTTGAAAAAAGCCTCCAAAAGAGTTGTAATGCGCGCGAAAGTGTGGTAAAATATGGGTGACTAAAAACAAAGGAGTGACAGTATGGCTAAAATCACGGCAGATACATTGATCGCGGATTGCCTTGAACTCAATCCCGACGCGGCGGAGATCCTCATGTCCGCGGGGATGCACTGCTTCGGCTGCGCCCTCGCGCACGGCGAAACGATCGCCGAGGCCGTCTCCGTTCACGGGCAGGACCTCGACGCCCTTCTCGCAAAGCTGAACGAAGGTATCGAGTAAAAACAGGCACAAACAAGGAGAACGGCGGGAAAGATCCCGCCGTTCTTTTCTGCTCGGCCGCAATATATTCCGCTGCCGTGCCTACCGTTCGCCGTGCATGATCCTGCGCAGGATCTCCTCGTCTGCGGGGCAGAACGCGTACATGGGTATCTCGGACGGCGTGATCCATTGCAGATCGTTGTGTTCCAGCCTGCGCGGCTCGCCCTCCGCGATCGTGCACCGGAAGAGGGTCAGGCGCACGCAGATATCCGGATATTCGTGTACGAGCGTGCAGAAAACCTCCCCGACCGAGACGGTGATCCCGAGCTCCTCACGGCACTCGCGGACGAGCGCCTGCTCCTTGCTTTCGCCCTGCTCGACCTTTCCGCCGACGAACTCCCAGAGGAGCCCTCTCGCCTTGTGCGGCGGCCGCTGGCAGATCAGAAACTTTTCTCCGCTCCGAATGAGCGCCGCAACCACTTCCACCATACGCATTCCTCCTTTTTTGCTATGATACACCTTTTTTCCGTCCCCGTCAACCCCGAACGGGTGAAAGCGGAAAATGTTTGTTTTTTATTGCGGGGAGGGGGTTGACTTCGCGCAAGAAATGTGGTATCCTTTTCTTGCCGCGGGAGCTCCCGCGGCAACAGAAAAATGTTCCGATGAGCGAAAACGACGGCACCATGTCCGCGTCATCGGCGTAAAAATGACCTGAAAAGGGAAAGGAGAGAAAGAAGATGCTCGGCAATTTCACTTACTGCAATCCCACCAAACTCTATTTCGGTAAGGATGCGCTCGAAGGCCTCGACGAGGAGCTCCCCAAGTACGGGAAGAACGTGCTCCTCGTCTACGGCGGCGGTTCCATAAAGAAGAACGGGATCTATGACCGCGTGGTCGCCATCCTGCAAAGGAACGGAAAGACGGTGTACGAGGACCCCGGCGTCATGCCGAACCCCACGACGGAGAAGTTGAAGGAGGGGTGCGAGCGCGCCCTTGCCGCCGATGCCGACCTCATCCTCGCGGTGGGCGGCGGCTCCGTGTGCGACTACGCCAAGGCCGTCTCCGTCTCGGCGCATTGCGGCGAGGACCCGTGGGAGAAGTACTACCTCCGCTTTGAAGAGCCTGCGGACGATCTTCCGATCATTCCCGTCGGCTGCGTGCTCACCATGGTGGGCACGGGGAGCGAGATGAACGGCGGATCCGTGATCACGAACCGCGCGCAGAAGCTCAAAATCGGCCATGTGTTCGGGGAGAGGGTGTTCCCCAAATTCTCCGTTCTCAACCCGGAATTTACCTTTACCCTGCCGAAGTACCAGATGATCTCGGGCATCTACGATATCATGTCGCACATTCTCGAACAGTATTTCTCCGGCACGGACGACAACACCTCCGACTATCTCATGGAGGGGCTTCTCCGCTCCCTCATTCACAGCGCGGAGATCGCCGCAAAGGCTCCGCTCGACTATGAGGCGAGGAGCAACATCATGTGGATCGCGACATGGGCGCTCAATACCCTCGTTGCAAAGGGCAAGACGACGGATTGGGAAGTGCACATGCTCGGGCAGGCGGTGGGCGCGCACACGGACGCCACGCACGGAATGACGCTCTCCGCGGTATCCATGCCCTACTATCGGCACATTCTTCCGTACGGAACGGCCAAGTTCGCGCGCTATGCCGCAAGCGTATGGAACGTCGATCCCCGCGGGAAGTCCGAGATGCAGACGGCGCGCGAAGGGCTGGCCGCCATGGAGGCATGGATGACCCAACTCGGGCTCGTGATGCACCTCTCCGAGCTCGGCGTTACCGAGGGGATGCTCGAAGGCATCGCAAAGAGCACCCTCGTGATGGACGGCGGCTATAAAGTTCTGACGGCCGAGGAGATCCTCGCCGTCCTCAAAGAGAGCCTTTGAAGAAGGCCGTAAAAAACCCGCGGCGGGAGGATGGGTATGAAGGCAAAGAAGCTGGAAAGCGAGCTGAGAGATCGGCTGTTGAGCAAATTTTTTACCATCGAGGGCAAGATCGCGACGTTGAAGCTCTTCTACGACACATTCGAAGAACTCGTCAATCCCAACTTTGGGGACGAGCATACGGAGAAACTCAACGAGAAACTCTTCTCGGATATCCGTGAGGCGGCCGAGATCCTGCCCAGAACGTACAAGCTGAACGTCGAGGTACATATCCGCGATTTCGGGGCGTACGCCCGCGAGGAATGCGAGGAGATCATCTTGCAGAACATCAAGCTCTCCGCCTATTTGGCGCTCAAATCGGGGAACGGCCACCGTTGGAGCGGTTGGGCGCTCATCGGCGCGGGTGCGGCGGTGCTCATCGTGAGCTATTTCCTCCAATCCGCCAAGTACGACATCCTCTTCGATATCGTCAACATCAGCGGGACGCTCTTTGTTTGGGAGGGCGCGAACACGGCCTTTTTGGAGAGAAATATGGAGTTTTCCGCCGCGAAACGGCTTGCGAAGGCGCTTCAAAATGTCTCCGTCATGGGGGCCGAGGCGCCCGCCGAGAGCGGTGAGATTGCGGAAGAACCTGCGGATCCCGCCGCGGACATGGTGCGTGCGAAATAAGCAATCTGTCGCATATTTTCGAAAAATCATGAAGGGGAGGCAATCGGTTGCCTCCCCTTGGCTATCTAAACGAAAATGCCTTGTCCCACGCTGTCATTCCGCTCCGCACGCTTTGTCCCACGCTGTCATTCCGACGACTGAGCCTGCGAGGGAGGAGAGAATCCCCCTATACGAAGTCCGTCAACGACCAAGGGGATACACTCGCCCGCTCCGCGGCCTCGGTATGACAGGAAGAACCATGTCCTTGTCTCTTCCTGTCATTCCGAGGGGCAACGCCCCGAGAGAATCCCCCTATACGAAGTCCGCCATCGACCAAGAGGAGTCACTCGCCCGCTCCGCGAAATACTTCGCCCTTGCGGGCTCGTGCCGCCCTTGGACAACGATAAGAACGTGCGGGCGGGGCGGTATGACAATAGGGCAATCGATTGGATATTTATTCCGGCCTTGTCAGGCCGAACATTCCGTCGATCACGAGGCGGTCCTGCTCTTCGTTGCCGAACGTGGAGGAGAGATCACGGCTGTTGCTGCCGTAGGTGACGAGGTTGTGCCCCATATTGAGGTACATCATCCGATAGTTGTTGTTCGCCCAAACGACGGGGTAGTAACCGTCCTGCCAGATCTCCCACGGTTTCTCCTTGTTGTTCCCTACTGGGAAGCTCGATTCGGGGATGGTGGAGTCGAGGGCGGCGAGGATGGTGATATCGGGATTCTCCCTGAGGTCAAACTCCCACGCATACCATTCGCAGGGCTGCGAGAGGAAGGTATCGGGAAGATGCTCCGTAGCGGGGTGATCGTGCGTCTCCACTTTGAGGACTTCGGCCGTGGGTTCCCAGGTGTTGCTCACATACTCCCCCGAGCCGAGGAATTCGTCGTGGTACCAATCCCAATTCTGCTCGTAGTCGGAGGGCGTGAGGGCGAACGCGCTGAAATGGAAGCCCATCCACGCGCCGCCGTTTTTCATGTACCGCTCAAAGGCCTCGCGCGCGGAGGCCTCTTCGGGCCGCGTGTCGAGGAAGAGCACGAGGTCGTACTCTTCGAGGAATTCGTCGTTGAGCTTGCTCCAATCGTTCGTGGCCTCATAGAGAAAGTTGCACGCGACGGCCTGTTCCGCAAACCATTGATTGGCCTCGTTGACGAAACTCACATGCGCCTGATCGTTGATGCCCGTATAAAAGGCGACCGCACGGAAGGCGGGTCCGCAGACCTCGCACGGGGAGCCGACATGCTCGCCGCGCGCTTCGTCGAAGGAGCCGTCGCACCCGGGGACGGTGCACACCTGCCAGTGCTCGGTGGGGCTGTGCAGCCAAACCAGATTGTGCTTGTGGGGCTCGCCGCAGGCGGCGAGGGCACAGACGACGCCCAGCGCCGTGGCAAGGCTCAGGAAAAGTTTCAGCGTCCTTTTCATGTCCGTATCTCCTTTTGGGCGGCGGCCTTCCGCTTACGGGGCGCCGCGGGGGGATATTTTCCGCGAGAAAGCGGCTTCACGGAGATTATAGCACACCTCGGGCAAAAATGCAAGAGGGGGAACGGAAGGCGGCGCGGTTTTCGCCCGCTTGCGGCCATGCGCGGAAATTTTCCCTCGACGAGGTTGACAAAACGCCCTTTCGGCGGTATGATACCATCAGAAAGATGTGCGGAGGAGAAGAAGATGAGGAAGCGTTTGAGGACCAAGGCGATGTGTGCGTTTGCGTTGGCGGCGGCCGCGGCAATGTGCCTGTGCGGCTGCGCGGGGAAGCCGCAGGAGCCGACGGACCCCGAAGATCTTGCATCGAGAACGCGCGTCGTCGGGTATCTGCCCGATTGGTCCTATTCTTTCTACCGCAAGCTCGATTTCACCGCGCTCACCCACCTGAACGTGGCGTTTTGCAATCCGAACGGGCAGGGCGAGCTCTCCTGTTCGATCCCGGACGCCGACATGGCGGACCTCGTGGCGCGGGCGCACGCGGCGGACGTCAAGGTCTTGGCGGCGCTCGGCGGCGGAGGGGGATGCGACGGCTACCTGCCCCTGCTGGATACGCCCGAGGAGATGGCGGAGTTCAACGCCAAGATCATACAATATTGCGGATCGCACGGGCTGGACGGCATCGACCTCGATATCGAGCTCGCCTCAAACCACAAGATCTGGGAGTACTATGCGGGCTGGGTGCGCTCCCTGCGCGCGCTCTGCGACGAGAGGGGATATGTCCTCACCGCGGCGACGGCGCAGTGGGTCTCCGAGAAGGTCGCGCCCGAGACGTATGCCTGTTTCGACTTCGTCAACGTCATGGCATACGACGACGATGCGGACAGCGCCTCCCACTCCTCGTATGCGTTCGCCGAGGCGTCCCTCGGATATTTTCTCACGCAGAAAGGGATCGAGCGCGAAAAGCTCGTGCTCGGCGTGCCCTTTTACGGGCGCGGCTACCGCAGCAACGGCAGCCTGAATTGGGATTCCTACGTCCCGTTCTCCGATCTGATCGCGGTGGACGTCGGGAATTTTCATGCGGATCTCTTCGAGGGCGTGGCGTATAACGGCGCCGAGCTGATGCGCGAAAAGTGCATGCTTGCGAAGCAATACGGCGGGATCATGATCTGGGAAGTTTCGTTGGACGCGGAGGGCGAATATTCCCTCCTCGCAGTGATCAAGGGTACCATGTCCGAAACGGAGGCGTAAAAAACGCGGTCTGCCGCTTCGGCAAACGCAGAAAATTTTCTCCGGTCCGCAGGCGGATCGGAAAGGGAGGAGCCTATGGGCTATGTCGATCGCGTGCTCGGCGAACTGAGGAGGAAGAACGCAAACGAGGCGGAGTTTCTGCAAGCCGCTGAGGAGATTTTGACGAGTCTCGAACCCGTCTTGCAGGAGCATCCCGAATACGAAAGAGCCGCCCTGTTGGAGCGGTTCGTCGAACCCGAGCGCGTCGTCATTTTCCGCGTTCCGTGGGTGGATGACGCGGGCATGGTACACGTCAACAGGGGCTATCGCGTGCAATTCAACAGCGCGATCGGCCCCTATAAGGGCGGGCTGAGGTTCCACCCCTCCGTCGATCTCTCCATCATGAAATTCCTCGGGCTCGAACAGATCCTCAAAAACAGCCTCACAGGGCTGCCCATCGGAGGCGGAAAGGGCGGGGCGGACTTCGACCCCAAGGGGAAGTCGGACATGGAGATCATGCGCTTCTGCCAGAGCTTTATGACGGAGCTCTTCCGCCATATCGGGGAGGACACGGACGTTCCCGCGGGCGATATCGGCGTGGGAAGCCGCGAGATCGGCTACCTCTTCGGGCAGTTCAAGCGCATCCGCGGCGAGCACGTGGGCGTGCTCACGGGAAGAGGTCTCAGCTACGGCGGCAGCATGGTGCGGAAGGAGGCCACGGGCTACGGCCTCGTCTATATGGTCGAGGAGGCGCTGCGGTGCCGCGGCGAGGGACTTGCGGGCAAGCGCGTGGTCATCTCGGGGGCAGGCAACGTGGCGATCTATGCATGCGAGAAGGCGCAGGCGCTGGGCGCTCTCGTCGTGGCAATGTACGACAGCGACGGCTACATCTACGACCCGTCGGGGATCCGCCTCGACGTCATAAAACAGATCAAAGAGGTCGAGCGGGCGCGGATCGCCGCGTATGCGGATCGGGTGAAGGGCGCGGAGTACCACGCGGGCTGCGGTAACATTTGGGCCATTCCCTGCGAGATCGCGCTTCCCTGCGCCACGCAGAACGAGCTCGACGGACGCGCGGCACGGCTCCTCATCCAAAACGGCGTACGGTATGTCGGCGAGGGGGCGAATATGCCCACGACGCCCGAGGGGATCGAGGCCTTCCGCAGTGCGGGCGTCGTGTTTCTCCCCGCAAAGGCGGCGAACGCGGGCGGCGTTGCGACGAGTGCGCTCGAAATGGCGCAATCCTCCGGCAGAATGTTCTGGACGTTTGAAGAGGTAGACGTCAAGCTCAAAAATATCATTGTCAATATCTACCGCAGCATGGATGAGGCCGCCCGCCGCTACGGGCTCGCGGGGGACTACGTCGCGGGCGCGAATATCGCAGGATTCACCAAGGTGGCGAACGCCATGATGGCGCACGGGATCGTGTGAAGAACGCCGCTTCTCCAAATGGAGAAAATTCGCAAAAATCCAAAAAATGACGTAATTTTAGCAAAAAAATCGCAAAAATGCTTTAATTCGACAAAAATCGAAATAAAGATTTCTCACATATCATCGCGGCAGTGCAATAAAATAGAGGGAAATGGATCCCTCTGCCGCAACTCCCTCCGAGGGGAGACAAAACAAGATCGCCGCCTTCCTGTTGGATATCCTGCGGGGGGCGGCGATCGGCATTGCATTCATCATTCCGGGATTTTCGGGAGGGTCGGTCGCGGCGATCCTCGGCGTCTATGAGCGGCTCGTGGAGAGCGTTGCTGGGATCTTTTCGCATTTCAGGCGCAGTCTCTCCACCCTGCTTCCCATGGCGATCGGGGCCGCGCTCGGGGCGGCCGCCCTCATGTTTCCCATCCAGTGGGGGCTCAGCCGCTATCCCGTTCCCACGGTGACCCTCTTTGTGGGGCTTGCGCTCGGCGGCCTTCCCGCCATCAAGGAGAAAGCACCGGGGCGCCCTACGTTCAAGAACGCCGTGGCCTTCCTCCTTCCCTGCCTCGTTGCGGCGGGGCTGGCGTTTCTTCCCACGGCAAAACATGCCGAGGGATTCTTGTACCGCCTCGACTTCGGCGGATACCTCCTCTTGTTCCTCGTGGGGGCCGTCGCCGCGTGCGCCCTCGTCGTCCCCGGCATTTCGGGCTCCATGCTCCTCCTCATTTTCGGCTACTATGCGCCCCTCGTCTCCGTCATCACGGAGTTCGTCCTCAGGGGCACACAGCCTCTTGTCAGCATCTCCGTCCTGTTGACGGCGGGCTGCGGCATGCTTGTGGGATTTTTCCTGATCTCTCTGTTTATGCGCCATCTGTTGAAGCGGTTCCCCCGCGCGACGTACTTTGCCATTCTCGGCTTTGTGACGGGCTCCGTCGTGGCGATCTATGCGCCATTCGCGCGAAGCGCCGTCTCGATGGACGCATGGGGTTGGGCGATTTCATTCGCGCTGCTTCTTTTCGGCGCAGCGATCTCTCTCGGCGCATTGACGCTTGCGCGGCGCAGCCGCCCTCCGCACCGCCCGAAGTGATTTCGTCCAAATCCTTTCTCGCCGCTTCTCTCGTTACGACTCCTTGAATAAATGTTAATTTGAACATGACCCGTGGCATAGCCGCGGGTGCCGTTATTGAGATATCTCGATTTTAATTAAATTATCTTCTTCTCTCTAAACGGGGAGACGGAAAGGATTATTCTATTTCCTTTCTTCCAAGGAGGTAATCGGCGGAAACGCCAAAATGGTCGCAGAGGGCGATGATATAGCTCGCCTTTGGCTCATGAATGCCTCGTTCCCAAAAATCGATTGCCTTTTGGCTTGCTCCGATTATTTTCCCGAGTTGTGCTTGCGAGAGCCCTTTTTCTGTGCGTAATTCTTTGATTCGTTCAGCTATCATACAATAATTTTAGAAGAAATCTTCTTAAAATCATTGACAAAGAACTAAACTTCTTATATAATAAAAGAAAAACACAGGAGAAAATCATGGAAAACGAAAACATGACGGCACAGCAGGAAGAGGATGTAAAAAGATTAGCAGCAGTCTATCAATGCGCACTCTCCGCATTGCGAAATTATGTACAATCGGAAGACTATAAACTTCTTTCTCAATATGCTCCCACAAAGGCATCGTTATTGGCTTCGGTAAATGGCATCGACGGGATTGATGTGGGATTATGTCCGAAAATTGTGCCTGTTCGGGTCAATGCAACCGCTTGGGGCGAAGTTAAGTATATTGGATCGGATATGACAAGACGCATAAAAAAACTTTTTAGTTTTGAGTGCTTGTTATGGATAAACACAGAAGATTTGTCAGCCGATGATTTTTCAAAAGTTATGAGAAAAGCCAATTTGGGTGTAACCGTATACAGTTCCGATGAGTATTCTTTGAAAGGGTTGCTGAGATCAAAGGGGAAAAAAGCGTTGGATGAAGAAGTGGAGGGATGGAATGGTGTTTACGTCGATCTTGAAAGAGTTACTTATGATTCACTTGAAAAATTGAGAGAGCCTGTTGCTGTTGGAATATTCCCCATTCATATAAAGCAATCGGATGGTTCAAGCTTTACAGTGGGTCTACTTGATTCGAGAGAAGAATCAATGAGTGCGGAGATTTTTCCAATGGGTGAAACCGCAAAGAGTGAGGAGGAAAGAAGGCTCAAACGAAAACGCAACAAAAAGATTGTTTTAGGGGTAGTCGGAGGCGCTTTACTTGCCCTTACTGTTATTTTGGTTGTGCTATTGCTATAAGGTTGTTCTGTGTGTTGAGCCTCCGCGTCGCCCGAAGTAAAACAAAATGAATGGCAAAACCCGCCGACCATGTCGGCGGGTTGCGTTTTTCAAGGCGGTTCGGTTGAGGAGTTTTTACGCGGGATCGGCCACCCATGTCCGAAGGCGCAGGCAGAATTTATTTCATAAAGAAGCGCACGAGCCTTTCGAAGAATTTCCCGTACGGCTGATAGCGCATGGGCATATCGATCCACGTTTTCTTGTCCACAATGCCTTTCGTGTGCGAGAAGCATTCAAAGCCCGCCCTGCCGTGATAGGCGCCCATGCCGCTCGCGCCCACGCCGCCGAAGGGCAGCTCGGAAGAGGCGATGTGGATGACGACGTCGTTCACGCACCCGCCGCCGAATGCGACGCGCGACATAACCTTGCGCTCGGTCTCCTTTTTCGAGGTGAAGAGGTAGAGCGCGAGCGGGGCGTTGCCCGCGTTGATGTCCGCGATGATCTCCCCCTCGTCGTCATACACGAGCACGGGCAGGACGGGGCCGAAGATCTCCTCCTGCATCACGCCGTCCTCCCGCGTCACATTTTGCAGAACGGTGGGCGCAATGCGGAGCGTTTTTTCGTCCGATTCGCCGCCGCAGTACACCTTGGCGGGGTCGATGAGCGCCGCAATGCGGCGGAAGTGCTTTTCGCTGATGATCTTCCCGTAGTCCGCGTTTTCGAGCGGCCGTTCGCCGAACTGCCTTTGGATCTGCCGTTTGAGTTCGGCGAGGAGCCTCTGTTCGGCGGAGCGGTGCACGAGGATATAGTCGGGCGCGACGCATGTCTGCCCGCAGTTCAAGAATTTCCCGAACACGATGCGCTTTGCGGCGAGCGGGATATCCGCGGTTTCGTCTACGATGCAGGGGCTCTTGCCGCCGAGTTCGAGGGTGACGGGGATGAGCCTTTCCGCGGCGCGCCGCATCACCTCTTTCCCGACGGCAACGCTTCCCGTGAAGAAGATCTTGTCGAATGGCAGGTCGAGGAGCGCCGCATTCTCCGCTCTGCCGCCGAGCACGGGATAGACGAGCTCGGGCGGGAACACGTCGCAAAGCAGCGCTTTGAGCGCGTCGCTCGTCGCGGGGGAGTACGCGGAGGGCTTGACGATGACGCAGTTGCCCGCGGCGATGGCGTCGGCGAGGGGTTCCAACGTGAGCAGAACGGGGTAGTTCCACGGGCTCATCACGAGCACGCATCCGTAGGGCGAAGGCTTTTTGTAGCTACGGGAGGCGAACTGCGCGAGCGGCGTTTTTACCCGCTTTTCCTTGGCGTAGCCGCGGAGGTGTTTGAGGAGATGGGCGATTTCCGCCCGTACCATGCCCACTTCGCACATATAACTTTCATACGCGCTCTTCCCGAGATCGGCTCTGAGCGCGTCGTTGAGTTGCCCTTCGCGTTCCACAAGCGCGGTGTACAGTTTTTCCAGATAGCGTCTGCGCGTTTTGAGATCTAATGTCGCGCCCGACGCAAAATGCTTCTTCTGCGCCGCGAGCGCCTCCTCGGAGGAGAGGACATGCCGCGTGCGCGCCGCGCGGTAGATATCTTCGAGCGCGGTGCGGTCCATGAGGCGGGGCACGGGATAGAGCGGATTCGCCTCTGCCGCGGCGTTTTTCGCCAGCGCGGGGATATCCTCTTCCGCGATTTCGATCGACTTCGGGATCCCCGTCTGTTCGTTGAGATCCTCGATCCATGCGAGGAACGACTCGGCGGCTTCATGGCGCGGAAGCGGTTCCCCACAGACGCCGCTCAAACGGGCGAGCTTGGCAAGCCGCCTCTCCGCCGATTTGCCGTACATGCGGAGCACGATGGGCAGGAGCGTGGCATTTGTCCTGCCGTGCGGTTGGTTGTATGCGCCGCCCAGAGAGTGCGCCACGGCATGCACATACCCGACATAGGAGACGGTGAACGCAAGCCCCGCCTCATAGGCGGCGAGCTGCATCTCCCTGCGCGCGGCAAGGTTCTCTCCGTCGCGGTAGGCGGTGAGCAGATTTTTGTCGATGCGCTTCACGGCGCTCACGGCAAGGCGGCGCGTCATGCGGGTCGTCGAGCGGCCGATGTAAGCCTCCACGGCGTGGGTCAGCGCGTCGAGCCCCGTCTCCGCGGTGGGAGCAGGCGGGAGCGTCTTGGTCAGAACGGGGTCCAAAAGCGCGTATTTGGGTGCGAGGCAGAAGGAGAGCACGGTAAATTTATGGTGCGTCTTTTCATCGGTGACGACGGCGGCGATGGTCGCCTCGCTCCCCGTTCCCGCCGTGGTGGGCACGGCGATGAAGAGGGGCGCAAAGCCGATGACTTTGAGGATGCCCTGCATGCGGACGAGCGGCTTTTTGGGGCAGATGATGCGCGCGCAGACGCCCTTTGCGCAGTCCATGGGCGAGCCGCCGCCCACGGCCATGAGGCAGTCGCATCCCCGTTCGCGGTAGAGCGAAAATGCCGCCTCGATCGCGGACACGGTGGGGTTTGCGGGCGTCTCGTCGAAGATCTCATAGGCGATACCCGCCCGATCGAGCGCCTCCGTCACGGGCGCAAGTACGCCGTGCGCGCGGACGCCCGCGTCCGTCACGATGAGCGGGCGGCGCTTGCCCTTTTCCCGGATGAGGGAAGCGGCCTCCCCGCAATTTTCGAGCAGTTTGGGCTTGCGGTAGGGCATGAAGGGAATGGCGAGGCGGAAGATGCCCTGAAACGCGCGGCAATAGAGCCGTGCGAACACATTCATCCGAACGCTTTCGCGCCGTTCCCCCGTCGCGGAAGCGAGATACACCGTCACTGCCAGCAGATAGGTGGCGAGGTAATACGTCACGAGGCAGGGCACGGAGAAGTCGAACGCAAATGCGGTGAAGTTGGCAAAGGTCAGAAAGAGGTCGGAGGCGAAGAAGAGCAGCGCGCCGCCGAACACGCCGAGCCGCATGGCAAGGTCGAGCTTGCGGTCGAGCAGGACGCCCGCCGCCTTCCCGAGCATGGCCGAGATCACGACGGCGTACACGAGAACGGGCGCGAGGAGATCGCCGAAGTCATAGGCGGGGAGCAGCACGAGCAGGCACACGGACCCTCCCGCGAGCAACAGGGTGGGCAAAATATCCCGCCAGCCGAGCGGTTTGAGCGCATGGAAGGCGCCGATGAGCAGGACATGCCCCGCCGCAAAGAGCGCGATCCCCGCGATAAACTCGTATTCGAGCGCGATATCCCCCGCAAAGGCGAGGGCGAGCCCTGCGAGCAGCAAATATTTGCAGAGCGGGTAGCCGCCCTTCCCGCGGACGAGCGCCAAGATCACATTGAAGAGCGCGAGGAGCAGGAACGCCGCGCTCGCGGCGGCCTTGACGGGAAGCGTACCATATAGAATGTAGAGGACGCACCCCGCGGCGGTGAGCGCAAAAAATGCGGCGTTCACCGTGAGAAATAACTTGTCTTGAATGCGTTTCATGAACCTACCTCCGAGGCAGTCTTTTTGTATTATAGGAAAAAAATCCCGTGCTGTCAACCAAATTATTTCATTATGTGAACATTCAAAAGAAATTTTTTCTGCCCGCGATTTGCTTGCCGCGCCGCCCGAAATATGGTATAATCCCCCGTGGAAACAGAAAAGAGAGGGCAATATGTTACAGGTCAACGGTGTCAGTCTGCAATACGGGAGCAAAAAGCTGTTCGAGGACGTCAACTTAAAATTCACAAAGGGGAACTGTTACGGCATTATCGGGGCCAACGGGGCGGGGAAGTCCACTTTCCTCAAAGTGCTCTCGGGGGAGATCGAGCCCAACAAGGGGGAGGTCGTTCTCGATAAGAACGAGCGCATGTCCGTGCTCGCGCAGAACCAGAACAAGTACGACGGAGAAACGGTTTTGCGCACCGTCATGCTCGGACATGGTAGGCTCGTAGAGATCATGGACGAAAAGGAAGAGCTCTATTCGCACGCGGATTTTTCCGAGGAGGACGGCGTGCGCGCCTCCGAACTCGAAAGCGAATTTGCGGAGCTCGGCGGCTGGGAGGCGGAGAGCGAAGCGCAGACGCTTCTCAACGAGCTGGACATTCCCTCCGAATTCCACGGCATGCGCATGGGCGAGCTGGACGCAAAGAGAAAGGTCAAGGTGCTCTTGGCGCAGGCGCTCTTCGGCAATCCCGATGTGCTCCTTTTGGATGAGCCGACCAACAACCTCGACCTCAAAACGGCCCGCTGGCTCGAAAACTATCTTCTCGACTTCGAGAATACCATCATCATCGTCTCGCACAACCGTCACTTTCTCAATAAGGTATGCACGCACATCTGCGACGTAGACTTCGGGAAGATCAACCTGTATCTCGGCAACTACGACTTCTGGTATCAGACTTCGCAGCTCCTCGCGCGCCAGCAGAGGGACGCCGACAAGAAGGCCGAGCAGCGCGCCGCGGAACTGCGGGATTTCATCGCCCGCTTTGCCGCGAACGCCTCCAAGTCCCGTCAGGCGACGTCGCGAAAGAAAGAGCTCGAAAAGCTCACCATCTCCGACTTCAAGCCCTCCCTCCGCAAGTATCCCTATATCGACTTCAAGTTCGAGCGGGAGATCGGCAACGACATCCTCGCCGTGGAGGGGCTCACCAAGAAGGGATACTTCGAGAACCTCTCCTTCACGATGCAGAAAGGGGATAAGATCGGCATTTTATGCGATCATTCCACCGCCATCACCATGCTGTACGATATCCTTGCGGGCAAGGCCGAGCCGGATGCGGGCACCGTAAAATGGGGAAAGACGATACGCATGTCCTATTTCCCCCTCGATAACGGCGAATTTTTCGACGGCGTCTCTCTCACCCTCGTGCAGTGGATCTCGCAGTTCTCCAAGGACCACTACGAAGAGTTCCTCCGCGGCTGGCTCGGGCGCATGCTGTTCTCGGGCGAGGAGGCCTTAAAGGAGGCCCGCGTGCTCTCGGGCGGAGAACGGGTGCGCTGCATGCTCGCCAAGATGATGCTCGAAGGCGGGAATTTCCTCATCCTCGACGAGCCCACCAACCACCTCGACCTCGAATCCATCACCTCGCTCAACAACGGCCTCACCGCCTTTAAGGGCTGCATGCTCCTCACCTCGCACGACCAGGAACTCATGAATACCGTCTGCAACCGCATCATCGTTTTAGACGGCGGCAAAGTGTTCGATAAAAACGTCACGTTCGACGAATATCTCGACCTCACAAACGGTTGACGGCCCGCAAAGCGCCTCACCCAACGCTTCTCTTCTTCCCGCTCGCCTTTCAGCGGGAATTTTTTTACACCTCTTTTGATGGGGGCATGTCTGCGACTTCGGGTCGATTTTTGTCGAATTATGAAAATTCAACAGAATAATTCAAAATTCGTCAAATTTTGTAAAAAATTTTTTGTATTTTGTACAAAAATGACTTTACAAATTCAAAATTGTGTTTTATAATTCAGAAAAAGGGAGGAAAATCTATGAAACGCATTTTGATTCTGGAAAGCAACGAAGCGTTCGCAGGAGAACTCGCCGCACTCTTCACCAAGGAGGGTTACGACGTCTGCGGCGTATCGGCAGACGGGGCAGAGGGGCTCAAACTGCTTGAAAGCGCCTCTCCCGCAATCGTCGTCATGAGCCTGCTTTTGAAGACCTGCGACGGCTTCACCGTCATGGAGGAGGCGAGGAAGAGCGGCAAGAAGGCGGACTTCATCGTCATGGGGAACTTCACGGACGACAAGATCATCAACCGTGCGATCGAACTCGGGGCGAGGTACTACCTCATGAAGCCCGTCTCCGCGGAACTTGTGGAGGAGCGCGTGGCCGAGATCTTGTCTGACCTCTCGCCCAAGACGGAGAAGTTCGAGCGCCGCCGCGCGGGCTCTCTCGACGAACGCATCTCCAACATCTTCATCTCCATCGGGATCCCGCCCCACATCAAAGGATACAACTACCTGCGCGAGGGCATCAAGATGGCCGTGAATGATCCGCACATCATCAACAACGTCACCAAGGGGCTGTATCCCATCATCGGCGAACGCTTCCAGACGTCGGCGAGCAAGGTGGAGCGCGCCATTCGCCATGCGATCGAGGTCGCATGGAACCGCGGCAGGGTAGACGCCGTGAACGCGATCTTCGGCGCAAGGGTGTATATCGGCACGGAAAAGCCGACGAACAGCGAATTTATCGCGCTGGTGGCGGACAAGCTCATTTTGGAGAGCATGGTATAAAGGGGAAGGTTTTTATGATAAGGGGGAGATCCCGTCCGGCGTCTTGCATGCGTTCGGGCGGGATTTGCTTTCATGCGGGATTTCTCCTCGTGCGCGCGAGACAATCAGAAAAAGAAATTTGAAAAATTTTCCGCAATTTCGTTGAAAAATCCGACGGGAAATGATATACTGTAAGATGAATGAATGTACGCTATTCCCACGCAAAGGGGAGGGAGGTCATATTGTGAACGGAGTCGGTCGCGGCGACGAAAACCAAAAGAAGGAAAAGCTCTCCGTCTTGACAAAGGAGACGCTCGGCATGACGCTGCTGCTTTTCAGCGCCATCATCTTCTTCATAGCGATCACGGGGCCGTATGTATTCGGGGATATCGGGCTCGCCATTTCGGCGTTCTTCGTCGGGCTTTTCGGGTTCTTTACTTATCCGCTTCTCCTGCTCACGATGTACGGCTCTTTCGTCATGGTATTCGGCAAGAAGCCGCTCTCCGCGCGCCTCGTGCTGCGCGTCCTCTTCCTCATCGTGTGCGTCTTTTTCATCGTGCACACCGCCACGGCGGAACGCTTCTTCGGCGGCACTTACGGCTCCTATCTCTCGGGATGCTGGTCGGCGGCCACCGAGCGCATCGCTTCGGGAACGGGCGGCGGCCTTCTGTTCGGGCTCATCGCCTATCCCGTGCGCCTTCTGCTCTCCGCGCCGGGCGCCTATATCCTGTTTTCGCTGCTCACGCTGCTCTCGGTGTATCTGCTCCTGCTCATGACGCCCCTTAAAGCGGTGCTCAAACCCTCCGCCCGCGTAGAGCGGCCCGCCCGCGGGGAGCGTTCTCCCAAGGGGAAAAAGGCGGACGCGCAGTCCGGCAGAGCCGTCGCCTTCGGAGACCTCGAAACGCCTTTACATACCCCCATGCCCGCGACGAACGGGCAAAAACCGTCGGCAGACGTGCCTGCGCCCGAGCCTGCGGATCCCTTCGATCCGTACAGGAGCAGCCGCGAGATCCTCTTCCGGAACGACCCTGCCGCGAACTATCGCTCCAACCTCATCTACGATCGGGATTCCGCCTTTAACCGCGGAGCCCGCCGCAGCAGCGTGGAACCGGGCGCGCAGACGCCGCCCCCCGCCGCGCCCGTCTATAATTCTTACAGCGCGCCCACGCCGAGTTATATGAGAAGTTACAGCGAGAGGGCGGAGACGGACCGCGAGCCCATGCCGCGTCGGGTCACCTCCTCCGAGACGGACGGGGGGACGTATGAACCGCCCGCACCCTCTTTCCGCGCGCCGAGCGAGCCCGCGCACGGGAGACGCGATTGTTATGTGAACGACGTGGAATCCGAATTTTCGTCGGCGCCCAACGTCTTTGATGAACCCGTGCCGACGGATCCTCGGCCCACCATGCCCGAGATCTCCGAGCCGAAACGAGAATTTCTCGATCCTTTCGGCTCCCGCGGAAAGGCCGAGCCTTCACCCGAAGATCGCTTCACCCGCACGGATGTTCCGTCCGACGATCGCTTCACGCGTACGGATGTTCCGTCCGACGATCGCTTCACGCGCACGGACATGCCGTCCGAAGATCGCTTCACCCGCACGGACGTTCCGTCCGAGGATCGCTTCACCCGTACGGACGTTTCGTCCGACGATCGCTTCACCCGTACGGACATGTCGTCCGACGATCGCTTTACCCGCACGGACATGCCGTCCGACGATCGCTTTACGCGCACGGATGTGCCGCCCGTGGCGCCCTCCGAGCCCGCTCCCGCAGACCGTTTCGGCGAGAGAAGGTCGCTTCGGTTCGGATTCGGAGACAAGGACGAGCTTCCCCCGCGCAGTTTCGATGAGCCGCGTTTTTCCGCGCCGCAACCCGATCGGCCCGAGACGGAGGAGCGCGCGGTCGGCCGCGATTCCGCTTCCGGACTGTTTGACGACAACGACGAGAATGAGCTGGTCAAATTGATCCCCGATCCCGGGAAGCCCGCTCCCGAGGAACCCACCGTTCTCTCCCGCGGCGAGCGCGGCCTCCGCCGCACGATCCGGGATCCCGAACCGCCGCCCGCGCCCGCGCCCCGCAAGAAAAAGCATGTCTGGAAGCGCTACAAGCGGCCCTCCCTCGATCTCCTCGATACCTATGAGGAACGCCCGCCCCTTTCCAATGAGGAGAGCGGCCGCAATTCGGGCATTATCCTCGATACGCTTCGGCGCTTCCGCATCGAGACGAAGATCATCGGGATCAAGGCCGGCGCGTCCGTTACGCGCTACGACCTCGCCATGCCCGAGAGCGGGACCATCAATATGATCACGCGCTATGCGGACGAGCTTGCCCTCTACCTCATGGTGAAGAAGGGCATCAACATGTACGCCAATCCGCAGGTCCGCGGGATCTCCATCGAGGTGCCGAACGAGAAGCGCTATAAAGTTGGCCTTCGCTCCATCCTGCAATCGGAGGAATTCCGCAAGGACGATCCCGAGGCGATCACGTTTGCGCTCGGGCAGGACATCGAGGGGGAGTGCGTGTGCGGAAACATTACGGAAATGACGCACATCCTCGTCGCGGGGACGACGGGCTCGGGCAAGTCCATCACGATGCACGCGATGCTCATCAGCCTTCTCTACAAGTATTCGCCCGAGGAGCTCCGCCTCATCCTCATCGACCCGAAGCAGTCCGAGTTCACCATCTACGAGGGGCTGCCCCATCTCATGATCAATGAGATCATCACGCAGGCGCCCAAGGTGGTCACGGCGCTCAATTGGGCCATCAAGGAGATGGAGCGCCGCTATACGCTCTTCAATGAAAAGACGCGTTCGGGCGTCGCCGTGAGCAAGCTCGACGAATACAACGCCACGCTCACCGAGGACGAAGAGCGTCTTCCCAAGATCCTCATCGTGGTGGATGAGTTCGGCGAACTCATGCTCATCGCGAAGAAGGAGATCGAGGAGCGCATCCAGCGGCTTGCGCAGAAGGCGCGGGCGGCGGGCATCCACCTCGTCCTCGCCACGCAGCGGCCCTCTGCGGACGTCATCACGGGCGTCATCAAGAGCAATCTTCCCACGCGTATCGCCCTCAGCGTGGATTCCGACCTCAACTCCCGCATCATGCTCGACGAATCGGGCGCAGAGAATCTGCTCGGGTACGGCGACATGCTCATCAAGCAGAACGGCAAGCCCCGCAGAGCGCAGGGCGCCTTCATCAGCCCCGCGGAGCGGCAGCGCGTCGTCTCCTTCATCCGCGAGAACAACGAGGCCTATTTCGATGAAGAGGTCTCGGACTATATCGACAAGACGGGCGCCCCGGCGGAAGGCGGCGGGTCCGGTTCCGCCGAGATGGGGGACGGGTCCGTCCCCGATACCTACATCCGCGCGCTCGCGATCGTCGTCAAGCTGGGGCAGGCCTCCATCTCCCTCATCCAGCGGAAGTGCTCGGTGGGCTACAACCACGCGGGCAAGATCATCGAATGGATGGAGTCCATGGAGTACATTTCCCCGTTCGACGGGAAAGCCAAGGCGCGTACGGTGCTCCTCACGCCCGAGGAATTTGAGAGCATTTACGGAGACATCGACCGATGAAGAAAACGTTTGGCATGATCTCGCTCGGGTGCGACAAGAACCGCGTAGACGGCGAGCGCCTTCTCGGGGAAATCAAGCGGCACGGCTGCCCAATCACGGACGATCCCCGCGAAGCGCAGGTCCTCATCGTCAACACCTGCGCCTTTCTCAACAGCGCGCGCGAGGAATCCATCTCCGCCGTCCTCGAAGGCAACGGGCTGCGCGAGGGGAAGCTCGAAAAGATCGTCGTCTCGGGGTGCCTTCCGGAAAAGTTCATCGGCGAGCTCTTTCCCGCGCTCACGGAGGCGGACGTCTTTCTCGGCGTGAAGGACGCATCCGAGCTCTTCCCCGCGCTCGAACGGTCGTATCGGGAGGGGCGCGTCAACGCCGTCGGCACGGGCACGGGAGACCGAACCGAGCGCCTTGTCTCGACCATGCCCCACCTGAAATACCTCAAAATCGCCGACGGATGCTTCAATCACTGCACGTATTGCCTCATTCCCAAGATCCGCGGGAAGTACGTTTCCTGCCCCATGGAGGAACTCGTTGCGGAGGCAAGGAGCCTCGGCGAGACGGACGAGCTGGTGCTCGTGGCGCAGGATACGACGCGCTACGGCGAGGACACGGGAGAGAATTTGTTCGTTCCGCTCATCCGCGCGCTCTCCGCGCTCGAAAATATCCGCCATATCCGCCTGCTCTACTGCTATCCCGAGGTGGTCACGGACGCGCTGATCGCTGAGATCAAGCGCAATCCCAAGGTCATTCCCTATCTCGATATCCCCCTGCAACATTCGGAGGACCGCATCCTCAAACTGATGGGGCGGCGGAGCACGAAGGAGGAGATCCGCGCGCTTCTTACAAAGCTGAGAGGGGAGATCCCCGAAATCGCCCTCCGCACGACGTTCATCGCGGGCTTTCCCACCGAGACGGAGGAGGAGCACCGCGCCCTGCTCGAATTTCTCGGGGAGGCACAGTTTGAGAACTGCGGCTTCTTCGCCTACTCGCGCGAACCCGAAACGCCCGCCTACAAGCTCAAAGGGCAGATCCCCGCGGCCGAAAAGCGGCGCCGCGTGAAGGCGCTGTACAAAAGACAGGCCGAGATCTCCGCGGAAAAACTTCGCGCATACGTCGGAAAGACGCTCGAAGTCATCTGCGACGGCATCGACTACGAGGAGAGCTGTTTTGTGGGGAGGGCGTACTTTCAGGCGTACGAGATCGACGGCGCCGTCCGCTTCACCGCCGCGCATGCGGAAGAGGGAAAGCGGTACCATGTCCGCATCGACCGCACGACCGAATACGACCTCTTCGGACATGGTATGGCCCAAGACACTGATGGAGCTACATAAGGAGAACCCATGAATTTGCCCAACAAGATCACGCTGACAAGGATCTGTATGATCCCGTTGTTTATCCTCTTCTTCTATTTGGAGATCGCTGCGCTCAATGGGTACAACTATCTCATTGCGGCCATCGTCTTTGTGCTCGCCGCCTCGACGGACGCGCTGGACGGGCACATCGCGCGCAAGTACGGTCTCGTCACGAACATGGGGAAGTTTCTGGACCCCATCGCCGATAAAGTGCTCGTCTCGACGGCGCTCATCCTCCTGCTCACCCGCCCCGCCGCGTTTGAGGTTTCCTTCCTCGCGGGCTGGGGGACGATCTTCGCGGGCGTGTGCGTCGCCGTCATTTTGGCGCGCGAGCTCATCGTGAGCGGCTTCCGCCTCCTTGCGGTCGAGCGCGGGATCGTGCTCGCCGCCGATCGGTTGGGGAAGATCAAGACGGTCTTGCAGGACGTCTCCATCGCCCTGCTCCTCGCCGTCATGCCCTTCCTTGCGACGTCGGTCGGCAGAGGGTTTGCCGTCGCGGGAGTGGCCGTTTTCACGCTCGCCGCGATCGCGACCGTCGCTTCGGGCGTCAACTACGTTGTCAGAAACAGACAGGTTTTGAAGGATGAGCCGCAAAAGCGCGAGGGAGGGGATCGGGCGTGAAGTACGCCGCTGTCGTTTTGGTGGACGGCCGAAGTCCTTTCTCGATCGTGGACTACAACGCCGTGACGGACGCGCTGCTCGCGGGCGGCGTATTTCTCAGCGAAACGGCGCTGCTCCCGTATGACGCGCCGTCTGCCATCGGAGCCGCAATTTCGCGGTTGAGTTTGGACATGGATGGGGTCTTTGTCGTCTGCGACGCCGTTCTGCTCCCCTCTGCAAGGCGGCAGATCGAGGCGGCGGCAGACGCGCGCTTCGAGGAAGAATTCCTGCTTGAAACGAAAGACTGCCTGTACGCCGCCCTGCCCGCAGGGACGCGGGGCGCCGAGATCGTGCGCAGCGAAACCCTCCCGCGCATCGACGCGCGCCGAAAAAATTCCTATTGCAGCATGGTGCTCCGGACGGTCTCCGCGCCGACGGAGAAGTTGCAGTCCGCCATGGAAAAGGCGGAGGCGATCGCGAAAGATCGCATGCTCATTCACCTCGAAGAGAAGTACGGCGTCTGCCGCATCGAACTCGTGTACGACCGCACCACGCCCAAGATGACGGTGGATGAAGTCTCGCGGACGCTTGCGACCGAGCTTGCGGACTACCTCTATGCCCTCGAAGACGTGACGATCGCGGAGCGGCTCGTGGACGCGCTGAAACTGCGGCGGCTCACGATCTCCACGGCGGAATCCTTCACGGGCGGCGGCGTGGGGAGAGCCATTGTGCGCGTGCCGGGCGCGAGCATGGTATACACGGAAGGGCTCAACACGTATAGCGAGCAGTCCAAGATCCAGCGCCTCGGCGTTTCCGAAAAGACGCTCGCGGCCAAGGGAGCCGTCTCGGATGAGACCGTCTATGAGATGGCGGCGGGGCTGATCCGCGGCGGCGGCTGCGACATTGCGATCGCCACGACGGGCGCCGCCGGGCCATCCTCTCCGCAGGCGGACGTCCCCGTCGGGCTGTGCTTTCTCGCCGTGGGGACGAAGGAGCAGGTCAAGGTGTTCCGCTATCACCTCACGGGCAACCGCGAAGCCGTCACCGAAACGGCGATCAACCTCGCCCTGTTTCTTGCCTATAAGCAGCTGAAATAGGGAATGCGTTGCGGGCGACAATCGAATCTAAACCACAAGGAGAACGATATGAACGAAGAAAAACTCAAAGCATTGGACGCGGTGCTGGCGCAGATCGAAAAGGCGTACGGCAAGGGCTCCATCATGAAATTGGGCGCGAGCGCGGGGAACACCGATATCGAGGTCATTCCCTCGGGGTGCCTTTCGCTCGATCTCGCGCTGGGGATCGGCGGATTCCCCCGCGGCAGAATGATCGAGATCTACGGCCCGGAGTCCTCGGGCAAGACGACGGTCGCCCTGCACGCCGTGGCCGAAGCGCAGAAGATGGGGGGCATCGCGGCGTTTGTGGACGCCGAGCACGCCCTCGATCCCGTCTATGCCAAGAAACTCGGCGTCAATCTCGATGAACTCTACGTCTCGCAGCCCGACACGGGCGAACAGGCGCTCGATATCGTGGACGCGCTCGTCCGCTCCTCGGCGGTGGACATCATCGTCGTGGACTCCGTCGCCGCCCTCACGCCCAAGGCGGAGATCGAGGGGGATATGGGGGATTCGCACGTCGGCTTGCAGGCCCGCCTCATGTCGCAGGCGCTTCGCAAGCTCACCGCCATCGTCAACAAGAGCAAGACGTGCGTCATCTTCATCAACCAGCTCCGCGAGAAGGTCGGCGTCATGTTCGGCAACCCCGAAGTCACGCCCGGCGGCAAGGCGCTCAAATTCTATGCCTCCATCCGCATCGACGTGAGAAAGACGGATACCCTCAAAGATACCGACGGCCCCGCGGGCAACCGCACGAAGGCCAAGGTCGTCAAGAACAAGCTCGCGCCTCCCTTCCGTCAGGCCGAGTTCGATATCATGTACGGGCAGGGCATCTCGCAGGAGGGCTGCGTCATCGACCTCGGCGTACAGTACGACATCATCAAGAAGAGCGGCGCATGGTTCAGCTACAACGACAACAAGATCGCCAACGGCAGAGAGCGGCTCCGCCAATTCCTCAAAGATAACCCCGAACTCATGAATGAGATGATCGAGAAGATCCGCCTCGCGGCGAAGGGCGCGCCCGTTGACGAAGTGGCGGGCGGGGAAGAATAGAGACGAAAAAACCGCAGGCGATCCGTCTGCGAAGAAGGGAAGGCCGCCCGCCGCAATTTGCGGCGGGCGGCCCTTTATAAACCTGTATGTAAGGGTGCACTTGCGGGCATGGTATGCCCGTTTTTGTTTTGCGTCAGTGTTTCGGGTCGGGCTGTTGCCCGTCGTGCGGCGGCCAGAGGCAGTCCGTGAACGCAAAGTTCGTAAAGCGCGCACAGAACGAGGAATCTTCGGGCGAACAGGCGTAAACGCCGAAGCGAACGCTGCCGCCGCCCCGCGCCATATGGCAGACGCGCATCTGGGAGTAGCGCACGCCGTCGAAAGAACACTCCACGCGGAAGTCGTCCTCCCTGCGGCTGAGGCGGTACCACACGATCCGCACCGCGGCGTCGATCTCCGTCGTCGCCCAATCGGAAAACCCGCCGTTCGTCACCACGCTCCCGAGATGCCCGAAGCGTTCGTTTTCATACTCCACGGCGGCCTTGATCCAATTCTTCCCGTCTAAATAGAGGGCCAAACCGCACTGGTCGAAGCGGCGGCGGCTCTCGCGGAAATCCGTTTTCACGGAAAAACTGAAATACCGCCGCCCCGTTTCGGCGAGAAAGAGGGGCGCGTTGTCGTTGCAGAAGTGATAGTACGTGTTCTGCCAGAGATCGGTATGCGGCTCGGTGACGATTTCGAGCGCGTCCTCCGAGATGCGGTGCACCGCGGGCTCGCGCGTCCATTTGAAATCTTTGAGGTCCATGTCGGCTTTCTTGCTCCTTTTTTTCAAGCATACCACACTTTTTCCCGTTTGGCAAGGGAATGGGCGCATCGGCGGCGCTCCCTCGCGCTTTTTCGTCAAATTCGCACAAAAAAAGATCGTAGTTAGCAAATGCGAACTCTCTTGGAAAATTTTTCGCCAAACGGTTGACACGCCGAACGGCTTCATGATAGAATAAATACAGTTCGCAATGGCGAACTCATTTTTCGGAAGTGAGTTAGCCTATGCGAACAAAAATTTCGCGAACAGTTCGCCGCGGCGAACTCAAAAGGAGTATCTGCAAATGCCGCTCATTCTTGCGCCCTTGGGGAAGGAAGTAAAGATCGTTCGGATCGTCGCCGACGACAAGACAAAGAAACATCTGTCCAATCTCGGCGTCCTTGTGGAGGGGAGGATCACCGTGCTCTCCACGAGCGGCGGGAGCGCGCTTTGCCGCGTCAAAGACGGGCGGCTCGCCCTCGACAGAAATCTTGCCGCAAGGATCTATGTCGCTTGATTCGTATTGTCATTCGGAGGTTCATAGAATATGGTAAACAAGTTGCTCAGTGAATTTTCTCTCGGGGAGGAAGGGGTCGTGAAGTCCGTCTCGGGAGAAGGCCGGCTGCGCCGTCGGCTCTTCGACATGGGCGTAACGCCGGGTGCGCAGATCCGTCTCAGGAAGAAGGCGCCGCTCGGCGATCCCATCGAGGTCACCATCCGCGGCTATGAGCTCACGCTCAGAAAGACGGAGGCCGAACTTGTGACGATGGAGGTGCGGAAATGATGAATTTTGCGCTCGCAGGCAACCCCAACTGCGGCAAGACCACACTGTTCAATTTACTTACGGGCTCCACGGCGTACGTCGGAAATTGGCCGGGCGTGACCGTGGATAAGCGCGAGGGAACGTACAAGAGAGGGGAGGAACCCGTGAAGATCGTCGATCTCCCGGGCATCTATTCGCTCTCGCCCTATACGCCCGAGGAGGTCATCTCGCGGAATTTCATCCTCGATGAGAAGCCGGACTGCGTCATCAATATCGTGGACGCGACCAATTTGGAGCGCAATCTCTATCTGACGACCCAGCTCATGGAGATCAACGTCCCCGTCGTCATCGCCCTCAACATGATGGACGCGGTGGAGAAGCAGGGAGACCAGATCGACGCAAAGGAGTTGGAGGAGAAGATCAAGCTCCCCGTCGTTGCGATCTCCGCCCTCAAAGGAACGGGGATCAAGGAACTCATGGACCGCGCGATCTCTGTGGCGAAGAAGCCGCGCGAGGGAGTCACCGTTCTGCACGATTCGCCGCTCGCGCACCTCGTGCGGGACGTGAACATCGCCCTCAAAGGCGCAAAGGTCGAGGCGCCGCTCTTCCACGCGGTGAAGCTCGCCGAGATGGATGAGATCGAGGTGAAGATGCACCCCGAGCTCGTCAAGATGGTGGACGAATTCAAGGCGACTTTCAAGGATGATACGTTCGGGAGCGACCTCGAAGCGGTCGTCGCCGACGCGAGGTACCGCTATATCTCGGCGAATTATTCCTCCGCCTACCGCAGAAAGGAGCGGAGCGAAAAGCTCTCGCGGAGCGACAAAGCGGATAAGATCCTCACCAACAAGTGGCTCGGGATCCCCATCTTCCTCGTCATCCTCTTTGCCATCTTCCACTTGACGTTCGCGGAGGATCTGTTCTTCATCAACGGTTGGGCCTCTCTGGGCGGGAAGGCGCTGCCCACGCTCGAAGAACTCGGCTACGATATGTCCAACCCCGGCGTGACCCTCCTTGCGTGTTTCTATAACGGCGCGATCTACTCCCCGGGCGTCATCCTCACCAATCTATGGACATGGCTGTTGGATTGGGTCGGCGAGCTCATCTCCCTCTGCACGCAGAACGCGCCGCTCTGGGTCGGCAGCTTTGTGGGAGACGGCATCTGGGGCGGACTTTCCGCCGTGCTCGGCTTCCTGCCGCAGATCTTGACGCTGTTTTTGTTCTTCTCCATTCTCGAAGATTCGGGCTACATGGCGCGCGTCGCCTTCATCATGGATCGCATCTTCCGCAAGTTCGGGCTCTCTGGCAGGGCGTTCATGCCGATGATCATGGGCTTCGGATGCTCGCTGCCCGCCATGATCAACACCCGTACCCTCGCCGACGACAAGGAGAGAACGGCGACCATCCGCGTCATCCCCATGTTCTCGTGCGGCGCAAAACTGCCCATTCTCACCGCGATCGCGGGCGGGATCGTCTCCTACTTCGGGGTGGGGAATGCCGACCTCATCACCTACGGAATGTATCTCGTCGGCATCGTGACCGCCATCGTCTGCGTCATCCTCATGCGCAATACGACGATGCGCGGGGACGTTCCGCCTTTCATCATGGAGCTCCCCGCCTACCATGCCCCGCTCTTCAAGGGCCTGATGATCCACCTTTGGGATAAGACGAAGCACTTCGTCAAGAAGGCGTTCACGATCATCTTCGCCTCGACCATCGTCATTTGGTTCCTCTCCAACTTCTCGTGGAATTGGCACTTTTTGCCCGAGGAGATCGAATATGAGGGGGAGATCATCCTTGCGAATCTCCATGCGGACCAGAGCATTTTAGGCTCCATCGGCATGCTGATCCAGCCGCTCTTCACGCCGCTCGGCTTCGGCTCGCAGCTTCAAGCGTTCGGATGGGTATTCGCCGTCGCCGCCATCACGGGGCTCGTCGCGAAGGAGAACGTTATCGCAACGTTCGGCACCCTTGCGGCCTGCGTGGCGGGGCAATACATCGCCACCGAAGAGGGCATTCTCGAAGCGGTCACCATGATCTCCCGTACGGGCATCACGATCCCCGCGCTCATCGCCTTCATCGCCTTCAACATGACGACGATTCCCTGCTTCGCGGCTTGCGCCACGGCGCGGGCGGAACTGCCCGAGGGCAAGTTCAAGTGGACGCTCCTCTTCTGGATCGTGACCTCCTATCTGGTCTCTTCGGCGATCTATCTCATCGGGAGCTGGTGGTGGACGGTATTCATCTTCGCCGCGCTCGTTGCGGCGGCTGCCGTCGGGATCGTGTTCTGGAATAAAAAGCACCCCGTGAAGCAAAACGAGGGGGCCATGTCCGAGAGTGAAGTGCAAAAAGAGGTCGCCGCGAGCGACACAAAGGAGTGAATATGAGCTGGTGGGAAATCCTCATCATCATCGCGGCGGCGGCGTTCGTCATCGGTGTGATCGCGTTCTCCGTCGTGCGCAAGAAGCAGGGAAAGACCTCCTGCGGGTGCGGCGACTGCGCCTCCTGCGGCTGCTGCAAGAGCTGCCGGAAAGAGGAACAGCCCGCCCGCAAAAAGTAAGGATCAAGGGAAAAAGGAACGAGCCTGCCGCAATCTGCGGCAGGCTCGTTGTCTATCAAATCAGTTTCAAATCAGTTGGGGCCTCTGCGCGAGGCGGCGGCAGCGCGGCGGTTCCTGACCGCGCCGCGGATGATCTCGAAGATATTCAGTCCGATCCCCGTGAAGATGTACACATAGTAGGTGAGGAAGCGCCAAGCGAGGATGATCCACGCACTCACGGCGCCGGCCGCGCCGCCCTCAACAAAGTTGAGCACGGAGGCAAACACGAGGCCCGAGGTGAGCTCGATGCCGCCCGAATTGCCCGGGGTGGGGAGGAGGGAGGCGGCGTAGTACGCGAGGAGGCCGCCGCAGTACATCTGCGCCCAGAGGTCCCAGGTGGGCGCGGTGTTGGCGAGCGCCGTCGCCGTAAAGAAAGGGATGGAGAAGTTGATGAGCGCCGTCACGAGGCAGATGAGGAAGAGGGGAATGACGATCCACCACCTCTTCAAGATCTCTTTGAGCGAGCGGCGGTATTCGCCCATCTCGCCCACATACTTCTTCGTCACCTTGTATTTGCGCTTGACGATGTGCAGCTTGGCGAGGAGGGCGATGATGCGCATCACGAGCTTTTTCCCCGCCCGCGGGAAGAGCGAGCCGAAGATCATGATCGCGGGGATGAGCATGTTGACGATCATGGAGACCCATGCGAGCGCATAGACTGCCGTAAATCCCGCGTCATGCGTCACCGCGGCGGGCAGTACGGTGAAGGCGAGCGAGAAGAACACGACGGAGAGCAGGCCCTTTGCGAACGTTGAAAAGGTGTACTTCACGAGGGGAACGGCCGTCGCCACGCCCTTTGGGATGTCCTTTTTGTGGAGATAGATGATCTGGAAAGGCTGTCCGCCCGTGCCAAGCGGGGTCACCGCATCGTAATATTTCCCGAGCAGGGCCACCTTCACAGAGTTGCGCAGGCGGAATTTGCCCGTAGACGTCTTTAAGATATAGGAATATTGGAAGCTCTCGGTGAGGATGTAGAGGAAAAAGACGCCCAAGAGCAAGAAGAAGTAGGGCAGGCTCGCGCCGCGCAACATATCGACGAATCCGCGCGTTCCCTCGTCGGTCAGGCTGTTCGTGATGGGGAAGAGGATGCCGATGGAAGCGCCGATGAGCACGAGGAGAAAAGCGGTCTGGATCCACCACTTCCGCTTTTTCCGCCGCTCTTCCTGCCTCTGTTTCGCCGCGGCTTCCTCGGCGAGGTCGGAAAAATCGTCTCCTTTCTGCACGGCGGGAGCGGCATTTTCCGACGCCGCATCCTCGTCCATGGTATGCCCGTTTTCCGTCTTGCCGGTTTCGTCCGCGGGCATGGTGGGGGTCTTTTCCTCCTCCTCGGAAGGCGCATCGTTTTGCAGTTTTTCGTGCATTTCGTCGTCCATAAAAAACTTCCGTTACTTATTTTATCACACTTTCATGAAAATAGCAACAAGAAACGCGCTTTTTGTTCAAATTTGCAGACGGGCGGGTTTTTCAACGAAAAAGCCCGCTCCGATGGGGCGGGCCGTACATGGGGCGTTACAGGGCGCGGATGCTCTCCGCAGGCTTCTTTCGCGCCGTCAGATAGACGGGGATAAAGGTGCCGAGGAAGGCCACGACCAGCGCGAGCGCGACCATGGCGAGGACGGAGTAGATCCCGAACACAAAGGGGCTTGCGAGCGAGCCCGTCGTCGAAACGAGCAGATCGTTGAGCGCGACGGTGGCGACGGCGCTCCCGACCACGGCGAGGACGGTGCAGATCCCCGCGATGATGCCCGCTTCGGCGGAGAAGATCTTGAATACGTCGCTCCCCCGTGCGCCCAGCGCGCGCAGAATGCCGATCTGCCGCTTCTTGTTGCCGATGCTCACGGAAATAAAGTTGAAGAGGAGGAGCGCCGAGAAGGCCGCGAGCCCCAGCCCGACGCCGAGCAAAATGGGCGACGTGCTCTCGATGAGCGAGTTCGCCTGCGAAACGTCCTCCGCGACCGCGCTGCTGATCACATAGCGGACGTCGGTAGCCGGGTCGGTTTTCCCGAACATTTTGCACGCGAAGCGGAGCGCGGCGGCATCGTCGGGAGAGAAGAACACGCGGTCGTACACGGCGTTCTCTTCGGGAACGTACTTCGTCTCCTCGTCGTAGGTTATGGCGCTCATCGTGCTCTGATAGATGCGCTGCGTGCAGAAAAATCCATCGCTGTTCGGCTCATCGACGGCGTTGAAGTACACGCCTGCGATCTCGAACTCGCCGTAGGGGACTTGCGTATCGCTCTCGCTTGTCGTCGTCTCCACGCGCAGCGAGAGGGGGTGCGACCGCATGTATTCGAGCCATACGGGAAGATTTTGGTTGTACAGCTCCGCTTTGCCGTCGGGCTCGGGGTCAACGAACCGCCAATCGCCCGCATCGCTCCGCTCCATTTCCGCATAAAAGGGAATGGCCGCCTCCCGAAACGCCTCATAGGCGCCGTCGGGAGCGCTGTCGTAGCGGTCCATATAAATGCTTTCGAGAAAATCGAATTTGACAATGATCTGGTTGTCGCGAAGCTGCTCCGTTCCCTCTTCCATATAGAAAATGGGGAGCCGTTCTTCATACTTTTTCTGATAGACGGCGACGGAGACGGCGGTGACGATGTTCCCGCTCCCGCTCTCGGAGGGGAAGCAGAAGCGGTAGCCGCCCCTTTGGAAGATGGGCCCCTCCGCCCCGCCGTCCACGAGGTGCGCCTCTATAAACGCTTCCGAGACGTAGGCGACATAGCTCAAACTTTCCGCCATGTGCGAAGAGAACGCGTCGAGCAGTTCGGGATCGCGCCCCGCGTCGAGGTCTTTCAGCCCGTCGAACTTCGGCGGGATCTCCCCGCTGTCAAAGACGCCGCACACTTTCAGGGGACCCATGTCCGTGGATAGGTAGTCAGAAAAGAGGTCCTGCGCCGCCGCGATCGTGCGCGCGGGCAAGGGAGAGCCGTCGCCGTCGCAGGGGGTATAGGTTGAGGCCTTCGCGCATTCGAGGAAGTAAGAACTCACCGCAATTTCGTCGGCGGCCTCGGGAAGCCGCCCCGCAAGAAGGCCCCGTTCGAGCGGATGGCCCGCGGGGAGCTCGGCGACGCAGTTGATCAGCGGATAATAGTAATTGGAGAGCGCGTGCTCGATGTCGATCCCGTCGGCGCGGATGATCATCGAATAGGCGCCGATGGCCTCCTCCCCGAACGCGGCGACCTCTTCGGGCGTGAAGCGCGCCGCGCCCTCGCCGTTTTCGGGGTGCCCCGCGGTGTGGTCGCGGTACGCATAGCGCTTTTCGACGACGACGCGCTCGGCGTCGGAGTTTGAGATGGACCTGCGCAGAACGGTCTCGCCGTCGTAGATCATGAGGGTGGAGAACAGGCCGAACACCGCAAAGGCGACCACGGAGAGCAGGATGGTGAGGATCAGGCGGAACGGCTTCAACCGCAGGCCCGAGGCCCCCATTTTGAGCGCTCTCGCCGCCGAGAGATGGGAGCGGATGAGTTGGACCTCTCCGCCGCCTTCCACCGCCGAGGCGGGGGGCATGTCCGAGGGTGCACCCTCAGAAAGCCGCTCCGTTTCGGGCTCCTGCCCGCCGCAAGCGGGATTATTTGTGGTATCCGAGACGACGCGGCCGTCTTTGAGTTCGATGATGCGGTCCCCATAGGTTTCGGCGGACTCCCTGTCGTGGGAGACGACGATGACGAGGCGATCCTCGGAAAAATGTTTGAGCAGAGAGAAGATCTGCTCGCCCGTATCCGAATCGAGCGCGCCCGTCGGTTCGTCGGCGAGGATGATCTTGGGATCCTTGACGAGGGCGCGGGCAATGGCGACGCGCTGTTTCTGTCCGCCCGAGAGCGTGTTCGGCTTGCGCGCCGCAAAGTCCGCAAGGTCCACTTCGCGCAGAATTTGCCCGACCCGTTCGCGCGCGTTCTTCTGATGTTGCAATTCGAGCGCGATGGCCACGTTCTCTTCGACGGAGAACTCATTGAGGAGATCGTAATCCTGAAAGACGAAGCCGATGAACGTATTGCGGTAGGAATCGAAGTCTCTGCCCGAAAAGGTCGCGGAGCTCTTACCCATGATCGCGATCTCGCCCTCGGTGGGCGCGTCCAGCCCGCCGATGAGGTTGAGCAGGGTGCTCTTGCCCGAGCCCGACTTCCCGAGCAGGAATACGAGCCCTCTTTCGGGGAATTTGATATTTACGTCTTTGAGCGCTTGCGTCTGCGCCCCGCCCTTTTCGCGGTAGATCTTTGTCACATGTCTGACTTCCAGCATGAATGCCCTCCAAAGCGCAGGAATCGAGTACAAGTTTAATCTTTTTTGGGAAAAAGTCAAGCGTTTGTACGGCATACGCCGCTCCACTTTTCAAGAGAGGCAGGTAGAGACTGACAGGAGGGGCGGGGCATGGTTTCCTGTCATACCGCCCCGCCCGCACGTTCTTATCGTTGTCCAAGGACAGCACGAGCCCGCAAGGGCGAAGTATCCGCGGAGCGGGCGAGTGTATCCCCTTGGTCGTTGAGGGAGCAGACAAGGCAAAAAGCGCCTCCCTTGGGAGGAGCTGGCGAGCGGAGCGAGACTGAGGTGGGGAATAGTATCCCCCACCCCCTTGATCCCCCTCCCCAAGGAGGGGGTAGGGACGGACTTCGTATCAGGGGATTCTCTCCTCCCTCGCAGGCTCGGTCGTCGGAATGACAGGAAGAGACAAAGCGGGGCGGAATGACGGGAAGAGACGGGGTAGGTAAGGCTACGGAAAGACCTGCCCCCTTTTCAAGGGGGCGGGTGGCGCGGCAAAGCCGCGACAGGTGGGGGTTTGTTCTAAATTACGTCACCCTGAGCCCCGTTGAAGGGTAGCCGCATGATAAATAAGGTGATGTTTCGACTTCGCTCAACATGACGATCAGAATGACACCCCCTCACCGTCTATGATGACAGGGACAACCCCCACCACCGCCGTAAACGGCGGAGCTCGATTACGGCGGCAGGGACCGCCGTAATGCCGTCGGCGAAGCCACGCCTCCTGTCGCGGCGCGGCTCACAGTGCACTGCACTGTTGAGCAAGAATTGCGCCGCTCCACCCTTCAAAGGGGGCAGTTTCAACGTGTTTTTAGACAAAAAATATCCCCGCCGTTTGGCGGGGATACGATTTTTTGGCTTAAATTCTCGGGTTGGCCTTGTAGGAGGTGTGCAGCACCTCGTGCGCCCTGTGGCTGTTGGGGCTGCCGAAGTAGTCCGCATACAGCGTCTCGATCACGGGGGACTCGTCGGAGGCGCGGAGTGCGTTTTTGCCGTCGCTCGCGTACAGAGCCTTGGCGCGCTCGTCCCGCAGGGCCACGTTGTTGCGGACGCTGTCGGGAAGGGTGGGCTGACCGCCGCCGTTCACGCAGCCGCCCGGGCAGGCCATGATCTCGACGAAATCATACTGCTTTTCGCCCGATTGGATGGAGCGGATGAGCGTCTCGGCGTTTTCGAGGCCGCTCGCCACCGCGACGCGCACCGTTCTCCCCGCGACGCTGTAAGTCGCCTCCTTGATGGGGGTAACGCCGCGCACTTCGGGGAAGTCCACGACCTTGAAGTCGCCGTCGAGCGCCTTGGCCGCAACGCGGAGGGCCGCCTCCATGACGCCGCCCGTCGCGCCGAAGATCGTGCCGCCGCCGGAGCAGGTGGCAAACGGATCGTCGAAGTTCTCGTCCGGGAGCAGGTTGAATTGGATGCCCGCCGTCTTGATCATGGCGGCCAGCTCGCGCGTGGTGAGGGCCACGTCCACCTCTCCCTTCATCTCGGGGCGCTTGCACTCGAACTTCTTCGCGCTGCAAGGGATGACGGAGACGACGAAGAGGTTCTTCGGGTCGATGCCGTTCTTCTCGCAGTAGTACGTTTTGAGCACGCCGCCGAACATCTCCTGCGGAGACTTGCAGGTGGAGAGATGGGGGATGAGCTCGGGGTGCGTCTGCTCCACGAAGCGGACCCACCCGGGACAGCAGGAGGTGAACATGGGGAGCGTTCCGCCCGTCTGGATACGGCTCAGAAGCTCGGTCGCCTCCTCCATGATGGTGAGGTCGGCCGTGACGTCCATGTTGAACACTTCGCAGTCGCCGAGGCGGCGGATGGCGGCAACCATCTTGCCCTCGACATTGGTGCCGACGGGAAGCCCGAAGGCCTCGCCGAGCGTCGCGCGGACGGAGGGCGCCGTGAAGAACACGACCTTTTTCTCGGGATCGTCGAGCGCGGCGCGGACTTCCGCAATGTTGGACTTCACCGTGAGCGCACCCACGGGGCAGGCCACGACGCATTGCCCGCAGCCCACGCAGGAGGAATCTTTGAGCTCAACGCCTCCCGCACTCCCGACGTGCACGCCGAACCCTCTTCCGATGGGCCCGATCGCGCCCACATGCTGCTTCTTGCACGCCGCAACGCAGCGCATGCAGTTGATGCACTTGTCGTTGTCGCGCACGACGCAGGGGTTGCTGTCGTCGAGGGGATTTAAGGCATGCTCCCCCTCGAAGCGGTCTTCATCCGCATTGTACTCAATGGAAAGGCGTTGCAGTTCGCAGTTCCCCGCGCGCTCGCAGGAGAGGCACTTCTTCTTGTGGCGGGAGAGCAGGAGTTCGAGCGTGACCTTTCTGCTCTTCCTGCACTTGGGGGTGTTGGTGAGCACCTCCATGCCCTCGGCGACGGGGTAGACGCACGCCGCCACGAGGCCGCGCGCACCCGTTGCCTCGACGAGGCACATTCTGCAAGAGCCGACGCAGGCGACGTCTTTCAGATAACAGAGGGTGGGGATCTCGACATGTGCGGCGCGCGCCGCTTCGAGAATGCTCGTTCCCTCGGGTACGGTTACGGGGATATGATTGATTTTCAGATTTACCATATTAGCCATTCGTCTTACCTCACTTTCTCTCGACTGCTTTGAATTTGCAGTTGCCCATGCACACGCCGCACTTGATGCACTTTTCGGGGTCGATCGCAAACGACGCGAGCTTGTGGCCGGGGGCGGTGTAGTCCGTCCGCGCGATGGCGGAGACGGGGCAGTTGCGCGCGCAGAGGCCGCAGCCGATGCACTTCTCCCTGTCGATGACATAGGTCAACAGGGCCTTGCAGACGCCCGCCGTGCAGTGGTGGTTCCGGATATGATCCTCGTACTCGTCCTTGAAGTGGTGAAGGGTGGAGAGGACGGGGTTGGGCGCGCTCTGGCCGAGCGCGCAGAGGGAGGAGGCCTTCATGTGTTCCGCAAGGTCGCGGATCTTTTCGAGATCTTCCTCGGTGCCCTTGCCCTCGGTGATCTTGGTGAGCAGGTCGAGAAGGCGCTTGGTGCCGATCCGACAGGGCGTGCACTTTCCGCAGCTCTCGTCTG
>CANQOY010000002.1 GCA_947625605.1 uncultured Clostridia bacterium | reverse complement strand
GGGGGGGGGTAAAATGAGAGTATAAGATCCATGATCAATGTGGAAATCTCTACTCGGAGGAAGACATGAACAAAACAAGAAAACGGATCGGAATGCTTCTTACGATCCTCTGCGCGTGCATTCTGTCGCTTGCGCTCGGCGTGTTCTGCGCGTGCAATTCGGGCGAAACGACGGCGGAGAATAGCACTTGGTACTATGGCGCTTCCGCACCCAAGGAAGACTTCGGCAAAGAGGGGGACTATTATCTCAACACGTCGAGCCTTGCAAGCTTCGTCAAATCGGGCGATGAATGGCAGGAAGTAGACGTGAATTGGTATTACGGCACGGAAGCCCCGCTTCCCTCGATCGGCCAGCAGAACGACTTCTATCTCAATACCGAGAGCGGCGAACTCTATCAAAAGAAAGCCGCGAGCGATTGGGGTTCGTCCATTCTTACATTGAAAGGGCAGCCGGGGCGCGACGGCGTTATCTGGTTCTCGGGCGACATCGATCCCAACGAGTATCCGGAGGGAGATCCCGCCCTCAAAGACGCGCTGAAAGGCGACTTCTATCTGAATACATCCACTTTCGCCGTCTGGCAGCTCGGCGCAGACGATGAATGGACCCCGCTCGGCTCCATTGCCGGGAAAGGCTTCCAAAACTTTGAGACGAAAGGCAACCGGCTGACCGTAACTTTTACCGACGGTACGGAAGAATCGTTCACATTTGCAAGTTGCTTGAACGAGCACACGTTCGGCGAAGCGGAACCGACGACGATCGTCGAGGCGGGCTGTACCACTCGTGGCTTGGTCATGAAAACTTGCACCGTTTGCGGAATGAATGTCGTAGAGAGCGTGGAAGCGCTCGGCCATCAATTTGCCGACGGCGTCTGCACGGTGTGCGGCAAGAATCAGCTGGAAGGCCATTATGAAACCAATGAAGAGGGCAAAAACGAAGTGACCATCTCCCCCGATTTGGTCGAGGAAGGCGGCGATCTCACGATCGCGTCGACGCTCAATGGCGCAGAAGTTACGGTCAAGGAAGCGGTCTCGGAGGAAGTGGTTGAGGAAAATGGTTATGCCGTTCGCCAATGGTTGCGTGGCATCGACAGCGCAAAGACGAACCCGAACGTAAACCTGCATATCGGCACGCTTGTCATTCAGGAGGGCGTCAATGTCGGCCCCGGCGCGTTTGCGGGCGCAACCATCGAACATCTCGTCTTGGAAGGCAACGCAACTTACGGCGCATATGCCTTTCGTTCCGTCAAAGGGTTGGAAGACGTCACGATCAAGGGAGAGACCACGTTGGGAGGGTCGATCTTTTATGAAGCGAAGTCGCTTGTTTCGGTCGATATGTCCGATGCGACGATTAAGGAAATTCCGGAAATCGCCTTTGCCGAGTGCAGCAGCCTCTCGGAAGTGACCTTGCCCGAGGCAGGGTTGGAGAGCATTGAGATCAACGCATTTTTGGATTGTTCAAGCCTTCAAGAAATTGTTCTGCCCGAGGGCATAACAACGATCAAAGAATGCGCGTTCAGCGGAGCCGACATCCGTGAAATTGTCTTCCCGAAGAGCTTATCGGAGATACAGATTTATGTTTTCCAAAACAATAAGAATTTGAGCAAGGCCGTGTTCCAGACGAAAATCGAATCGGCGACTTTTGGGAACAGCAAAAGCAACACATCATGGTCTCCGAGTACAATATTCCGTGGGTGCGGTAGCAGAGACGTGCCTTTGCAGCTTTGCTATACGGGTTCTAAGGAGAATTGGAGTGAATTTGAGAGTTTGGTATACGCTCCTAATTCTCAGAAGGTCGTCTATGATTATGAATTGACCTGAGATGGAGAAAAGGAACTCATCTGACCGTTCATAGCCAAACAGCACCCGCGATGGGTGCTGTTTTTTTCATTCCCATATCCAAAGGAGGACATATGGAACTACCAAAATTGACCTCGGCCGAAGATCTTGCCGAACTTGTGGAGGAGATCGGGTTTCTTCCCTTTTTCCGCAGCGGCATCGAGGGGTTTTCCGTCGAGGAATGCACGCCGCCCGAACTCTGGTTTACGGACGAAGAGGGCCCGTGGGAGTGGAAGGGCCCCGTGATCCGAAGCACGCACTGCGCCTACGGAAAGTTCTTCCGCGGCAAGGCAATGTATATTTCCGGCCGCCTGTTCCCGAACTTTGCCAACTTCCGCCGCGACGGCTATGATTACGACGCCCGCATGGACGAAGGCCTCGCGCGCCATGTCGATGTGCCCGTCATGCAGGCGCTGTGGCGGGAGCCCTCCCTCGTCTCCAAACAGCTCAAAACGCGGGCCTGCTTTTCCAAGGAGAGCCGCGCCCTGTTCGATGCGTCCCTCACGCACTTGCAGATGCAGGCGTATATCAATATCGAGGACTTTGTGTACCCTCTCGACAAAAAGGGGAAGCCGTACGGGTGGGGGCTTGCGCAGTACACGACGCCGGAGAACTACTTCGGGGAAGCGTTTTCCCGTACCGTCTATGAAAACGCGCCGAGCGTCTCCTATCGCATCCTCTCGGAGCATCTTTCCAAACTGCTTCCGCACGCGTCGGATAGGCAGATCGCCTCGATTTTGGGGGCCTGAACGCGGACATGGTACCCCCTGCATATGTGGGAAGGCGCACTTGTCCGTAAAAAACGGGACAATTTCCTTTCCGCACATATGCACCCGAAGGCATGCGGGAAAATTTTGGGAAAATTTGCCTGAAATCTTGTAATTTCGCCGCGACTGTGCTATCATGGTAGTACGCTATCAAAAGGAGAAAAGGATATGTCAAGAATCGTACTCAACGAAACAGGCTATCACGGCGCGGGAAGCGTCGCAGAGCTCGCGGGCGAGATCAAGCGCCGTGCACTCGGAAAAGTTTTTCTCTGTACCGACCCCGATCTCATCCGCTTCGGCGTCACGCAGAAGGTGGCGGCCGTGTTGGAGGGCGCGGGGATCCCCTACGAAACGTTCTCGGGCATCAAGCCCAATCCCACCATTGAAAACGTGCAGGACGGCGTTGCGGCGTTTAAGGCGAGCGGCGCGGACTGCATCGTCGCCGTGGGCGGCGGATCCTCCATCGACACGGCAAAGGCGATTGGCATCATCATCGCAAATCCCGAATTTGCGGACGTGCGCTCGCTGGAAGGGGTCGCCCCGACGAAGCATCCCTCCGTTCCCATCCTCGCCGTCCCCACCACGGCGGGTACCGCGGCCGAAGTCACCATCAACTATGTCATCACCGACGTGCAGAAGCGGCGCAAATTCGTGTGCGTGGACGTGCACGACATCCCCATCGTCGCGATCGTAGACAGCGATTTAATGGCTACCATGCCCGCGTCTCTCACCGCAGCTACGGGCATGGATGCCCTGACGCATGCCATAGAGGGCTACATCACCAAGGCGGCGTGGGAGATGACGGACATGTTCCACATCAAGGCGATCGAGATCATTGCAAGGTCGCTGCGCGCGGCAGTCAAGGGCGAGAAGGCGGGCAGGGAAGGCATGGCGCTCGGGCAGTACATTGCGGGCATGGGCTTTTCCAACGTCGGGCTCGGGATCGTTCATTCCATGGCGCATGCGCTCGGCGCGCTGTACGATACCCCGCACGGCGTGGCCAACGCGATCCTTCTCCCCACGGTTATGGAGTACAACGCGGACGCGACGGGTGAAAAATACCGCGACATTGCCGCGGCCATGGGCGTGAAAGGGACGGAGACGATGACCCCTGCCGAGTACAGAAAGGCCGCCTGCGACGCCGTCCGCCGTCTCGCAGAGGACGTCGGGATCCCGCGCGATCTGAAAGAGATCGTGAGGGAGGAGGATGTTGCCTTTCTTGCCGAGAGCGCCATGGCGGACGCATGCCGTCCGGGGAACCCCAAGGATCCCACCGTCGAGGAGATCGCCGCGCTCTACCGTAAACTCATGTGACCGCCTGAAAGCGGATCGGGAGGGGGAAGCAATTCCCCCTCCTTTTTGTTTGCACTTTGAGAGTTTATTTTTCGGGGGAAAGGATATCCTTAACGCAAGGAGGATGCCATGAAGAGAAAATTGTTCTGTTCCGTTGCCGCCGCGCTGTTTTTGTGCCTGATCGCGGGTGCGGCGGCGGCATGTACCAACGAGAAAACGTACGCCGTCACCTATGCGGCAAACGGCGGTTCGGGCACGGCGCCTGTCACGGAGCACTACGAGGCGGGCAAGACGTTTACCGTAAAAGCGGACTCGACTTTCACCTATGAGGGCTACACGTTCAAGGCGTGGAACGACGGCACGAAAGACGTTCTCGCGGGAACAACGTATACCATGCCCGAGAGAGACGTCACATTTACGGCGCAGTGGGAGCCGAACGTCGGGTTGGAGGGCACGTGGAGCGGCGCCGAATTGAGCAGCGGAGACCTGTGGGGCGGGGACGATCCCGTGGCGGTCACCGCGACCATTGTGAAGGACGGCGAGGAGGCGATCGACGCGGTGCTCGGGTTCACGAGCGATTTTTCCGAAGCGGAGGGAGATCCGCAGCTCGTCACGATGCGCACGTTCGTCCGTATCCCCGCAAACGAAGAGGGCGGGTACGTTTCCGGGGAGACCTCCGTCGTCTTTGCAGAGGACAAGCTGACCTTCCGCATGGACCTCGGCAGCGGAACGCCCGCGGAGATGGTGTTTGAGCAGTGGAAGCCCCTCGGTGCGGCCATTGAGGCGGACGGCGTATGGAAGGCGGACATGGATGGCACGGCCTACACGCTGACCTTCGGGAGCGACGCTTCCTATACCGAGCAGGCGCCCTCCGCTCAGCCCGAAACGGTGCCCGTGGAGGTCGTCTCCGTCGGCGAATTTCTCGTCCTTCTGAAAAAGGAGGGCGAGGCGCAGGGCGAGTGTGTCCTCGTCGTCGAGGCGGGGGAGAACGGCACGCTCGTCGGCGCTACCGATGAGGGCGACCGCATCGTGTTTTCCAAACAGACGGCCGCCTCCTGATCGCAAAACGAGGGCCGTGGCCTCCGCATTCCGCAGCGCGAAATCAAGGAATTGATCGGAATTGATTGCCAATTTCGCAAAGCTGTGCTATAATTGCGGTATCAAAAAGAAATTACGGAGGCCGATATGTCCGAAAAGAGCAAGAAAGGGCTCAAAGACGAGCTCTTATACAAGAAGAAGAATTACTATGAAGTCGCATCCGAAGAGGAGCGCAGGCAAATTTTTGCCTATGCGGAGGGCTACAAGGCCTTCCTCGACGCCGCAAAGACGGAGCGCGAGGCCTGCGAAGTCGCCGTGCGCCTCGCCGCCGAGCGGGGATTTACGGAGTATCGCTTCGGCGACGCGCTTCATGCGGGGGATAAAAAGTACTTCGTCAACCGCAATAAGTCCGTCGTCGTGTTCCGCGTGGGCAGCAGAGATCTCGAAGAGGACGGTTTCCGCATCATCGCGTCCCATATCGACGCGCCCCGCATCGACATCAAGCAAAATCCGCTCTATGAGGACGGCGGCATGGCCTTCCTCAAAACGCACTACTACGGCGGGATCAAGAAGTATCAGTGGACGGCGATCCCGCTCGCCCTGCACGGCGCCGTGATCCTCAAAGACGGCAGAAAGATCGACGTGCGCGTGGGCGAAGAGGACGGCGATCCCGTGTTCTACATCGACGACCTTCTCCCGCATCTCGGCGGCGAGCAGATGTCCGGGAAGGCGGATAAGATCGTCGAGGGCGAACAGCTCAACGTGCTCGTCGGCGGCCTTCCCATGGCGGAAGAGGACGAGAGCGGAAGCGTCAAACTCAACGTCCTTGCCCTCCTCAAAGAAAAGTACGGCATGTGCGAAGAGGACTTCCTCTCGGCCGAGCTCAGCGCCGTTCCCGCATACCATGCCCGCGACGTCGGCTTCGATCGCGCGCTCATCGGCGCCTACGGGCACGACGACAGAGTCTGCGCGTACCCCGCCCTTACGGCCGTTCTCGACCACGAGAGCGAACACACCGTTCTTGCCATGCTCGTGGATAAGGAGGAGATCGGCAGCGAGGGCACGACGGGCATCCAATGCAAGGTGTACGAGGACCTCATGGAGGAGATCAGCCTCGCGCGCGGGGCGAATTTCCGCAAGGTGCGCGCGCATTCCAAGTGCCTCTCCTCCGATGTGACCGCGGCCTACGACCCCAACTTCGCGGGCGTGTACGAGAAGATGAACTCGGCCATGATCTCCTGCGGCACCGCCATGTGCAAGTTCACGGGCGCGCGCGGCAAGAGCAGCTCGAACGACGCGAACGCCGAGTTTGTGGGCGAAGTGCGGAGAATGTTTGCGGAGGCGGGCGTGGTCTGGCAGACCGCCGAGCTCGGCAAGGTGGACGCGGGCGGCGGCGGCACGGTTGCGAAGTACGTCGCCAACCTCAATATCGACACGGTTGACCTCGGCGTTCCCGTCATCTCCATGCACGCGCCGTGGGAGGTCGTCTCCAAGGCCGATCTGTACAGCAACTACCGTGCGTTCCTCGCCTTCATGAAGTAAGTTTTTTGAGAAAACAGCGTCTCGGCAGGAGGCGCTGTTTGCATGTGCTGACAAAAAAGGAGGGTACCATGTCCGCGATCGGACGGCTATTTTCCTGTAAGAAACCCTATGATACGGTGGGGACGAAGGAGCTCTTTCTCGCCGCGATGCGCGAAAATTGCAGCTACCATGCGGCGCACTGCAAGCCCTACCGCGAGATCCTTGAAACCGCGGGATTCTCTCCGGACGATCTCAAAACGGAGGAGGACCTTGCGCGCCTTCCCGTCCTTCCGACGCGCTATTTCAAGCGCAATCAACTTTTTTCGCGCCCCGAAAAGCGGCTTCCCGTCAAGGTGACGTCGAGCGGCACGGGCGGGGCGAAGTCTGTCGTCGGGTTTGACGTCAAGACGCTCTGGCACGAGCTTAAAATGGCGGTCAGGATCTGTAAATTTCATCACCTGTGGTCGATGAAGCCTACGCGTTACATAATTTTCGGCTACCGCCCGCGCAAAAACAGCCTCGGCGCGGCGAAATCCGCCTTCGCCTTCACCCTGCTCGCGCCCGCCGTCAGCCGCGTCTATGCGCTTGAACGTCGCGAGGACGGCTTCGTACCCGACCTTACTCTGCTCCGCGAAAAGCTCGTGAAATACGCGAAGGGGCGCCTCCCCGTGCGGACGATGGGCTTCCCCGCCTATACCTATTTCCTGCTCAAAGAGATGCAGGCGGCGGGCATTCGCGTCACCCTCCCCAAGGGGTCGATGATCTGCCTCGGCGGCGGCTGGAAGCAGTTCTATGCCGAGCGCGTGGAGAAGGAGGCGTTTTACAAGCTCGCCTATGAGGTTCTGGGCGTGGATGAGGGGCACATCGTCGAGTTCTTCGGAGCCGTCGAGCATCCCATCCTCTACGCCGACTGTTCCGCCCATCATTTCCACGTTCCCGCGTATGCGCGCGTCCTCATTCGCGACGTCGATACCCTTGCTCCCTTGGACATGGGTAGGCCCGGGCTCGTCAATCTCCTGACGCCTGCCATTCAGAGCATGCCGCTTCTCAGCGTGATGACCGATGACCTCGGCATCCTCCATGGGGAGGGCTGCCCGTGCGGGAACAAGTCTCCGTGGATGGAGATTTTGGGCCGCGTGGGCGTGAAAGACGTCGTCACCTGTGCGCAGGGCGCGGAAGAGGTGCTCAAAGGGGGGACCCCATGATCTTATACCGCGGAAAGCTGTATGAAAACGGCGAGCAGAGCCGCCTCATCGACGAATTGGAGGGGCACATTTTCGAGACGCTCTCGGCCCGCGAACCCCTGCGGCCCACCGAGGTCATCGCCGCATGCGACCGCCTCGCGCGCAGAGCGCGGGAGGGGTTTTACGACGATCTCGCCCTGCCTCTCCTCGAAAGTTTCGGCATTTCCTACGCCCGCTATCAGGACATGGTAGGGGCATTTTCTGCCGACGTCCTGAAAAAGAAACTCGAAATCGAGCTGGGCGCCGACTGGGACGCGCTTCCCCCGATCGGGAAGAACACGGCGCGCCGCATCGCGCCCCTCGGCGTTCTCTTCCACATCGCGGCGGGCAACGTAGACGGGCTTCCCGCGTATAGCGTGGCGGAGGGCCTGCTCGCGGGCAACGTCAACATTTTGAAGCTCCCCTCGGGCGACGGCGGGCTCTCGGTGCGGCTGCTCTCCGACCTCATTGCCGAGGAACCCCGTCTCGCCGACTATATCTACGTTTTCGACGTGCCCGCTACCGAGTTTGAGACCTTAAAACGCCTCGCGCGGCTTGCAGACGGCGTCGTCGTATGGGGCGGGGACGCCGCCCAGCGTGCGGCGCGCGACATGTGCGGCGTCAACACAAAGATCATCCCGTGGGGGCACAAGCTCTCTTTCGCCTATGCGACGCGCTCCGCTTCCGACGAAGATCTCCGCGCGCTCGCCCGCCATATCTGTGCGACCGAGCAGGTGCTGTGCTCCTCCTGCCAAGGAATTTATGTCGATACCGCGGACATGGGTGTCCTCGAATCGCTCGCGCGCCGTTTTTTTACGATCTTCAAGGAGGAGAACGCGGCGATGGGGCGGACGGATCCCGCCATGCGCGGGCGCAACACCGTAAACCTCCTCTGCGACGAATTGGAGCGCTGCTTCCCCCTCATCCTGCGCGAGGAAGGCGTCTCGGCCGTGCTCAAAGAGGACAGTGCGCCCGAACTCTCCTATCTCTTCCGCAACGTGTGGATCAAGCGGCTGCCGCGGGCGGAGATCGTCTCCGTACTCAAAGGGCAGAAAGGGTATTTGCAGACGTGCGGGCTCTTGTGCGGCGCGGGGGAACGGGCGGAACTTGCCGACCTTCTCGTGCGCGCGGGCGTCGTCCGCGTGACGGGAGGCGATCTCTCGCGGACGATCTTCGGAGAGGCGCACGACGGCACGTTCCCTCTCCGCGAATATACGCGCATCGTTGAAATCGACTTATGACAAAAAAGGAGGGTACCATGTCCGAGGATGACGTGCGAGAGTTTATGCTCCTGCGGCGAATCGGCATCGAAAGATCATGAGAATTCATTTCAGAGCAAATCTGATCCGCGAATGGATGCGCATCACACGGAACGCGCGCCTGCTCAGAGAGGACCCGGATCGGAAGAAAAAGTCCAAGCGCTTTGCCCCGATCGCGATCCTGTACGCGCTTCTGGCGGCGGCATGCGGGTGCGCCCTGCTCCTCTTCACCATGTTGGGGCATGCGGGGCTCGTCGAGACCGTGCTCATCGTGTGCGGGGGTGTGGCGATCGGCGGATTTGCCGCCCTCATTTCCCTCATCACAGCGATGATCTACTGGGCATGTCTGCTCTCTCTTGACCGCGGAGCGCTGACATGGGTCACCCTTGCGCTCATCCTCGCGATCCTCGGCGGGGCCGCGGCTTTCATTGCGATCATGTTTTGACGCGCTCGAAACGGGCGGCGGGTTCGGCTCTCGGGCCCGCCGCCCTTTTGCTTTTTCAGTATCAAAAATATGGAAAAAAACTTGACATCTCGGTAGGGGGGGGGGTATAATAAAGTTACAAAATCAAGTGTGCGGCGCATCGCCGCAAAAGGAGAAGGAGAAAATATGAAAAAGTCAATCAGATTGATCGTTGCGGCATTGCTCGTTGCGATCATGGCGATCGGGTTTACCGCCTGCGGATCCGGCAATGTGGATACGTTCGCGGGCGCGATCTCCGAGGACAGCTACGTTTCGCAGCAGGAAGCGGCCGAGGCCTTCCTCGACAACGAGATCTCGGGTGAAGCCGCAAGGGCGCAGCTGAAAGAGGTCAAGGAAGTCGGTACGCTCTCTTCCGAAGAGATCGCGGGCCTCGATACGGGCGACGCGCTCGAAGAGGGGGATACCATCGTCTCCGCGAAGATCGTCGATATCTCTTACACGAGGAATGTCGCGGGCGCGGCCTCTCTCGCCGCGGAAGAGGAAGATACTTTCGTATTCACCGTGTACATCATCGAGATCTCCCCGTCCGGCGCGGTGGTCCATGAGTTCCGTTACTATGTCCCCAAGGCCGAAAACGGCGACGCGCTCACGCGCAGCTATTTTGCGGACGTGCTCGATTCCGCAAAGTATGTGAACTGCACGCAGAAATACACGGCGAAGAGCTCTTCCCAAGGGATCTCCATGAACATCGACTACGTCATCAAGTGCGCGACGGACAAGGCGCTCCTCGAAATGACCATGCCCGACCTCAACGATACCGCAAGCATGATGACCGGCAAGTTCTCATATATGACGATCTACGGATATTTTGAGGACGGCGCGACGTTCGACACATGGCTGAGCCTGGACAAGGGCGCAAGCTATGTGAAAGATTCCAGCAACTCCTTCGCGGAATACGGCGTATACAATATGGAAAGCTTCGCCACGCTCTGCCTCCCCGATATCGATTACAGCTACTTCGAAAAGACGAGCTACGGCTTCAAGATCCAGGAGGCATTCCTCAACAAGTATGTCGGCGAGGCGCTCGGCAGCCTTGCCCCCGGCGCCTCCGTGAGCGCTTCCCTCAAATACTATGTGAAGGACGGCAGACTCTCCAAGGTGGAGTCCAAGATCACCGCCGATCTCGGCTATAAAGTGACTGCGAGCTCGTCCATCACTTTCTCGGCGTTTGGGACGACCGTCGTCGAACGGCCCGCTACCATCGCGTAAGCCGAGGAAATTTTCCCAATCAAAAACAGACCCGTGGGGAACCGCGGGTCTGTTTTTCTGCCTGCCGAAGCGGGCTCAGTAGATTTTTGCGCCCGTTTCATCTTCGAGGCCGAGGAGAAAATCCGCGCTGACATGAAAAAATTCCGCGACGAGAAAGATGTTTTCCGCCGTGGGCTGCACATTTCCCTTCGACCAGTCCGAGACGCTCATCGCCGAAACGCCGAGCTGCCCCGCGAGCGCCCGTTTCGAGAGACGGTTGGTCTCCAATAGCTCCGTCAGCCTTTCCGCAAATTTGTTTTTCATGCCTATATTGTAAGAAATATTTTACGAAAAATGCTTGACATAAGATATATCTTACATTATAATAAGGAAAACAAAGGAGGAAGCGTATGAAAATCGAGGACCTGCTCGCGCTGCTTATTGCGGAATTGGAGGACGACGTCGTCGGCTCCGTCACACGGGAGGGGAACGGGCTCACGGTTCGCTTTGCGGACGGTACCGAGCGCAAGATCATCGTCATGTAAGAGACGCCCTGCGGCAAATGCCGCAGGGCGATTTGATACAAAAAACTGTGAGGGCTTTTTTTGTTGCGGCTTACCGAAGCGGAAGCGCGGCAGCCGGCTCCCACAAAGCTCCCTTATGGCACACGCCGGACACCGTTTAGTGCTGCTGTATCCCTACCCTGACACGGTTCGCGGGCAGACGTTGCATAAGACCTTGTGATCGACACCTCTTACCGCGTGCAGCCTTCCATAAACCGCACCGAGAAAAGCGTTCGGCTCTGCTATAGCGGATTGCAGATACAGGGCACCGCTGACTCCCCACCTATCACAGCAATCATAGTATAACCGAAATTTCGGAATTTTGCAAGCGATTTTTTGTATGCGGAAGAGAATTCTCGGCGGGATTTGTCAAACGGGGCAATCTGCCTGCGCACCGCTTGCAAGGTCTCGGTGCGGAAATATGAAAAATGCCGCGGAATCATTTGTTATTTTCCGCGGTTCGTGTTAAAATAGAAGAGGAGCGGGGCCGTCCGCGGCCCTGCGCACATCATCGGGGAAGAGGTTTTACCGGCATGGCAGATTGCACGCACGATTGCTCCACATGCAGTTCGAACTGCGGGACGCGCAGCAAGACGTCCTTCATCAAATCTCCGCACCGCGAGTCTCACATCCGCCGCGTTGTGGCCGTCACGAGCGGCAAGGGCGGCGTGGGGAAGTCCCTCGTCGTCTCATTGCTCGCCGTGCGCGCGCAGGCGATGGGGCTGCGTACGGCGATCCTCGACGCGGATATCACGGGGCCTTCGATCCCGCGTGCGTTCGGGGTGCGGGAACTCGCCACGGGCACGGACGGCAACATTCGGCCCGTCGTCACCCGCACTGGGATCAAGCTGATCTCCATGAACAACTTGCTCGAACACGAGGATGATCCCGTCGTGTGGCGCGGCGCGCTCATCGCGGGCGCGACTCTGCAATTCTGGACGGACGTCGTCTGGGGAGACGTGGACATCATGTTCATCGATATGCCTCCCGGCACGGGCGATGTGCCGCTCTCGGTCTTTCAGAGCATTCCCATCTCGGGGGCCGTCGTCGTCACCACGCCGCAGTCGCTCGTGGAGATGATCGTCAAGAAAAACGTCAACATGGCGCGGATGATGGACGTGCCCGTCCTCGGTCTGGCGGAGAACATGAGCTATTTTGCCTGCCCCGACTGCGGGAAACGGCACGAGATCTTCGGGGAGAGCAAGGCGGCCGCGCTCGCGGAAAAGTATGCGATTCCCGCTGTCTCGCGCATCCCGCTCGACCCGTCGTTGACGGCACTTGCGGACATGGGTAGGGTGGAAGAGGCCGACACCGATTGCATTGCCGAGATCTTTGCGGAGGCCATGCAGTCGAGGCTCATCGAGGACCGCCTCAAATAGGCCGAATCCAAGTTGGGAAAAGGCTGCCCGAAAATGGGCGGAACGTCGCGCGGCGCGGTGTGCTTCTCTTTGCATGCCGCGCCGCTTTTTTCCGAAAAAACACGGTTGAAAAAATTAGTTCATTTTGTTTCCCTTTTCTGAATTTTGTGGTATAATGATGCGCGAAAATACCGCAAGGAGCAGGAGGAACCATGATCACGGTCTTGGTAGACAGCGCTTCCGATATCGAAGAGGCGGAGGCGCAGGCGATGGGGATCTCGATGATCCCGATGGAGATTCGGTTCGGCGAGGAGACATTCTATGACGGCGTGACCCTTTCGCACAGGCAGTTCTTTGAAAAGCTGATCGAGAGCAGCGAGCTCCCGAAAACCAGCCAGATCAACGAGTATCGGTGGGAGGAAGCGTTCGAAACGCTGACAAAGGGCGGCGGGCAGGTGATCGCGATCACGATCTCCTCCAAACTTTCCGGAACTTACAACAGTGCGAAGAAGGCCGCCGCACGCTTTTCGGGGCAAGTGTTCGTTGTAGACAGTTTGAGCGCAACCACGGGCGAGCGCATCCTGTGCGAATATGCTCTGCGGCTCATCGCAAGCGGAGCGGACGCGCCCTCGATCGCGGAGGAATTGAACGAGAAGAAAAAGAAGATCCAAATTCTCGCCGTCGTCGATACGCTGAAATATCTGCGAAAGGGAGGCAGGATCTCGGGGGCGGCGGCGCTTGCCGGCGAGGTGCTCTCCGTGAAGCCGGTGGTGTCCGTCGTCGGCGGAGAGGTCAAACTCGCGGGGAAGGCGATCGGTAGCAAGCGGAGCAACAACTTACTCATGCAACTCGTGCAGAAATGCGGCGGGATCGACTTCTCCATGCCGTACGGGCTCATGTATTCGGGGCTCTCCGATGAGTATCTCCAAAAGTACCTGCGCGACAGCGAGGCCCTGTGGAAAGGGCAAATCGCCGATCCGAAGCGCATTCCCACCTATCTGATCGGCAGCGCGATCGGCACCCATGTCGGCCCGAATGCCATCGGAGTCGCCTTCTGTTCGCGTTGACTGAAAGAGGAAAGGGGGAACGAGCTTCCTCTTGCCCACCCATTGAGGGGTGGGTGGCACGAGCAACGCGAGTGACGGAAGGGGTGGCGCTTATATTGCGGTGATGGACACCCCCTCAGTCTCGGCTTCGCCTCGACCCGGTTGGGCGGCAGGGACCGCCGCAACGCCGTCGGCGAGGCCACGCCTCCTGTCGCGGTGCAGTTCACAGTGCACTGCACTGTTGAGCAGAATTGCACCACTCCCCCTTCAAAGGGGGCAGCTTCAACGTGGTTTTCTTTCAGACAAAAAAATCCGCCCGCAGGGTGCGGGCGGATGATGCGTTGTTGCAACTCTCAGCCGTCGATCTCTTCGGTCACGCCGGTCGCGGCCCAGCGCTTGATGGATGCGGAAGCGCTCTCGGCCTGGTTGCGGGACGAATAGGTCGAGCTTGCGGCGAGCAAGCCGTGGCGGGCGTTGAGCACGAGGACCTGGAAGTCGCCGTTCTTGTGCTCGGTGATTTCGAGGCGGCCGGCGGCGATGTTATCCTGATAGGTCTTGATGCCGGAACGCGCGCTGGGCAGAGTGGCATAGCCGGGAGCGGGGCTTTCGAGCATGACCTGTCCGTTGGGCGCGATCAGGCTGAGCCAATACTTGCCGTTCGCCTTTTCAATGACCCACTTCCCGTTTGCGGCGGAAACTTTCGCTTTCTCCTCCTTCGCGGGCGCAGCGGGTGCGGCGGGCGCGGCAGGCGCGGGCTTGAACACAAGCCCCTTGTCCTTCTTGGGAGCCTCGTCCTTTTTGGCGGGCGCGGGCTTCTTTGCGGCGGGGGTCTTTCCCGCTTTTTCTTCTTTTTTCATAGGTACTTCCTCCTTTTCGTTCTTCGGTTCTTCAATGGCCTCTGCGGGTTCCTCTACGGGCTTCTCTTCTGCTGCGGGAGGTTCGGGCTCGGCCATGGGTACGGGCTCTTCGGTCGGCTCGGGTGCGGGCGCCGCTTGTTCCTCTTCGGCGGGCGCAGGGGCTGCCTGCTCCTCTTCGCGTTCAGCGGGGGTCTCTTCCCGCTCCGGCTCCGCTTGCTCCGCATCGGCCTTCGCCTGCTGCTTCGCCTTCTTCTTCACCTTCACGGAGAGGACGATGATGGCGATGAGCAGTGCGATGATGACGACGAGCACCGCGGCCAAAATTGCCGCAATCACATAGTTCTCTTTGAACCAATTCCCGATATCCGACGAGACGGATGCAAGATCGAACAGCAACATAGATGTCTCCCATTTCTTTTTTTTCTATTCTAACATGAAAAAACCGTTCTGTCAATCTATTGACAAAATTTTTTCGTTGCGTTATGATAAGAATATGGGAAGGATTGCGATCATCGGAGGAGGCGCGGCGGGAATGGCGTGCGCCGTTCTGCTCGCAAGGCGGGGCAAGAGCGTCACCGTGCTCGAACGGGGCGACCGCCTCGGCCGCAAGCTCGCCGCAACGGGAAACGGACAGGGGAACGTCACCAACACGGCGATGGACGCCTCGCACTATTTTTCCGACGATTTGGAGAAGGTCGCGGGAGCGCTTGCGCGCTTTTCCGACCGCGAAACCGTGTGCCTGCTCGAAAGCATGGGTGGCGTCTTTTTGCCCGACGAGCGCGGGCGCGTCTATCCCGCAGGGCGGCAGGCTTCTGCGGTATGCGATCTCTTCCGCCGCGAACTCGCCCGCCTGAATGTGCAAATTTGCCTCGGCGCGCAGGTGCGCGAACTCTCATACGACGGGCAGTTTCGGCTCAGATGGGATGGGGGACAGATGTGCGCGGACGCAGTCGTGCTCGCCGCGGGAGGCAAGGCCTCGCCGCACTTCGGCACGGACGGGACGGCCTACGCTCTGGCGCGCGCATTCGGCCACACCGTCACGCCCCTCTCTCCCGCGCTCGTCCGCCTCAAAACGGAGCCCGCCATGCGCGAACTCAAAGGCATCCGCGTCGACGGGGCGCTCAAAGTGCTCCGCGGCGGGCGGGAAGTCTTTGCGGGCGGCGGGGATATCCTCTTTACGGAGGGAGGGCTCTCGGGCGATCTCGTATTCCGCGCCTCTTCCTACGCGAAAGAGGGGGACGTGCTCGAACTGGATCTCTTGCCTCGGGTGGAGGAAGAGCGGCTCATGCGCGCGCTTCGGTCGGGGACGGGTGCGGAAAAACTTCTCTGCCTCGTGCCGAACGGATTGGGCCGCGCGCTGTGGAAAAGAGCGGGGGACGATGGGGCGCTCTGCACCCTTTTGAAGCATTTTCCCCTAACCATGTCCGGGACATACGGGTTCGGTGAGGCGCAGGTCACCAAGGGCGGCATTCCGCTCGCGGAGACGGATGGCAACTTGCAGAGTGTGTTTCGAAAGGGTCTGTTCTTTGCGGGCGAGATCCTCAATACGGACGGCGAGTGCGGCGGCTACAACTTGCAATGGGCGTTCACTTCCGCCTTTCTCGCTGCCGAGGGGGCGCTCGCATGCTGACCCTGAAAGACCTTGTTCTGCGGCCGCACGAAGATGAGAAGGCACTCGTGAGAATGTGCGAGAGAAAGCTGCACGCTCCCGTAAAAAATTTTCGCATCTTGAAGAAATCTCTCGACGCCCGCGACAAGTCGGATATCAGATGGGTGTACACTGTGGAGTGCTCCGAGAGGGCGGAGGCACCCACCATGCCCGAATATGAGCAGGTAAAACATGCGCCTCGCGTCGTCATCGCCGGGGCAGGGCCCGCGGGGCTGTTCTGCGCGCTCAGGCTCCTTGCGCACGGCGTGCGGCCGATTCTCGTGGAACGGGGCAAGGCGGTCGATGAACGCGAGCGCGATATCCTCGCCTTTCAGAGAGACGGGATCCTCGATCCGCAGAGCAACGTCCAATTCGGCGAGGGCGGCGCGGGCGCGTTTTCAGACGGCAAGCTGAACACGCAGACCAACTCCCCCTTGAACCGCGAAGTACTCGATACGTTTGTACGCTTCGGCGCGCCGGAAGAGGTGGGCTATCTCGGAAAGCCGCATGTCGGGAGCGACAATTTGAAGAAGGTCGTCGCCAATATCCGCAGGTACATTCTCGGACATGGTGGCGCCATTCGCTTCGGATCGCAGCTCACGGATGTGAAATTCAAAGACGGAAAGCTCGCGCAGGTGTGCATCGCAGGCGAGTGGGAGGACGCAGACGCGCTCGTCCTTGCCGTCGGGCACAGCGCGCGGGATACCTTCGAAATGCTCCTTTCAAGGGGCTTTGCCGTCGAACAAAAGGAATTCGCCGTGGGCGTGAGGATCGAGCATCTTCAATCCGCGATCGGAGAAGCGCAGTACGGCCGAGGCTATGCGGCGCTTCCCCCTGCCGATTACAGGCTCGTTTCGCATGCCGCGGCGCGCGCCGTGTTCTCTTTCTGCATGTGCCCCGGCGGCGTCGTCATTCCCTCGGCCTCCGAGGAGGGCGGGGTCGTCACCAACGGCATGAGCAATTTTGCGCGGGACGGGCGGAATGCAAACGCGGCGCTGGCGGTGCAGGTCAAGCGGGAGGACTTCGCGAGCGATCATCCCCTCGCGGGCGTGGCGTTTCAGCGGAAGTTGGAGCGGGCCGCGTTCCTCGCCGCGGGCGGCGGCTACCGCGCACCCGTGCAGCTCGTGGGAGACTTCCTCGCGAGGCGGGAGAGCCATGCCTTCGGGGAGGTGCTGCCCACCTACGCGCGGGGCACATCCTTTGCGCCTGTGGACGCTTATCTGCCACCCATGTTCGCGGAGAGCCTTCGTTTTGCGATCCCGGACATGGAGCGGAGACTGCGCGGATTTGCGGCGCACGACGCCGTCCTCACGGGGGTGGAATCGCGCACCAGCTCGCCCATTCGCATCGTGAGGGGCGAGGACTTGCAGGCCGTCGGCAGGGAGGGCGTCTATCCGTGCGGCGAGGGCTGCGGCTATGCGGGAGGCATCACCTCCGCCGCCGCAGACGGGATCAGGGTCGCATATGCCATCGCAAGGCGATACGTTTGATTTTATCATCCTTTAATCTGCCTTTCACGCTGTTATCACGCGGATAAGGTATGATGATATCGTAACAAAGACCATCCTTAAAGTTTTTTTCATATTCTCTCAGGAAAACGCCGCCCCGCAAGGGACGGCGTTTTCCTATATTACCCGGCCGAACATAGACCACTTGATCAAATATAAAGGCAAAGCCCGAAGTCCTTACGGATTCCGGGCTTTTTATGACATTGATGATTCTTACTCGACTTCCAAATCTTCCGAAGTAAACACCGGATCGTCCAAAAATTCCAAGAGCGTCATATCGAAACCGCGGGCGATCATGATGACCGTACTGAGCGTTACCGTCTTATTCCGACCGTTCATAATGCACTGCATACTACCGTGCTGAATGCCGGATACCTGCTCCAACCGATATTGCGTCATTCCCTTTTCAATCAGCAATCTGTTTATTCGTTTTGCGACAGCTTCGCTTACAGTCAAAACGGCTCTCCTTATGTAGCTTTACCTACATAATATTTTAAGCCATTGCCCTTAACAAAATACGAAGGTGTGCCTACATACCGTTTGCTTATTTTCGCCGTTTGGTCTATAATAATATGTAGGCATACCTACATATTGGAGAAGCACGATGAAAACGGCATTTATCGGACATAGACAGATATTCGCCCAAACCCTACCGCAGAGATTGATTGAAGCAATCAAAGCCGAGATAAAAAGCGGCTGTTTCATTTATATGAACTGCGTTTCGAAGTCCGACGTGTACTTCCCCGAGAGGGCGTTGTAGAGATCGTTGGCGCGCATATCGAGGCGGAAGCATTCGAGCGCGTCCCTTTTCAGGTTGGCAAAATCGCTCTTGCGGATGACGGCGGGGAATGCGCCCGCGGCGAGTGCGGAGAAGATCTCCTCCGCGCATTCGCTCCTTACGGCGAGGGTGCGCAGATAGAGCGGGGATTGGAGAAAACCCTTGACGTCTTTGAGCTCGATCCCGAGAAAATTCTGCAAAATGATGCGCTTGACCCGAGACATGGTATACCGCTTTGACGTGACCTTGGCGAGCAGGTCCGCATAATCCGGATTGGTGCGGGCCATTGCCGTCAGGCGGTTTTCCAGCCCCTCGGCGCAGTCCGGCGTCTTCGCGATGCTCTCCTCGCCGCGTTGGAGAAGGGCGCAGAGGGCGGCCTTTTCGTACGGGATCTCCTCCCACTCTTCCATCTCTTTGAGGACGCATTCGGGCACATTGCGTTTGAGCGCTCTTCTTGCCTTTCTCGAATCGTCGCCCAAGAGAGAGCGCAGCGCCGTCGCCGAAGAGAAATTTTTGAAGAGCGAGGTGTCCGCAAATCCCGCCCCGACGCGGGGGATGGGGAGGGGATCGATCTCCGCTTCCTGCGCGAGGATGGCGCGGCAGTACTCCGTCCCCAGCACGTTGTTCGGGGAGGTGAGGAGGCTCTCGTCGATATCCGAATTGAGAGAGAGGAGGAGTTCGGTGCGTGCCTTGACGTAGGAAGTCCCGTCCTTCATGCGCTCTTTGAGGGCGGAGCGGAACTGCCTGTCCTCCCGGAGCGTCGCGCTTGCGGCGTTGAGGAAATCCTGCGCCGTCCCGCTCTCGCAGCCGAACGCCAGCTTCTCCACGGCGGGGATGGCGGAGAGGATATGGACGGCACCCGCGGCGAAGAGCTCGGCGGGCGCTGCCGCAAAGGCGGCGGGGAGTTCGAGCACGGCGTCGGCGCCGCACAGCACGGCATGCCGCGCACGGGTGTATTTGCCGAACACGGCCGCTTCGCCGCGCTGGGTGAAATTCCCGCTCATGAGGCAGAGGATGCGGTCGCACCCGCTCAGCCGCCTGATCTCGGCAAATTGATAGCGGTGCCCGTTATGGAAGGGGTTATATTCGCAAATTACGGCACAAATTTTCATCTTTTCTCCCGCTTGTTCTTTACATTTTTTTCCAAAAGGTGTATAATAGGCCCGTTCATGAATTCCCGCACTTATTATAACACAGGCGCGGGAAAAAAATAAAGGATTTGAGGTGAATTCTATGGCAGGATTTTTGAAGGAACTCAAAAAGAGCGTATCGGGCGCCGTGCGCAAGATCAACGAGTCCGGTACCGTCATCGAGACGATCAAGAAGAAGGCGCAGGAGCGCGGAAAGACGATCGTGCTCTGCGAGGGCGAGGACAGCCGCGTCGTCGAGGCGGCGGCGATGTGCGTCGAAGAGAAGGTCGCAAAGATCGTTCTCCTCGGCAACGCCGAACAGATCAAAAAAGACAATCCCGACGTCGATCTGAGCGGGATCGAGATCGTGGACCCCGCCGCGTCTCCCAAGTTGGAGGAATACGCCGCGCTCCTCTATGAACTGAGAAAGAACAAGGGCATGACCGAGGAGCAGGCCCATGTGCAGGCCAAGGATCCCACCTTCTTCGGCGCGCTCATGCTCAAAAGCGGCGATGTGGACGGCCTCGTTTCCGGCGCTTGCCACTCTACGGCGAACACCCTTCGCCCCGGGCTCCAAATCATCAAGACGGCGCCCGGTGTGAAGTCGGTTTCCAGCTTCAACCTCATGGTCGCTACGGGCGGAAACAAGTACTGCGAGGACGGCATGCTGATCTTTGCGGACTGCGGCCTCAACCCCACTTACACGCCCGAGGGGCTCGCGGAATGCGCGATCGCAACGGCCAAGAGTGCGAGGGAGATCGCGGGGCTGGAACCCCGGATCGCCATGCTCTCTTTCTCCACGATGGGGAGCGCGAAGCACGATCTCGTGACCAACGTACAGGAGGCCACGCGCATTGCGAAAGAGCTCGCGCCCGATCTCAAACTCGACGGCGAGTTGCAGTTCGACGCCGCGATCGTACCCGAGGTGGCGAAATTGAAGGCACCCATGTCCGAGGTTGCGGGTCACGCAAACGTTCTCATCTTCCCCGATTTGCAGGCGGGGAACATCGGCTACAAGATCGCCGAGCGCCTGGGCGGATTCCGTGCGATCGGGCCCATCTGTCAGGGATTTGCCAAGCCCCTCAACGACCTCTCGCGCGGGTGCTGTTCCGCAGACATCGTCTGTGCGGTGGCGATTACGGCGTTGCAGGCGGAGTGATTCACGAAATTTGTTTTGGAAACAAATTTCCGTGAGGGGTTAAGATAGTGCATCTCAATGCCCCGTCGTTCGCGAACTTAATTGTTCTCAAAGACAATGAGCCGAAAGGGTTCGGCAAATTGAGTGCGTTCCGCCGAAATGAATTCGGGCTAAGGCAGTGAATTGGGATGCGACCAACATGTCATACCGAGGTCCCGCAAGGGGCCGAGTGTATCCCCTAAAACGAAGTCCGCAGCGGTGAAGGCCTGTCTCCTTTTTGGGGCGTCGCCCGCGAACCGAATTGTTCTCAAAGGCAATGAGCCGAAAGGGTTCGGCAAATTGAGTGCGTTCCGCCGAAGTGAATTCGGCTGCACGCAGTGAATTGGGACACGGCCAACATGTCATACCGAGGTCCCGCAAGGGGCCGAGCGTATCCACTAAAACGAAGTCCGCGGTTGTGAAGGCCTGCCCCCTTTTGGGGGCGTCGCCTGCCACCATGTCTGGCATCATAGACAACGAACCGAAACAGTTCGGCCCATCATCGTATCTTCAATCAGAGGTAAATTATGAAAATTTTGGTCATCAATGCGGGGAGCAGTTCCCTCAAATATCAGCTTATCAATATGGAGACGGAGGAGGCGATCGCCAAGGGCGGATGCGAGCGCATCGGCATTCCCGGCGGCAAGCTCACCCACAAGGCGCACGGGAAAACGTATGAGATCGAGCAGGAGCTGCCCAGCCATACCGACGCCATCTCCCTCGTGCTCAAAGAGCTCGTGGATCCGGAGGCGGGCGTCATCGCCTCCATGGATGAGATCGACGCGGTCGGGCATCGCGTCGTCGCCTCGGGCGAGGCGTTCAAGCAGACGACGCTCGTGGACGACGCGGTCATGGTCCTCATGGATGAGATCGCGGAGCTCGCGCCTCTCCACAATCCCGCGGCGATCCTCGGCGTGAATGCCTGCCGCGAGGTCATGCCCGGGAAGAAGATGGCCTTGGTGTTCGACACCTCGTTTCATGCCACCATGCCCGACTATGCGCATCTCTATGCGATCGATTACGAGGACTACAAGAAGTACAAAGTCCGCCGCTACGGCGCGCACGGGACCTCGCATAAGTACGTCGCGGGCGAGGCGGCGAAATATCTCGGGAGGGATGCTTCGGAGTTGAGGCTCATCACCTGCCACCTCGGCAACGGCTCCTCGATCTCCGCCGTGAAGGGCGGGAAGTGCATCGACACTTCGATGGGCTTCACCCCGCTCGCGGGCGTTCCCATGGGGACGCGGAGCGGGGATATCGACGTGGCCGCCATCGACTTCCTCTGCCACAAGAAGGGCATGACCATGGACGAGGGCCTCAGCTATCTCAACAAGAAGTGCGGGGTGTTCGGCGTCTCGGGCGTCTCCTCCGACTTCCGCGATCTGATCGCCGCAAAGGAGGCGGGGAACGACAGGGCCCGCCTTGCCCTCGACATGTTCTCGTATTCCTGTAAAAAATATGTCGGCGCGTACATGGCTGCCCTCGGCGGGCTCGACGCCATCGTGTTCACCGCGGGGATCGGCGAAAATACGCCCACGGTGAGGAGAGACGTGCTTGCGGGGATGGAGGCGTTCGGCATCGAGCTGGACGACGAGAAGAACTTTGCGAAGAACGATGGCTCCATCCGCGAGATCTCCAAGGCGTCCTCGCGCGTGAAGGTGCTCGTCATTCCCACCAATGAAGAGCTCGTGATCGCGCGGGAAACGGCCGCACTTCTCTGATTTTCCGCAAAAATTAAAAATATAGCGCGAAAATCGGTTGACAAAGCCGCATAAATATCCTATACTTTTTAAGTCAATGATCCCCGGAATCAACGTCGCGCTGTCGAGAGTGAAGAATGGGGGGAAGGGGAAGCTGGATTTTTCCTTTGACGCGGATCCTTCTCTCATCGGGATCCCCTATGTCGCCTTTGCGTCGCCCGTGCATGCCGAACTCGGCTATGAGATCGGAGAGGACGGCGCCGTGCGGATCGGGGGCGAGATCTCCTTCCGCTTGGAGGGGAGTTGTTCCCGGTGCCTCGAACGGGCGGCGGAAGATGTTCGGTTCGAGGTCTCCGCAGTGTTCGTTCCGGGCGTTCCGGACGAGGAGGAGGGGGAGTATTCCTACTCCAACGGGCACGTCGAGCTCGGCGGTCTGATGCGCGAGAGCATTCTGTTTGCGCTTCCTGCGGCCATCCACTGCGAAGCGTGCAAACAGCAAGATGAATCATAAAAACGAAGTGAGGTAAAAATAACATGGCAGTCCCCAAGAGAAAGCAATCGAAGAGCAGGACCAACAAGCGTTTTGCGAACTATAAGGCAACGGAGCCCACGCTCGTCGTGTGCCCGCATTGCCATGCGTTGAAGCAGGCGCACCGCGTCTGCAAGTGTGGCTATTACGACGGCACGGAAGTCATCGTTCGGGAAGAAAAGAAGTAACTTTTTACGCAAGCTGAGGCGGACGGTTTCGTCCGCCTTTTTCGTACATATCAAGGAGCATTCATATGAATCAAACCGCATTGTTCAAACTTTCTTACGGGGTGTACATCTGCACGTCGTGGGATGAGGGAAATCCCGTCGGGTGCATTGCGAACAGCGCGATGCAGATCACGTCCGATCCCGCAACGGTGGCCGTGAGCATCAGCCGCAACAATTATACGCACAAGTGCATCGAAGATTGCGGCCACTTCGCCATTACCGTGCTTGCGGAGGACTCCGACCCGAAACTCATCGGGAGATTCGGCTTTCTGTCCGCGCGCGATACGGATAAGTTCGCGGAGACCGCGTACGAAGTGCGCGGAAAGCTGCCCGTCCCCGAAGGCGGCATCGCCTATCTCTCCTGCAAGGTCGTGGGAAAGATGGAGACTTCGACGCATACCGTTTTCCTCGGCGAAGTGACGGACTGCGACGTTTTGCGGAGCGGAAAGCCCATGACTTACGCCTACTACCATGAAGCGCTCAAAGGAAAGACGAGCGTGAACGCGCCCACCTTCGCCGCCGCAAGCGAACCCGCCGATGCGCAGAAGGAGGTCTGGGTGTGCGACATCTGCGGCTACGAGTACGACGGAGACATTCCCTTCGAGGAACTGCCCGACGATTGGGTGTGTCCCCTCTGCGGGATGGGAAAGGAATACTTCCGCAAGAAGTGATACGATCGAAAAAAGACCTCGCCCCTCTTCGGCGAGGTCTTTTTTCATGCCCGAAAGACACGCTCCCATGCACGCCTTTGCCTTTGCAAATATGCACATCTGTATCTCTGTAAATATGTAAATATCTCGATTTGAGCATAAAAAACAGCGAAAAACCGTTTATTTAGATAACTTTCGAAATAAGATTTCAGTCCTCTCCTTTCGTCCTGCGGCCCGAATCTTAAAAATATTTCGCTGCAAATTGCGCAAAAATACTTGACAGCGCGCATTCGGAGGCATATAATAAAAATACCCCATAAGGGTATCGTGGAGGCAAAAAATGGAGTGTTGCGAACGGAAGAAGGTGCGGACGGAAGAGGAAAAAAGAATGCTGACGAGCCGCATCAACCGCATTGCGGGGCAGCTGAACGGCGTGAAGAAGATGGTCGCGGAGGACCGCTACTGCGACGACATCCTCATCCAGCTCGCCGCCGTCGAGAAGGCGGTCAAGTCGCTCGCCTGCGTTGTGTTCGAGAACCATGTGCACAGCTGCCTTGTGGAGAACATTCAAAGCGGCAATACGGAGGCGGTGGACGAGATCGTCGCACTGTTCAAGAGGTATCAATGAAAAAGGTATATTCGGTCACCAAGATGACGTGCGCCGCGTGTGCGTCCGGCATCGAGCGCACCGTGCGGAAGCTGAGCGGGATCGCCTCGTGCAGCGTTTCCCTCATGGGCGAAAAGATGGAGGTCGAGTTCGACGAGACGAAAGTTTCGGAGGAAGAGATCTTTGCCGCCGTCAGGTCGCTCGGCTATGGGATCGGCGCGTTCGGCGAGCGCCCCGAGGGCAAGCGGAGAGAGCTTTCGCTCCTTGCGCGCTTTCTCATCTCCGCGATCCTCCTCGTCCCCCTTCTCTATCTCTCCATGGGCGGGATGATTGGGCTTCCCGTGCCGGACGGATGGTGGGATCACGGCCCGCAGCTCGTCCTCACGACGGCCATCCTTGCCGTCAACTATGAATTTTTCACGAGCGGGCTCCGCGCGGCGTTCAAGCGCGTGCCCAACATGGATACCCTCATCACGGTGGGGAGCCTCGCGGCCTATCTTTACAGCATTGCGGCGCTCATTCTCTGCCATACGGGCTCCATGGGGCATACCCACTTCTTCTTCGAATCGGCGGCCACCATCTGCACCCTCGTCTGTCTCGGGAAGTGGCTCGAAGACCTCTCCAAGGCGCGCACAGGGCGGGAGATCGAACGGCTCGTCGAGCTTGCGCCCTCCGACGTCGCGGTGGAACGGGACGGGCGGGAGGTCTCCGTGCCGCTCGACCTCGTGCAGGAGGGGGATCTCGTGATCGTGCGGCAGGGGGAGAGCGTGCCCGTAGACGGCACCGTTGTCGAGGGACATGGCTTTGCCGACCAATCCGCGATCACGGGCGAGAGCCTTCCCGTCGAACTCGCGCAGGGGAGCAGGGCGATGAGCGCCTCTATCGTGACGGGCGGCTTCTTGAAGATCCGCGCCGAAAAGGTGGGCGAGGATACCATGCTCTCGGGCATCATCCGCATGGTGCGCGAGGCCGGGACGAGCAAGGCGCCCATCCAGAAGCTCGCAGATCGGGTGGCCGCGGTCTTTGTGCCCGCCGTCTGCCTGATCGCGCTCGCGACGTTCATCGTCTGGATCGCGGTCACGCGCGACTTTGCGAAGGCGATCAACTACGGAGTGAGCGTGCTCGTCATCTCCTGTCCCTGCGCGCTGGGGCTCGCGACGCCCGTCGCGATCATGGCGGCAACGGGCAGGGGCGCGGGGCTGGGCGTGCTCTTCAAGAATGCGGAATCGCTGCAAAAGCTCGCCACGGTGCACGAGATCTTCCTCGATAAGACGGCGACGCTCACCGAGGGCGCGCCCAAGGTCGTCTTTTTCGAGGAGTACGCCGCGGGCGCGAAAGACATCGCTTACGCCATCGAGAGCAAGCTCTCCCACCCGCTCGCGCGCTGTATCGCCGCGTTCTGCGAGAGGGGGGATGAAGGCGAAAATGTGGAGTACATTACGGGCATGGGTGGCACGGGCGTTGTCAACGGCAAGCGTTACTTCCTCGGAAACGCCCGCATGATGCAGGCGAAAAACATCGAGTTCGGGGAGCGGCTCGCGACCTACAACGCGCTCTCCGAAGAGGGAAAGACGGTGCTCTTTCTCGCGGACGGGCAGCGCGTGCTCGCCATGTTCGCGCTTGCGGACACCCTGAAAGAGGGGAGCGGCAAGGCCGTCGGAGAGCTCACCGCGCTCGGCTGCCTGCCCGTCATGCTCACGGGCGACAACGAGGCCGTGGCAAGGCACATTGCGGCGGAGGCGGGCATTCCCTCCTACGACAGCTGCGTGTGCGCCGAACTTCTCCCCGAGGATAAGTTGCAATATGTGCGCGGCGCGCGCGAAGAGAACGAGGCCGTCAAGCGGGGATCGCGTGCCGCGCGGCGGGCAAACCGCTTTGTGGCCATGGTGGGCGACGGCATCAACGACGCGCCCGCCCTCAAAGAGGCGGACGTGGGCATTGCGATGGGCAACGGCACCGACGTCGCGATCGAGAGCGCGGACGTCGTCCTCGTGCGGGGAGATCTGCGCGTTCTTCCGCACGCGATCGCCCTCTCGCGCAAGACGATGCGCATCATCCGCCAGAACCTCTTCTGGGCATTTTTCTACAATTGCATCGGCATTCCCCTCGCCGCGGGCGCGTTTGCGTGGGCGAACGTCTCGCTCGACCCCATGATCGCATCCGCGGCCATGTGTCTCTCTTCGCTGTTCGTGGTGACGAACGCCCTGCGCCTCACGCGGTTCATGCGGGGGAGGAGGAAGGCGGCTCCCCGCGGGGGCTCCCCATCGGAAAATCAAATAACCGAAATCAATCAAACAGGAGGTACGGATATGAAACTCACTCTGAAAATCGAAGGCATGATGTGCGCGCACTGCGCCAAGCATGTCCGCGACGCGCTCATGGGCGTTGCGGGCGTGAAGGACGCGGAGGTCAGTCTGGAAAAGGGATGTGCCGTCGTCGAGACGGCGCCGGACTGCGACGCGTCTGCCCTCATCGAGGCAGTGAAGAATGCCGGCTATGAGGCGCGGATCTGAGAAAGTACAAAAAAACGTACGCTTCGACGAATTTGTGCCGCATGCGCAGTGCCGCATATGCTATCCTTTCACAAAAAGGAGGAGCCTATGGATACATTGCTTTTGGATCGGCGCACAAAGGGCATGGTGGAGGGCTATGTGCCCGACGGGGAACTGCTCCGTTCTCTCACGCGCTTTTTCTCCATCTTTGCGGACGGGACGCGCCTGCGGATCCTCTCCGCGCTCGCGATCTCGGAAATGTGCGTGACGGATATTTCCCGCGTGCTCGGAATCAACCAGACGACGGTCTCCCATCAGCTGCGTTTCCTCAAAGACGCGGGCATGGTATGCACGGACCGCCACGGAAAGATCATTTTCTACTCTCTCTACAATGAGATCGTCAACGACGTTTTATTGAAGGGTGTGGAATTTTTGGGGTATTGAAAAAGGCGTCCGAATGAAAAACGGACTGCGTAAAAGGGGATCTTTTCGGGTTACGCTCTCGGGATGACGCGAAGAAGTTCCCTTCCGCCGCTTGCGGCAATGAAATGGTTTTATGGGAAAAAAGGCGTCCGCGCATGCGCAGACGCCCGATTTTCTTGTGCGGAAACGTTATGCCTCTTGCTCCACCGTGTCGCCTTCCACGATTTTGTCCCTCACGCAAGCGTTTTGCGGCGTGAAAATTTGCGGAAATCCTTGAAAAAAATCAGGCAGTTGTGTATAATGGTATTATGGCTGAGAGTGTGCTGCGTGAAAAACTCAAATTGCTGCCCGACGCCCCCGGCGTGTATATCATGCTCGACAGGGAGGGCACGGTCATCTATGTGGGCAAGGCGCGCGTGCTCAAAAATCGCGTGCGGCAGTACTTTCACTCCACCGAAAAGCCCGAAAAGGTGCGGGCCATGGTCGAGATGATCGACGATTTTTCCTATATCGTCACCCCGTCCGAGGTGGACGCGCTCGCCCTCGAAAACAACCTCATCAAAAAGTACAAACCGAAGTACAATATCCTGTTAAAGGACGATAAGACCTATCCGTACATCAAAGTCCACACGCGCGAGGAGTTTCCGCGCATCTCGGTCACCCGCCGCGTAAAAAACGACGGCAAATACTTCGGCCCCTTCATGGGCGGTGTCAATTGCAAGGAGATCGTGGATGTCGTCGCGCGGGTGTATCAGCTGCGCACCTGCGGCGTGGCCATCGGGGAAAAGCCCAAAAAGCCCTGTCTTGACCATCATCTCGGCCGCTGTCTCGCCCCGTGTGCGCACATGTGCACGCGGGAGGAATACGCCGTCCGCGTGGAGCAGGCGCTCTCCTTCCTCGGGGGGAATTACGAGGAGGCGGAGGCCGTCCTCACCGAAAAGATGCGGAAGTTTGCCGAGGAGGAGCAGTTCGAGCTCGCCCTCGAATATCGGGACAAGATCCGCATGCTCTCCAAACTCGGCCGCCGCAGGATCACCTCCATGCCCCGCAACGTGGACGCGGACGTCTGGGCATACGACACGAACGGCCTGTATGCGGCGATCTCGCTGCTCGTCATCCGCAAGGGGGTGATGCAGGGCAGCCTCAACTTCGCCCTCGACGCAGGCGCGGGCGAGCGCGCGGAGGCCTTCATGAGCGTCCTCACGCAGTACTATGCGGGCAAGCCCATCCCCCGCGAGCTCATTCTCGAAGAGCCCATAGACGACGCGCTCTTCATCTCCTATTGCAGGGGAAAGGAGGGGCGGGGCGTGGAGATCACCCGTCCGAAATTCGGCGTGAAGCGGGAACTCTTGGACATGGGTGCCCGCAATGCTGCCGAGTATCTGGAAAAGTCGGTCTCCGCCATCGAGCACAGAAACGACATGACGGTGCGCGCCTGCGAGAAATTGCAGGAGATCCTGCACCTCAAACATTACCCCAAGCGGATGGAATGTTACGACATTTCCGACATTTCGGGCGTGGACAAGGTCGGGAGCATGGTCGTCTTTACGGACGGAGAGGCGGATAAGTACGAGTACCGCCGCTTTCGCATCAAAACGGTAGAGGGGGCGAACGACTTCGCCTCCCTGCAAGAGGTCCTCCGCAGGCGGCTCGCGAAGCTCGGGACCGAGGACGAGGCGCGCTTCCCCCGCCCGCAGCTCATCGTCATCGACGGCGGGAAAGGGCAGCTCTCCGCGGTCCGCGAGACGTTCGAGGAGATGGGCATGTCCGACATTGACCTCATCGCGCTTGCAAAACAGGAGGAGGAAGCCTTTACGCTTTTCAGCGACGAGAGCGTGCGCATCGACCGCAGAGACTATGCCTTAAAGACGTTGCAGCGCATCCGCGACGAAGCGCATCGCTTTGCGGTTACATACTTCCGCAACATCCACTCCAAGCGCAACCTCGCCTCGGTCTTGGATGAGATCGAGGGGATCGGCAAGCAGAAGAAGCAGGCGCTCATGGAGAAGTTCGGTACCATCGGGCGCATCATGGAGGCGAGCGAGGAGGAGTTGCAGGGGGCGGCGGGCATCGGAAGAGAGCTGGCCGCGCGCATCAAGAAGTATTTCGAGGAATTATGAAGTATCGGATCTTTTTATCGGATTTTGACGGCACCCTCGTCCGCGACGACGGGACGGTCTCTGCCCGCAACATTGCGGCCATCGAGGCATACAGGCGGGCGGGCGGCGTATTTGCCGTCTGCACGGGCAGGATGCTCGCCTCCATCCGCCAGCGGCTGAAAGAGCTGGGGCTCGAAGACGGGTTGGTCGTCGCCTTTCAGGGCGCGCAGATTGCGGACATCGCGAGCGGCAAACTGCTGCGCGACGAGGCCTTCACGCGGGCGGAAGCGCTCGAAGTCGTGCGGTTCATGGAGGAGGCGGGCATGCACATCCACATCTACGCCGGCTCGGAAATGTACGCCAATCGCAGGAACGGCCTGCTCGAAGCGTATGAGAAAATTTGCCGCGTCAAGGCCATTGTTTCAGACATGCCCCTATCCGAGCTCATCGTACGCGAGGATCTTCGCGTCGTCAAGGCGCTCGCGATGTGCATGCCCGAGGAGCAGGCGGCCGTGCGCGGGCTCCTCAGAGAGCGCTTCGGGGAGAAGTATTTTATCACCTTTTCCTCCGAGTGGCTCGTGGAGATCATGCCCAAGGGGCAGACGAAGGGCGCGGCCGTCGAATTTCTCGCCGCGCATTACGGCGTGCCGCGGGAGGAGATCGCCGCCATCGGGGATCAGGAGAACGACTTGCCCATGCTGCTCGCGGCGGGCGGAAAGTTTGCCGTCGCCAACGCGGTGGAACAGCTGAAACGCGAGGCGACTGTGGTGCCCTCCTGCGCGGAGGACGGCGTGGCATTCGCCATCGAAAACTATGCAATGCAATGAAGTGTGAGATCCTTGCCCCTGCGGGGGACGAACAGACGGCATACGTCGCGCTCAACGCGGGCGCGGACGCCGTATATATGGGGCTGAAACAGTTCTCCGCGCGAGCGGGCGCAAGCAATCTCGACGCGGAGGCCCTTGCGCGCGTGGCGCAGTACGCCCATATCCTCGGAGCAAAGGTTTACGTTGCGCTCAACACCCTCGTGAAGGATGGGGAAACGGAGGACTTCTTTCTTGCGGCGCGGCGCACATGGGAGGCGGGCGCAGACGCCATCCTCCTGCAAGATCTCTTCCTCGGGCGCGAACTCAAACGCCTTTGCCCGGAGATCGTGCTGCACCTCTCCACGCAGGCAGGCTGCTGCAATCTCTGCGGCGCAGAGGTCGCGAGAGAGTACGGCTTCTCCCGTGCCGTCCTCGCCCGTGAGACGCCGATCGCGGACATGGGTGCCATCTCAAAGGTCATCGAGACGGAAGTATTTGTGCAGGGCGCGCTGTGTACGGCCTTTTCCGGCCAATGCTATTTTTCCTCCTTTGCGGGCGGAAACAGCGGGAACCGCGGCAGATGCAAGCAGCCCTGCCGCAAGCGCTACGCGATCGATCGGAAAGGGTACGAGGCGCAGGCGTATGCGCTCTCCACGTCCGATCTGTGTTTGGGCGGCCGCCTCGGAGAACTTCTCGCGGCGGGGGTCTCCTCCATCAAGATCGAGGGCAGGATGCGGCGCCCCGAATATGTGGGCGCGGCTGTCCGATATTACAGGGCGCTCCTCGACGGCTCCCCTGCGGAGGCTGCGTTTGAAGAACTTCGGCGCGCCTACAACCGCGGCGACTACACGGAAGGGCTCGGCTTCGGCCAGAGCCGCGGCTTCCTCTCCCGCGCGGTGCAGGGGCATATCGGAGAGGCGATCGGAAGGGTCGAGTTCAGACATGGTAGGCCCTTTTGCCGCACAGAAGTACATATTGTCAACGGAGACGCGTGCAAGATCCTGCGGCAGGGGAAGGAGGTCGGCGGGGCGATCGTACCCATGACGGACCGCGACGGCGCCTATCTCTCTTCGCCCATGCGGCTGCGGGAGGGCGACGAAGTGCGGCTGACGACCTCGGCCGTATCCAATGCGTCCGCATTGCAGGGCAAGCGGCTCCGCGAGATCGTCGTATCGCTGCGGTTTGTCGCGGGAGAACGCGCGCGGGCGGCGTGCGGGGACGTCGTCGTCGAGGGCGAACCCCTCGATGCCGCAGAGCGCTCGCCCCTCACCGCGGAGGAGCTCGCCGCCTGCTTTTCCAAGACGGACGGCCTTCCCTTTCTTCCCCGTATAGAGGCGGAGACGGAGGGGGCCTTTCTGCCCAAGTCTGCGCTCAACGCCCTCCGCAGAGCGTTCTATGCCGCCCTCGTGCGGCATTTCTCCCCCGTGCATGAAGCGTTCCCGAAAGAGCGTCCCGCGGCGGCGATCCAAGCCGTAAAAGGCGAACGCCGCGCCGTGATCTCGGACATGGGGTACCCGGATATCCTCATCTACAAGCCAAAGGACTATCGCAAGCTCGAACCGTGCGCACGAGGCCGGGAAACGTATCTTTATCTTCCGCCCTTTTTCACCGCCGCGGATGAGGCGTTGCTTTCGGGGCAGTTCGGCTCGTTCGACGGCATCTATTGCGAGGGATACTACGGCATTGCGCTCGCGAGGAAGTACGGCCTCAAACTCTTTGCGGGCACGGGGTTCAACCTGACCAACCGCTACGCCGTGGCAGGGGTGCGGGAGGCCGCAACCTATTTTGCGCTCTCGAAAGAGCTCACCCTCCCTGAGATCGGCGCGCTCGCCGCAGACGGCGCCTTCTTCCTCGCGGGCGGGGACATCAAACTCATGGATCTTTGCTACTGCCCCTTTGAGCGCACATGCGCGGATTGCGATCGGAGAGATCTCTACCGCATGACGGACGAAGCGGGACGTGTATTTTTGCTTCGCAGGTATCGGACCTCGGACATGGTATGCCGATTCGAGGTCTATAACTGCGCTTTTCTCCGTGAGACGGAGGGCGTGCCTTCCGCGCTGTACGACGACAGCGCAAAGCGCGCGCGCCCGAAGGAGAGCACGGGCGGACACTTTTCGAGAGGGATCTTATGAAGAGCAGCAGGGAGCTCTTGGAGCTGGACAAAATTTTATCGCTCACGGCCTCGTATGCCGTGCTCGACGAGAGCAAGGCGGCGCTCGAAGCGTTGGAGCCGACGGAGGAGATCGAGGAGGCGAGGACGCGCCTCGCCATGACGGACGAGGCGACGCGCCTTCTGTTCTTCCTCGGCGCGGGACGGGTGGAGTACTTCCCTCCGTGCGGCGATAAACTCGAACGCGCCGAAAAGGGGGCGACGCTCACCTGTGCGGAACTCATGGACTGCGGGCGGATGCTTCGCTCCGTGCGCGTTTTCTATGACTCCGTTACCGCACTCTCGGATGAGAGCATCCGTCTCTTCCGCGGGCTTGCGGAGCGGCTCGTCTTTGACAGGGGGCTTGAAGCGGAGATCGCCGCGAAGATCGTCAGCGAGGACGACGTGGCGGACACCGCAAGCGAGAGGCTCTTTTCCCTGCGGCGGGAGATCCGCCTGCTCGGCGAGCGCATCCGCGCCAAGCTCTCGCAGTATCTGACGGGCGACGACAGGAAGTATTTGCAGGACGGCATCGTCACCGTGCGCGGCGACCGCTTCGTCATCCCCGTCAAGGCGGAGTATAAGCGCAGCATCCGCGGTTTCGTGCACGACCGTTCCCAGAGCGGGTCCACCGTGTTCCTCGAGCCCGAGGAGATCCTCGAAATGAACAACGAACTCCGCTCGCTCACCCTCGACGAAAAGGAGGAAGTCGAGCGCATTTTAGGCGATCTCTCCAAACGCATCGGCAGGATCCGCGCCGCGCTCGAAACCTCTCTCGCCCTCGTCTCGGAGGCGGATACATTTTATGCCCGCGCGGAGTACGGCTACGCGTTGCATGCCACCATGCCCGCGCTCAATGCCAAGGGGATCGTGGATATCGTCAAGGGCAGGCATCCCCTGCTCGACCAAAAGACGGCCGTTCCCGTCTCCGTTTCCGTGGGCGAGAACTACCGCTTCCTCATCCTCTCGGGCGCAAATACGGGCGGCAAGACGGTCACCCTGAAAATGTGCGGCCTGTTCTGCCTCATGGCGGCGTGCGGCCTCTTCGTCCCCGCCGCGGAGGGGACGCGCCTCTGCGTCGGCAGCGTGTTCTGCGACGTGGGCGACAGCCAATCCATCGAAGAAAATCTCTCCACGTTCTCCTCGCACATCGTCAGTCTCCGCGAGATCCTGCGGCATGCGGGGGAAAATTCCTTCGTCCTCATTGATGAGCCCGGCGGCGGTACCGATCCGGAGGAGGGGCAGGCCCTCGCCCGCGCCGTTCTCTCCGCCCTCATGCGGAAGGGGTGCCGCGGGATCGTGACGACGCACTACGGCTCGCTCAAAGAGTTTGCCTATGAGACGCCCGGCATGGAAAACGGCAGCATGGAGTTCGACGCGGACGGGTTCCGCCCCCTGTACCGCCTGAAAATGGGGGAGCCCGGCTCCTCCAACGCGCTCGCGATCTGCACGCGGCTCGGCCTTCCCGAGGAGACGGTCGAGGAAGCGCGCGGCTATCTTTCGGAGGGGGCGCGGGCCTTCGAGCGGACGCTGCGGGCGGCCGAGGAGAGCCGTGTGCGCGCCGAAGAGAGCAGGGCGCGGGCCGAGGAGCTCAAACGCGAGTGGCGGGAGCGGCTCGGCGCGCTCGAACGGGAGGAGGAAAAATTCGCAAGAGAGCGCGAGAAATTTCTCGCCTCCTCCAAGGCCGAGGCGAGGCGGATCGTCTCCGAACGCACCGCAAGGGCGGAGGAACTTCTTGCGGAGATCGAGGAGATCTTCCGCAAAGAGACCCTCTCCGAGAGCGATCTCATTGCGGCGCGGACGCGGAAAAATCAAATGCAGAAGGGTACCATGTCCGAGGAAGAGGCTCCGATCCGTGCGATTCCCGTGGAGATCTCCTCGCTGAAAGAGGGCGACCGCGTGTATGTCGGCAGCTTGCAGACGGAGGGGACGGTGCTCTCCCTCTCCCGCAGTAAGCAGACGGCGGAAGTGCAGGCGGGCGCGCTTCGCGTAAAGGCGGAGTTTTCCGATCTCTTTGTGCCCTCTCCCCAAAAGAGGGAAAAGGCGCAGGTCCGCGTCACGCAGACGCTTTCCGACCGCGCCGCCGTGCGCTCGGAGATCAACCTCATCGGCATGACGACGGCGGAGATGGAGTCCGAACTCGAAAAATTTTTAGACAGCGCTGTGCTTGCCAACCTTTCGGAGGTGCGCATCGTGCACGGCATGGGGACGGGCAAGCTCCGCGCCGCCGTGCATGCGCTGCTCAAAAAGCACAAGCGGGTGGAGAGTTTCCGCCTCGGGAAATACGGAGAGGGCGAGAGCGGCGTGACCATCGCAACGCTGCGCTGATCCGTGCGGAGGCGCAGGCGCGGGTTTTTCTGCGCGCGGGAAAGAGGAATAAAATGCGGTTTCCGACAATAGGATAGGCTATAAACTCCCGTTGTTTGAGGCAAACTGTTGAAAAGACTTTCATCCCGCGCGGTATCCGCGCTCACAAACGGAGCGCTCGCGCTCATTCTCGTCGTCGTAGCGGCCGTGTGTCTTCTGCCCGTCGCGGGCCCCGCGGTGGGTTTGGAGGACAGGGTCTACCGCCGCGGCAGTGCGGAGGACGGCGTCTCCCTCATGTTCAACGTCTATTGGGGCACCGAAGAGGTGTACGGCATCCTCGACGTGCTCGAAGAATACGGCGCCACCGCGACCTTCTTCCTCGGCGGAAGCTGGGCGGACGATAACGTGGACTGCGTGAAGGCGATCGCCGCGCGCGGGCATGAGATCGGCTCCCACGGCTACTTTCACCTGAGCCACGACAAGCTCGATTACGAGACGAACGTCAGGGAGATCGCCACGAGCGCCCAACTCATCTCCCTCATCACGCATATCCCCGTCACGCTGTTTGCGCCGCCTTCGGGGGCGTATTCCGACGAGACGGTGCGCGCCGCCGAGGCGATGGACATGAAGACCATCCTTTGGAGCAAAGATACGATCGATTGGCGGGATGAGGACGAAAATTTGGTTTTCCGCCGCGCCACCGAGGGCGTGGAGGGAGGCGATTTTATCCTGATGCACCCCATGGCGCATACCTTAAAGGCGCTGCCCGCCATTCTCAAAGCCTATCGGGAGCGGGGGCTGCGGGCGATCGCGGTGGGGGAGAACCTCGGTTAGCGTTTCGGAACAACATTTACATATGAGAGGAATACCTATGGTGGAAACAAGACAACTTGGGAACGGCGTGCGCCTCATCGTCAAACATATGGAGGGGCTGCTCTCCGTCACGATGGGCGTGCTCGTCGGCACGGGTGCGGCCTTCGAGACGGACGCGGAGGACGGCATCTCCCACTTCATCGAGCACATGCAGTTCAAGGGGACCCCTACGCGGACGGCGTTTGAGATCTCGGACGCCTTCGACGCATTGGGCGCGCAGGTCAACGCCTTCACGGGCAAGGATCTCACCTGCTATTACGCAAAGGCGACTTCCGACCACGCGGCGGACGCCTTCGCGCTCCTCTGCGACCTCTTCCTGAATGCAAACTTCCCCGAAGAGGAGATGAAGCGCGAGAAGGGCGTCGTGCTCGAAGAGATCGGCATGGATGAGGATACCCCCGAAGATCTCTGCCTCGATCTTCTCTCCCGCGCCGCGTTCGGCAAGGAAAATTACGGCAGGAACATCCTCGGGCCCAAAAAGAATGTCAAGGCGTTTACGCGCGAAGATATCCTGCGCTACAAGCGGGAGCGCTACTGCACGGAGAACATCGTCGTCTCCTTTGCGGGCAATATCGGCACGGAGGAAGCCGTAAAGCTCACCGAAGAATATTTCGGCGGGTTGGAGCGCACGCGGTTCGTACAGCGGGAGAAGCAGGTCGTCTGGAAGAAGGGGAACCTCTTTCGGAAGAAGCCCATCGAGCAGGCGCACTTCGCGATCGCCTTTCCCTCCGTCCCGCGGGGGGACGACAGCTACTATGCCGTGCAGGTGATGAATACCATTTTAGGGGGCGGCATGAGCTCCCGTCTCTTCAAGCGCGTGCGCGAGGAATTGGGGCTCGCCTATTCCGTGTATTCCTACACTTCTCACTATGAGGAGGCGGGCATGGTAGGGGTGTACGCGGGCGTCAACCCGCAAAAGGCGGCGGAAGCGGCGCGGGCGGTCGTCGAGGTCGTGGAGCAGTTTTGCCGGGAGGGCGTCACGGAGGAGGAGTTCCTGCGCGGCAGGGAACAGCTGCGCTCGGGCAATATCTTTTCGCAGGAAAACACCTCCTCGCAGATGCTCCTCTACGGGCGGCGGCTGCTCTATTCCGGCGAGGTCTACGACTTCGAGCGGCACATGGCGCAGATCTCCGCGCTCACCCGCGACGACGTGATGCGCGCCATCTCCGAGAATTTCGACTTCTCGCGCATGGCTGCGGCGTCCGTCGGAAACGCGGAGAAGATCTTCCCGTGACGGCCGTCGTCTCGGCGGCGGAGGGCTTTGCTCCCGTGTTCGACGCGGAGAGCAGAGTGCTGATCTTGGGGAGCTTTCCCTCCGTCATGAGCCGCGCGGAGGGGTTTTATTACGGCAACCCGCAGAACAGATTTTGGAAAATGCTCTCCGCCTTCTTTGCCGTACCCATGCCCGAGACCGTTCCCCAAAAAATGCGTTTCCTGCACGAAAATCACATCGCTCTTTGGGACATGGTGGCCTCATGCGAGGTCAAGGGCTCGGCAGACGCCTCCATCCGAGGCGAGCAGGCGGTGGATCTCGGCGTCATCCTCGGACATGCCCCCCTCAGAGGCATTCTCTGCAACGGCGTGAAGGCATACGATCTGCTGGCCGCGCACGCTCCGCAGGCGCTGCCGATGGCGCGGAGAATGCCCTCCACCTCTCCCGCCAACCCGCGGTACAGCGAGCGCGAATGGCATGCCGCCCTCGCCGAATTATTCGCAAAGTAAACGTTTTAGAGGTTTTTCCCGAAAAATTATTGACATCTGTGAAAAAATGCGGTAAAATAGGAAACGATCCCGCTCTTGCGGAGCTTTGGAGGAATAATCATGTACGAGAAAGTTTGTAAAATGCTTGCCGATCAGCTCGGTATTGCGGCAGACACGATCACACCCGAATCCGAAGTCGTCAAGGATCTCGGCGCGGATTCTCTCGACGTCGTCGAACTCATGATGACCATTGAGGATGAGTACGGCGTCACCCTTCCCGAGGGGGAGGTGGAGAACGTCAAGACGGTGCAGGACATCGTCGAAATGATGGAGCGCCTCGGCAAATGAGCTTTTGTTCGGCCGAAAAAACCTCGCCTAAACCGAAGGCGAGGTTTTTTGTTGCCTTAATAGCCGTCATCTCTTCTGCGGCGGATCCGGGCGACGGATCATTTGCAGAAGGGGGATGAGCAGCGCGCCCGCGGAGTTCCCGAGGACGATGAGCATGAGATAGAGGAAGGCCTCGATGGAGGCGATGCCCGAGGCGGCGAAGTAGAACATGTCCGCAATGGAGTGTTCGTATCCGCTCAGAATGAAGGCGGGGATGCAGAGCACGATGCCGAGCGCGGAATGGTTGTTGCGGTAGAGGTCGATGGCGAGATAGACCAGGATCCCGCACAGGAAGGCCCGCAACAGCCCCATGTGGTAGCCCTGCCCCAACTTGCCCGCCTCTCCGCAGAGCAGGGCGGCGCTCTCTTTCAGGTGGGGGAAGAGGTACGCGATGAGGTAGCCGAAGGCGACCGTCCCGAGGACATTCCCGAGCAGGCAGAGCAGGAGCACGGAGACGTCCTCCTTCGTATGGCTCGCGGGGAGGAGGCCGATCTTCCCCGTGTAGAGGGCGTAGCCGCGCATGCAGATGCACAGCAGCGCCATGGAGAACAGGAGCGCGCCCACGTACTGGCCGTAGTAAGGCACCGCGGGGCTCTCCGTCAGCCCGAAGCGGCAAGCGAGGTACACCGCCCCGCCGAGAGAAATGAGCATGCCCGCGAGAAATCCGTCTATGATCTTCTTCGAAATGTCGAGTGCGATCCCGCCTGCGTTGTGTTTCATATGCGTCTCCTTCCGTTCCTTTGTAGTGCGGGGGCCGCGTCCGGTGCGCGGAGGGCGAAATTCGAAAATGAGGCCTCCGACGCAGACATGGTGGCGGGCGGGACGTTTTGCGCGCGCAGCCCGTTCCCCGAATACCTCTATTCTATCCGAACGGCGTGCGGATGTCAACCGTTCGGGGACAAAAAATATTTCTTCCGCGCGGCATAAATTTTTCAAGCGCGCGGGCGGCGGATTCGCCCCTCAAAAGAAAATGGAAACCGCTTTCGCGCGACCCCTTGATTTTTGCGCGAAGATGCGGTAAAATAGGGGAGAGAGGGAAACGGATCATGTGGAAGCTGGATTTCAACGAGGGGTGGGAATGGCGCAGGCTCGGCGAGGGCGCATGGCGTGCGGCGACGCTGCCGCACGACGCCATGATGTTTGAACCGCGGAATGCGGAGAGCGTGGGCGGCGCCAATACGGGCTACTTCGAGGGGCACGATTACGAGTATGTCAAGCGGTTCTTCCTCCCCGCGGAGTATGCGGAAAAAGAACTCACGTTCGAGTTTGAAGGGGTTTATCGGAACGCGGAAGTCTTTCTCAACGGCAGGAAGGCCTGCTTCCGCCCGTACGGATACACCAACTTCTATGTTTCGGCCAACGAATTCCTGCATTTTGGGGAAGAGAACGAGATCCGCGTCGTGGCCGAAAATTCCCGCCAGCCCAACAGCCGCTGGTACTCCGGCGCGGGCATCTACCGTCCCGTCTGGCTCTATGCGGCGGAAAAGAAACATATCCTCATGAACGGCGTCCGCATCCGCACCGTCTCCCTCGGCCCCGCCGTGGTGGAGGTCCGCGTCAGAACGACGCACGCGGGCACGGTGCGCGTGGAGCTCTTGCGCGCGGGCAGGGTGGCCGCGCGGGCAGAGGCATTCTCCTCGGGCGAGACGACGCTCCGCCTCACCGTGGAAGGCGCCGAGCTTTGGAGCGTGGAGACGCCCGTGCTCTATGCGTGCAGGGTCGTCTTTGAAGAGGACGAGTGGCAGGGGAACTTCGGCATCCGCACGCAGGGCTGCACCCCCGAGGAGGGCTTCACCATGAACGGGAAGCGCGTCATCCTCCGCGGCGCGTGCATCCATCACGACAACGGCATCCTCGGCGCACGCTGCTATCCCGAGGCCGAGGAGCGCAAGATCAGGCTGCTCAAACAGTACGGCTACAACGCGATCCGCTCGGCGCACAATCCCTGTTCCAAGGCGCTGCTGGACGCCTGCGACCGCCTCGGCATGCTCGTCATGGACGAGTACTGCGATATGTGGTACATCCACAAGACCAGGTACGATTACGCGGACGATCTGTCCGAATGGTATGAGCGGGATATCGCGGACATGGTGGAGAAGGACGTCAACCATCCCTCCGTCGTCCTGTATTCGCTCGGCAACGAAGTGGCCGAGACGGCGCAGGAGCGGGGCGTCCGCCTGTTTGGCGAGATGAAGGCCGTCTGCAAGCGGCTCGATCCCGACCGCCCCGTCACGGCAGGCGTGAACATCTTCTTCAACTTTCTGCACGCGCTCGGCTTCGGCGTGTACAGCGATAAAAAGGCCCGCAAAGCGCCGCGGAAAAAGACGGGGAGCGCGTTCTTCAATGCGCTCGCCGCCGCCATGGGGGCTTCGTTCATGAAGAACATGGCGCGCCTGCACGGCTGCGACGTCAAGACGCGCGACTGCTTTGCGGAGATGGACGCGGCGGGCTATAACTACGGCATTCTGCGGTATCGGCACGACGTGAAGAAGTACCCGCGGCGCGTCATTCTCGGCAGCGAGACGTTCTGCTCGGACGCCTATCTCTTTTGGGAATCGGCAAAGAAGTATCCCGCGATCATCGGCGACTTCGTCTGGGCGGGAATGGACTATTTGGGCGAGGTCGGCGTGGGGAGCTGGGAATACGCGGAGTACGCGCCCGCGCCCTCGGGTGCGCTCGGATGGATCGCGGCGGGGAGCGGAAGGCTCAACCTCATCGGCGAGCCGTTGGGCGAAGCACTCTATACCATGTCCGCGTTCGAGCTCGAAGAAAGGCCTCTGATCGCCGTCGTGCCCGTCAGCCATACAGGGGAAAAACATTCCCCGTCCGCGTGGAAATTTTCCAACGCGCTTCCCACATGGTCGTGGAACGGCCTGAGCGGCAAGCCCGCAAGGGTGGAGGTCTACTCGCGTGCGCCCGCCGTCGAACTCTTGCTGAACGGAAGGCGCGTGGGCAGGAAAAAGCGCGGAAAGAATTGCAGATTTGTTTTCAAAGTCCGCTATGAGGACGGCGAGATCACGGCCGTCAACCTCGGCCGCGACGGACGGGAGCTTTCGCGCGCCTCCCTGAAAACGGCGGGAGAGGAGACGGTGCTCACCGTCCTCCCCGAAAAGCCGCAGGCGGCGGCGGGCGAGGTGTGTTTTGTGCGGCTGCGGTTTACGGATCGGGCGGGCAACGTCAAGCCCATCGAGCACAGGGAGATCTCCGTGGAGGTGGAGGGAGGCGAACTTCTTGCCCTCGGAAATGCCTGTCCGTTCAACCCGCGCGGCTACATGGAAAGGACGACGGACACCTATTACGGGGAGGCCATGGCCGTGGTCAGGGCGGGAGAAAGCGGATTTACGCTGAGAGCGACGGACGGCGAGAGGCGGGGCGAGGCGGCCGTTCAGGCAGCGCCTCCCGCCGCGGCGCTGTCCCGCCTTTGAGCCCGATTTTCCCAAGCGATATGAAACTTTCGCAAGAGTTTGAAAAGATCTACGGCGCGCCTCCCGCGGCGGTCTGCTCGGCGGCGGGGCGGGTCAATCTCATCGGCGAGCACGTCGATTACTGCGGGGGAGAGGTTCTGCCTGCGGCGCTCTCGCTCGGGTGCCGCGTCGCCGTGCGCCCGAACGGAACGCATCTTCTGCGCCTTGCCGCGACCACGCTCGGGGAGCGGGCCGAGCTCGATTTAGGCGACCTCGGCGCGGGGCGGGCGATGAAGTGGTGGAACTATCAGGCGGGCGTGGCCTATATGCTCAAAGAGGCGGGGTACCGCGTCGTCGGGTGCGACCTGCTGTACGACTGTTCCGTGCCCTTCGGGGCGGGGCTCTCGTCCTCGGCCGCCATCGAGGTCGCGACGGCTTATGCCATAGCCATGTCCGGAGGCAACCCCATAGATAAGACGCAGCTTGCCCTCCTCTGCTGCCGCGCAGAAAACGAGTTCTGCAAGGTCGGGTGCGGCGTCATGGATCAATTCGTCTCCGCGCACGGAAAGAGGGGCAACGCGATCCTCCTCGACTGCTCGACGCTGCGATTCCGCTATATTCCGCTCGATCTCGGAGACTGCATGCTCGTCCTCGCAGACAGCAATCAGCCGCACGCTCTGGCGGCCGCGGGAACGTACCAAAAGAGGCGGGCGGAGACGGACGAAGCGCTGCGCATTCTCTCCGGCGCGCTCCCCATCCGATGCCTCGCGCAGGCGTCGGCGGAGCAATTGGAGGGGTGCCGCTCCCTCCTTTCCCCCGTCATCTATCGGCGCGCCCGCCATGTGGTCACGGAGTGCGAGCGGGTGCGGCGGGCAGTCGCTGCCATCGAGGGAGGGGATCTTGCGGCATTCGGCGCCCTCTTGAACGCCTCCCATCTCTCGCTGCGGGAGGACTATGAGGTGGCGGGAGAGGGGCAAAACGTCCTCGCCGAGGCGGCGCAGGCGCGGCCGGAGTGTCTCGGTTCGCGCATGACGGGGGCGGGGTTCGGCGGCTGTACCGTCAGCCTTGTCCGCAGGGCGGAGGCAGAGAACTTCGCTGCGCACGTCGGCGAGATCTATCGGGAGAGGATGGGGCGCGAGGCCACTTTCTACTTTGCGGAGATCGCGGACGGGATCGCCGCGGAAGAACTTGCATGAGACGCGCACGGCGCACAAAATAAACAAGGAGCCCTGCGGGGCCCAAACGGGAGGAACAATATGAAGATCTTGGTGACAGGCGGTGCGGGGTATATCGGCTCCCACACCTTGGTGGAGCTTCTCGGGAGCGGATACGAAGTTGTCGTCATCGACAACTATTCCAACGCCTCGCCCGAGAGCCTCAAACGCGTGGAACGCATCACGGGGAAGAAGATCTCCGTCTACGAGGGCGACGTGCGCGACAAGGCGCTGCTTTCGCGCGTCTTCGAAGAACAGAAGATCGATTGGGTCATCCACTTTGCGGGGCTGAAAGCGGTGGGGGAATCCTGCCGGAAACCCATCGAGTATTACGACAACAACATCGGCGGGACGCTCGCACTTTTGGAGGCTATGCGCGGACATGGGTGCAGGAAAATCGTTTTCTCGTCGTCTGCGACCGTCTACGGCACGCCCGAAAAGCTGCCGCTCGACGAGACGTGCAGGGTGGGCGGTACGACCAACCCTTACGGCACGAGCAAGTACATGCAGGAGCTCATTCTGAAAGACGTCTACGCTGCCGATCCCGCATGGACGGTGGCGCTTCTCCGCTACTTCAACCCCGTCGGCGCGCACGAGAGCGGGCTCATCGGCGAGGACCCGAAGGGCATTCCCAACAACCTCACGCCGTATATCGCGAAGGTGGCGATCGGCGAGCTGAAAGAGGTCGGCGTGTTCGGGAACGACTATCCCACACCCGACGGGACGGGCGTGCGCGACTATATCCATGTCGTCGATCTTGCAAAGGGGCATGTCGCCGCCATTGATAAAATCGAAAAAGCGGGCGTTTACACCTACAACCTCGGCACGGGAAAGGGGTACAGCGTTCTCGACGTGATCCATTCCTTTGAGAGGGCTTGCGGGCACCCGATCCCCTACGTCATCAAGCCGAGGCGGGAGGGGGATATCGCCGAATGCTATTCCGACGCCTCGAAGGCGGAGCGCGAACTCGGCTGGAAGGCGCAGCTCGGCATGGACGAAATGTGCGCCTCGCTCTGGAATTGGCAAAAGAAAAATCCCAACGGCTATCGGAAATAGGCCGCCGCGCCCTATCATTCTTTTTTCTGTAATTCCTCTATTGTAGGCGCGTGCGCGCACGTTATCCTATGACCATGCCGCGGGCCGCCCGATTTCGGGCGGCCCGCGGCATGGAAAAAAATTTTTTCCAAATCCGAAAAAAATTTTGATTTTTGCGTTTTCTTTAATGTTCCTTTAATTTTCGCCAAATATAATGGCATCAGAAACCAAGGAGGACATCAACATGAAAAAGAACCTGATAAAGACAATCGGCGTGGTTGCAGGACTTGCCCTTTCGCTCTCGCTCTTCACGGCGTGCAATCCCAACCAACCCAACAACCAACTCGACTACGACAACAGCGTGGTCAAAGCATTCCGAGCCGTCAACCCCTCGGGCGATCTGGTCAGCCAGACGGCGGTCGCGGAGGATCATGACTATCTCGTCACCGTGATCACCTCCACGGCGGTATCCGAATATCACGTCGGATCCGACTTCCAAGTGGGGAGCAGCACGGCGATCCTCGGCGAAACGCCCGTAGCGGCGTCGCTCGCGGCAGAGAGCAGCGGGGATGCGCTCTCCGATCTCGAACGGGCCTTCGAAGAGGCGCTTGCGCTCTCCGGGATCGCCAAGGTGGACATCGTCGGCTTCGACTTCGACAAGGATACCTACATGGGGACCGCCGTCTTTAAGGTAGAGATCGAGGACGCGGTCGCGGAGTACACCTACATTCTCAAAGCGGACGACTTCTCTCTCATCGAGAGCAAGACGGAGTTGAAGAATTCCGCTTCCGGCGGCGAGGCTTCCTCCTATATCGGGGAAGAGAGGGCCAAGGCGATCGCGCTCGACGCGGTGGGCGTGTCCGAGGACATGACCGCAAACTTCACCCTGCGGAGCCTGCTCGACCACGGCAAGAAGCTCTACGCGGTGAACTTCGACTACGACGGGTTCCGCTACACGATCGAGATCGACGCGCTGAACGGTTCCATCGTCAAATTCTCCAAGGGCGTGCTCGACGAGAGCGTCGCAAAGCCCGAGATCCCTTCTTCCATCACCGAGGAGCAGGCAAAACAGATCGCGCTCGACTTCGCCTTCCCCGAAGGCGTGGGAGACAGACAGGTGAGCTTCCGCAAGGTCAAGCTCGACTACGAGCACGGGATCTTCCTCTATGAGGTGGAATTTGTTGCCGAGAACTGCGAGTACGAATTCGAGATCGCCGCGTCGGACGGAACCATCCTCGACGTAGAGATCGACGCCGGGGCCTCGCACGGCCACGACGCGCCGCCCCAGACCGATCGCTTCATCTCCCGCGAGGAGGCCGTCGCCATCGCGCTCGATAAGGCCGGTGCGGACGCCCTCCTGATCGAAGTGGACGTCGAGAGGGAATACGTGAACGGAGAAGTCAGGTACTTCTACGAAGTCGAGGTAAAGGTCGGCGGAAGGGAGCTGGAATACCTCGTGGACGCAATCACGGGCGAAGTCGTCCTCAACGAGGACTACACGGGCAACCCCGTCAACCCCGCCCCCACGACGGAAATCACCGAGGAAGAGGCGCTTGCGATCGCCCTCGATGACTTCGGCCTGACCGAGGACGCGCTCTCCGCCAAGAAGATCAAGCTCGAAAGGGAAGACGGCAGGCTCTGCTATGAGATCAAACTGTACGCCGACGGCGTTGAGTACTCCATGGAAGTGGACGCGCAGACGGGGAAGATCCTCGAAAGGGAGATCGACCGCGAGCATGACGCCGAGTTGCCCCCGCAAAGCCCCTCCGATCCCCCGGCAAGCGGCTATATCTCCCGCGACCAGGCGATCCAGGCCGTCAAAGACGCGCTGAGCGGCAAGAACGTGCGCGTGAAGGACGCCGAACTCGACGACGAAGGCACGGGTGCAGACAAGCGCTTCTATTGGGAAGTGGAAGTCGTCGTTGATGGCAGGGAGTACGACTACTATGTGGACGCGCTCACAGGGGAAGTGCACCTCAAAGGCGAACTCATCGGCGGCGGACAGGAGCTCATCGGCGAAGAGCGTGCGCGCTCCATCGCACTCGACTTTTTCAGCCTGACCGAGAAAGAGGCGCGCGTGATCAAGGTGAAGCTCGAAGAGGACGACGGCATCCTCATCTATGAAGTGGAGATCGAAGTGAGAGATCTCGAATACTCCATCGAGATCGACGCCGCGACAGGAACCATCCTCGAACACGATATCTCCTACGATTGATGCTTCGCGCGAAAAAGAATTGATAAAACGCAAAAGACATGATATAATAAGGACCGAGAATTGCCCGATAGAGAATTCTGTCGGGCAATTCTTCTCGGAAGAGGTTTTCCGCAAGGCGGAAGAAAGGAGCGAAAGCCATGAAAGTTCTCGTCCTCGAAGACGATGAAAGCCTCAAATCGGTGCTCAAAAAGAGGCTGGCGGCCGTCGGATTCACCGTGGAATGCGCCTGTAACGGCGAGGAGGGGCTCGACTATCTGCTCACGGGCGGGTTCGACGTGGTCATCTCGGATATCATGATGCCCGTGATGAACGGGCTGGAATTTCTCTCCGCGGTGCGGGCGAAGAAGATCGACGTGCCCGTCATCCTCCTCACCGCGCTCGACGCCAGCGGAGACGTCGTCAAGGGGCTGGACATGGGTGCGGACGACTACATCGTGAAGCCGTTCGAATTCCCCGAGTTGGTCGCGCGCATCCGCCTCGTCACGCGGCGGGCGGCGGGCAGGCGGGAAAACACCCTGACGGCGGGGGACCTCACCCTCGATCTGAGCAGCCGTACCGCCGAGCGGGGCGGGCGGGTCATCCCGCTCTCCGCAAAGGAGTTCGATCTTCTCGCGCTCCTCTTGAAGAACAAGAACATCGTCCTCACGAGGGACCGCATCTGCGACAGCCTGTACGGCGCGGACGAGTACCTCGAATCCAACGCGATCGACGTCTATATCCGCTATCTTCGCAAGAAGATCGACGACGGCGCCGCGGTCAAACTCATCCACACCGTGCGCGGCGTGGGATATACGGTGAGAGAATGAAATTCAAGAAAAAGATCATCCTGATCAACTCGTGCATCATCTCCGCCCTGACGGCGCTCATCGTCGTCGCCGCCGCGCTGGCGGGCACCCGCGCGGTGAGCGGGAACATCCGCAATTCGCTCATCGACACCGTCTCCTCGCGCGCCGCGGTCATCTCGTCCGCGCAGGGCATCGTTCCCGACGACTTCGACTACAACGTAAACGGCGTCTACCTGAGCGTCTATCGGAGCGACGGCACCCTGAAAAACGGCTCCTTCCCCGGGCCCGTGGACCTTCCCATCCGCAAAGGGGTGGTCTCCACCGTCACGGTCGGCGGCGAGAGGTACTATGTCTATGACTTTGCCGTCTCGCTCGACGGCAGAGACGATATCTACCTGCGCGGCATGGTCTCCTCCTCCAACAGTGTCTGGATGATCGCGGCCGTCTCCTTTGCCGTCTTTGCGGGCGTGCTGGCGGCGGCGGGCATCCTCCTCAACATCTTCTCCGTCAGGAAGGCGGTGAAGCCCATCGACAGGATGCGCAAGGAGGTGCAGGAGATCACCGAGACCAAGGATATCCGCAGGCGGCTCTCCGAGATCTCCTCGGACAGCGACCTCGCCTGCCTTGCCGACGACTACAACATCATGCTCGACAGCCTCGAAGGGCTGTTCCGCAACCACGAGCGCTTCGCCTCAGACGTGGCGCATGAGCTCCGCACGCCGCTCACCGTCATCCTCTCCGAGAGCGAGTACGCCATCGAGGACACGCAGGACGTTGCGGAGAAGAACGAATCCCTGAAAGTGATCTATCGGCAGTCCAAGCGGCTCAAAGCGATCACGGACAGCCTCCTCGAATTTACCCGCGTCGCGAACCGCCTCAGCGTTCGGCTCAGCCCGCTCGACGCCTCCTCCCTCACGGCGGAGTTCCTCGAAGATTATGCCTTCCCACAGGGCGTCACCTGCCACACGGACATCGAGGAGGGGATCGCCGTCTCCGCCGAGGTCACGCTCTACGAGAGGATTTTGCAAAACCTCGTCGACAACGCCGTAAAGTACGGCAAGCCGGGCGGGAACGTGTACGTCTCCCTCAAAAAGGCGGAGCAGAAGGCCGTGCTCGCCGTTCGGGACGACGGCGTGGGCATGAGCCGTGAAGCCGTTGCGCACGCCTTCGACCGGTTCTACCGCGCCGAGACGACGCGGAACGATCGCTCGGGTCTCGGGCTGGGGCTGAGTTTCGTCAAAGAGATCGTCAGGCTGTTCGGCGCGTCCGTCTCGATCCAATCCGAGAGGGGAGAGGGGACGTGCGTCACGGTGACGTTCGATCTCCTCGAAACGCTTCCGGACGCCCCGTAAAGGCGGCGGCCGACGCTACAAGAGATCGCACATGAAAAGGACGGGCGCTTATGCGCCCGCCTTCCCATATATCGCGGACATGGTACCATCAAAGAAGCTCATCCGCGCTTTTTTGGGCAATGAAATTTTCCCTTGCCCACCCCTTGAGGGGTGGGTGGCACGAGCAACGCGAGTGACGGAAGGGGTGGCGTTCTAATTCGAAATGACACCCCTCAGTCTCGGCTTCGCCTCGACCCGGTTGCGGCGGCAGGGACCGCCGCAACACCGTCGGCGAGGCCACGCCTCCTGTCGCGGTGCGGCTCACAGTGCACCGCACTGTTGAGCAGAATTGCGCCGCTCCACCCCTCAAGGGTGCGCCAAGAAGCAGCCTTCCCCACCAATACTGTCGGCGAGGCCACGCCTCCTGCCGCGGTGCGGCTCACAGTGCACCGCACTGTTGAGCAGAATTGCGCCGCTCCACCCTCAAGGGTGCGCCAAGTGAACCACGCGACGATTGCGCGGTTTTCTTTTCCGCAAAAAAAGGCGCCCCGAAACGGGGCGCCTTCCAAAGCTGTTATTCGATGGTGACGAAGTGATTTTCGGGGAGCTGTTTGGGGGATTCCTTGGGAATGACCAAGCTCAGGATCCCGTTGTCGTACTTCGCCTTGATCTGGTCCTGCGTGAGGTCCTGCCCCACGAAGTAACTCCTCGAAATGCTCTCGTGGATCTCCCTGCGAAGATACTTCTTGCCCTCCTCTTCCTTCTGCTGCTTTTCGGCGGAGACGGTGAGATATCCGCTTTCGAGGGAGACCTTGATTTCCTCCTTTTTGTAGCCCGGAAGTTCGAGGTCGAGCTCATAGGTGTGTTCGGTCTCCTTGATGTTGGTGCGGAGATCGTAGTTCTCTTCAAAGAAGATGGGTCTTACGAAGTCGTCAAAGACGTCGAAGAGGTCGAAATTATTTCTTGTCTGCAATGCGTGTTTCATCATTTTCTTCTCCTTTTCATGATTGTCATCACGCGGGAGGCTGTGGGGATCGGGCGGGCCCGGCACCGTTTCCTACCACTTCCTTTGTTCAATATTATTATACCGCATTTTCGGGCGTTCTAAACGCGGACGGGATAAATATTTTCAGAAGAGGGGAAGCGGCCGCGCGGCGTCACTTTCTCCGCACGGCCCTGAATAAAAAGGATACGGCGAGCGCGATCAGGTCAATGATCAGCGCCAAGGTGAAGAAGCAGATCATGTACCCCGCGGCTCCCATGAGCCACGAGGTAAACTCGTTGAGCGGCCGCGCTCCGATCAGCCCGATGATCACATCCGCGGCCAAGAGGACGATCAGCACAAACGCCAGTCCGCCGAGCGCGCCCTTGATGTCCGCGCCGCTCAGGGTCATGTGCAGCGCAAGAAACGCGCCGAGCCCGATAAAGACCCACCACTGCCACGAGACCGCGTAGGAGAAGAACGCGCCCATCGCGCGCAGCAGGCGGGAGAGCACGCCTCCGACCCCGTCGGCGAGGGACATGCCGCGGATGGAGGCGGTCATTTGGCCCACCATGGACGGCATCAGGAGCCATGCAAGCGCAAACAGGATCGCGGAAATGACGAGGATCGGGGCGACGCCGATAAAGAAATTGCCGATCCGCTGGTAGAGATTTTTTCTGTTATAGGTATGGGTGACATAGCCGAGCGTCCCGTCCGCCGCGCCGACCTGAAAGAGCTTGATCTCGCGGATCCTGTGCCCGAAGATGAGGCAAAAGAGCGCATGGGAGAGCTCGTGGACGGGCGTGCCGATGAAGCCCGTGACATAGCAGACCGTCCTGCTGTGGCTGCCGAAGTTGGCGTAGAACCGCCTGTTGCAGAGGGCGATGAGATAGCCGAACAGCAGAATGGAGCCGAAGATCAGAACGACCTGCAACAGATAGGCGATCAAAATCTGTACAAACATTTTCTTCCTCGTCCGTAAATAAAACCGTGTTTGGAAGGCGCGCCTTTACTTTGCGCCTTCTCCCCGCAAACCGCCCTTGTACTCTGCGCCCCATTCCTTCATCGCGTCGAGGATGGGTTTTAATGACATTCCGAGCGGAGAGAGCGAATATTCCACGCGCGGCGGCACTTCGGCAAACACTTCGCGCTCTACAAGTCCGTCTTTTTCGAGCGCACGCAGGTTATCCGTCAGCACCTTTTGACTGATCGGGATCGTTTTCAGCATTTCCGTAAATCTTTGCGGCGAGGTAAGCAGATTGCGGATAATGAGCAGTTTCCACTTGTTGCCGATGAGCTGCACCGTGGTCGCCACGGGGCAATCGGGAAGTTCTTCCTTGGTCAACATGATGACGCCCTCCTTTTTCTCCATGATAGCACAAGAAAAAGACTTTTGCAAGCAAAAAATAACGTAACGGCAAAAAAGGAAGTATTGATAGTTACCTTTTTATTACATGATAATAGAAAAGTAACGTATTTGCAATTTCCGCCGAGATGTGCTATGATATCGGCAAGATCCATCGAAAAGGAGGCAGAAACCATGGCAGAAAATTACAGCAAGGTCGGCGTAGGGGAGGGAGCCCGCACGGAGCTCCACGAAGCGCTTCATCTCACGGGCGCGGAAGTCAGCATCAACGTGCTCCCCGCGGGTGCGAGCGTTCCCTTCATGCATGCGCACAGGAACAACGAGGAGATCTACGGCATTCTCGAAGGGGAGGGCGCCGCGGAGATCGACGGAGAGCGCGTTCCGCTCGCCGCGGGAGATTGGCTGCGCGTCTCTCCCGCCGCCAAGCGCAGATTTTTCGCGTCCGAAAGGAGCGCGATCAAGTATGTCTGCATTCAGGTAAAGGCAAATTCTCTGGAAGAATTTACCGCGTCGGACGCCATCATCGGATGACGTGCACCAAAAACGGAGGGGGCATGTCCGAGACATGCCCCTCAGTAATTTGACTGTGACTATGGATCAGAGGAAGAGACGTGAATTTTTGATCGAATACCTGCTCGCCGAGCGGGGCGCACCGCGGGCCGTCCCCGCGGACGAAACTTTGCAGAGGCGGCTCCTTCGCGCGCTTCTCAACGTGCGCATGCCCATGGCGGCGCGCGAAGAGTTTCTGCGCGTGCAGGACGAGTACCTCTCGGAAGAGATCAGGCGGAAAGGCATCACCGATCTTGCCGACCTCTCGCCCGTTCAGCCCGACATCTATCTTTGGCGCGGCGACATTACAACGCTCAAATGCGACGCGATCGTCAACGCAGCCAATTCGCGTCTTGTCGGCTGCTTTTGGCCTAACCATGTCTGCATCGACAACGCCATTCACACGTTTGCGGGCATTCAGCTTCGGCAGGAGTGCGCCGAAATTATGGAAGCGCAGGGCTGCGATGAACCTGCGGGCGGGGCGAAGATCACCAAGTCCTACAACTTGCCGTGCAGGTACGTTCTGCACACCGTCGGGCCCATCGTGAATGGCGAGCTCACCGCCGGGCATGAGCGGCTTCTTGAAAGCTGCTATCGCTCCTGCCTCGCTCTTGCAGATCAAAACCACCTCGAAAGCCTTGCGTTTTGCTGTATCTCCACGGGCGAATTTTGCTTTTCCAACGAGCGCGCCGCCGAGATCGCCGTGCGCACGGTGCGGGAATACAGGCGGGAAACGGGGAGTAACATCAAGGTCATATTCAATGTGTTCAAGGAACGGGACTATGAAATTTATGCAGGACTTCTCGGTGCAGACAGATAGACTGCGCGCGGCGCTCGCCTCCGCCGAAGCGGTGGTCATCGGCGCGGGCGCGGGGCTCTCCGCGGCGGCGGGCTTCACCTATTCGGGCGAGCGTTTCGAGAAATATTTCTCCGATTTCGGGGAGAAATACGGCTTCCGCGACATGTACGCGGGCGGTTTTTATCCGTACAAAACGCCCGAGGAATTTTGGGCGTTTTGGTCGAGATATATCTTCGTCAATCGCTTCTGCGACCCACCCATGCCCGTGTATCAGGCGCTTTTTCGGCTCGTCGAGGAGAAAGATTACTTCGTCGTCACCACCAACGTGGACCACTGTTTTCAAAAGGCGGGGTTCGAGAAAAAGCGGCTCTTTTACACGCAGGGGGATTACGGACTCTTCCAGTGCTCCGTGCCCTGCCATAACAGGACGTATGACAACGAGGAAGCGATCCGCCGCATGGTAGCAGAGCAACGGGACATGCGGATCCCAAGCGAACTCATCCCGCGCTGTCCCGTGTGCGGAAGGCCGATGGCGGTGAACCTGCGTGCCGACAATACTTTCGTGCAGGACGCGGGCTGGGACGCGGCTTGTGCGCGCTACGAGGCGTTTCTCAACGCGCACAGGCATGGCAACATTCTCTACCTCGAACTCGGCGTGGGATACAACACGCCCGCGATCATCAAGTACCCGTTCTGGCGGCTGACCGCGCAGAACAGGGAGGCGATCTACGCCTGTATCAACGACGGCGAGGCGCTCTGCCCTCCGCAGATCGAGGCGCAGTCTATTTGCATGAATGAGGACATCGGCTGCGTCCTCCGTCGGCTTACGGGCGGTACGGGCCCGTCCTAAAACATAGCGCTTTGCGCGGATACGGCTGCCTTCATGGCAGACATGAGCGCGGACGATGGGGGCATGTCCGAGATGCAGGCCTTAAAATGAAAAAGAGGATGCTTTATGGACGCACGGAATGCGTCCTTTTTTTGTCCCGTTTCATGCGTGCGGGGAAGGGCGCCCCGCCTTCGGCGGGAAGGAACGGATGCCGTGCGCGTCTTCGCTCATGGAAAAAATGTGAAATTTTGTTATATTTTTGTCAAAAAATAAAAAAACATGCAAAAACAGTATGAAATTGCAAAAAATACAAACAAAATACGAAAGCAATCAACATTGAAGGCGGGGAGAGCGGCGGGACGGAAGAGACAGTTGCGTTTTTTCGCGCGATTATGTTATAATCACTTTGCATTTTCCGCTCATAATAGACTACGGTTTTTTGCGGAAAATATATCTATGCTTTAAGCATCAAGGAGATCAAATGCTGGTATTAAAGAAGTTTTCAAAGCAGTATGCGAAAAACCCGAACTATTCCGCGAAGGACGTGAGCTTTACCGTCTCCGCGGGCGAGGTGGTCGGCTTGGTCGGCAGCAACGGCGCGGGCAAGTCCACGATCATCAAGAGCATCATCGGCGTTTTGCCCTTCCGCGAGGGGACGATCACGGTCGGCGGCTATGATATCAACAGACAGCCCGAGAAGGCAAAGCGGCTGATCGGGTACGTTCCGGACGACCACACCGTCTATGAAAAACTGACGGGCAGGGAATATATCAATTACATGGGGAGCCTTTACGGCGCCACGGAGCAGCAGAAAAAATATGCCGCGGGGGAGCTTGCCGAGCACTTCGGGATCCGCTACGCGCTGGATACGCAGATCGCGAGCTATTCCCACGGGATGCGGCAGAAGATCTGCATTCTCGGCGCGCTCGTCCACAGACCCCGTCTTTGGATCCTCGACGAGCCGATGGTCGGGCTGGACCATCAGACCATGATGCTCCTCTGCAATTATATCCGCGAATATGCCGACGATAAGCATGCCGTGCTCTTCTCCTCGCACAATCTCGACGTCGTGCGGAAAGTGTGCGATAAGGTCGTGTTCATCAGGAAGGGCAGGATCGCGGACATCGTCGATCTGAGAGTGGAGAAGAATTTCAGCCTCGATAAATACTATATGGAACTCAACGGGATGCAGGAGGAGGCCGGGCAGTTCGCGCCGCAGCCCGCTCCGTACGCCCTCCCGCAGGGCGGCTATCCCGCTCCTTGGAACGGCGCGGCATATCCCTTTGCCATGCCTTCGCCGCCGCCCGTGTACCCTGTTATGTATCCGCCCATGTATCCGTCGGCGCCTACGCAGAGCGCGGCATCTGCGGAAGAAGGGCCCTCCACGGGGGATGAAACCGTCTCGGGCGGGGACAAGCCCGTGTCCGCTACGGACGCAAAGAAGGGGAAAAAGCACGCCGGGAAGAAAGAGGGCACGCGCCATGTATGATTATATCCGTTTACAGCTCAAACTCAAATGGGGGCTGAACCGCAATAACCGCAAGGCGAGTGCGGTCATGACCGCCGTCGCCGCGCTTTGCGCGATCCTCGTGATCCTCGCGCTCGTGTGGGTGCTCACTTTTGTCCTGAAAGCCAAACTCAGCGTCACGCCGAAGCGGCTCTTCGTGCTCTATCTCACCGTGATCGCGATCGGCCTCACGGTCGCCGCGACGGGCATGCAGGTCAAGAGACTGTACCGTCCCGCGGATCTTGCGATCACCGCGCGTTTCCCGCTTTCTCCCTTCCGGATGTTCCTGAGCGAACTCATCCTGAACTACATTGACCTCTGGATCTACTCGGCGCTGCTCCTCGTGCCCGTGATGATCGTATTCGGCTTTGCCGCAGAGTGCTTTTCTGCGATGTACGTGCTCGGAATGTTCCTCGGGATCTTGTTCATGCCGCTCATTCCCTTCGCGCTCTCGGTATTCATCGCCATTCCGGTGATGTATCTCGTGTCTCTCCTCGAAAAGCACGGCGTCGTGCGGCTCGCGGTCTTTGTCATCTTTCTTGCGGGTTGCTTTGCGCTGTACTACTATATCCTCACGGTGTTGGCGCAGTTCTTCATCCACAGGAATTGGGAGACGGGAACGCTCGAAATCTGGAAGAGCCTCCTCTCCGCGCTGGATACCGTCTACAATCCCGTCTATTATTTGGGAAATCTCATCTTTTTCGAAAAGTTTTGGCTGGGCCTCGGCGTGCTGATCGGGGCGGGCGCTGTGTTGCTCGGAGCGGGCGTTGCGCTCGCGAGGGGCGTCTCCGCGAACGTGCGGAACAAGGCACTTGAAAGCGGCGCCGCGGCGGCGGTGAAGCGTACGGCTCTCGACGATCTCGGGAGCGGGCCGGCGATCTTCCGCTACACCTTCCGCGAGATGCTGCGCTCCAAAACATACTCCTATTTCTATCTTGGCGTTGCGATCTCCACCCCGGTCATGGTGTTCTTCTGCAACCGTCTCGTCGATATCGTCGGGGAGGCGCAGATCGGCGCGGGCATCAACTTCGGGGTATCCATGCTCGTCGTCTCGATGTTCATGGTCATGATCTGCTCCTTTGCGGGAGAGGTCCTGAGCGTGGAGGGCAAGCGCTTCTACATCACCAAGTTCGTGCCCGTCTCCTACCGCAGCCAGCTCGGCGTGAAGGCCGTCCTTCATATCTGCGTCAGTCTCGGCGCGCTCCTCGTGAGCGCGGTCATTCTCGGCTGTTTAGGCTTTTTGAACAGTCAGGAACTCCTCATCCTCATCATCACGCAGGGAGTGTTTGTCGTCGGGCTCGTGTTCAACGGAGTCAATCTGAACCTTGCCAACCCCAACTTGAAGCCCAAGGCTAACGGGGAGGCGGAGGAGATCAATATCATCTACATGCTCCTCATCGGGTTCACGATCGCCGCACTGTACGGCGCGGGCTGCCTGCTTCTTCCCAAGACGGTGGCAAACGGAAAGATGTGGGCGTATCTTCTCGGGGCCGGCTTCGCCTTCGTGTATGCGCTCATCAACGCCGCGGTATTCTTCGCCACGGCGGAACGGAAATACAGAAACATAGAGATATAAAGAGGTATCCACATGAAAAAACTGATGACTTCGACGATCATACTCTTGCCGATCCTGCTCCTCGCGATCCTTCTCGTGAGCGGCGCGATCGTGAGCATGGGCACGCATATCTATGTCGAAACGGTCGAATTCGTCGACGACCAAGCGCTCGTCCTCGTGATGAGCGACGAGGACGCTCCGCCCACCTATGATCTGAGCCCCGATATCACCATCCTGCCGCTCAAAGCAAAGAACCGCGATCTGAGCTATGCGGCGGCGGACGAGAGCCTCGTCAGGGTGGATGAAAAGGGCGTCGTCACCGCCGTGTACTACGGGGAGACCTATATCACCGTGGCGAGCAAGGAGAACAAGGCGGCGGTTGCGACGAGGAAGGTCATCGTCACCGATACGACGGCGCACAAGATCGTGATGAAGGACTACAATGCGGAGATGTACAAGGGCGACACCCAGCGTCTCCTCTATGAAGTATTCCCCGCGGAGGCGAACAGCATGGTCCGGTGGACCACCTCCGATCCCGCGGTGGTCTCCGTCTCGCCGAACGGCGAAGTTACCTGCACGGGCCGCGGCACGGCGACCGTCACGGCGGCCTCCGCAGACGACCCCACGGTCTCCGCTTCGGCGACCTTCTCCTGCTTTGTCCCGCTCGTCGGCATCTCCGCCGAGGTCTCCAAAGTCACGACGGCGGAGGAGACGGCGCAGTTTCCCGAACTCACCGTCATGCCCGTGGATGCGGACTACACCTTGACTTACGGCTCTTCGGACGAGAACGTCGCGACGGTAGAGAGCGACGGCCGCATCACTGTGCACAACGCGGGATCTGTCGTCATCACGGCGACGGCGCGGGACGGCAGAGACCATACCGCCTCGGCTTCCGTCACCTTCCACTGCACGAACGGCTACTACATGGGCCCGCTCTTCGGCGAAAAGTCCTCCTTTACCTTCGATTACGATGATTGGGCGGGGCAAACGCTCGATGAGATCGAGCTTGTCAAGACCCCTGAACACTCTTACAGGCAGATCGTTGCCGTCACCGTCTCCGATCCCGACCTCATCTCCTTCGACGAAACGGCGGAGCGGTTCATCCTCAACGAAGTCCCGGACGACAGGCCGCTCGGTAATCCCGTCACCGTCACGATCAAGGCAAAAAAGTACAACGAGAGAACGGGGGCGCTCGAAGAAGTCGAGGAGGACCGCTGCGAGATCCGCCTCACGCGCAACGTACGCGCACTCTCCTTTGTCTCGGGCGGCGAGGCCATCGGCGAACTCGGCGTCACAAGGAGCAGCATCAACCTCTCCGCGACGGGGCTCGGGGGCGCGGGCGGCGTCGGCGTTGCGGCACAGCCCGCAAATCACACGAACACCCTTTCGTTCGAAGTCACTGCGGGGAACGCTCACATCCGCGGCTCCGCGCTCATCTTCGACGCACCCGGCACGGCGGTCGTCACCGTGACCGCCAAAGACGGCAGCGGCGCGGCGCAGCATACGGCTTCGCTCTCCGTCACCTATACCGAGCCGCAGGACGAGGATCTCTCGTTTGAGGTGACGGGAGAAACGCAGGACGCCCGCTTTGCCCTCGACCTCCACACCAACGGGGCAATGAAGAGGATCTTGTTGACGGGTTCCGCGCCCGAGGGCATGACGAGGGTCGTCACCGTCGACCGCGAGGACGTGGTCGAGGTGCAGGGCAACTATCTCATCCCCAAGAAGGGCGGTTTTGCCTCCGTCACGGTCTCCTTCGAGCCCGTAGCCGGCGGCGCCATGCGGGCGGCGGTCAACGCTTCTGCCGTCTGTACGATCGGGATCTATGTCGATCATGCGGTCGAGACGGGCGATATCTCCGTGGACGCAGACGACTTCACGACCTCGTTAGAACGCCTCGGCTATACGCTGACCGTCGGCGTCTCCGCGGATGCCATGGAGGGCAAAGAGTTCTTTGTGGACGGCGAGAAAGTCAACCTGATCGAGCAGGATGGGGCGCTTGTCTACCACGGAACGATCGAATTTGCATCCGACCGCCCGTCCGCAACGATCGGGGCGGAAGTGAGGTATGCGGAGCGGGCGAAGGAGTACGGTGCGGAAAAGACGGGCGTCGTCTGCGAAGCGTCTGCGACGGTCCGCACGACGCACGGCAAACTGACGGCTTCACCTACCGTGACATACGGCGAGGGAACGCGGCTCGAAGCGGGAAGGAACAACACGATCGAATTTTCCGATCTCGGCGAGGAGATTGTGCTCACGGTCGACGCGCAGGATCCCGCCCCCTCCGATTTCATCCTCACAGAGGAGAAGATCTCGATCAGCCGCAATGCGCACTTCGGCTATCGGATCGGCACCGTTTCGGAGAACGTCGCCTCCGTTACGCTCACCGCAGAGGAAGGGGGAGGGGAGGACTTCACGCTCACCGTGGCGGGCGTCGAATACCCCATCCATGTCCGCATCGCAGCCCCTGCGGACCGCATTGAGGTCAGGTATGGCAACGAAGCGCTCAGCGACGGAGAGACGTATACCACCTTCCTCGATTTGCTCGGGTTCTATGTGACCATCGGCCGTGCGGACGGCAAGGCGATCACGGATAAGACGGTGCAGTGGTCGGCGGGCGGCACATACGATCGCTTGACCGCGGCGGGGGATTCCGCCGTCATCGAGGGCATTGAGATCCCCTCGGGCGCCTCGGAGATCGTGTTCGCGAGCGGCAAGGCTTCCTTTACGCTCCATGTCGTAAGGACTTCTCTCGCCGAGCAGGAACTCGTCTATTATTTGGAGTATCAGGTAAGCGGCGATGTCGAAACATGCGAGCCATTTTCCGTCGACGCGTCCTCTTCTCCGGTCGAATTCACCTTCCCCAAGGCGATGAACGGGGTATTCTCCCTCTGTATCGACGGGCTGGATGCAGACCGCATGCTCGGCGGCCTCACCGAGGAGCTCATGGAGGCATACTTCTCCCTCCGCGACGAGGCAAACGGATGGGAGTGGCCCACAGCTGTCAATGTCGCGAACAGAAAGATCGACGTGACCCTTCCCGCGGAGCATCCTTATTTCGTAAACGCAGAGCTCGTCTTTGTCTGCGGCGAAAACTCCGTCACTCTCGTCCTGACGCGGAGCAACATCGAGAGCATCGAATTCACGGGCTTCGACAGCGGGGATAGGACGAACGGTGGAGACGTCTACAAGGGGTATCAGCAGGTGCGCGTGTTCGCGAAGCACAGCGATTACGGCGGCACCGAGGTGGACTACTTCAAGATCCCGCTCGTCGTCCTGAGCGATCTTGCGACCGGGACGCATGCCGAAGATCTCTCCCTGCTCACATGGACGCTCACGGGCTGGAAGGAGAATGCGCCGACGGACTTCGTCATCACCCAACGCGGGATGAATGTGACGTACGGCGGCGCGGAATATACGATCGTGGAGAACGGCGGACACTATGTCTTGCAGACCGCGAGCGGAGATACGGTCGTCGACACAGACGGCAGATATGCTTCCGGCCGGACGCGCGTGCCGTGGGTGGATATCTATTCCGAAGAGGGCTTTGCCCGCATCTATTTCGGCGAGTTCGGCGGCCTTTCGGAGAGCGACGTGCAGAACGACTACTTCGGAAACTTCGCAGAGGCGGAGCAGTGGCAGGCCGTGCCCGGGCATGCGGATGATTACGACGGAAGCGGCAGGCTCTTTACACCCTCCGCAAACGCCTATGGCTTCCTCCGCGTGGAGGCGGGCATCGGCGCGAAGGGCGGCACGAGCGAGCACTTCAACTTCAACGTCCTCGAAGGCGACGATCTCTGCAACGTCTTTGACGCCGCGGGCTACTACGCGCACGCGAAGGTGGTGCTGCATGAGGATCTCTATGGGCCGGGCGAACTCGACGGCGAAGGCGCGGAAGCAGAACGAAAGAAGGCCGAGGCGAACGAAAAGGGCTTGTTCCTGAACGAGACCTCGACGCCGAGCGGCGTGGATTCCACCAAGTTGGGCAAGGCCTTGATCTACGGCAACGGCTATCAGATCAACCTCGAAGCGCGCCATAAGACGATACCGAACACAAACTACAACAACAGCGCGACGGTGGATTTCGGCACGCTGTACAACGTAACCGTCAAGGGCTGTAACCCGACAGAGAAAGTCAATGTTTTGACGGTAAGGCAGTATATCCGCCTCAAAGGGATCTACTATTCCGATTTGCAGTATTATACGAAACTATACAGCAACTACTCATTCAAGAGCACGGACGGGAAGGATCAAAACCGGATCTTCATCAAGAATACGACTCTGCGCTTCTGCTCGCAGCAGGCAGTCATGCTTTGGGCTTCCTACGAGGCCGTGCGTCCCTACCCCAGCATGCCGAATTATACGGTGATCGAGGGGAAGGGCTACTCCGATGCCTACATCGAAAATGTCGTTGAGACCGAGTGCATGATGGGCATTTGTTCGATGGGTTACGGCCCCTGCAATACCTTCTATCTGAGAGGGTTCCTGGATGCGCTCAACTATGTCAATCCCACCGACCTTGGCGCAAAAGCCGATATGATGGATATGGGCGCCCTGAAACTCGGCCAAACGATCGAAAATTCCGCATTGGCGGCAACCTCTCGGTTGGAATGGTTCGGGCAAAAGAAAGATTTGTTCAGAACGGGTAGCGACGGCCATCCAGAAGCCACGGAAAACGCATTCATCAACGCCGTTTTGGTCGGGCTTGCCAACGGGACGGACTTCAATAAGTTTTGGTGGGACGGCACGCAGTATACACTGCCTCTGCACCCTCAATACGGTACCGAACAGAAATCCGGCCCCATTCCCATAGGGGACGGTTCGATGATCAAATCGACAGAAATGCACTTCGGCGGCATGTTTGAAGGATGGATCTACAACGACGATTCGACGCTTGACGGCGGGCCCACTCCCGCAAAAGATACAACGGGCATGCGCGATATGAGCAAGTTATTCACCGACGATCGCTATATCCGCCTTCTCTGCCAGTACACGTCGATGGAGGAGGACGGAACGCCAGTCTGGAACACGCAGCATATCATGTGGCACGTGCAAAAAGTGTACCGCGATCCTTCTCTGATCGCCGACAGGAAGAGCCACATTGAAGATCTCAAAGAGTCGTTGATCGGGAAGGGGATCGAATGGCCGGACGGCTCCACGCCCGAACAGGCCGTCAGCGCCGAGGCCGCCGCCTTGGCCAGAATGGTCTCCGAGACAGTCATCCCCGGCAAAGAAGATTAAAGCGGCCCGTCTCGGGCCGCCCGTGCCCCGCTTGATTTTCTCCATCCGCCGCCGCAGCTGCGGCGGCGGATGACTTCAAACCTCAAAAAACGCAAATGAGAAAGAATATGGGCGTTATCAGATTGGGAAACGGATATTATTTCCTGTATATCGCGATTGCGGCGGCGTACCTCGTCGTGCTCTCCTTGATCCTGTACAAGAGACGGCGCAATACGGCGCGCATCGTTTTTGCCGCGATCCTGTTTTTGAATCTCGCCCTGCACTTTTTCAAGCTCGCCTTTCCGACATACCGAAACGGTCTCCCCGCGTCCGCCGTTCATATCACGCCCGAAAACATCTGCGCGGTCTCGACGCTCGTTTTCCCGTTCATCTACTTGATCGGCAAACAGAACGTCCTGCACGATTACACATTCTTCATCGGCGTGGTCGGCGGTCTCGCCGCGATCTTTTATCCCACAGCGATCGGCGCCCCGCCCTTCGCCTTCGAGACGATCCGGTTCTACTTTTGCCATATCAACCTCTTTGCCGTACCCATGGCGGCTGCGATCGTCGGCGTCTACCGCCCGCGGCTCAAAAAGTTCTGGGCGATCCCGCTTCTGTTTTTGGCGCATGAAGCGCTCATCTGCCTCAACGAGCTGTTCGTCGTAGGGATCGGGCTCGTGGATGCGGACTTCTCCGACCTTTTGGACCCCGCATTCCGCAACTTCGGCTTTGCGTTCGGCGTGCGGCCTGATTTTGCGATCGCGTCTCGCCTGCTCGATCCGCTCGTGCCCGTTTTCTTTAAGACGGACGCCTTCCATATCAATGGCGGAGCGCCCTTTCATTTTCCCGTGCTGTGGCTCATTGTGCCCGCATTTGTGTACCTGATCCCCGCCTACGCCGTGGTCTCGTCGCCGTTTTGGATCCGCGCTCTCATGAAGCGCCGCGCCGAACGCCGCAAATAGACCTCACTTGCGCGGGCGCATTTGCTCTTCGCGAGCGCGTATCTATTCTGTTATTTTGAAGCCCCCGAGCGTTGGCATGTGCTCGGGGGCTTTGTAAAAAATACATTTTTATGGGCAGACTTTCGGACATGTACTGTGCCGAAGCCGTCTATCGGAAGTCGCAGCATTCCCAATGGTCGTTGATGACGCCGATCCCCTGCAAATAGGAGTACACAATGGTGGGGCCCACAAACCGGAACCCGCGCCTTTTGAGCTCCGCGCTGATCCTTTCCGAGAGCCCGTCTTTGGCGGGCATGTCCTTCAAGTCCGTTAAATGATGGTCGATTGTCTTTCCGTCCGTAAAGTTCCAGATGAAGGCGTCGAAACTCCCGAACTCCTCCTGCACTTGCAGGAAGGCACGCGCATTCGCGATCGCCGCTTCGATCTTTCTGCGGTTGCGGATGATGCCTTTGTCCTGCATGAGCGCTCTAATCTTCCGCTCGTCGTAAGCCGCCACGGTTTTCGGGTCGAAGCCGTCGAACGCCCTGCGGAAGTTCTCCTCTTTGTTCAAGATCAGATTCCAGCTGACGCCCGCCTGCATTCCCTCCAACACGAGCATGGCAAAGAGCTCTCCGTCCCGATGTTCGGGCTTGCACCACCGCGTATCGTGGTAGAGCAGCGACTTCTCGGAAACACGAGCCTCCCTTGCCCCGAAGCTGAAATTGCACCGTTTCTTATCCATACAGGCATGATACCATAAAACGTTGGCACAATCAAGCCCGCAGAGCAAAAAAAAGGAATACCTGCGAAAGGGCAGGTATTCCGGGATGAGGAAGGAGGAAAGATGAATGTCTTTCCGGGGTGAGCTTTAACCTTTCTTCTGGCGGCGGAAGCGGAGCACGATCGCCGTGACGCCCCATGCCGTGAGCGCTGCCGTGATCGCCCAGACTGCGAAGATGATGAGCCAATAGTACGCAAACGGCGTTGCGGAGACCTCCACGCCGTGCACATAGCCGTTCATCGCGTTGGAGTTCACGGTGGTGTACAGGACGTGCTTCATCGCCTGACGTGCGAAGTACTGCGTCGCCTTGTTGTTGATGTTGGGCCCTTGGCTCGTTGCAAAGTTCGTGAGTTTGAGGTCGCCGCCCGCACGGAGGCACTGCTCGGTGTCCATGTAGCCGCCGTTATCGTAGTCGGTGATGACGGAGCCGTTGAACGCCCACTCCTCGCGGAGCACCTTGGTGATGAGCTGGTAGTTGCCGCCCGCCCAAGTGCAGCCGACGCGGTTGAACGCCGTCATGACGGCCATGACCGCAGGGATCTCGGCCTCGCTCTTGACGTACTCGCCCGTCTCTTCATTGTAGGTCTGCACCATGATCTTCTGCGTGCCGCGGCCTTCGATACAGGTCTGGAAGGGTTTGAGATAGATCTCGCGGATGGCCTGTTCGTTGGAGAAGGTCGCCACGCTGCTTCTGTGGTCCTCTTGGTCGTTGAGGGCGAAGTGCTTGATGTAGGAGTAGACGCCCTTATTGGCGGTCTCGCGGGAGGCTTGGAGCGCCATCACGCCGGACATGAAGCCGTCCTCGGAGTAGTACTCGAAGTTGCGGCCCGCGAACGGGGTGCGGTGGATGTTCATTGCGGGTGCGTACCAGCCCGAGATGATCCCCTTGTACTGGTGGCTGCCGAAGTGCGTCTCATTCGCATGGAGCGCGTCCTCGGAGACATAGTAGCCGTGGAGACGGGAATTCTCGATGTTCCAGCTCGCCGCGATGTTCGCCGCGCAGGGATAGGTGATGGAGTAGGGGGAGTGGGTGACGCCGCCCTCGTTGAGGCCGGAGGGACCGTCGTAGTCGATGGCCTCGGGCTTGTTGATGCTCTGCGCGCGGTAGGTCTTATAGCCTGCCTGACGGATCATGTTTCTGATCTCGGTCGTGGTCATCTGGTTGATGTAGGCGTCCCAATCGACGTCCTCAAACGCCTTGCCGCGGGCGTCGATGAGTTGGAGTTCGCCCTCTACGCCGAATTCGCCCGCTTTCGCGGCGGCTTCCTCTTCCGTCATGGGGTTGAGGGAAGCGTCCGCGCCCTGCTTTTTGAGCTGGTCTGCGGTGGCCTGATCGACTTCGACCTGCCAGACATAGCCGTTCTTCTCGCTGTAACTCGACTTCTTCTGGGCGTCTTGGTTGCCGTGCGTCTGGGGGAAGGTGCCCTCCCAATCCTGACGGGTGAGATACTTGCTGCGTTCGGTGATGTTCTGATGTCCTGCCCAGAGCGCGTGGTCGAACTGGTTGGTGATGTCCACGCCCGCCGCCGACTTGGAGTAGGTGGTCTTATCGACGCCGCCGTTCTCGGCATAGGTATAGGTGTACTTGTCAACAAAGGTCTTGTCGCCCGCGCCGAAGAGGCCGTCCGTATCCTGATTTGCATATTGCAGGAAGTTGTTGTTCGCCTCGTGAGCGTTGCGGGCCGCGGTGAGCAGGTAGTCGCCCGCTTCGAGGATATACGTCTTGGCGTTCACGTCGTCATAGGAGATGAAGTCCTTCACGTTGACGGTGATCTCGACGGTCTCGCTTGCGCCTGCCGCGAGCGTCGCCGTCTTGCCGAATCCCACGAGGGAGACGGAGGACTTTTCGACGAAGTTCGTCTTATCGTACTGCGTGTAGGGGGATTGCAGATAGAGCTCGACGACTTCCTTGCCGGAGACGGCGCCCGTGTTCTCGACCTTGACGGAGACGGTGATGTCGCCGTTGGCGTCGGGCTGGGTCATGCTGAATTCGCTCCACGCGAAGGTGGTGTAGGAGAGGCCGTAGCCGAAGGGGAACTGCACCGTCTCGGCGTAGTTGTACTCGCCCACTTTGGCTGCGCCGCTCTGCTTGTCGAAGTAGCGGGTCTCATAGTACTTGTAGCCGACATAGATGCCTTCGTCGTAGAACACGCCGTTGCCGACGACGTTTCCGCCGTTTACGAGGTCGATATCGCCCATGTTCTGCATGGCGGGCGAGGAGAACGCGTCATAGGCGAACGTATCGACGAGGCGGCCCGAAGGGGTGATCCTGCCGGAGAGCACGTCTACGATGGAACGGCAGGTGTCGCCGCCCGCGCCGGGCGCCCAGAGGACGGCCGTGATGTTCTCGTAATCTTCCACCCAGCCGAGTTCGAAGGCATTGTTGGTGTTGACGACGATGATGACGTTGTCGAAGTTCTGGTTGAGGTAGTCGATGACGCCGAGTTCGACGGAGTCGGGTTCAAGATAGTGCTTTGTCTTGTCCGCATCGACGCTCGTCCAGTCGCCCATGTATCTGCCGAGGTCGCGGCCCTCGCCGCCCGTGCGGGAGAAGATGAAGATGGGCGTGGTGCCCTGCGCTTCCGTCTTGGCAGCCGCGGGGATGTCGTCGATCTTGGTCTCGTTGATGGACCAGTTTTCCGCGCCGCCGTAGGAGATCGCGCCGCCGCCGCGCTTTCTGCCCGTTCCCTTATAGAAGTTCCAGAGCGCCTCGTTGACGGAGAAGCCCTGTTCGGTGAAGGCCGTTTTGAGGTCGGAGGACATCGTGCTCACGCCCGAGCCCGTGCCGCCCGCGACGGGATCCACGGAGGATTGGGAGAAGAGGGAGACTTTGCTCGCGGCCGCAAGGGGGAGACCCTTGTTGCCTTCGGTGTTGGTGAGGAGCACGAAGCCTTCGGCGCCGCCCTCGCGGGTGTACTTCTGTTCGGCCGCTTCCAGCGCATTGATATCGGTAAAGTCGCTCTTATAGTAGGTGGAATCCACACTGTCGGTGTCCGCCGTGCCATGTGCGGAGGAGGCCGCTTCACCGAAGATCGTGCGGAACACGCCGTCGTACATGGTATAGGAAACGATGGGGAGCGCGATGGATACCGCCCAGAGGATCACGAGGAAGGGGGCGATGATACAAGTCAGCACCTTTCCGCTCAGCTTCTTGCGGGGTTTCTTTTCACTTGCCATAATTTTTTCTCCTTAAAAATCCAATTTGATCGTCAAAAAAGAGAGCCCGCCGCCGTGATGTGCGGCAGGCCCGGGTTGTGCGATAGAGCCGATCAGCCGAACTGAGGAGCCGTACGGCCGCTGTTGTCCGTCTCCGTCCAGGTGAGTGTGGCGGGAGCCTGGATCACGATGTTGTCTACGTTGATGCCGTAGCTGATGGGCTGTGCGCCTTCACCCTCGGGCGTCTCGACATAGCCGAGGCTCGTGAGCGTGATGGTGTTCTCACCGGCGACGAGGTGGATCTTCGCCTTCGCGGTGCCGTAGTTGTTCATGCACGAACCGTAGAAATCCCCAAAGTTGGAGAAATCTTCGGCAGGGGTAAATTCAAGCCCGGGGAGCTTGCCGCTCAGGGAAGCCGCTTTGCCGTTGACTTCGAGCTTGACGAACTTGCCCGAACCGAGATCCATCTCTTTGATGAATCCGTGGCCGCCCTGCCAAAGTCCGGAGCCGTCTGCGGAAGCGGAAGCCGCGCGGAGGGTGAGCTCTGCGTCGCATTCCTTGTCTGCATTGATCTTCCAGACGATGTTCGCGCCTTCGGCGGTGAAGTAGCCGACGAGCTCGACGAGATCGCCTTCGCCGGTCGCGCTGTATTCGGTCGCGCTCTGATAGACGGCAACGCCGTCCGCGTTCTGCGAGAGCTGGGCCTTTTCTGCTTCGAAGGTGACCTTCTCACCGCTGACGCCGCCACCGCAAGCTGCGAGGACGGTCATGCCGCATGCGAGGCAGAGCGCTGCTCCCGCGATCAAAAACTTTTTGGACATTTTCATTTTCATTCTCCTTACCTTGGTTTTTTTATTTGTTTTGATAAGGGCGGTCCGCGCGTGAACTACCATCACGACTCATCCCCGCGCGGAGCGTCCGCTATCAAAATAGCCGAAAGTTACGCCTGCGGAACACGGGACGAATTGTCCGTTTCCGTCCAGGTGAGGGTCGCGTCCGCGGTGATGGTGATCTTGTCGAGGTTGAAGCCCTTCGCCGCGGTCAGAACGATGGTGTTCTCGCCCGCAACGAGGTGGATGTTCGCCGTGCCCGTGCCGAAGTTTTTGAGGGGCGCGCTGTAGATCCAGCCCATGTCATCGGGGGTAAGCCCCGTAAGGTTGAGCCCGGGAAGGATGCCCGCGAGGGCGACGTTTGTGCCGTTGACGGCAAGCGTCGCGTGTTCGCCCTTGGAGAGGTCTGCTTCTTTCACGGTGAACTGTGTCAGCGTCATTCCAGAAGGTCCCCAACCCATGTCCGATTCATTCTCGGTGGAGGCCGCGCGGAGGGTGAGAAGTGCGTCGCATTCCTTATCCGAAGTGATCGTGAAGGTGACGGTCGCGCCGCCGTTGAAGTAGCCGAGCGCGGTCACTTCGGGGCCTTCCGTGTCCTTGTCGCCGCCCCATTCGGTACCCGTTTCGACGGTGACGGGCTGCTCCACTTCGCTTGTCTGCCCTGTCGTCTTGCCGTTGGTGATGACGCCTTTTTCCGCCTCAAACGTGTACTCCGTCCCTTCGATCGCGGGGGGAGGGGTGGGCGTTTCGCCGCTCTTCTTCTGCGCCGCCATCCACTGCCAGAGGCTGGCGTCCTTCGTGCAGTTCGCGGGGGTGAGGTAGTCCACGCCCGTCACCTTTTCGTTGTCGAATTCCTTCTTGACGCCGTCGTTGAACACATAGATCCAAGACCAGTGCCCGTCGTAGGTGACGCCGGGGGCGTCGGTGCCCACAACGCTCTCGAAGAGGGTCATGTGCACGTCGCTCGCGCCCGCCTTCAAGAGACGGTCGAACGTGGGTTTCTCGAAGTTGTCGGGAGCGACGGTGCCGTCGTCATTGGAGAGGACGAACCAGATCTTGTTGTCCTTGATCTGTTCGATCATCTCGTCCGAAATGCGGCCGTTCACATACGCCTCGCAGGTGGGGTAGAACGCCGCGAAGTATTCGCCGTAGTGGAACATCATGTTCATCGTCATGTAGCCGCCGTTGGAGCAGCCGCCGAGATAGATGCGATTTGTATCGACGTCGGCATTGCCCTCCACATACGTCGTGATCGCCTGCCAGAGCGCCTCGGTGTACCAGCTCTCCTGCGGGGAACCGTCGCCGACGTCCGTGTGATTGTAGTTGCCGTTGCCGTCCCGATCCATCCACATGGTGGGGGTCTGCACCGCGAGCACGTACGCGCCCGCGAGCCCGTCCTGTTTGAAATAGCTCTGGATGGTCGTATCCGTGAGCGCGGTCACTTCATTGCCGAGCAGGTCGATGTCGATGTCCGTGCCGCCCTCGCCCGCGCCATGCAGCCAGATGACGAGCGGGTTCTTGCCGCTGTCCGTCGCCGCGCCCTCGGGCGTCCAGCTCGCGCGCTGCAAGGTGATGTCCTTCTCTTCCTCCGTGTAGTGCACGCTGTCCTTTGTCCAGCTCGCCGTCTGCGGGACGATGCGGTCCTGTGCGATGTTGGCGTTGTAGGAGAGCGAGTCGCCTCCCTCATACGTCTTGTCGCCCGCCTTGAAGCTCTTGCCTTCCGCGACCTTTACGGAGATCTGCATGCTCTGCGCCCAGGTGTTCATGCCGCTATACGTGAACGGGTTGCCGAGCACGTTCGCGCCCTTGTAGCCGCCGTAATTATAGGCGGTAGCCTCGTACTTCATCGTGACGGTGACATAGGAAGAGCTCCCGTCCGTGTGCTCGCCCTTTTCGTTCGAGACGTATGCGTCCGTGACGGTGCGCCTGTCTCTGCCCGTCGTGACGGTGAAGGTGTCCTTCGAGACGCCCGAGACGTTCCCGCCGAGCCCGAGCACGACGCCGTCCACGGTGGGGCCGCCCTCATAGCCGTGCACGACGATGCGCACGCTGCTCGCTTCGATGGATACGGGGGTGTGGGGCTGCTCCGGGTTGCCGCCGCACGCGCCCAAAACGCCCATTCCGAAGGAGAGCGCAAGCGCGAGGGAAATTGCAGCTGTTACCTTTTTCATTGTTTTCCTCCCAAGCTCTTATATGAGCTTTTTGTCTTGCGGTATGACATTATAAAAAGAAAAGGGCACCCGTCAATGGGGATGCCCTAATCTTTCATTTTTTGTCCTATTCTTACACGGAGATACTCAATTTTGCATTGTTATGCCAGACCCTATGCGGAGAGCGCTTTCTCCTTCACGGGGAAGGCAAGATTGACGGTAAAAACGCCGCCGTCGTACGAGAAATCGAGCTGCCCGCCGTACTTTTGGGCGAGCATCGCCATGCTCTTCATGCCGAACCCGTGGTTCGCGATGTCGCGCTTGCTCGTCGCGGGGATCCCGTTTTCGAGGCGGAGCTCGCCTTCGTAATAGTTCGAGCAGTTGATGACCGTGATCCCTCCGCAGTTGCGCACGGTGAGGTCGATGCAGCGGCGGTCCTCATCCTGTATGCCGCGCACCGCCTCGATGGCGTTGGAGAGGAGATTGCCGAAGAGGGAATAGAGGTCGTAGTCGCGGATATAGCCGAGCGGCTTGCCGTCTACCATGCAGCTGAGGCGGATGCCCGCGGCGTTGCAGATGAGTTCCTTTTCGGTGAGGAGCACGTCGATGGGCTCGCAGCCCGTGGAGACTTTCGCGTCGTAGATGGAGATGCACTTTTCGATCTCCGCCGTTTCCTCCGTGGAGAGCCCGCTCCCGGCGTTCAGGGCGCGGATCTTGTGCTTCATGTCGTGGCACTTGATGTTGATGAGGTCGATGGTCTCCCGCGCGATCTCGTATTGCCGCTTGTCCTGCTGCCAGAGGTTGCGCACCGTCTCGATGTCGCTTTTGAGCGCCACCCGTTCGAGCATTCCCGATTGGATCCAGAGGATAAACCCGTTGCCCACGATGGCGGAACAGTAGTTGACGAGGCTGAGCTGCGGGCTCATCCACCAATAGCTGTTCGTCACCGAGCAGAGCACGATCGTGATGATGAGGGTGACGAGGGAGAGGAGGAGCACGTTCCAGCTATATAGGTTCTCCATGCCCTGCCTGCGCACCTTCCGCACGAAGAGAAACCAAAAGAGGACGGCCGAGACGAGGAAGAGGCCGAGGTGTACCGCAAAGTCCGCCCAACCGTAGCCGATGTAATTGCCGAGCATCCCCACGACGCCCGTGATCTCCAAGACGGAGGCGAGGCGGTAGCAGAGGTTCTGGAAGGCGTACGCTCCCGTACCGAAGAAGAGGAGGACCTTGAACGGAACTTCGAAACACACCCTGAGGATGACGAGCGTGCACAAAAAGACGAGAAAGTAGCCGACGGCTCCCGCGATCGCGTTCCCGTTGCAAAGCGTCATGAAACAACATACGGCAAAGACCACGGCGACGAGCAGAACAATGCCCGAGATGAGAAATACCCAAAAATACGGCCGCCGCTTGCTCGCGCTCACGAGCATTCCCTCCGCCGTCAACAGCTCGGCGAGAAAGACGGGGTACATGAAAGCCATCATCCAAAGGGCGGTCTCTACGCTCATTTTCCCCCTCCCGTGTAGAGGTCCATGAAGTCCTTCATGAACTGTTTGTGGCGCGGGTGGCTGATTTTGAGGATCTGCCCGCCCACGTTGATGTCGTAGCCGCGCACCCAGTTTACGAAACGCACGTTGACGAGATAGCAGTTGTTGCAGCGCAGAAATCCGTGCCCCGCAAGCCGCTTTTCAATGTCCGAGAGGGTGCCGCGCACCTCGATGACGTCGTCCACGGAGTGGAAGCGCAGCTGATGTCCCATCACCTCGATGAACATGATCTTTCCCGTCGTCATGCAGATCGCGCCGTTCCCCGTCTGGACGGCGATCGTCTGCGCCTCGAGCGCACGCGATACGTTGATTGCCTTCTTCACTTTGAGGCAGAAGTCGGCATAGCGGAGCGGCTTTACGATGTAGTCGAGCGCGTTCACCTCGTACCCTTTCTGCGCGTACTGCGCCATGCGCGTGATGAAGAGCAGAACGACGGAGTCGTTTTTATACCGCAGCCTGTGCGCCGCCTCGATCCCGCTGATCCCGGGCAGCTCGATGTCCATGAAGATGATGGAGTATTCCGACCCGCGATAGCTCGCGAGGAAACTTTCGGCGTCCTTAAAGTGCCGGACCCGAAACTCCATATCCGTCTGCTGGCCATAGCGCCCGAAGTACTCGGTAAGATAGGTCACGGTGGAAGCGTCGTCGTCGATTACTGCGATATTCATAGTGGCTCTCCCCCTGCGCGACATTATAATATGAATCTATTATAATTACAAGAGCGGCATGGGATTTATGGCGTAACCTTGCAAAATCTGTCCTAAACTTATATTTCGGGCATGCCGTGCGAACCGCGGAGACCGCCGCATTCCCATTTTCATGTGGGATTTAGAGGATGAGCCGGGCGGGAAGCGGGGGATTTGGCGGAAAGGGGAGGGCGGAGACGCGCGGTTTTTGAAAGCGGCGTGCGCCATGAAACCTGCGGACACATCTTTTTCCAAAACGTCCGCGGGTTGCGAAAAAATGTTTGATTGAAAATCTTCCCTGCAAGCGTTTTTTTAACGTCCGCTCTCGGACATGGTACCGTCCTTTTCGCTCATCCTCGCCCGCGCCCGCCTCCCAGAGGCCCAAAAAGTCGCCTCCCAAACGCACAAAAAAAGAGCGCCGCAATGGCGCTCAATTTATTGATGGTGACCTTGCCGGGAATCGAACCCGGGATTGCGCCGTGAGAGGGCGCCGTCTTAACCGCTTGACCACAAGGCCGTAATTGAATTGTTGTACCGATTCCCGGTTGCCGGGAATACTTCGCGGGCGATGCCCGCTTGTGCCGACCTTAGATCTCAATAGAAACTTCGGTCGGGGCGAACCTTGGATTGCGCCGTGAGAGGGCGCTTATCTTACGCCTTATCACAAGGCCGTATTTCCGATTGCCAAATGATTATACCATAACGCCGCGATTCATGCAACCGTTTTTGCGCTCTTTCATCAAAAAATTTTTTTTGAGCGAAAAAAAGATAAAAAAAGACATCCGCCTGTGCCGCACTTCGGAAAAAGTTAACCCGCTTCTCGCAGGTGGGTGCGCGGCGGCCGAGCATCAGACTTTCCGTACCGTGTACAGACCTCGCATAGTCCGACCGACCGAAGCTCCCGAAGTTTTTTTGTGGATCACGTTTCCCCGAACTCCGAACACCGCAGGTGTCACTCTTATTATATCAAGCCGTCCGTCAAATGGCAACCGTATGGCGAAATTTTTTCTCAGGAATTATTTGGGCCGTGCAAGCGGCGCTCCCTCGGCGACGGGACGGCGAACGCACTGCTTGCGCTTTCGTGCGGAAAGAAAAATCGCGGGGGAATGCGGCGAAGGGGCGGAATCCGTTTACAAACGTGGCGGAAGGTGATATAATCGTCCTTATGAAGAAAGTCATCGAGATAGAGGATCTGTGTTGCAGGAAGTGTGCCGAACGAGTGGAGCGGAAGTTGCTCCTCCTCGACGGGGTGACGGGCGCGAAGGCGAATTTCAAGAAGGGTTGGGTATTTGTGGAGACCGTCCTGCCCGACGAGGCGCTCGCATCCTGCGTGACGGACGCAGGGTTTCATGTTCAAACCGTGCGGCCGAGGAGAGGGCTCTTCGGGTGATCCCAAGCGGGAGCGCAGGCAGTATGAGGTCTTACGGGGCACCCATGTCCGCATAGAGGGCCTCAAATTCTTTCGGGGGATACTCAAAAAAAGGAGATTTCTTGATGAAATTGCGCTCTAAAATTGCTCTAAAAGTGATTCTTTCGCTTTTATATGTACTCCTGATCGTAATCACGATCATTTCAATAGCACAGAGCGGATTTGCGCATTCGGCAAACGGGATGAAAATTCCGGATACCTGGCTGTACATCCCACTGGGCGTTTTTCTTATTGTTACGGTGATACAAGCACTTCTTTTCCACATGGCAAAAGAAAAGTATGCAATCCCGGGGCTATGTCTCTCTTTGATAAAGCTGATTTCCGTTTACCTTGTTGATTTGTACAACGATTATTATGTCTTTAATTTTGCCTATGTAACAGGTGGGAACGGGGCAGGGTTTCATGCAAATATTTGGAATACCATTTTAATCGCGATGTTTTTAGGAGTGACTTTGATCATAGCGATCATTGAAATGATCGGGTCAATTCGCACTATAAAGAGTACATCCAAAAAAAGTTAAGATCGTAATTTATCATGGAATCGGGCGGGAGCGATCCCGTCGTTTTCATATGATCGCTTTGCCGGGAGAAGAACGCGGAATGTGCCATGCGTTTTCTGCAAGCAGGGGCGTCTCTTGCGGGGAAAACGCTTTACATTTGACGAAAAATCCGCTATAATAGAACTTCGCAATCGGATGAAAGGACGCGGCGGGCCGCAAAAGGAGAATTTATGTACAAAAAGGTAGACACTTCGCTTGATTTTGTGGAGCGCGAGAAGGAGATCGTTGCATTCTGGAAGGAGAATCATATCTTCGAAAGATCCGTCGAGAAGAACGAGGGGGGAGAGGAGTTTTCCTTTTTCGACGGCCCTCCCACGGCGAACGGCAAGCCCCATATCGGGCACGTTCTGACGCGCTCGATAAAGGACGCAATTCCCCGCTATCGCACCATGAAGGGCTACCATGTCCTGCGCAAGGCGGGCTGGGATACGCACGGACTTCCCGTCGAACTCGAAGTGGAGAAGTCGCTCGGGCTGGACGGAAAGAAGCAGATCGAGACGTACGGCATCGAGCCCTTCAACAAGAAGTGCAAGGAGTCGGTGTGGAAGTACCAGAGCGAATGGGAAAAGATGAGCGAGCGCGTCGGCTATTGGGTGGATATGGAGCATCCCTATGTCACCTATCACAACGACTACATCGAATCCGTTTGGTGGGCGCTCAAAGAGATGCACAAGAAGGGGCTCCTCTACAAGGGGCACAAGATCGTTCCCTACTGCCCCCGCTGCGGCACGGCGCTCTCGTCGCACGAGGTCGCGCAGGGCTATAAGGATGTGAAGGAGACTTCCGCGATCGCCCGCTTCAAGGTGGCGGGAAAGGAAAACACCTTCATCCTCGCATGGACGACGACGCCGTGGACGCTTCCCTCCAACGTCGCCCTCTGCATGAATCCCGCCGAGGACTATGTGGAGATCGCCGCCGAGGACGGCGCGCACTATATCCTCGCCGAGGCGCTCGCGGGCAAGTTCTTCGAGAACTTTGAAGTCGTCGATCGCCGCAAGGGGAGCGAATACGAGGGTACCATGTACGAGCCTCTCTTCGATTGGGCGAAAGGGAGCTTCAAAGAAAAGGCCTACTACGTCGTCTGCGACGGCTATGTCACGCTCACCGACGGCACGGGCGTCGTGCACATTGCGCCCGCATTCGGCGAGGACGACTACCGCGTCGGGAAGAAGTATCGTCTGCCCGTCGTCCAGCTCGTCAACGAACGGGGTCGCTTCGATGCGCGCTGCCCCGAACTCGACGGGCTCTTCGCAAAGGACGCCGATAAGATCATTCTCGACATGCTCAAAGGGCGGGGGCTGCTCTTCAAGAAATTGCCCTACGAGCACAGCTATCCCCACTGCTGGCGGTGCGATACGCCCCTGTTGTACTATGCCCGCGCGAGCTGGTTCATCGAGGTCACCAAGGTCAAGGAAAGGCTCATCGCCGCCAACCGCTCGGTGAATTGGATGCCCGAGAGCATCAAAGAGGGCAGGATGGGGAACTTCCTCGAAAACGTCATCGACTGGGGGCTCTCCCGCGACCGCTATTGGGGCACGCCCCTCCCCGTGTGGGTATGCGAGGATTGCGGCGAGATCGAGGTCATCGGTTCGCGGCAGGAACTCTGCGAAAAGACGGGCGCGCCCGCGGATACCGAACTGCACCGTCCCTATGTCGATCAGCTGTTCTGCACCTGCAAAAAGTGCGGCGGCAAGATGAAGCGCACGCCCGAGGTCATCGACTGTTGGTTTGATTCGGGCTCCATGCCCTTTGCGCAGTACCACTATCCCTTTGAGAACAAGGATCTCTTCGAGGAGACCTTCCCCGCCGACTTCATCTCGGAGGCCGTCGATCAGACGCGGGGCTGGTTCTATGTCCTGCTCGTCATCTCCACCATTCTCTTCGACCGCGCGCCCTTCAAAAACTGCATCAGTCTGGGGCTCGTCACCGATAAGAACGGCATCAAGATGTCGAAGCACAAGGGCAACGTCGTCGATCCGTGGACGGTGCTCAACAAGCAGGGCGCCGACGCCGTGAGGTGGTACTTCTACACCACCAGCGCCCCGTGGCTGCCCTCGCGCTTCGGCGAAGAGGCCGTCTCAGAGAGCCAGCGCAAGTTTCAGGGAACGCTCTGGAACACCTACGCGTTCTTTACGCTCTACGCCGAGATCGATGGGTACGACCCCTCGCGGTACGATATCCGCACTTGCAAGCTCTCCCTCATGGATCGGTGGGTGCTCTCCAAACTCAACACCCTCGTGGGCGAAGTGGACCGCCTGCTCGCCGCGTACAATATCACGGACAGCGCGCGCGCGATCCAGGACTTCTCGGACGAGCTCTCGAATTGGTACGTCCGCCGCGGCCGCGACCGCTATTGGGGGTCGGGGATGACGGAGGACAAGGCGGCTGCCTATACGACGCTGTATACCGTTCTCGTCACCCTCGCAAAGCTCATCGCGCCCTACACGCCGTTCATGGCGGAGATGATGTACCGCAACCTCGTCCCCGCATTCTACCCCGCCGCGCCCATCTCCGTGCACCTCTGTGACTACCCTGTCGCGGACATGGTATGGGTCAACGAGGCCTTGGAGGCGGGAATGGAGGACGTGCTGAAAGTGGTGGAACTCGGCAGGAGCGCCCGTGCGGCGGGCAACCTCAAAAACCGCCAGCCGCTCGCGGAGATGCTCGTCGCCTCCGACCGCGCGCTTGCCATCGAAGGCGAACTCGAAGCGGTCACGCTGGACGAGCTCAACGTGAAGAAGCTCAAAAAGATCACGGGGGCGGAGGACCTCGTCAGCTATACGCTCAAACCGCAGCTCCGCACGCTCGGCCCCAAATACGGGAAGAAACTGCGCCGCATCACGGAATTTTTGAGCACCTGCAACGCAAAGGAGGTCGTCGAAGCGATCCGCAACGGCGGCTCGTATACCTTTGACGACGGCGAAGTGACGCTGCTCGAAGAGGACTTGCAGATCTTCACTTCTTCCGCCGAGGGATTCGCGACGGCGCAGGGCTACGGCATCACCGTCGCGCTCGATACCCATCTCACCGAGGAACTGCTCGACGAGGGGGCGGAGCGCGAGCTCGTCTCCAAGATCCAGACGATGCGGAAAGACGCGGGATTCGAGGTCACAGACCGCATTGCGGTATACCATGTCGCAGAGGGGAGGGCGAAAAAGATGTTGGAGCGCGCCGCTTTCGCCAAGGACGTCCTTGCCGAAAGAGTTGAGGCGGGCACGGCGGAAGGCTTTACGCGCACCCTCGATATCAACGGCGATCCCGCCACGGTCACGCTCGTGAAGCTGTAAAACTTTGCAAGAAAAAAATATGCGGAAAAGAGAATACGGCCCGCCGTGCAGCGCACGGCGGGCCGTAAATGTTTTGCAGATCAGGCGGTGAGTTTTTCGATCGCCTTCTGATAGATTTCGAGGAGCAGGTTGACGCGTTCGATGGTGATGTATTCGTCCGCCTGATGGATGACGGCCTCGTCGCCCTCCATCTCGGGGCCGAAGGCCGCGCCGTATTTGAGCGCCCGCGCATACGTCCCCCCGCCGATGGCGATGGGCTGCGCCCGCTTGCCCGTGCACTCTTCATAGACGCCGAGCAGCGTCTGCACGAGCTCGCTGTCCTTGCCGAGCATGAGCGGCGCCTGATGGTGGAGCGTCTCGTAGTGGACGCCGAACTTCCTCAGCGTTGCGTGGATGTCGTTCACGTCCGCCGTCGCGGGGTAGCGGATATCGCAGGTGACTTGCAGGTCGTGCTTGCGGAACTTGACGATGTTGGGGGAGAGGGTGAGGTAGCCCGTCTCGTCGTGAAGGCCTTTCAGGCCGTAGATGTCCTCGAAGAGGCACTCGTACGCCCGCCGCACCGCCTCGCTCTTTTCCATAAAGAACCGAAAGACGGGCTCGATGGCGTTCACGCCCTTTTCGGGGGTAGAGCCGTGCGCGCTCTTGCCGCGGGAGATGAGCTTTTTGCCCTCGATCTCTAAGCCGAGTTCCTGCGCCTTCGTCACCGTGAGGGCGCGGGGCCGCGCTTCGCAGTAGTCGCACACCATGTTCGCGCTCGTGCCGCCTTCGAGATAGTGGAAGGGAGGGCGGCGCTTGGTGGGGAAGTGCAGCCGCACATGGAGGATGCCCTTTTCCGCATAGATGACGGGGAAGTCTGCATCCGGGGAGAAGCCTCTCTCGGGCATGGCGGCCACCTGATTGTAGTGGTCGATACATGCCCAGCCGTCCTCCTCGTTGCAGCCGAGGATGAGCTTGATCTTCTTGGAGGGGACGAATCCCGAATCTTTGAGGGCTTTGAGCGCATAGAGGCAGCACACCGCGGGGCCCTTGTCGTCCACGGCGCCGCGTCCCCAGATCTTTCCGCCCTCCACGATCCCGCCGAAGGGGTCCTTTGTCCATCCGCTGCCTGCGGGAACGACGTCGAGGTGGCAGAGGATGGCAAATTCCTCCTCACCCTCGCCGAATGTCACTTCGCCGATAAACCCGTCGTAGTTTTGCGTTTCGAACCCGAGCTCCTCCGCGACCGAGAGAAAACGGCACAGGCATTCATAGGCGCCCTGCCCGAAGGGAGCGCCGCGTTTGTGTTTCTTCCGGGACGAATCGAAGCGGATCATCTCCGAAATGCTCTTGACTGCGACATCGAGGTAAGGATGCAAAGCCGTGCCCTCCTTTCTGTCCATTGTAACAAAATTGCGCCTCGGTGTCAAGGAAATCCCTTTTGGGGCCTGTAAAAGAAAAAAAATTACAAATCCGCTCTGATTTTCGTGCAAATTCACGGAAAATGTGCTACAATAGTCTAAAAGAGGATGAAAAAATGCACGAAGGTCACAGAAAACGCATGCTCGATCGGTTGAAGCGCGATCCCGCGGGATTGCAGGACCACGAACTTTTGGAGATCCTGCTCTTTTTCTCTGTTCCCCGCGCCAATACCAACCCGACCGCGCACGACCTGATCTCCTCTTTCGGGACCCTGAAAGACGTGTTCTGCGCGGGAACCTTCGAGCGCCTCTGCGAAGTGCATGGCATCGGGGAGAGTTCCGCTTCCCTCCTGCTCGCCATTGGGGAGGTCTGCACGCGCCTGCAAGTCGGCGCGCTGCCCATGCCGCAGGTGTTCAGCCCGCACACCTTTCGCCAATTCTGCATGGCGCGGTATTGCAACATCAGAGAGGAGATCATCGAACTCTTTTGTCTCGACGCGCAGGAGCGCATCACCTTCGCCAAGCGCTATACGACGCACAGCTTTCATGAGGCGGAACTCGAACCGCAGGAGATCAACGATCTCTTCGCCGCCGAAAAGCCGCGCGGGCTCGTCATCGTGCATACCCATCCGGGCGCGCCCGCAACGCCCTCCCGCGAGGACGACTTTTTCACGCGGCAGATGGCGGTCATCTGTTCGTGCGACGGAGTGGAACTTTACGACCACATCATCGTCGGGGAGGGAGAGCCGTACAGCTACCTGCGCGACGGAAAGCTGGAAGAGATCAAGAACTGTTTCAGCCGGGAAGCAATCGTCAAAAGGATGGCGTCGTTTTGAGGAGCAGACAGGGAAAAAAACATGCCTCATGGTCGTTCAGGGGAGACACGGCGTTTCGCCTGAATGTCTTTCATAAGTATGCCAAGATCTTCATCTTCGGCGTGCTCGTCATCGCGGAGATCTTCCTCGTCGTCAACAACTGGCGGAGCGGGGAGGAGCGCTTCCTGTTTCCCGCGTGGTACGTCGTCCTCCCCGTCTCCATCTTTTTGGCCGCGGAGAACGCCGTCAAGCTGTGGGCGCTGGACGAATTCAAGTCCAAGATCGCGTTCTACATCATGGACGTCTTGGCCCTGCTCGTCCTCACCCTGTTCTCCGACCGCAGCCTGATCTCTACCCTGTACGCCGTCATTCTCACGGAGTTCTATCTGAGCCAGGATCAGCTCTCGGGCAGCATCGCCATGTGCGCCTCCTGCATCGGCGTCATCTTTGTCACCTTTACCTTTTCCGAGTTTATCCGCACCCTGAGTTTTTCCAATTTTCTCACGCTTGCCTCGGACATGCTGGGGGACTTTATCCTCATCGTGCTCCACTTCCTCGTCATCAATTTTGCCATCTTCTTCTACAAGAAGAACGGGGAACTGACCCAGACGCTGAGCGAACTCAACGAGAGCAACGAAAAGTTGCAGAAGGCTTACAGCGATCTGCGCGAGCTCACCGCGCTCGAAGAGCGCCAGCGCATCGCCAAGGACATCCACGATACCGCGGGGCACGCCATCACGACCGTTATCATGCAGACGGAGGCGGCGAAGCTCGTCGTCGATACCGACCCCGAGGAGGCGAAGCGGAAGATCTCCGCGGCGAACCTGCAAGCCAAGCACGCGCTGGAAGAATTGCGCGAAAGTGTGCACCTGCTTTCGGGCATGGATGCGGGAAAAACGCTCAAAGACGCTCTTTTGGAGATCGTGCACGACTCCACCGACGGCACGGGGATCGCCGTGCGCGCGGACATCGACGACCTCACTCTGTGCGACGCAAAACAGCGCTTTTTGCGGAACACCTTAAAGGAGGGCATCTCCAACGGCCTGCGCCACGGCAGCGCCACCGCCTTTTACTTCGAGCTGAAAGAGGAGGACGGGCACGTCCGCTTCCTGCTTTCGGATAACGGCAGCGGGCTCGAACTCTCCGAACTCAAAGAGGGATTCGGGCTTGCGGGCATGCAGCGGCGGGCGGAGTCGCTCGGCGGGCAGGTCTGGTTCGAGACGGAGCCGGACGAAGGGTTCGAAATCCATCTGATCTTGCCGCTCGACGGCAAGAGGGGAGAATGATATGATCAAAGTACTCATTGTTGACGACCAAGCCATTCTTGCGGACGGGATCCGCAGCGTGCTTTCCTCCTGCCCCGAATTTGAAGTGGTGGGCGTCGCTTCGGACGGCACCATGGCCGTTGCGGCGACGGAAAAATATGCGCCCGACGTCGTTCTCATGGATATCCGCATGCCCAACATGAACGGCGTGCTCGCGACGCAGGAGATCAAGCGGCTGCATCCCGATACCAAGGTGCTCATCCTCACGACGTTCGACGACAGCGACTATATCCTGAACGCGATCAACTACGGGGCGAGCGGGTACCTCTTGAAGGACATCTCCGCCTCCGCGCTCATCGACGCGGTGAAGAACGCCTACGCGGGGGACACCATTCTCCCCGCGAAGATCGCAAAGCGCATCGCGGACGCGGCGCGCATGGTCACCGCGGATAAGGAGATCCGTTTGAGGCGCAAGTTTGCCCTCTCGGAACGCGAGGTGGAGATCGCGCTCATGATCTACGATGGGTTCACGAACAAGCAGATCGCCTCCGCCCTCAAACTCACGGACGGCACGGCGCGGAACTACATCTCCTCCATCTACGAGAAGCTCGGCACCTCTTCGCGGAGCGAGGCGGTGGAGCGGATGAGGTCGGCTCTGACCACCTGATCTCGGACATGGTACCGCGATTCAAGCTCAAAGATGCAGAGGAGACGCCAAGCGGCGCCTCCTTTTTTGCGCCGCTTGGCGCGGCCTTCGGCGGGGGTTTTCCTTTGCCGAAATATTTTTTTGCGCAGAGCGGCAAAAAAGCGAGCTATTTTTCTGCGTTTGTGCTATAATGGGGGCAATCCGAGCGGGCTGCGCGGCCGCGGCGTGCGATCAGAGCACGATGAGGAAAGTCCGGGCATCACAGGGCAGGACGCCTGATAACGTCAGGTGAAGGCGACTTCAAGGAAAGTGCAACAGAAATAGACCGCCTGCCGAATCCCTGTTTTTGCAGGGTGCCCGCGGGGAGAGATCTCCGCGGCGGCGGGTAAGGATGGAAAGGCGAGGTAAGAGCTCACCGACGGGACGGTAACGCCCCGTGCCATGTAAACCCCGTCCGATGCAAGTTTGGGCTTCGTTCACAGAGGGCTGCCCGTCCGAGCGAAGCCGTGAATAACGCTCGAGCCTATCGGCGACGGTAGGCCTAGATAAATGGCCGTGCCAGACAGAACCCGGCTTACAGGCCCGTCTCGGAGGATGTGAATGCGTTGGCTGCGGAGCGCCGCAGCCTTTTTTCATGCAAAAAACGGGCGAAAAGAGGGCTCTCGGAGCCCGCCACCCCGCCATCAATTTATCCAAGAAATTGAATCCATTATAAAATATTTGACAAAATTGCGTTTTTTCTAAAATAAAATGTCGAAAGTGCGCGCATCGTGGCGGTTTTTTCTTGCGGGGATCGCACCCGATTTGTTATAATAGAAGCAAACTTCAAAATACTAATATTTGGAGAAAAAAGACAGGTCCTTGCGCTCTCTGCGCAGAAAAAATACCTCTTGAAAAGGAGAAACAGGTATGAAGTGGAAGTGGAAATGGTTTGCGGCCCTCTTGGTCGTATGCGCCTTTGCGTTTTTGGGGTACGGATGCACCACCGAGGCCGCGAAGGAAACGCGCACGGTCAAATTCCTGAACGGCGGCGAAGTCTTTTACGAGGAGACCGTGGAATGGGGGAATGAGTTTTCGTTCCCCGAAAACGATCCCCTTCCCGCCGATCCCGAGGATGGGTATCTCTACACCTTCGAGGGTTGGACTGCGTCGGAAAACTACAACGAGTATCGCGACGAACTCGTGACGGAGACGTTCCCCGTCTACAAGGACGAAGTGCTTTACTCCGTGTTTTCGCGCGAGAAAAAGGGAGACGGTCCCGTCGAAGCCAAGTATTTGGTGGAATTTGTCCTTCCGAATGATCCCGAAATCTTCGGTGACTACGCAGGCATGATTCTTAATGATAAGCCTATATGGGTGAATCGCGGCGACTCTGCGGAGGAACCCGATCACAGCACGTTCCCCGAGATCACGGGGTACCACTTTGTGGAGTGGGATCGGTCGTTTGACAATGTGCGCGGACGCCTGCGCGTGACGGCCGTGTACGCGAAGAATCACTACCGCCTCACCCGTCACTACCTCGGCGAAGAGATCACCGAGGACGTCGAGTACAAGGGCGACCTCACATGGGATCCCGTCGAAGGCGTAGCGGACGCGTTCGTCTTTGATGGGTGGTACCTCGACGAAGGCTTCGGCGAAGAGGCAGATCTCGCCGAAATGCCCGCGGGCGATCTGGACGTTTATGCCAAATATCACATTGATATCGGTCCCGCGACCGTGCTCTCCGAGGGCACCATGGCGTATGGGGACGAAAGCAATTCGCTCTACGTCTCCGGCATGCGGCAGGCAGCCGGGCTCGTCTACACCTTCACATGGACGGTGAACGGCAGACAGCAGTCCGTGAAAGACCGCATCTTCTCCCTGCGCAATGCGGGCAATTATGAGGTCTCCGTCCATCTCAACGCCAACTTCAAAGACGGGCTTCTGACGGCGGAAGCGGATGCGAAGAATGAGAGTTCCGAAGTATTTCACTTCTCCGTGTCGCAGGCCGCGCTCACGGTCTCGGCAAGCCTGCGGGAAAGCTCGATCGTCTACGGCAGCGGCTCGCCTCAGGTCGATCTGACCTACACGGGCTTTGTCCTCAACGATACGGCACAGTCCCTTTCGATCAACCCCGAATACACCTATTACCGCGGCAGCGACCCCGTGACGGGCAACCTCACCGTGGGCAGCTACACGGTGGAGACGCACATCCCGACCTTGCAGAATTACAGCGTGACCGATCCCGAGGCCCTGCCTTTCTCCGTCACGAAGCGGCCGCTCCATGTCTATCTGGCCGATGCGAGCCTGACATACGGCGACGCCTTTGCTCCCGTTTTGTCCTATGACGAATTTGCCTACGACGACAGCGCGAGCGACCTTGGTGCGCATACTTTCAAGCGTGACGGGGCAGCCGTGTCTGAGGGTGACCTGTTCGATGCGGGCACGCATGCCGTCACGGTGGAGGGATTTGCTTCCACCGAATATGAGATCATCCTGCCCGAGGCAGCTACCTTTACGGTGGCAAAGCGTGCCATCACCGCGCGCACGACTGCCGAGGGTTGCACGTACGGCGGGGAACCCACGCTCGGCTATGTGCCCGAGAACGTATTGGAACGCGACCTTGCATATTTTGCGGAGAGCGTCACTTATACGTTCCTCAAAGAGGGCGCTCCCTATGAAAAGGCGGGCTTGCTTCCCGCAGGCAGCTACACGGCAACGGCCGTACTCAAAGACAATCAGAATTATGAGATCGCGCCCTCCGCACCCGCGCCTTTCACCGTGGGCAAGCAGGCGCTTACCGTGGGAGTTTCTATCGACCGCGCGGATGCAAGCTATGTCTACGGGACCAGCCCTCAGGTTACGATCACCTATGAAGGATTTGTGGACGGCGACAATGAAAGCGCCGTAACGGGTACGCCACGATTCACTTATTTCGATGAAGAAGGCGCGGCATACGAGCGCATCTCGTTTGTCGTTGGCTCTTACACCGTAAGCGTGGCAAACACGCTCAGTGCGGCGAATTACGAACTCAGCTATACTTCTACCTCCTTCGAGATCACAAAAGCGCCGCTCACGCTGACGGTGTCGATCGAGGACAGCGAGCTTGTCTATGGCGAGCGTCCCGCCGCTTCCATTGGATATGCGGGCTTTGTCAATAATGAGACGCCAGAGACGGTGTTCGGGCATACCATGCCCGCGATCTCCTATTCGAGAGACGATGGAAAGCCCGTCGAAGGCTTCCATGCGGGGACGTACACCGCGACGGCTTCCGCGACGGCGCAGAACTATGAAATCACCGTACAGTCCGCTTCCTTTACCATCGAGAAGGCGCCCCTCACCGTGACCGTGGCGGTATCTTCTCTGACGTATGGCGACAAGGTCACGCCCGTCGTAACGTTCGACGGCTTCAAGAACAGTGAGAGCGAAACGGCGCTCGGCGGTACGCGTACATTTAATTATAAAAAAGACGGCGCCGAATATGAAGCGCGCGACTTCTTCGAGGCGGGCAGTTATACGGTCGTCGCGGGCGGATATACCTCCGATGACTACACCATCAGCTATTCCGAGGGTTCCTTTGAGGTCGCAAAGGCGGCGCTTACCGTCAAAGTGACCGAAGTGGAGGATTTTGCCGATTTCACCTACGGCTACCGCTTTGTCGAGCTCTCCCATATACTCGAAGGCCTTGTTGCAAACGATGAGGAGGCCGACCTCGGCACTCTCACCTACACCGTGAACGGGCAGAGCTATACCGAAGAGAGCTTGAAGTCCGAGCGCCTGCATGCGGCCGAGTATTCGCTCGCCGCTACGGGGCTCACTTCATCCAACTATGATATCACCTATGTCTATGGCGGGAAGGAGGCCTCCACGGCAGAGTTTACCGTGTCCGCACGGCAGGTGACCCTCACCGTCGAGAGCGGTTGGTCCATTTATGCCGAAGACAAGAAGCCCTATAATTGGTATACGCTCAGCGGCGAATCCATTCTCGATAAGGAACTGACCTTTGCGGTTGCTCTGCGCAAGAACGGCGAGGCCTATGAGACGAACGAGCCCTACTTCTCCGTGGGCAAATATGAGACGGTCATCACCTTTGAAGAAAACAGCGACTACGCGTTGACCGTGTCGGGCGGAACGCGCGAGCGCGGCACGATCACCCATTCCTTCACCGTTTCGCCGCGTCCCTTCTCCCTCAGCTTGAACGGGAGCCATAAGTGGGCGGACCGCGCAAATTGGAGCTTCACGCCCGCGTTCGGTGACGACGGCCTCGGCTTTAAGTTTGTGGGCACGGTCGTCTTTGCAAACGCCGAATCGGCTGCCGCGGATGAATATACAGCGCAGAATGTCGAACAGTTCGGAAAGACTTTCCAATGGAAAGAGGGGAGCTACAAGATCCTCCATGACGGGACGGATGTCACCGCTAATTTCAACTTGGTGTATCAGATCTCGCTCATTTTGGATACTTCCGACTTCAATATCACCCTTCCCGATGCGAGCGAAACTTCGTTTGTCTATGACGCGCAGGAGCACTTCTTCCCCGTCAAGGCCACGGCGGAGGGCGTTACCGCGGAGAAGATCACCTGTCTCTATCGCATCGGCGATGATCACGGCGTATTTGGGGAAACTTACACCATCCGCAATGCGGGCAAGTATACCGTGTATGTCCAGATCAGCGCACCCAACTGCGAGACGGCCAAGAGACACTTCGACATCAATGTCGAAAAGGCCAACTTTACGGTACAGGCGCCCGAACAGTCCTACACCTACAACAAGGGCGATCAGGGCGTGGAGATCACCGTGCATGCCATAGGCGACGACGGATTCACCATTCTTTATAATGAAAAAGAGAATGGCGACCAATATACGGAGACGGTCGCGCAGTTCTCGAATGCGGCCACCCATACCGTCAACTACCGCGTCACGGGCAACGAAAACTATAACGATGCGGAAGGGCAATATAATATCATCATCGCTAAGGCGCAGGTGACGGCTCCCACGATCTCGCATGCGACCTATAATAAGGCAGAGCAAAAGGCTAACGTTTCCGATACCGATGATTACAATGTCACAACCAACGAAGGCGGAACGGATGCGGGCAGCTATGACGTCGTCCTCACGCTCAAAGACAGCGCCAACTACCGCTGGTCGAACGGCAACAGTGAACCTCTGACCCTGCAATTCGTCATCGACAAGGCGCCGCTCACAAAGCCCACCGAGAATTTGACCTCCTTCACATTCACGGGTAATGCGCAGACTTACACGCCCAACGCGTTCGACGCGACTACCATGTCCATAAAGGACAACGTGCAGACGAATGCCGGCACCCATCCTGTTGAGGTAAGCATTACCAACGCGGAGAACTATCGTTGGAGCGACGAAGAGGAAGAGGCGACTCCTTCCGTTCTGAAATTCAACTTTGTCATTGGCAAGGCGCAGGCGGTCATCGACACAAGCAAGATCACCTTCGGCGAACTTGTGCAGGGCGACAATGATCACACTTACAGTGCGACGTATAAGGGCGCGGCCTACGAGGTCGATTGGAGCAAGGCGACTTCCAACTTCGGAACCGTCACAAACGATGCGGCGGAGATCAGGAACGCCAAAACCTACACGGTCACGCTCACCGTCGCTGATTCCGAGAATTGGAATGGCACGAAGCAAGAGTTCACCATCACCATCAACAAGGCAAAGCTTACCGTGAAACTTCCCGAGACCACGACTTGGACCTATGATAAGACGGCGCACAACGTCGGCATCGTTCTCGAAGGATTTTTCAATGACGAGCAGCCGAAAGACGCGGTCACGTACACTTATTATAATTCCAACCTTGAGCCCATGGAGCATGATGGCCCTTCGTTCAAGAATGCGGGGACATATTTCGTCAGTTATCAATTCAAGCAGTTCGAGAACTACGAAGTCGTCGGGCTCTCGGAACGTCTGGAATACACGATCAAGATCGAGAAGGCCGTTGTTGAGCTGCCTGAGATCGCGCATAAGACTTATAACGGTCAACCGCAAACCGCGGATGTCACGGGCAACGAAATCTATGAGGTTACCGCAAATAACGGCGGCACGGATGTGAACAACTACCCTGTCACGCTCACTCTCACCGAAGGGGAAGGAGCTAACTACAAGTGGAAAGATCATGAAAATGAAAATGCGGTGACCCTGCAATTCGTCATTGATAAGGCGCAGGCGGTCATCGACACAAGCAAGATCACCTTTGACGATCTTGTGAAAGGCGGCGATGATCACACTTACAGTGCGACGTATAAGGCCGAGGTGTTCGATATCGATTGGAGCAAGGCGACTTCCAACTTCGGAGAAGTCACAAACGATGCTACGGAGATCAAGAACGCCAACACCTACACGGTCACGCTCACTGTCGAGGGGACGACGAATTACGATGGTGCGACCGAAACGTTCACGATCACCATCAACAAGGCCAAGGCGGTTGCGGAATTGAGCAGTCTCGGCGAAATCGCGCGCTTCCTGAATATGAAGCTCAAAGAAGTACCTCTGCCGGATGGCTATTACTTGGCTGAGGACGGCGAACGTTCGGTGGATGCGGGTCAAAACTCTGTTAGCGTGTATTACAATCCGGACGAGGCCAACTATGAAAACAGCGATCCCGTTACGGTGACGTTTACGGCAAGATCGGAGAAAATCACCGTCCGTGCGGAAGCGCTGGAAGCGGATTTCGGCGTGGCCAAAGAAAATCTTGCAGACGTGGAGCTTGTGTACTCGTTCACGGGCGAGAACGGCAGAGTTCTCACCGAGGAGGAACTCGCGTATGTGAAGAGTCATATCTCCGCGGTTTATCAGAACGGCGTTGAGTTCACCGTGGGCGGCACCTATCTCGCGGTCTTCAAGCCCACCTTGAATGATGAGGGCGGCTATTATACGCTCGCAAACGAGACTTTCACAATCGTGTATAAGCTCAAATCGGTGGAGTACAGTGGCGTGCTCTATACGATCGAGGACGCGCTTGCAACGGCGACAGACGGCGAAATTGTCGTCAAGAACGATACGGCGTTTGCGACCAAGGAAGTTGCCGAAGAAGCGGGTTACAGCGTAGAAGGCGGCCATTATACCGTAAAAGCAGGCGTGACATTGTTCTTGCCGTATGACACGACACAAGATACGGCAAGAAAAGTAGGGGAGAGCGGGGCAGAGACGAACACCACCGGTCTGAATGGTACGACACAGCTCAATAAGACGTATTCTTCCCTCGGAGATAAAAATCTTTGCGACTTGACCGTGACGGTTCCGGCGGGGATCGAGCTCACAAATGCGGGGACGCTCAACATCGGCGGGATCACGTCGGGTGGCGGCGGGGGAGCAAGTCCCGCAGGTCAGACTAATTCCGGGTATGCGCAGCTCGTTTTGGGGGCAAACGCAAAACTCACCTCGACGGGCACGATGAATATTTACGGTTTCATTGAGGAAGAGTCGGCAGACAACGGCTCGAAGGTCGTGATCCAAAGCGGCACAACGACGATTCCCTTCGTCGTCGTAGAGCACCGCGGCGGCACCAAGTTCTCGGCGATTTACGACTACATGGTTGCGGCTCCGTTCAATCGGTTCTATTTGCAGAACATCACAAGCACTTACGAGGTGCACAGCGGTGCTACCCTGTTGGCTCATGCTAACATGTATGCAAGCAGCCATGACAATACGGCAGACGTGAAGTTCATCGGCGGAGCGAGGCATTTTGTTCAACTGCTCAGCGATTCTTATGTTTCAGTAAAGTATGATGTTAAGTCAAAAGTAACGAAGTGGGATTGCTATGGATCGATTACGATCAATGCGTTAACGTTGACCGTTATCGGCGTTGATGTCGGTACGGCAGGACTCATGTTCCCCGTGTCGTGGTATCATAATTTTGTTTTCCATACCAACGGAGCGCCTGCCACGGTAACTTCAACTTCGCAGGATATGAAGATCCTTCCCGGCGGCTCGATTACCATTGATAAAGATGTTACGTTTAAGATCAAGAAGCTTTTCGTCTATGACGATAAATTTGTCGATCCCGCTACGTCGACAGGCGATGTCGCTGCGCCCAAGTATGAAACAGAGAACGGTGCGAAACAAAAGCTCGGGGCGGGCAAACTTGTCGTCAACGGCACATTGGAAGCGGAAGAACTCGGTGGCCTTGTCGAGACGACTGGGGACGGCGCGACGTTGATCGTGACCACGGCGAAAGCGACCTCATATGAGTTGATCACTGCCGTTAGCGTCAAATGGAAGTCTTATACCGCATCGACTTCGGGCAAGATATGGAGCAACAATGGCTCCCTGTCCGGTCCTCAGCCGTTTGCGGCAGGCACGTATACCTCGAAGGACGGCGGCTGGATCACCGACGATTCCACGTTTGGTATTGAATTCGATTACGTCTACAAGAATGAGACGGGGGATGAGACCGTGACCCCCGAGGGTACGCCCAATCCCAACAATTCCTCCGCCTTCCCGAAGAAGGGCATGGAATTGCGAGACGCCACCCTCGATGGATTCGAGTTTATGGGTTGGTTTACCGATGAAAGCTGTACGCAGGAGATCAAAAATATCTCGGCAGAAGAATACAGCAAGTATCTCGAAGTGGGCAGCAAATTGAAGCTCTACGGGAAATTCCAAAAATTGCCCGAAGAGGTCACAACGTATACCGTGGTATTCCATGCGAACGGAGACGGGGCTGTCATCAGAGGAGAAGAAACTCTCACCGTCAATATCCGAAGCGATCGGCTCGAAGAATTTGAGCTCACGGAATATGTTCCCGAGCGTAAAAACTACAACTTCACACATTGGACTACGGATGCAAACGGAAATGGCGAAAAAACGACGCTCAATGCAGCCGATTTCGCAGGGGGTGCGCTCAACCTCTATGCGCAATGGGAGGTTAAGACGTTTACTTTGTCTTTCTCGCCGGTGACGTTGGAAAACGGCTCGACGGCCTCCGTTACGTTCAGCGGTCAGACACAAGCGGTTAAGCAGGGTTCTTCATTCCAGGTGCCCGCGGGTGCGACGGTCAAGCTCACGATAACCTTAAAAACAGATACTGCTTTGAATTCCGTGACTTCGAATGTGGACGGACTTGTTGCCACAAGCGAAGACCAAGAATTCATTATGCCGGAGGGCGATGTATCCATTTCGATCGAAACTGAGGATACAGGTTGGTGTCTTGTCGAAGGAACGCTCGTCAATCTTGCCGACGGCACGCAGAAGAAGGTCGAGGATCTGACGATGGACGACGTGCTCTTGGTCTACAATCACTATACCGGCAAGTATGAGGGGGCAAAACTTCTCTTTAATGCGCATGCAAATCTGCCCGCACAGCCCTCCGATGTTATCACGCTCCATTTTGCGAACGGGACGAAATTACGGATTGCGAACGAGCATGCGTTCTTCGACCTCGATGTCGGCGGCTATGTGTTCATTAACGCGAAGAATTTGGGGGACTATATCGGCCATCGGTTCGCAAGCGTAGAGTATGTGAACGGCGAAGCGGTAGAGAGTTCGACGGTTCTCGTAGGCGGTTCGGCAAAGAGAGAAATCGTCAAGATCTATTCTCCCGTTACGATCGGCAACCTCAACACGGTTGCAGAGGGTATACTTGCGCTCACCGCATTCCCCGGACAGAGCAGGGGCTTCGTGAACTACTTCGAGTACGAGGAAGGCACCATGAAGTACGACGAGGCGAAGATGCAAGCCGACATTGAGAAGTACGGTCTCTACACCTATGAGGACTTCAAGGCCCTCATGCCCGAAGAGATGTTCTACGCTGCACCGTGGGCATACTTCAAGGTTGCGGTGGGCAAAGGACTGCTTACTTGGGACGAAATTGTTTACACTCTGTATTATATTTACGAAACAAACATGGTCTAACAAATGCCCGATGATTTTCCTCTCCCCCTGATTCGGGGGAGAGGGAACGGTGCGCGCTCGGTAAGGGCGCAAAAACAAAAATTTCAAAAACAATCTCTACGGAGGATATGATTGATGCAAACACAACTTCTCGCACTCAGCAATTGGCAGATCGCCGTACTCGCCGTGTCGTTGGCGGTCGTCGCGATCCTCTTGGTCGTGGACGTCGCTCTCATCGTACGGCGCAAACGGGGAAAGAAGAAGGGGGACGCCGCCGCGGCTCTCCCGCCCGTGCCCGTCGATAAGGAGTACGAACGGCTTCCCGCTTCCTTAAAGGAAGAGACGGCGGAGGAGATCTACCGCAGTCACGGGCTCATGCCCGGCGCAAGGATCACGGAGGCGATCGCCGAAGAGATCATGCGCGTTCCGCCCATTCACTACGGCCGTGCCGAGGTGGTGCGCGTGCAGGGGCTCTACAAGAGATATTCCAAGAAGGCGGACTATGCGGTCGCCAACGCGAATTTCTCGTGCTATGAGGGAGAGATCGTGGGGCTGCTCGGCCACAACGGCGCGGGGAAGTCCACGACGCTCAAATGTCTGGAAGGCATGCTGCCGTTTGAAAAGGGGAACATTTCCATCTGCGGCCACGACATCAAGAAGGAGCCCATCGACGCGAAGGCGGAAATGGGGTTTGTGACGGACAACCATGCGACGTTCGTCAAGATGACGGGCAAGCAGTATATCACCTTTATGGCGGATGTTTACAAGGTCCCGACGAAAGTGCGGGATGAGCGCCTTGCGCAGCTGGAAGAGGTCTTTCAGCTCGGGAAGGACATCAACAACCTCATTTCCTCCTATTCTCACGGCATGCGGCAGAAGATCTGCATGATGGGTTCGCTCATCCACATGCCCAAGGTGTGGGTGCTGGATGAGCCGATGACGGGCCTCGATCCCCGTACCATGCACGCGGTGCAGGCCTACATGCACGATTATGTGGCGAAGGGGAACTGCATCATCTTCTCTTCGCACGCATTGACGACCGTGGCGAAGATGTGCGACCGCGTCGTGCTGCTCCGCAAGGGAGAGCAGCTTGACGATCTCAACGTGAAGCGGATCATGAAGGTCTATCCGCAATTTGATTTTGAGGAGTATTTCCTGCGCAATGAAGGATAAGATCAATTTCAAACAAATAGGAACGCTTCTGCGCAAACAGCGGCAGGAGCGGGCGGCCGGCTTCCGCAAGGGGAACTTTGACGCATTCGGGTTTATCCTGAGATGGTTCCTCATTCTCGTGTTCCTTGCGGTGTTCGTGATCTTCTTTTCGAGGTTTACGGGCATCTACCTCTCCGTGCGGACGAACGGGGTGGAGAACACGGGGGTGCGCCTCTACGAACTGCTCTCCATGGCGTACACGCTCATCCTTGTGTTCATGGTGATCGGAGGCGTTTCGCAGATCAACCGCCAGCTCTTTGAAGCGGACGATATCACGTTGCTTACGGGCATGCCCGTGAGCGCGAAGACGATCTTCCTTGCAAAGCTCGTCTCCATCTATTTCGGGCAGTTGGTCATCTCGGCGGTGTGCGTGCTCGCCGTCAACTTCTCCGTCGTCTATCAGGCGCCGCAGGATTGGTGGTATTACGTCATGACGGTCGTCATGTGTTTTGTGCTGCCGCTCATCTCGCTCGCGATCGCGGCCATGCTCGCAATGCCCTACCATGCCGCGAAGCAATTCCTCAAAGAGCGCTTCGTGCTGTACTTCATCATCGTGACGGCGCTCACGGCCGTGCTCTTCTACGTCTACTCCGTCGTGTTGGGCGCCGTGCGCGACATGCTCCTCGGCGACACGCTCAAATACTTCTTCAACGAGCCCGTTATGAACTTCCTGACGCGCTTCTCCGCGGCGCTCTATCCCGGCGTATGGTTCGCGAACTTCATGCTGCGGAAGGAGCTGCTGTACAGCGGCATCGGGATCCTCATCGTGCTTGTCGTCTGCCTTGTGCTGGCCATGGTCGTCATCCGCAGCCTCATGCGCTGGGTGTTGCAGTCCCGCATTGCGGGCTCGTGGAAGTTCATGCGCAAGGAGAAGCGGATCAAGCCGCAGCACAGTCCTTTCCATGCGCTCATGAAGAAGGACTTTCTGCATATCTTCCGCACGCCCGCATACATGTTCTCCTACTTCTCCGTGGCCGTCCTGATGCCGCTCATGGTCTACTTCTGCATGACGATCGGTTCCTCCATCGTCACGAAGCTCATCGGCATCAACTGCGACCTCGAACTTGCGATCTTTTTGACGCTGCTCTTCGGCGCGCTCACGAATGTGTTCTGCTCCACGAATATCAGCCGCGAGGGCGCGATGTTCTACTCGTTGAAGGCGTATCCGCTCTCGTACCGCTCCGTGTTCTTCTCGAAAGTGCTGCTTTGCATGATCGTCTCGGTGCTCTCGCAGTTCATCTCCGCGGTGCTCCTTCTCGGCACGGGGTACGTCGTCTGGTGGGCGGCGGGCTTCATCTTCCTCGGCGGGGTGATTTGCAGCTTTGCCCAGATCTGCTTTGCCACGCGGTACGACTTCAACCACGCGAAGTTTTCCACCGAGGAGGACGGGGAGATCAAGGAGTCCGGAAACACCGTCAGCGTCATCATTGTCTTGGGCATGGTGGTGTCATTTTTGGTCGGCGGGAGCGTCTTGCTCCTTCGCCTCATCTTTTCGCTGCGCCTCGTGGAGGGGCTCGGCTACCTCACCTATCTCATCGTGGGCGTCGTCTCCATGTGCGCGGCGGTGCTCGCATTCTATTACCTGATGCGCAAACTCGGGAAAAAATACTATGAGTTTAGCGGAGGAGGTCAGCTTTGAGAAAAAACATTACCGCACTGATCCTGGTGCTTCCGCTGCTCTTTGTGTTCGTCGTGTTCAGCGCCGTCAACGCGGCCAGCCTCGACGTGCAGATCTCCGCCAACGGCATCGAGATCCTCGAACGCTACCCCGGGGATACGATCAGCATCGACCTTGCCGACTACGAGACGCCCTATGAGATCACGCCTTCCGTCCAGCCCGCAAACGCGAGCGACCGCACTTTCGATTACCGCTTCGACGCCATAGAGGGCAACGACCAACAGGCGGAGATCGAGGTGACAGACGGCAAGATCTACCCCAAGAGCGTCGGCGTGACGCGCGTTGTGGCCGTGAGCCACGACGGGGGTTTTGAGGACGGGATCACCGTCATCGTCGGCTCCTCCAAGCCCTATGCGTTCGATTGGTTCCTTTACGCCGCCGAAGATGCGGGCCGCGAGAACAACCTGTTGACCGAAGATGGGGACGGCTATCAGGCGCAAGTGGGAACGGGCCGCTACACCTACGCGGCCAAGCTCTCCCCCAACGGCTATCTGAGGCCGGAGATCGGGGCGGCGACGAGCGGATTTGTGGATGTGGACCGCGCCACGGGCACCCTGCTGTTGCCGTTCAGCGGCACGACGGAGTTCACGGTCCGCCTCGAAGACGGCGCCTTCGGGCCCATCGAAAAACAGGTCAAGATCGAGGTTGCCCGTCCCGCAGGAACCCTCACCGTCAACGGCGGCACGCAGAATAAGATCGTCATCGGCGAAGACGAGACCGAAGCGTTCTTCTACGTGGAGGCCGATACCATGCCCGAGGTCACATGTGCAGATTCGGAGGACGTTGGGGCTGATATCAAACCCGTGGATGGGGTTGCGAACGGCTATGCCGTGACGCTTACGCTCCCCGCGGACGGGCAGGATTATTCAGTGGATATCCGCGCGGGCGAGGATGAACGCACGCTCATGGTTTGCAGAGAAGGCTTTACTTTCCATATCGACACCGATCTGCCTGCGCAGACGGAGAGCGGCAAGATCAACGTCTTGAAGGATACGCCGATCTCCTTCTTTGCGGTGCCGGACGGGGTCTCCGCGCGCGGCATCACGTTCAAGTGGGACGTCATCAATGCGGACGACGACCTCGCCATCCGCCGCGAATTCGATCCCGAGGGGGAGGACGGCGGCGCGGTCTGCACCGTTACGGCGGTGGAGCGGACCGGCTTCATCCTCGTGGTCGGCGCGTACAACGGGAATGTTCAAGACGATACGACGCTGATCGACGAACAGGAGATCGAAGTGGAAGTCGTCAATCGGGTCACGGCGGTGCAGTTCGGGAACAACACCTCCGTCGGCCTTGCGCGCAAGCTCGCCGTCGCGGGGTGGCGCTACGGAGCGGACGGGCAAAAGATCGCGAACAGGTATGCGCTCGACATGCTCACTTTCAGCGTGGCGGACCGCATCGACGGCGCAGAGGATCTCGACTTCGCTTCGAGCGATCCCGCGATCGCCGATGTCGTACGCGACGACACGGACAAGAACGCCGTGGTGGAGGACGGCAGTGCGTTCCTCGACGTCCGCGGCAAGGGCACGGTCACGATCACCGCTTCGTGGAAGGCGAACGAGGATTACGGCGAAAACATTACGGCCTCGATCACCCTCCTCGTTGACAATGACGCCGTGGAGGTCCGCACGAGCACCCAGCTCTTCAACGAGACGGACATGGGTAGCCCCATTGTGCTGGGCGGAGACATTCTCCTCGGCACACTGGACGACAACGTGACGCCGCTTCCCATCGGAGAGCGCAAGAACATGCTCCACACCATGCGCTCCACCTACAACGTCGAATACTATAAGAATATCGGCGCGGCGGCGCAGGCCAACGTCAACTATGTCATCGAGTTCAAGAACGACGTCTATGGGAACGGATACACCATCAACGCCGAACTCTTCGCCCACGCGCAGGACAACACGGGCACGCCCCAGATCTTCATGGGCCCGCTCTTCTTCGTCAACTTGGGCGGGATCGCCTCCGTCGCGGGGCAGGACAACATCTCCTTCCTTGCCCGTACCGACGGCGTGACCATCTACAACACCGTCCTGCTCGGTTGCAGTGACAGCTCGCTCGAATCCCAGAACGGCAGTTACGACCTCACCCGCCTCAACAACGTCGGCACCGTGCTCGAAATCAATGCGGACGTGAATGTCCTGAATTGCCGCATCCGCAATGGCAGGAACGTCGTCCGCGCGTACGGCGGGAACAGAAGCGGCGAGAAATACTTCATCGATTCGCTCTCCGAGAACAACGGCTGCGATGAAGAGCGCATCACGGTGCACATCGAAGGCTGCATCCTCTCGCAGGGCAGGGAGTTCCTCCTCAAAACTGGCGCGAACAGGGCGCTGCGTGCGGGCGCGGCCCTCGGCAGAGAGCCCGTTCTGGTGGACAGAAACGGGAAGGCGTACGACACGCAGACGAACAACTATCTCGACGACGACTATTTCTACACCATGTACGTCATGACGGATGTCACCTTGGCAGACAGCGTGCTCGAACGGAGCGGCCTCTTCTGCGTGGGCGTGGAATCCAACTTTGCGGGCGAGGTGCTCTCGCCGGGCAGCCGATATTCCGAGACGTTCGGCGATTGGATCGGCACGGGCGGGACGTCCTTCGCCACCGTCCTGCGCCTCGAAGGAGACGTGCGCCTGTACGATTGGAAGGAGCTCGCCCTCGTGGACAGCAGCACGCTCATCGATTCCACTTCTTCCCAGATCAAGCTGGATATCGCGGGGATGCTCACCTATATGCGCACGAAGGATCCCGCACGCTTCGGGACGATCATCGAGCAGTCGGGCAATAAAGAGTACGTCCACGGCGGCATTGCGCTGTACGGCGGCGGCAGGAACTACGCGCAGGTCTCGCTCGGCGGGATCAATCAAGAGCGCAGCGATCTGCACGAGTATCGGATCAACATCAGCGAGATCTCGGACGCGGAGGGGGATATGGGCGGCATCGGTCGGCTCCTGCCTCTCGCCGCGGGCTCGCAGGACTTCCGTTTCTACATGTACGGAAACGACAGCTCCAACACGTACGAGAGCCAGCTTGCGGAGATCTCGGAGGGGAAGAACGGCGTTGTGCCGCAGTTCGACTTCCACTGAGCGCGGGCCCCGTCACAGGGGAACCAATAGGAACGAGAAAGCGCCTTCGGGCGCGCGAAAGACAGCGAGGGAGCGATCCCCGCTGTTTTTTTGCGTCTCGCGCGGCACGGTAGGGGAGATGGAATATTTTTTGATTTTTGGGGAATTTTTCTCAAATACTTGACAGGATTTTGGGAATATGATATTATTTTGATGAAAATCAAATTACGGGGGAAGTACGCATGAGGAAGGACATTTGGGACGCAATGGCGGATAAGACGCGCCGTGAGATCATACTGCTGCTAAAAAACCGTCCGCACACCGCCGGGGAGATCGCGGACCAGTTCGACCTCTCGCCCGCCACGGTCTCCCATCATCTTTCCGTCTTGAAGGAGAGCCGCATCGTCACCGTGACGCGCCGCGCGCAAACGCTGATCTACTCCCTCGACCTCAAAGAGCTGCGTGCTCTCCGCCGCAAAATAGAGGACATTCTCGACTGAAACACAGAGCGCACTTCGAAAGGGTGCGCTCTTGCAATATAACAAAATTTTCCTCGAACCGCGCAAAATTTTTGTCGGGAGATACTCCAAAACGCAAAAAATATGGTATGATAAGAGATATGGCAGGGGAAACGACGAGCGGAACGCGGTCCGTGCAAGCGCTCATGCGCCCGCAGAAACAGGCGGACAGGGATTGGTATCTCTCCCTTTTGGACGAGGGGGAGCAGTTCGCCTATGAGGAGGCGCATCTTGCGGCCGTGCTTCTCTCCTTGAAGAAATTCTATATCCTGAAATACAAGAGGCGGATCGAGGCGCTCGAACGGGAGATTGCGGAGATCGGCGCGCGGGACCGCTATTCTGCGGAGGATTACCGCCTTCTGTTGGAGAAGAAGGCGGAGCTCGCCGCGGAGATCAGGAAGCTCAACGGATACAAGTGCTTCTTCTCGGAGCCCTACTTCGCCCGCATGGACGTGGTGGACGACGTCGAGGGCTACAACAGCTACTATATCGGGAAGAAAGGGGACGTCAATCTCGAAATCGTGGACTGGCGTGCGCCCCTCGCCGTGCGCTATTACCAAAAGAGCCGCGTCTCCTTTACCATCAACGAGTACGAATACCGCACCGTGCTGCGCCGCGCGCTCTCCGTCAAGAACGGAAAGCTGCTCGACTTCAAGAACGAATATCTCTCCGTGCGCGACGTGCTCACCCCGGAGGAGATCGCGGGGAGGGACGAGGAGATCCTCTTCGATCCCTATCTGCGCTCCATCATCAAGAGCCGCAAGGACGACGTCCGCATCCGCGACATCATCCGCACCATTCAGGAACAGCAGTTCGACATCATCACCCGTCCCGAGCGCGAAAGTTTTGTGCTGCAAGGGTGCGCGGGGAGCGGAAAGACGATGATCCTCCTGCACAGGCTGAGCTATCTCATGTACAACAATGAGGCGCTGAAAGCCGCGGACGTGCTCGTCATCACCCCGTCGGACTCCTTCAACGCGTTCATCGACGAGCTCTCCGAGGTGTTGGAGCTCGAACGGGTGCGCACGGTCACGCTGCGCGATTATTACTTCCGCGCCCTCGAAGGGGAGGGGATCGACCTCAAACCGCGTCTCACGGGAGAGCGGGAGCCGGAGGCCTATCTCTCCTATCTCTATTCCGCGCGCTTCCCCGCCGACGTGCGCAAGAAGATCGGGAAGATCTTTGCGGGCATGCACGGGCTCTTTGCGGGCAGAGAGTGCCGCGAGGTGGCGGAAAAACTGCTCGCCGCATGCGTGGAGAAGCGGGAAAAGTTCGTTCGGATCAAGAACGCCTCCACCCGCGTGCGCCGCGCCGTGCTCGGCGAAATGAAGGAGAGACCGGAGGGCGGCTTCGGCTTTACCAAGCCCTTCCGCGCACTCATGAGCGCCTTTGCGCAGGTCGAGGATTTCCTCACATACGTCTTGAAGGAGCACACACGCACGCCGGACTATTTCTTCCGCCAATTCCGCGAATTCTATGCGGGCGCGCAGTATGCCGCGCAGCACTGCGAACGCGTGTTCTCGGGGGCGCGGGAGGACCTCGCCGCGCTCTCCGCCACGGTGGAACGGGAGATCGCAGACCTCCGCCGCTACCGCCTCAAACGGGGAGACGAGGAGGTCTACACCTACTCAGAACGCATCGAAAGAAGGCGGGAACTTCTCGCCGAGATCGAGCGGATCGACGGCCTCATCGCGGACATGGGTATGGGATCGGACTTCTTGCGCGAATTTTTCTCCGTCGTGCGCCTCACGGGATATTGCGCCGCTTTGGGCAAGTGCAAGGACGACGTGGATATCGCGCGCTGGCTGTATCGGGAGACGGTGAAGAAGTACAAGAAGAAGTTCGGCCTCAAAGGCGTTTTCCCCTCCGACGGCTACGCGCTCGCCCTCGTGCTCACGGAGGCGGGGCGCAAGCTGACGCCGCGCTACGGGCTCGTGTTCGTGGACGAAGGGCAGGACCTCGCGGAGGGGGAATACGCGCTGCTCCGCCGCATCCATGAGGACGCGTCTTTCAACATCTTCGGCGACCTCAAACAAAACATTACGGGCTGGCGCGGCGTAAAGAGCTGGGAGTTTCTGGGCTTTCCCGTGTATTCCCTGAGCCGAAACTACCGCAACACCAACGAGATCGTGGAGTATGTGGCGAAGATCGTGGACGTCGGCATGCAGCCCATCGGCCTGCACGGAGAGCCCGTGGGCTCGGTCAAGGTGCGCGCACTTTCGGGCTTTTTCCGCGGGAAGCAGGGGCTCAAAGCCGTCATTGCCCGCGAAGAATTTCTGCCCCTTTTGGAGCGGCGGGGATTCCGCCGTCTCTCTCCGGGCGGCAAGCTCTCGCGGGACAGGGTGAACGTGATGAGCGTCTATGAGAGCAAGGGGCTCGAATTTTCCTGTGTGGCCGTTTACGATAGGGGCATGTCCGAGAATGAACGCTATATTTCGTATACGAGGGCGCTGCGCGAACTCGTGATCGTGGAGGATTGACGGCGATGAAAGAGATCTTTCTTCTGGATTTGGACGGAACACTGCTCGACTTTTCCGCGGCGGAGCGGGAGAACCTGCTTGCCACGCTGCGCGCCTTCTCGCTCCCCGCAAGCGAAGAGATCCTGCGGCGCTTCCATGCCGTCAACGACGCGCTCTGGCAGGCGCTCGAACGGGGAGAGCTCTCCCGCGAGCGGCTGAAAGTGCTACGCTTTGAGACGCTCTTTGCCGAGGAGGGGATCGAGGCGGACGCCCGTGCGGTCTCCGAGCGGTATCTTGCGGGGTTTGAGGGGATCTGCTATCCCTACCGCGGGGCGGCGGAGTTCTTAAAAGAGCTCTCCGCGCGCGGCCGCGCATATCTCGTCACCAACGGCGGGACGGCGATCCAGCGCAGCCATATCCGCCTTGCGGGCTTCGGGCCCTATTTCGCGGGGACGTTCATTTCGGAAGAAATGGGGTGCGACAAGCCGTCGAAGGCCTTTGCGGACCGCGTCGCCTCGCAGATCCCCGCCTTTCGGCGGGAGCGCGCCGTATGGCTCGGCGACAGCTTGACCTCGGACATGGTATGCGCAAAAGTGCTGGGCGTGGATTTTATCCTGTTTGCGCCTTCGGGCGCGCCGACGGGCTATCGCGGCGACGTTGCGCGCAACTACGAAGAGGCGATGCAGCTGATCGGGCGGTGAATTTCACCGTCTTTTTTCTTCGGCCGCGGCCGTAAAAAGAAAAGCTCCCCGCGGGGTACGCGGGGAGCTCTTCATGAAAAGTGTCAATAATTTTCTTTCTTCACTTCGAAGTAGCTCTGCGGATGATTGCAGACGGGGCAGACCTCGGGCGCCTTCGTCCCGACGACGATGTGCCCGCAGTTTCTGCATTCCCACACCGTAACGCCGCTCTTCTCAAAGACCTGCTTGGCCTCGACGTTGTGCAGAAGGGCGCGGTATCTCTCCTCATGCGCCTTTTCGATGGCGGCGACCCCCCTGAACTGCGCCGCGAGCGCGTGGAAGCCCTCCTCTTCGGCCTCGCGCGCCATGCGGTCGTACATGTCCGTCCACTCTGCGTTTTCTCCCTCGGCGGCGGCAAGCAGATTCTCCTCCGTCGTGCCGAGTTCGCCGAGCGCCTTGAACCAGAGCTTGGCGTGTTCCTTTTCGTTTTCCGCCGTTTTCAGAAAGAGTTCGGCGATCTGTTCATAGCCCGCTTTCTTTGCGACCGAGGCAAAGTATGTATACTTGTTTCTCGCCTGCGATTCGCCCGCGAAGGCCTCCCAAAGGTTCTTTTCCGTCTTTGTGCCCGCATAGGGATTTCTCTTTTCCATACCGCATTCTCCTTTTTTGTCAGTTCTTACGACTGCGCGAACAGTGTAGCAGAAAAAAGCGCGTCTGTCAAGAGGGAATCGCGAACGCGCGCCCGCGATTTTTTGCGTTCCCGTCCCCGCCGTATCGACAACGTACCGCAAAATGCGGGAAAATACTTGCATTCGGCCACAACCTGTGGTACAATATACTCGGAAGTTTATAACTTTTACGAGGTAGCTATGGCTGCGAATCATTATGACGCGAGGGATCTGACCATTCTCGAAGGCTTAGACGCCGTGCGGCTGCGCCCGGGCATGTATATCGGCTCAACGGGCCCGCGCGGGCTCCATCACATTCTTTGGGAGATCGTGGACAACGCCATCGACGAGGCCGCGAACGGCTATGCGGACGCCATCGACGTGCATCTCTACCGGGACGGGAGCGTCTCCGTGGAGGACAACGGGCGCGGCATCCCCACAGACATCCACCCCAAGACGAAGGTCTCGGGCGTACAGGTCGTATTCACCCAGCTCCATGCGGGCGGCAAGTTCGACGAACACAACTATTCCTTCTCGGGCGGCCTGCACGGCGTGGGGGCCTCCGTCACCAACGCGCTCTCCAAGTGGCTCAAAGTGCGCGTCATGCGGGACGGGACCACGTGGGAGATGCAATTTCATTCCTACTACGACAAGGCGAAGAAAAAGTATGAATCGGGGATCCCGACGGGTCCGCTCGTCAACACCAAGCAGCGGACCAAGCGGCACGGTACGTTCGTGCACTTCATGCCGGACGACGCCGTGTTCTCCACGACGGAGTTTTCTTTGAGCACCATCGAGCGGCGGCTCAACGAGCTGGCCTTTCTCAACCGCGGCGTCACCATCACACTCACGGACGAGCGGATCACCGAGAACGAGTATGTCGCCGCGGGCGGCGGCGAACAGGAGAACGTGCAGCTCGACCTCATGGGCACGCAGCCGCACTCCGTCAAGTACCGCTACGACGGGGGCATCTCCGACTTCGTCTCCTATCTCAACGAGGGGAAGAACAAGCTGTATTCCAAGCCGCTCTACTACCGTGCCGAAAAGGACGGGATCCTCGTCGAATTTTCCATCCAGCACACCTCGGAGTTCACGGAGAGCCTCTTCTCCTTTGTCAACAACATCCCCACGCCCGAGGGGGGATTCCACGAGATGGGGTTCCGCGGCGGCCTCACCCGCATGCTCAACGATTACGCGCGCGACAATAAACTTCTCAAAGAGAAGGATCCCAATTTCCTCGGCGACGACTTCCGCGAGGGGCTCACGGCGGTACTCTCCGTCAAGATGAAGAACGTGCAGTTCGAGGGGCAGACCAAGACCAAGCTCGGGAATCCCGAGGCGCGTGCGCCCGTCGAGAGCGTCGTCGTGGAGGGGCTCAGGAAGATCGCCGCGGACGCCAAGTACCGCAAGGCCTTCGAGGAGATCATCAAGAAGGCGCAGGGCGCGATGCGCGTGCGCGTTGCGGCAAGGCAGGCCAAGGAGACGGCGCGGGCCAAGAACAGCATCGACGGCTTGCAGCTCGTCGGGAAACTTGCGGCCTGTTCGGGCAAGAAACCCGAGCTCAACGAGCTCTTCATCGTGGAGGGCGACTCGGCCGGCGGCACCGCCAAACAGGCCCGCGTGCGGCAGTTCCAATCCATTCTGCCCCTGCGCGGCAAGCCGCTCAACGTGGAGAAGAAGCGCCTCGATCAGGTGCTCGCCAACGAGGAGATCCGCACCATCATTTCTGCGCTCGGCGCCGGGATCGGCAACGATTTCAACCCGGACAAGCTCAACTATCATAAAGTCATCATCCTCTCGGATGCCGATCAGGACGGGTTCCATATCCGCTGCATCCTCCTCACGTTCTTCTTCCGCTATATGCGCCCGCTCGTCTCTGCGGGGCATGTATACATAGGCATGCCCCCCCTGTACAAGGTCTATAAGCAGAACACGAGCATCGAGGAATACGCCTATGACGACGCGGAATTGCAGAAGAAGATCGAGAAAGTGGGGAGGGGATACCTCATCCAGCGCTACAAGGGGCTGGGCGAGATGAGCGCGGAACAGCTCTGGTCTACGACGATGGATCCCGCGCGGCGCAACCTCACGCAGGTCACGTTGGAGGACGCCGTCGCTGCCGAGGATATGATCACCACGCTCATGGGCGACAAGGTGGAGGGGCGCAAGGAATTCCTCAACCGCAACGCGAACTTCAACAAGCAGGACGCATTCATGGAGCGCGTAAAATTCAAGAAGGAGACGAACGATGAAGAAGACTGATACGCCGCCCGCAGAGCCGCAGGGCCAACTGTTCGTAACTCCCCTCGAAGAAGTGCTCCCCGCCTCCATGCTGCCCTATGCGGAGTTCGTCATTCTCGACCGCGCTCTGCCGCGCGTGGAGGACGGGCTGAAACCCGTTCAGAGGCGAATACTCTATACCATGTCCGAGATGGGGCTCACGCCGGATAAGCCGCACAAGAAATCCGCGCGCATCGTCGGCGACTGTATGGGCAAGTACCATCCGCACGGCGATTCCTCGGTGTACGACGCCATGGTCCGCATGGCGCAGGACTTCAACATGGGGCGCACCCTCGTCAACGGGCACGGGAATTTCGGCTCGGTGGACGGCGACCCCGCGGCCGCCATGCGCTATACCGAGGCGCGCCTCGAACCCCTCGCGCTGGAACTTCTGCGCGACATCGACAAGAATACCGTTCCCTTCTCCCTCAACTTCGACGATTCCCTCAAAGAGCCGGACATGCTGCCCGGGCGCTTCCCCAACCTGCTCGTCAACGGCGCGTCGGGCATCGCCGTCGGGCTCGCGACCAACATCCCGCCGCATAACCTTGCCGAGGCGATCGACGGCGTGGTGGCCTATATCGACAACCCGAGGATCGATCTCGTCTCCATGATGAAGCACATCCCCGCGCCCGACTTTCCGACGGGGGGATATATCATTGCGGGCGAGCTCATGCAGGCGTACCAGACGGGCAGAGGGCGAATTACGCTGCGCGCGAAGATCCGCGTGGAGCCCGGTGACGCCGACCGGAAGAACATCATCATCTACGAGCTTCCCTATCAGGTCAACAAGTCCGCTCTTCTGCGCAAGATCGCGGAACTGCGGGAGGAGAAGAAGGAGCAGCTTGCGGGCGTGGTCCGCGTGACGGACGAATCCGACCGCGTGGGCATGCGCGCCGTCGTGGAGGTCAAGGGGGATACCGATATCCCCGCCCTCCTCAAAGCGCTCTATAAATACACCGACCTCGAAGTCACGTTCGGCATGAACATGGTGGCCATCGCAAAGGGCAAACCCGTCCAGCTCGGCCTCCTCGACATCATCAAATACTATGTGGATTACCAGCGGGACGTCGTGCTCCGCCGCACCAAATTCGATCTTGCGCAGGCCAAGGAGCGCTGCCATATCCTCGAAGGACTCATCATCGCGGTGCGCAATATCGACGAGGTGATCCGCATCATCAAGCAGGCGGAGTCCACGTCGGACGCGAGGGAAAAACTGTGCGCGCGGTTCGAGCTTTCCGAGCGGCAGGCGCAGGCGATCCTCGATCTGCGCCTCGCCCGCCTGACCAAGCTGGAAGTGTTCAAGCTCGAAGAGGAGCTCAAAGCGCTCAAAATCCTCATCGAAAAGCTCACCGCGATCGTCAACTCCCAGCGGATGCAGCTGAATGTCGTCAAAGAGGAGCTTCTCGAAATCAAAAAGAAGTACAAGACGCCTCGCAGATCCACCTTCGTGCAGACGGAGGAGGAGGCGGATCCCGAGCGCAACGACATTCGCGAGCCCGGCGTTCCCTGCCTCATGGTCATCACGGCGGACGGCAAGATCAAGTGCGTGAACGAGAAGAACTACCTCTCCTCCAACAAGACGATCTCCGCCAATTCCAAAAAGAGCGCCGTCGTCGTGCGGAGCGCAAGAGTGATGTCGGATGAGCTCGTCCTCATCTTCTCGGACCGCGGAAATTGCTACCGCATCTTTGGCATGGATTGCATGAAGAAGTTCGGCGAGAGCGGATACGCCCTCTCCGACCTCTTCGAGGACGCCGAAAAGGGCGAGCGGCCCGTGTCCGTTTTGAAGGCCTTCCCGGAGGGGAATTTGCTCTTCGTCACGAAGCGCGGGATGCTCAAAAAGACGCCGCGCAGCGAATACAATCTCTCCAAGTCGAGCTTTACCGCCATCCGCCTCAACGAGGGCGACAGCCTCCTCGAAGTGCAGATCGATTCGGCGGAGGAGGGTGTTACCGTGTTCTTCGTCACGCGGGGCGGCATGTGCCTCAACGCACGCAAGGACGACATCCCCGAACAGGGCCGCGTGGCGGGCGGCGTAAAGGGCATGAACCTGAACGAGGGCGACGAGGTCCTCTTCGCCTCGCAGATCGACGGGGAGGGGGAGATCGTCGTGGCGATCTCCGGCGGCAGGTGGAAGCGCGTCATCGCGGCGCAGGTAGACACCCTTCCCCGTTACAGAAAGGGCGTTCAGATCGCCTCCTTAAAGGGCGAAAAGGTGATCTTCGCGGAGTACGTCACCGCGCCGTATATGCTGGCCGTGACGACAAACGAGGGTACCATGGTCGAGATCCCGACCGAAGATGTGCCCATCGACGCGACGAACACGCGCGGGCGGCCTCTCAAAAACGTCAAGTGGGAAGCCGTCGAAGTCTTTGCCATGAAGTACAGGGAGTACGAGGAATAGATCGGGCCGTTTGCCGCTCCGTTTTTACGGAATACGCATGGCCGTCCGCAGACAGGGATATAATGGAACATGAAGTTGGAAGAACCGTATGAGCGCATGGGATATCGTTAAAATCATCTTGCAGATCTTCGGGGGCATGGGCGCCTTCCTCGTCGGCATGCGGATGCTCTCCGAAAACATGACGAAACTCGCCCACGGCAAGTTGCAGACGATGCTCAACAGGACGGCCAAGAGCCGTTTTGCGGGCGTCGGGATCGGGGCGGCCGTCACCGTGCTCGGGCAGAGTTCCGCATTCACCACCGTCATGGTCGTCGGCCTCGTCAACGCGGGCATCATGACGCTCTTTCAGGCGACCGCCATCATCATGGGCGCGAACATCGGGACCACGCTCAACGCATGGGTCATCGCGCTCGGCGGGTCCGACCTCACGATCGTCTTTGTCTGCCTCGCGGCGGTCGGCGTGCTCATGACGATGTTCTCCAAGCGGGAAAAGGTCGTCACCGTCGGCAACATCATCGCTGCGTTCGGGCTGATCTTCGTCGGACTCAAATTCATGTCGGGTGCGCTCACGTTCGGGAAGGGCACCCCCGAATACGAGGCCGTCAAAGGGGTGCTCCAAGTCATTAAAAATCCCGTGCTGCTCCTGCTCATCGGCATTGCGGTGACGGCGCTCGTGCAGTCGTCTACGGCGGTCAACGCCATCATCCTCACCATGGTCTCGGCGGGGCTCGTCATCGGGAGCGGCGGGAACTCCGCGCTCTATATCATCATCGGCTCGAATATCGGCACCTGCGTCACGGCGCTCATCTCTTCGCTCGGGGCCTCCCGCAACGCCAAGCGCGCCGCGCTCATCCACTTCCTGTTCAACCTCTTCGGCGCGGTCATCTTCATGATCGTCCTCGTCCTGTGGAGGGACTTTGCCGATACCGTGCTCGCGGGCGTGATCCCCGCGGGCTCCATGAAGCTCGGGGAGCTCGACATGGCCCCGGGGATGCAGATCGCCTTCTTCCACACGCTCTTCAACGTCGTCAATACGCTGCTCTTTCTGCCCTTTGTCAAGGTGTTCGTGTGGATCGCGGAGCGGCTCGTGCCCGAGAAGGGGACGGCCGCCGCGGCGAGCGCGCTCTTCGAGGATCTCGACGACCGCCTCATGCGCAGCCCGACCGTCGCCCTCGAATATCTCTATCAGGAGACGGGCAAAGTGTTCGCCTTTTCCATGGACACGCTGGACGCCTCCTTTGCCGCCTTCCTCGCCAAGGACGAATCCGCAAACGAGCGCATCCGCGCCATGATCGGCGAACTTGCGGAGGCGAACAAGCGCGGCGTCTCCTATCTCGTAAAACTTTCGGGCTCCTCCCTCTCCTTGGAGGAGGAAAAGACGGTCTCCACCCTGCACTATGTGCTCAACGACATCATGAGGATCGCGGAGCTCGCCGACAACGTGACGAAGTATACCTATCACTATGTGGAGGACGCGCTCGTGTTCTCCGACGAATTTATCGGGATGATCAAGGGGATGTATGCCCGCATCGGGAAGCTGTACGCCGCCGCGCTGAAAGCGTTTCTCGAACGGGATAAGTCCTCTCTTGCGGCCGTGGACGCCTACGAGGACGAGATCGACGCCGACAGAAAGACGCTCGTCGAGCGGCACATCAAGCGCCTCAACGAGGGCAAGTGCCAGCCGCAGAATTCGGGCGTGTTCATCAACCTCGTCGGCAATCTCGAACGCGCCGCGGACCACATCACCTATATCGCGCATTCCATTGATTGAGTTTCGTCTGAATGAGTTTCGTCCGCTCCCGCCGGAGAGGCGGACCATGGACGGAAAACGGAGGATCGACGATGAAAATTTTTATTTCGGAAAACGGAAGGCAGCCCTCCCCGAAGCGGGGGACGGGTGTCGTTTTGGAGGACGTGAACTGCGCCATAGACGGCGGCCTCTGCGCCGAGCTGTTGGAGAATCCCGCCTTCGAGGGGCGGGAGGTGCGCGCGGAGAACGGAAGATGCGTCGTCTTGCCCCCGGACGGATACGCGTGGGTGCCCTTCCCGGACGCGGCGGCCGCGGCGATAAAGGTCAAAACGGACCGCCCCCTGCATGCGGAGAACCCGCACTATCTGCGCGTCGTCGCCGCAGAGGACGGCGCGGGGATCTGCAACCGCGCGTTCGGAGGCGTCTCCCTCAAACGGGGCACGGAGTACAGGATCTCCTTCTTTCTGCGCTCGTATGACTACCGCGGTGCGGCCTATGCGGGGCTGTACGGAGAGAACGCGGCCATCGAGGGCAAGGTGAAAGTCAAGCCGGACGGCAAGTGGCGCCGCTACTCCTTCAAGTGCAAGAGCAAGGCGGACGTTTCGGGCGCGGAATTTCATTTTACGCTCGCGAAGGCGGGCATGGTACACGCCGATTGCTTCTCCGTGACGCCCGAGGACGCGATTTTGGGGTACTTCCGCCGCGACCTCGCGTCGATGCTCACCGAGCTCAAACCGGACGTTCTGTACTTCCCGGGGGCGGCGGCCGCAGACAGCGCGGAAAACCGCTTCCGCTGGAAGGATTCGGTGGGGGAGCCCCTGCGCAGGCCGTATCGGTGGAACGTCTACGCGCTCCGAGGGGGCGATCCGCATGACGGGCAGACGCTGCGCATCGGGTTCTTCGAATGCTTCCGCCTGTCGGAGTATCTCGGCGCAACTGCCGTGCCTGTCTTGGGCATGGGTGGCTCAAAAGACCTCGAAGAGGACTTGGAGCCCTATGTGCAGGACGCGCTCGATCTGATCGAATTTGCGAACAGCGGCACGGACACCATGTGGGGGAAGATCCGCGCCGAGCTGGGGCACCCCGCGGCCTTCGGGCTCAAAGCGATCGCCGTCCCGACCGACGACGCCCGCGCTGCGCGCTTCGTGCGGTTTGCGGGGGAGATCCGCGAAAGGGACGCCTCCGTCGAACTCATCCCGTTCCGCGCTCCCGCGGAGCGCGCTTCCGACCCGCAGGCGGACGCATGGGCCCATGCGCTCGGGGAGGCCGTCCGCCTCACAGAATGCGGGCAGGGCGCGGATCTCTACCCGTCTCCTGCGGACGCGGCCCTCTTTGCGCGGCTGGGGCGCACACAGCGTCTGCCCGCCCTCGTCTCCTTTGACGCGGCGCACGCCTACGCTTCCGGGCAGTACCATGTCCAAAAGCTATGCCGTCAATCCGCGGGAGACTTCGTCTTGAATGCCTCTGCGGACGACGAGAGCGTTCGCGTTTCCGCCTCCTCGCGCGAGGGGTTCACTTTCGTGCGCATCATCAATTCCGGCGGCGCGGAGATCGCGGCCGAGGCGGAGGGGGACTTCGACTTCGGAGAGCTCACCCGCGTCATCTGCATGGATGCGCCGCTCGACGCCGCGAACACGCCTGAGGCGCCCGATCGCATCGTGCCGAGGGAGATCGCTCCCACGGCGCCGCGCACGGCGGCGCTCCCGCCGCACAGCTTCACCGTTTTGGTGTTCAGAAGGCAGGGAAAGGGCAACGCAAAATAGGGAAGCGGAGGGTTTCCCCGGAAAATTTCGGAATTGCGCGCGGTTTTACTTTACAATCCGCGCGCAAACCTTTATAATAGCTACATGATACGTTTGGCGGACGAATGGAAGGATTACAGCGTCATAGCGACGGGAGACGGGTATAAACTCGAACGTTGGGGCGAGATCGTCCTGCTCAGGCCCGATCCGCAGGTCATCTGGGGGGCGCAGACCGATCTCTTCGCCCGCAAGGATCTCGCCGCCGTGTACCGCCGCAGCGAAAAGGGGGGCGGGAGCTGGGAGTACAGAAAGCCCCTCCCCGAGAGCTGGAAGATCTCCTACAAGGACCTGACTTTCCGCGTCCGGCCCATGGGGTTCAAGCACACGGGCCTCTTCCCCGAGCAGGCCGTCAACTGGGAGAGGATGGGCGCGCTCGTCCGCAATGCGGGCCGTCCCGTGAAAGTCCTCAACCTCTTCGCCTATACGGGCGGCGCGACGGTCGCTCTGGCGAAGGCGGGGGCGGAGGTCGTGCATGTGGACGCCGCCAAGGGCATGGTTGAGCGCGCGGGAAAAAACGCGCGGCTTTCGGGGATCTCGGGCGGCATCCGCTATCTCGTGGACGACTGCAAAAAGTTCGTCCTCCGCGAGTTGAGGCGGGGCAACCGCTACGACGCGATCGTCATGGACCCGCCCTCCTACGGCCGTGGCCCCGGCGGGGAAATGTGGAAGATCGAGACGGAGATCTACCCCTTTGTCTCCCTCTGCGCGCAGCTTCTCTCGGACGATCCGCTCTTCTTCCTCATCAACAGCTACACGACGGGCCTGCAACCCGCCGTGCTCTCCAATCTTCTCACCCTGTGCCTCAAAGGGCGCAAGGGCACGATCGAATCGTACGAGGTGGGCCTTCCCACGGAGGAGGGCATCCCGCTTCCCTGCGGCGCCGGAGGTATTTACATTCATGAGCGAACCCTTTGAACCCACCGTCCTCTTCGAGGACAACCATCTCCTCGTCGTATTGAAGGAGCAGAACCTTGCGTCCTGCCCCGACGAGAGCGGGGACGAAAATCTTCTCGATCTTCTCAAAGAATATCTTCGCGTGAAGTACGGCAAGAAGGGCAACGTCTTTCTCGGCCTCGTGCACCGGCTGGACCGCCCCACGGGCGGCGTGATGGTGTTCGCCAAGACGAGCAAGGCGGCGGCGCGGCTCTCCGAACAGATGCGGCAGGGGGATTTCAGCAAGAAGTATCTCGCCGTGCTCAACGGCGCGCCCCACGAGAAGGAGGGGCGGCTCACGAATTGGCTGAAAAAGAACCCCGTCAACAACACGGTGTACCTCTCCACGCCCGGCACGGACGGCGCAAAGCTCGCCGTGCTTGACTATCGGATCCTCGAAGAACAGCGGGGGCTTGCCCTCGCCGAGATCGAACTGCACACGGGCAGGAGCCACCAGATCCGCGTGCAGACGGCGGGCATCGCGCACCCCGTGTACGGGGACATGCGCTACGGCGGGGAGCGCGCGCAGAAGGGCAAACTTGCGCTGTGGGCCTATTCGCTCTCCTTCACCCACCCCATTCTCAAAGAGCGCATGCGCTTCATGGCGGAGCCGCCCAAGGAGGAGACGCCGTGGAAGCTGTTCGACGTCGCGCGGGCGGTCAAGCCGCAATAGGCGCGGGCGCGGGCACGTCCATAAAGGTAAAAATCGCGTGAAATTTGAAAAATCTTCCGAAATCAAGCATTACCGCTTGACGGAAGGGAAAAAAACGTGTAAAATAAAACAGATATCAAAACGATAAAATTCGGGTCACGGCCCGATTGGAGCGAGCACATGAGTAAAATAAAGCTTCGTTTGATTACAATCGTCTCCCTCATCTTGCTGTTTGCACTCTCTCTGAGCCTTGCGATCGGCTTTTTGCCCGCCGGCGTTTCCGCCGACGCGGCGGCGGTTGCCCCCACTTCCGTCTTTTGGGCGGGCACAGGCGGCACCGTAGACACGAACAGGCCGAGCCAGGGTGCGGACGAGAACGAGACGTACTATGTCCGCCTCAACCTTGCGGACGGCGGGAAGGCGCACTTCCACCGCAATCTTGCGCTCAAATGGTTTGAGTCCTCGCTTCCCGCAGAGGAGGAAGAAGAGGGCGGAGAGGCCGCTGCGGCCGCAGAGACGGCGGAAGGGCTTGTCGATCCCGGCGTTGCGAAGTTCTTCCACATGAGCTTCTCTTTCCCCGAAGTCCGCTTCACGACGCTCACGATCTCCTTCGACAGTGCGGAGGAGAACATCACCAAGGACGGCAAGACGACGAACGCTCTCGTCTTTACGAACAGTGAGGAGGACGGTTTCGCGGTCGCGGTGCACGATTCCTACGATCGCGAAGGCCTTAAAGCGGAAAAAAAGCCGCTTGCGGACAAGACCGCCGTGTTCACCCTCAGCATCGACGACGCGGATTGCGGGATCGGCGAGTTCAACGTCTACCTCGCAAGCGGCGAGGCGGATCCCGTCCTTGTCGGGAAGTTCACCAACATCGGCGGCTACTTCCTGCAATATTACAGCGCCAGCGCCACCGTGCCCTCCACGCCCATCACGTTCGAGGCCGATCTTCCCGATCTGCCCGCATCCGATCCCGCGAGCGACGTAAAGCAGGAAGTGCTCCTGCACGACTTGAACGGGCAGTCCCTCAAAGTCAACGAGAGCGGGCGGGTGGAGGACGACGCGCGTCCCGTCCTCGTGCTCAACGAGGCGCTCTATTCGCTCCGCCTCGGCAAGCAGTTCAGCCCCTCCTATCAGGCGATCGACGTCATCCGCGACTCCGTTCAGGTGGAACGCAGCTACTATTTCGCGAATGAGGAAGAGGGCGTCGGCTATGTGAAGCCCAACCGCAAGGACGTTGCGGAGGATGAGGCGCACAACTACAAGAAGCTCGCCGCAAACGACTATATCACGCCCCCGAACGACGGCAGCGAGAGCGAGGTCACCCATCTCTCCATCCGCTTCCTCCTGAAAGACCAGACGTTCGACGATACCTATGCCTATCTCTCTTGGTATGCGGCCAAGGATCCCGACGTTACCGTCGTGGAGAAGCTGGGCGAGGGCGAAAATGCCTATGACTACCTCGTGGCAGATCTCGAAGCGAAGGGCCCCGTCTTTACCATTCTGACCGCGGATGAGGCCACCAAGACCAATGTCCCGACGGATGGCGAAGAACATTACAACGAAGTTCTGGGCGCCTATCAGGATGCTCTCACCGAGGCGGCAAGCGCCGTCAGCGCGGGCGACGGGGCGTATCTGTATCTTCCCTCGCTCCGCAACCTGATCACCAGCAAGTATGCGGACTACCGCAACCTCAGTTTCAGCATCTACTATCAAAAGCCGCAGGCGGCGGTCGGCGCCACCGCTTCGAGCGCGACTTCCCTCAAATACAACAACCTCCGCATCGAAGTGGATCAAGATGGCGACTACAAGATGCGCATCGTCGCGCAGGACGCAGCCGGGAACGCCATGGAGTACTATGAGGAAAACGGCGACCTTCCCGTCAAGGTGACCTCCTCCAACGTCTGGAAGATCGAGGGGATCCCCGAATTCACGTTCACCATCCGTTACGACGGCCCCTCCATCGAGGACGTGAAGAAGCCGACGGACGGCTTCCGCGACCAGACCTACACCATCAGCGATTTCGACATCGTTGCGCTCGAAGGATACACGAAGGAATACACCCTGTACTATCTCGACACCGACAAGGCGCCCGAGGGCGGGGTCCCCGAATACGGCAAGCTCTTCGACGAGCTCGACGACTATATCCCCAAGTTCGAGGAGTGGGAGGCGCTCACCGAGATCGAGCCCTACAACGACGAGGTCTCCGAGGACGATGAAGAATGGGATTTGACGTTCAACGATTATGAGTGGGATCCTGATTCGAAGTTGAGTTTCCGTCCCCAGAAGAGCGGGTTCTATCTCGTCAAGGTCGTGGTCAGCGACGGCAAGATCAAGAATCTCAAAGAAGAGGCATGGACGGTCATCAACATCACCAACCCGCTGGATACCATCCCCGGGCAGAGCAAGTGGTTGCAGAACAACCGCCTCGCGATCATCTTCTTCTCCATCGCCGCGGTCCTGCTCATCGCCGTCATCCTGCTCTTCGTCATCAAGCCCTCCGAAAAGGGCGTGGAAGAGGTCGATCTCTCCAAGCTCAAAGGCAAGAAGAACAGAAAAGAATGATTTGAACGCCTTATAAGCTCCCCCTAGCGGGGAGCTTTTTTCGTGGGGATCGGCCCGCTTTCTTTGCACTATGTATAACCTTTCGCCCTTTGCACAATCTGCCGATAGGAGGAATTACAATGGTCATTGCAAATCTGATCTCTTACGTCTTGGTCCTGCTCGGCGCCCTGAATTGGGGGCTCTTCGGGATCTTCAACTTCAACCTCGTCTCGGCGATCTTCATGGGCCCCAGAGCGGTCGGTTCGATCATCATTTATTCGCTCATCACGCTGGCGGCGATCTGGCTCATCATTTCGCCCATCATCACGAACGGCGCGCTCAAACTGCGCGGGAACCGCGTGGTCCGCGAGGGGTAAACGCCTCTCCCGCCCAAGCGGGAGAAAGGGGAATTTTCGGGCGGATCCGGCATATTCACGGTCGGGTCCGCATTTTTTATTGATATGAACATCTCGGACTTAAAGCGCGGGGAACGGGCGGTCGTCCTCAAAGTAGAGCTGGAACGCGAGCTCCGCGAACGCCTGCTTTCCTTGCAGATCCATGCGGGCGCCAAACTGCTCGTGCTCAAAGTCTCCCCATTCCGTCGGGTGTGGATCGTACAGGCGGGGAGCGGGAAGATCGCCATGGACCGCGAGACGGCGCAGGGTGTGCGCGTGTGGCGGACGTGAGGGTCCTTCTCGTCGGCAACCCGAATGCGGGGAAGAGCACCCTCTTCAACCGCCTTACAGGGGGGCATGCCCGCGTTGGGAATTGGCACGGCGTCACGGTGGACGCGCGCGAGGGGCACGCGACGCTCGCGGGGAAGGAGGTCGCGTTCGTCGATCTTCCCGGCATCTACACCGCGGAAGGGCGGAGCATGGAGGAGAAATTCGCCTGCCGCTACGTCGCCGAGCACGGCGGGGACTTCCTGCTCTTTGTCTCCGAATACGCCACGGTGGAGCGCTTTCTGCCCCTCATGGCGGAGCTGACCAAGGGGAAACGGCGGGCGGCGCTCGTCCTCACCAAGCGCAAACTCTTCGAGCGGGCGGGAGGAAAGCTGAACGCCGCCGCGCTCTCCGCACGCCTCGGGATCCCCGTGTTATCCGCCGAAGAGAGGGGGCTCAAACAGTCGCTTGCCCGCGCGCTCGGAGCGCCCGCGGCGGCCGTTCCCTCCGCCGACATCTCCGATCTCTTCCATCCCGTGCGGGAAGGGCTCTCCAAGGCGGACCGGTTCCTGCTGAGCGGATGGGGGATCGCGTTCTTTTTCCTGCTGCTCGTTGCGGCCTTCTTTCTGACGTTTGCGGGGGGCATGCCCGGGGATCTCATGAAATCGGGCGTGGAATGGCTGTTCTCGGAATATCTCGGCGGGATCGCCGCGGGCATATCCTCTCCCGTCGTGCGCAGCCTCGTGCAGGACGGGATCCTCAAAAGCCTTTCGAGCGTGCTCTCCTTCCTCCCGCAGATCGCGCTCCTGCATCTCTTTCTCGTACTGCTCGAAGAGAGCGGCCTGCTCTCCCGCCTCGCCGTTCTCACGGACGGTTTCTTTTCCAAGGTCGGCCTCTCGGGGCGGGCCGTCTTTTCCCTGCTCATGGGGTTCGGGTGTACGGCCGCCGCCATCCTCACGACGCGCGGCCTCGACGACAAGAGGATGCAGAGACGGGTCATCCTCTGTCTCCCGTATATCTCGTGCAGCGCCAAGCTGCCCGTCTATCTCGCGCTCTCCGCTTCCTTCTTTCAGAATCCCTTCCTCGCGGTCCTGCTCCTCTACGCGTTGGGCGTGGGGCTCTCCGTGATCGCCGCGCTTCTTTTAAGGGAACGGATGCCCTCCTTCGTGATGGAACTTGCGCCGTTACAGGTCCCGCGCCCGATTTTCCTGCTCAAATCCTTGCTCTTTCAGATAAAACAGTTTATAATAAAGGTGGGTACGGTCATCCTCGCCTTCTTTTTGGCGTCGTGGCTGCTCTCCTCCTTCGATTTTACCTTTGCGCTCTGCGCGGTGGAGGACAGCATGCTCGCCCGCATCTGCGGTGCGCTCAAATGGATGTTTGCGCCCATCGGCATGCACGATTGGCGCATCGCGTATGCCGCTCTCTCCGGGCTGATCGCAAAGGAGAACGTTGCGGGAGCGATCGCGCTGCTGTACGGCACGTTCCCGTACGCGGGTGCGAGCGCGTTCTCTTTCGCCGTCTTTATCCTCGCCTGCTCGCCCTGCGTCTCCGCGATCTCCGCTTCGGCACGTGAACTCGGCTGGAAGCGCGCCGCTCTGTACGCCCTCGGGCAGACGGTCTCCGCTCTCCTGCTCTGCTACGCCGTCTACTTCTGTCTGACGGGCGGGGCGCTCTACGTCGGCCTTGCCGCCGCCCTGCTTGCCGCGATCTTCCTTGTGGGGAAAAACCGTGAAAAAATTCGTCGTCGGACAACCAAACTCTCTCAAAGATTTCACAGACGCGACCTGCGCGCAGGCCTCGATGTGCTTCCGCACGCTGCTCAAACAGAGGGAGATCCGCGTCAACGGCCGAAGGGTGGGGGAGAACTGCCCCTTGGATCGGGGAGACGAGGTGTGCTACTACATGACGCCCGCGCAGGAGGCGAGGGAGGCGTTTCGCATCGTCTATGAGGACGCAAATGTGATCGTCACGGATAAGGAGAGCGGCGTCAATTCGGAGGCGGTCTTTGCAGAGCTTTCCCGCACGTTCGGCGAGGTGTATTTTATCCACCGTTTAGACCGCAACACCGAAGGCCTGATGATCTTCGGCCGTACCATGTCCGCGAGTGAGGAGCTGATTTGCTGTTTCAGGGAGCGTCGCGTTCGAAAAATTTACGAAGCGCTCGTATTCGGCACAATGCCCAAGCGGCACGAGATCCTTAAAGGTTTTCTCCAAAAGGACGGGGCAAATTCCCGCGTCAGGGTCGCATCGCACGCGCGCGGGGGCGTTCCTATTGTTACCGAGTATGAAGTCCTCGAAGAGCGCGGGGAGACCAGCCTTTTGCGGATCACCCTGCATACGGGAAAGACGCATCAGATCCGCGCGCACCTTGCCTCTTGCGGGCACCCCGTAGTGGGCGACGAGAAGTACGGCGACAGCGCCATGAACAAGCGCCTTCACGCGACGCGCCAGCGCCTTCTCGCCAAGGAATTGACGCTCGACAGCCGCGGCGAACTCGCGTACCTGAACGGGAAGAAGTTCGTCTCTCAGCGGAGCACGAATCCGAGGTAGCCGCCGAAATTTTTCCAAAAAAAATGCAAAAACGCTTGACAGCGTTTTTTGTTTGTGGTAATATATGAACAGTTATTCATATATTGATATAGGAGGAACCCTCATGCAGTGCGATCATGAAAGCGAACACGCGTCTGCGGCAAAGCGGGCGGCGGAGAACATGCCTTCGGAGGAGGAGGTGGAAAAAGTTGCGGCGAGTTTCAAGGCGATCTCGGAGCCTTCCCGCCTCAAAATCCTCTTTGCGCTCCGCCACGGGGAGATGTGCGTCTATCACATCGTCGCGGCGGTGGGCAGCACGCAGAGCGCGGTCTCTCACCAGCTGCGCATCCTGCGCGCGGGCGGGATCGTCAAGACGCGCCGCGAGGGGCAGAACATCCTCTATTCCCTTGCGGACGAGCACGTTGTCGCCGTCCTCGAACTCGCCTGCACCCATTTGAAATGCAAGCTGTGAGCGAAGTCCGCTCACGGAAAAGGAGTTTCCATGCACAAAGTGATACGAATCAAAAATCTCGACTGCGCCAACTGCGCGTTGGAGCTCTCGGAGGAGCTCAACTGCTTGGACGGCATTGAGAACGCGCATGCCGATTTCATCAACCAGCGCGTCTCGCTCGACTATGCGAAAGAGGAAGCGCTTCAAAGCGCCATCCGCCTCATCTCGCGCTTCGAGGAGGTGGAGATCGTGGACGCAAACGCGCCCGTCAAGAGGGATCTGCACCTGAAAGAGGTCATCTCCATTGCCGTCTCCGTCCTGCTCTTCGTTCCCGCGCTCGTCCTTCGGATCCTCAACTTGGAGCCGTGGGTGAGCTTCGGGCTCTTCCTCGGAGCTGCTCTCGCCGCGGGGTGGTCTGTCGTATGGACGGTGATCGGCAACTTCCCGCGCATCTTCAAGGGCGGGTTTCATCTCTCCGTTCTGCTCGATGAAAACCTGCTGATGACGGTCGCCGCCGTCGGCGCGTTCGCGATCGGGGAGAGCATGGAGGGCGCGGCCGTCATGATCCTCTACCAGATCGGAGAACTTTTGCAGGGGATCGCCGTCGGATCCTCGCGCGGGGCGATCGCCAAACTCATGTCGTTGCAGAGCGACACGGCCATCCTCGTCTCGGACGGCGCACAGCGCGAGGTCGATCCCGAGGAGCTAAGTGCGGGCGACGTCATTCTCCTCCGCAGGGGAGATCGCGTCCCCGCGGATTGCAGGCTCGTCGAGGGGACGACTTCCTTCGATACGAAGTCGCTCACGGGCGAGGCGTATTACCGGGAGGCGGCTGTCGGGGACGAAGTGCTCGCGGGGTGCGTGAACGAGGGCGGCGTCGTCAAGGCGGAAGTCGTGCGCCCCGCCGCCCAGAGTGCGGTGGCAAAGATCCTCGAAATGGTGGAAAACGCCTCGGAAAAGAAGGCGAAACCCGAAAAATTTATCACGAAGTTTGCGCGCATCTACACGCCCGTCGTTGTTCTGGCGGCCCTGCTCATCGCCGTTTTGCCGCCGCTCTGGGACGGCTACCGCTTTGCGGAGTGGATCGGCCGCGCGCTCAATTTCCTCGTCATCTCCTGCCCCTGCGCGCTCATCATCTCCGTCCCGCTCACCTACTTTTCGGGCGTCGGCACGCTCGCGCGCTGCGGCGTGCTCGCCAAGGGCGCCGTGGGGCTCGATCTTCTCGCCAAGACGAAGGTCGCCGCCTTCGACAAGACGGGCACGCTGACGGAGGGCAAATTTTCCATTGCAGACGTGAAAGGAGGGGACCATGTCCTTGAACTGGCTGCCGCGGCCGAAAAGGGCTCTTCGCATCCGCTTGCGGCGGCATTCGCGGACATGGGTGCCCCCGATGCGGAAATGTGTGAGGAGATTGCGGGCATGGGTATCCTGTGCACGGTCGCGGGGAAGCGCGTCCTCGTGGGGAGCCTCAGGCTCATGCAGACGTACGGCGTTGCGGCGAGCCCCGTGGAGACGGCGAACCTCACCGTCTACGTCGCCGAAGAGGGGGTCCTCCTCGGCCATGTCGAGATCGTGGACCGCGTGCGGCAGGAGGCGGGGGACGCGCTCTCCGCGCTCAAACGTGCGGGCGTTCGGAAAATCGCCGTGCTGACGGGGGACAGCGAACCCCGTGCCCGCGCCGCTCTGGCGGGGCTTCCCGTAGACGAGATCCGCGCGGATCTTCTGCCCGAGGAGAAGCCCGTCTGCGCGGAGGCGCTCAAAGGGGAGGGCGCGCTCCTATATGTGGGCGACGGCATCAACGATACGCCCGTCATGGCCGCCTCCGACGTCTCGGTGGCGATGGGCGGGCTCGCGTCGGACGCCGCCATCGAGGCAAGCGATTTCGTCCTCGCCGACAGCGATCTGAGCGCGCTGCCTCTCGCGGTGCGGGGCGCGAAAAAGACGCGCAAGATCGTCTTTGAGAACATCGTCGGCTCGATCGCGATCAAAGTCGCGCTCATGGCGCTCTCCCTCTTCGGGCTGATCCCGCTCTGGGCGGCCGTGTTCGGGGATGTGGGCGTGATGCTGCTGGCCGTGCTCAACTCCATGCGCATGCGCGCCAAGCTCTCCCGCTGACCGAACGGGGCGCGCGCGGCCGCGGAAGGCCGTCCTTTGCGGGACATCTTCGCGGGAAAAACGAGGAATTCTTCCGAAAAGGCTTGAAATCGCGCGGGTTTTGTGCTATATTCTCTTTGGAGAAACGCAACGGAGAACATCATGAAAGACTACGACGTCATCATCGTGGGCGCGGGCCCCGGAGGCATCTTTACCGCTTACGAGATCGCGCACAAGAGGCCCGAGCTGAACGTGGCCGTATTCGAGGCGGGCCATGCGCTCGAACGGCGCAAGTGCCCCATCGACGGGGAGAAGGTCAAGAGCTGCATCGGCTGCAAGACATGCTCCATCATGAGCGGATTCGGCGGCGCGGGCGCCTTTTCGGACGGCAAATACAACATTACCAACGATTTCGGCGGGACCCTTCACGAGCACATCGGCAAGAAGCGGGCCCTCGAACTCATGCGCTATGTGGACGAGATCAACATGCGCTACGGCGGACAGGGGACCAAGCTCTACTCCACCGCCGGGACGGCGCTGAAAAAGGAGTGCATCCGCCACGACCTGCACCTGCTCGACGCTTCCGTCCGCCATCTCGGCACGGATATCAACCATGTCGTGCTGCAAAACCTCTATCTCGATTTGAAGGACAAGGTGGATTTTTACTTCGACACCCCCGTCGAGTCCCTCCGCGCCGTCGAGGGAGGGTACGAGATCAAGTGCGCAGACGGCCTGCGGACCTGCCGCAACTGCGTCATCTCCGTGGGGCGCAGCGGCAGCAAATGGATGGAACATGTCTGCAAGGAGCTCGCAATTCCGACGAGATCCAACCGCGTGGACATCGGCGTGCGCGTCGAACTGCCCGCCGAAGTTTTCGCGCATCTGACGGATGAACTGTACGAGAGCAAGATCGTGTATTGCACGCAAAAGTACGGCGACAAAGTGCGCACCTTCTGCATGAACCCGCGGGGGATCGTCGTCAACGAGAATACCAACGGCATCATCACGGTGAACGGTCACAGCTACGAGGATCCTTCCAAACACACGGCGAATACCAACTTCGCGCTCCTCGTCGCAAAGCACTTTTCGGAGCCGTTCAAGGATTCCAACGGGTACGGCGAATCCATCGCACGGCTGAGCAACATGCTCGGCGGCGGCGTCATCGTGCAGCGCTTCGGCGATCTCATCCGCGGGCGGCGCTCCACCCAGAGCAGGATCGAGGAGGCCTTCATCACCCCTTCCCTCAAAGCGACGCCGGGCGATCTGAGCCTTGTTTTGCCCAAGCGCATCCTCGACGGCATCATCGAGATGATCTACGCGCTCGACAAGGTCGCTCCGGGGACGGCGAACGACGACACGCTCCTCTACGGCGTGGAAGTGAAGTTCTACAACATGGAGGTGGAGGTGGATGAAAAGCTGCAATCCCGCTACGAGGGGCTGTATATCATCGGCGACGGAAGCGGGATCACGCACTCCCTCTCCCACGCCTCGGCGAGCGGCGTGCACGTCGCAGAGGACATCATGGAAAAATTATGACGCGCCGCACAGACGAAATGGGAAAAGCCGCTTGAAATCAGGCGGCTTTTGTGTTATACTCTCGGTATGAAACGCTTGATCGACTGTGCAATGAAGAGAGAGGCGTGCGATCTGGTGCTCAAAAACGCCCGCATCTTCAACGTGTTTACGGGGGAACTCGAAGAGGGGGAGCTCGCCGTCGCGGAAGGCAGGATCGTCGGGATCGGCAGAGGCTATGAGGGCAAGGCCGTCTATGACGCAAGGGGGAGGATCGTGCTGCCCGGGCTCATGGACGCGCATATCCATATCGAGAGCTCCATGCTCTCCCCCGAGGAATGGGCCTCGGCCGCAGTGCCGCACGGGACGACGGCGGTCATCGCGGACCCGCATGAGATCGTCAATGTGTGCGGCGTGGGGGGCGCCGAGTATATCAAAGAGGCCTTTTCACGCCTGCGTGCGGGCGGGGTTGAACCGCTCGACGTGTACCTCCAACTTCCCTCCTGCGTGCCCGCGACCTCCTTTGAGACGAGCGGCGCCGCGCTGGACGCAAGGGAGACGGAGCACGAACTCGGCAGGGATCTCTTCTTCGGGCTCGGGGAGATGATGAACTTCCCCGCCGTGCTCTCGGGCGAGGAGGAAGTTCTCAAAAAAATCGAGGCGGCGCACCGTTTCGGAAAGCCCATTGACGGACATGCCCCCGCCGTTTTCGGTGATGCATGCAACGCATACCGCTGCGCGGGCATCCTCACCGATCACGAATCGCTCGATCCGAAGGAGTGCCGCGAGAAGGTCGCGCGGGGGCTGTATGTGCAGATCCGCTGTGGCTCTTCTGTGAACAATGTCTCCGACGCGAAGGAGGCGATCGACGCCTTCAACTTCCGCCGCTTCCTGCTGTGCTCGGACGACAAAACGGCAAAAGATCTGGCCGCATGCGGCCATCTCGACGACGCGCTCCGCCGTCTCGTTGCGGACGGACTCCCCGCAAAATATGCCATTGCCATGGCGACGATCAACGTTGCGGAGTGCTATGGGATCCGCGACGTTGGGGCGCTTGCTCCACGCTACTTCGCGGACATGGTACTCGTGGACGACCTCAAAGACTTCCGCGTTTCCGCCGTGTTCAAGCGCGGCGTCCTCGTGGCGGAGGACGGCAAGCCGCTCTTCGCCTGCGCCGAACGATACCTGCCCGCGAGCGTTCTCGGCACGGTGCACGTCCGCCCCGTCAAGGCGGAGGACTTCCGCATTTTCGGCCATGGCGGGAAATTCCGCGCCATACGCATCAGACCGTACAGCCTGTACACGGAGGAGGTGTTCGTCGATGCGCCGCAGGGAGAATTGCGGGTGAAGGGGACCGACCTGACGAAACTCGCCGTCGTGGAGCGCCACCGCGCCACGGGCAACCTCGGGCTGGGGCTCGTGGAGGGGTACGGATTGCATGGAGGAGCCATCGGGATCACCGTCTCGCATGACAGCCACAATCTCGTCATTCTCGGCGACGACGACGCAGCCATGTCCAGGGTCGCGGCGCTTTTGACCGAGGCGGGCGGGGGCATGGCGCTTGTCTCGGACGCCGAAGAGCGCGTCTTTCCCCTCGAAATCGCGGGGCTCATGAGCGCCGCCGACGCGGGCGAAGTCATCCGCCGCACGGGAGAGCTCCGCGAAAGGGCGAGAGGCATGGGCGTGAAGGAGTGCTACGAGCCATTCATGACCCTCGCGTTCCTCTCCCTCGCGGTCATTCCCGAACTCAAACTCACGGACCGGGGACTTTTCAACCTCAAAAAACACAGTTTTGTCCCCTTGGAGGAAGTATGAAACTCGTTGCAGCGACCGGAAATCTCCACAAATTGAAGGAGATCCGCAGCATTCTCACAGGATTCGAGATCCTCTCCGAGCGCGAAGCCGGGTTTACCGGAAGCGTCGAGGAGACGGAGAACACTTTCCTCGGAAACGCCCTGTTGAAGGCCCGCGCCGTCGCAAAGGCCACGGGCATGTCCGCGATCGCCGATGACAGCGGCCTTTGCGTGGACGCCTTGGGCGGGGCTCCCGGCGTTTTCAGCGCGCGCTACTCCGGGGGCGGGGACGCAGACAACCGCGCCCTGCTCCTGCAAAATTTGGAGGGCTGCGAGAGCCGTACGGCGCACTTCTGCTGTGCGGTCGCCCTCGTGCTCGCGGACGGCAGGGTATTCACCGCCGAGGGGAGGACGTACGGCGAGATCCTGCATGAGGAGCGGGGGACGAACGGCTTCGGCTACGATCCGCTCTTTTTCAGCTATGACTTGAAGAAAACGTTCGCCGAAGCGGACGAGGAGGAAAAAAACGCCGTCTCGCACCGCGGGAGGGCGCTCCGCGCATTGGAGGAGCAGCTATGAAAACCTTTCTCGTTCTCTCGGATTCCCACGGAAGGCGGAGCGCTTTGGAGAAGCTCCGCCCGCTCTTTGCCGAAAACGACTACATCGTGCACCTCGGCGACGGCGCGGCGGACATGCAGCTCGTGCAGCGCGAGTTTCCCGAAAAGACGTACGTCTGCCGCGGGAACTGCGATTTTTCGGGCGGCGAGAGCGAGATCGTCCTCGAAGAGGAGGGCGTGCGCATGCTCTGCTGCCACGGGGACCGATACGGGGTGAAATGGGGGCTTGGAAGGCTCGCCGCGCGCGCCCGCGAACTCGGCTGTACCGTCGCGCTGTACGGACACACGCACCGCGCCGCCGTGGAGACGGAAGAGGGCGTGCTCTGCGTCAACCCCGGTTCCCTCGGGGACTACGCGTCGCCGAGCTACTGCTATCTCGCGCTGCACAGCGGGAAGGCCACGCCCGTGATCGTGCCGCTCGGCTGAGACCCCGCACCGTCTTTTTTTGCGGTCGGCATAAAGTTTGCATATTTGCACTGAATTATACGGTTTGATTTTACAACTTTTGCTCCGCCGCCCGCGGAGCAAAAGTTGTATTTTTTCACATTTTCAGTCACAAACTACCATTTCCGAAAAAAATTTCAGCGTTTCTCATTTTACTTGACAATCCCGCGCGTGTGATATAATATAATGAATAACCCGATATGGTCGCATAATTGTTGTATTTATGCGCATATTTTCCGACATAAAGCGTAAGGAAGTGCGATCGGTCATCGGGAGAAATTTTGAAAGGAGTAACAGATATGGCAAAAACAGTGAAAAAGTTGTGCATTTCCTTGCTCAGCCTTCTGTTTGTTCTCGCCCTCGCGGTTTCCGTCGCTGCTTGCACGACGGACGCCACGGATAACGTCACCTTGACGTTTGACGCCAACGGCGGCGTATTCGAGGACGATGAAACGGAAGTGACGGTGGAGGGCAAGGCGGGTGACGCATATACCGCTCCCACGCCTGCTTGGGATGGACACGATTTTGCGGGCTGGGCGCTCTCTGCGGACGGAGACGCGGTCGATCTGCCCGAAAAGCTGCCCGAAGCGGACGCGAAATATTTCGCGCAGTGGACGCTTTCCGCCGTGGAAGTCAAGCTGACGCTGGTTTCCGGCGTGGACGACGGCATTCATAATGAGGAGGTGACGGTCCATTCCGGCGACGCGCTCGCGGATCTCTTGGCTGCGCACCCCGCGGAGGGAGTTGACGGCCTCACCTTTGAGGGCTGGTACAACGGAACCGAGAAGATCGCGGACGGGGCTACCATGCCCGCGAATGACCTCACACTGACGGCAAAATACAACGCGCCCGTTACGGTCACCGTGTATACGATGGACGTAAATGGCGCCCATGTGGCGGGGGAGCCCGAGACGCATGCCGCGATCTACGGCGAGGCGCTCGACGCTGCCACGCTCGTCACCGTTCCCGCGCACTTCTTTGTAAACGACGACCTCGGGACGCGCACGACGGAGCACCTCGGCAAGGCCGATTCGTTCACCGTCTATCTCGACCGCGAATCGCACACCGTGCTCTATCTTCCCAACAATGAAGATATCGATGCGGACGAGATCATTTCCAGCGAGTATTACGGGGCGACCATCACCATTGAACAAAATCCCTTTGACGCGGAGAATTACCGCTTTGAGGGCTGGTCCTCTTCGAGCGACGGCCAAGTTATGCACACGCCCGGCCAAGAGGTGGTCGTGGAGGACGACATTCTCCTCTATGCCATTTGGAGCAAGGGCTACACGGATCTGTTTGGCGGCCTCGACGTCATCTATTTCTCTGCGGTAGACGATCAAGTTGCCTATCTCAACCGCGACGGCTTGGAGTTCGAGGGTGTGCGCGACGGCGACACCTTCCGTTTCGAGCCCGAGCAAGGCGAAGTGCTCGAAGGCAAGGTCATCGGCCGCTCCTTTGCTTACCACCGCGCCGCGCTTGCGGGCACGTATACCTATTACAGTGGATATCTGAGCGATGCGGAGCATCCCCTCATCGAAACGGATACCCTTGTGCTCGACGGATACCTCAACGCGACCTATACTTATCTTGATGAGGACGGCGAGAGCGTGACCGAGAACGGCGTTTACTATCCCGGTGACTCGAACGGCGAATACGTTCTCGAATTGGAGGAGGTAGCCTATACCTTTATTCTCGGCGAAGCCGAAGGGACGCCCGCGTTCTCCTTCTTTGACATTGCGGCCGGGAGCTACCCGCACGGCATCATCCTGAGCGCGGATGGCTATTTCTCTTTGGACAGCGACCTCACCCTCTCGCTCGACGGCGTGGGCGGTGCGATCCTTGCGGACTACAACACCTATGAGGCGTACTACGGCCTGTACGACATT
>CANQOY010000001.1 GCA_947625605.1 uncultured Clostridia bacterium | reverse complement strand
GGGTGGGAGCACGGTTGAGAAGGACGGGATGCTCCTTGATGACCTCTTCGAGGACGTCCCAGACGAAGTCCTTGCCCTTTTCCACGGTGCGCTTTGCGCTCTTGATGTTGTGGCTCTTGCCCGTCTCCACGAGGCGCTTCATGACGAAGGGCTTGAAGAGCTCGATCGCCATCTCCTTGGGGAGACCGCATTGGTAAATTTTGAGTTCGGGGCCGACGACGATGACCGAGCGGCCCGAATAGTCCACACGCTTGCCGAGGAGGTTCTGGCGGAATCTCCCCTGCTTGCCGCGCAGCAGCCCGGAGAGCGATTTGAGTTCGCGGTTCGAGGGCCCGATCAGGGGCTTGCCCCGTCTGCCGTTGTCGATGAGGGCGTCCACCGCCTCCTGCAACATGCGCTTCTCGTTCTTGACGATCATCTCGGGCGCGCCGAGCTCGATCATCCTCTTCAAGCGGTTGTTGCGGTTGATGACTCTTCTGTAAAGGTCGTTGAGGTCGGAGGTGGCGAAGCGGCCGCCGTCGAGCTGCACCATCGGGCGAAGGTCGGGCGGGATGACGGGGAGGACGGTGAGCACCATCCACTCGGGCTTGTTGCCGCTCTTGCGGAACGCCTCGATGATCTCGATCCGCTTGATCGCCTTCACGCGCTTTGCGCCGGTGGGATTGTTTTCGATGATCTGTTTGCACTCCGCGCTCTCCTTTTCGAGATCGACGGCCATGAGCAGTTCGCGGATGGCCTCCGCACCCATGCCCACTTTGAGGCCCGTGACGTTGGATTCGCCGAGCGTCTCCTCCGTCTCGCGGAGCTGCTTATCGTTGATGACCTGTTTGTACTCAAACCCCGTTGTGCCGGGATCGAGGACGACGTATGCCGCAAAGTAGATGACCTGCTCCAAGGCCTTGGGGCTCATGTCGAGCAGGAGGCCGATCTTGCTGGGCACGCCGCGGAAGTACCAGATGTGGGAGACGGGCGCCGCGAGCTCGATGTGCCCCATGCGCTCCCTCCTCACCTTGGCGCGCGTCACCTCGACGCCGCACTTCTCGCAGATGATCCCTTTGTAGCGGATGCGCTTGTATTTGCCGCAGTGGCATTCCCAGTCCTTCGTCGGGCCGAAGATCTTCTCGCAGAAGAGGCCGTCCCGCTCGGGCTTTTGGGTGCGGTAGTTGATCGTCTCGGGCTTTGTGACCTCGCCGTAAGACCACTCCCGGATCTTTTCGGGGGATGCTATGCTGATCTGAATAGAATTGAAATCGTTTAATTCGTACATATAATTCTCTTCACCCTCCCTGTGTTAGTCCTCATCGTCACCGAAGAGGTCGGACATGGTACCCTCGTCGTCGCTCTTCTCTTCCGTCTCTTCCTCAAAGAGGGAGCCGAACGAGCCGTCTTCGTCGATATCCGAGAAGTCGTCTTCCTCGGTATCGAGACCTGCGAACAGATCCTCGGAAACGAAGTCCTCGTCCTCGCCTGCTTCGTCGAAGATGGAGCCGAGGCCGTCGATCTCCTCTTCCTCTTCCTCCGCGCCGAAGTCGAAATCCTGTTCCACTTCCTTGGGCTCGGGGCGGCGGGGTTCGTCCTCGTCCTCGAACTCGCGGATGATGAGCTCTTCGCCCGTTTCGGTGAGCACCTTCACGTCGAGCGCGAGGGATTGCAGCTCTTTGAGGAGGACCTTGAACGCCTCGGGGATGCCGGGCTCGGAGATGTTGTTGCCCTTGACGATGCTCTCATACGTCTTGACGCGGCCGACGATATCGTCCGACTTGACGGTGAGGATCTCCTGCAAGATGTGCGCGGCGCCGTACGCTTCGAGCGCCCAGACTTCCATTTCGCCGAAGCGCTGTCCGCCGAACTGCGCCTTGCCGCCGAGGGGCTGCTGCGTGACCATGCTGTAAGGGCCGATGCTCCTCGCGTGGATCTTGTCGTCCACGAGGTGGATGAGCTTGATCATGTACATGATCCCGATGGTGACGCGGTTTTCGAAGGGCTCGCCCGTCCGGCCGTCAAAGACCTGGAACTTCCCGTCCACCTTGCCCTCGGGATTGAAGAGATTGTTCTCCTCGAAGAGCTTCTCGATATCCTGCTCCGTCGCGCCGTCGAACACGGGCGTCGCGATCTTCCAGCCGAGCTGGCGGCAGACATAGCCGAGATGCACTTCGAGGACCTGTCCGATATTCATACGGGAGGGAACGCCGAGCGGATTGAGCAGGATCTGCAAAGGAGTTCCGTCCGGCAGGAAAGGCATATCGCTCTGCGGCAGCACGCGGGAAATGACGCCCTTGTTGCCGTGGCGGCCGGCCATCTTGTCGCCGACCTGTATCTTGCGCTTCTGCGCAATATAGACGCGCACGAGTTTGTTGACGCCGGGCGAGAGCTCGTCCTTGTTTTCGCGGGTGAAGATCTTCACGTCCACGACGATGCCGCCCTCTCCGTGCGGAACGCGCAGGGAGGTATCGCGCACCTCTCTCGACTTCTCGCCGAAGATGGCGCGGAGCAATCTCTCCTCGGGCGTGAGTTCGGTCTCGCCCTTGGGCGTGACCTTGCCGACGAGGATATCGCCGCTGGAAACTTCCGCGCCGATGCGCACGATGCCGTCCTCATTCAGATCTTTGAGCGCATCCTCGCCGACGTTGGGAATGTCGCGGGTGATCTCCTCCTCCCCGAGCTTGGTATCTCTCGCCTCCGTCTCGTATTCCTCGATATGGATGGATGTGAACACGTCGTCCTGCACCAACTTCTCGGAGATGAGGATGGCGTCCTCATAGTTGTAGCCTTCCCACTCCATGAAGCCGACGAGAATGTTCTTGCCGAGGGCAAGTTCGCCGTCGTAGGTGGAGGGGCCGTCCGCAATGACGTCGTCCTTCTCCACCCTGTCCCCCGTGGAGACGATGGGACGCTGGTTGAGGCAGGTGCCCTGATTGGAGCGTTCGAATTTTTTGAGTTTGTATTCGGTCTCGAAGCCGCTGTCCTCGCGGATGACGATGCGGTCGGAGGACACGGCGACGGCCGTGCCCGCCTCCTTTGCGCGGACGATGACGCCCGAGTCGCGCGCGATCGCGGCCTCGATGCCCGTCGCCACGATGGAGGGCTCCGTCGTGAGGAGCGGGACCGCCTGCCGCTGCATGTTCGAGCCCATGAGGGCGCGGTTGGTATCGTCGTTTTCAAGGAAGGGAATGAGCGCGGTCGCGACGGAGACGAGCTGCTTGGGAGAGACGTCCATGTAGTCGATGCGCTCCCTCGGCATCTCGGTGATGAGTTCCTTATAGCGGCAGCCGACGCGCTCGTTGACGAAGCGGCCGTTTTCGTCGAGCGGCTCGTTCGCCTGCGCGACGACGTAGCGGTCCTCTTCGTCCGCCGTGAGGTAGTCCACATGGTCGGTCACGACGCCCGTCTTCTTGTCCACCTTTCTGTACGGGGACATGATGAAGCCGTACTCGTTGACCTTGGAGAAGGTGGCAAGGGAGGAGATGAGGCCGATGTTCTGGCCTTCGGGCGTCTCGATGGGGCACATGCGCCCGTAGTGGGAGTGGTGAACGTCGCGGACCTCAAAGGTCGCGCGGTCGCGGTTCAGGCCGCCGGGGCCGAGCGCGGAGAGCTTGCGCTTGTGCGTGAGTTCGGCGATCGGGTTGGTCTGGTCCATGAACTGGGAGAGCTGCGAAGAGCCGAAGAATTCACGGATGACCGCCGAGATCGGCCGCACGTTGATGAGGCCGGAGGGCGTGATCGTCATGGGGTCCGCCGTCGCCATGCGCTCCTTGATGAGGCGTTCGAGGCGGGACATGCCGATCCTGAGCTGGTTTTGCAGGAGCTCGCCGACGGAGCGGACGCGGCGGTTGCCGAGGTGGTCTATCTCGTCGATGGAGCCGATCCCGTAGCGCAGATCGAGGTTGGTCGAGACGGCGGCGACGATGTCGTCCACCGTGATGCACTTGTGGTTGAGCTTCTCCACGAGCGGCTTGATGGTCTTCTTTTCCTGCGGCGTGACGCCGAGGATGCGCGTCTCCGCATCGAGATCGACGGGCGCGTTGGGATCGACTTCGTCACTGCGTTCCAGCAGTTCATGGAAGAGCTTGCAGGCGGCGACGAAGTTGAGACGGGCAAGCCTGCGCTTCTCGCGGTTCTTCTTCTCCTCCTGCTTCTCGTCCGCCTCGGGCTCGGTCTCGTGCGTGTAGTAGAGGGCGTTGATCTCGTTCAGGAAATGATCGGCGACCTCCTCCACGCTGTGCTCCCTGCACATCTCGGCGACCTGCTTCGAAAAGACGAAGTTGGGATAGTAGACGGTGCGCAACAGGCCGAACGCCTTGGGATCCTTTTCGGAGAGGGCGGAGAAGTCCACCGTGTTGTTGGAGATGATCTTGTGGCGGATCTCGCCGAGTTCGGGGTCGTTGACGAGGACGAACACCTCGCCGATGCCCGCGTTCTGGATCGCCCTCGCCTGCTCCTCGGAGACGACCTCCCCCTTGACCGCGAGCACTTCGCCCGTCTCGGGATGGATGATGTCGTCCGCAAGGCGGCAGCCGGGCAGACGGTAGGCAAGGTTGAGCTTCTTGTTGAATTTGTATCTGCCGACCTTGGCAACGTCGTACCGCCGCGGGTCGAAGAAGAGGTTGTTGAGGTGCTGGCGGACGGATTCCTCCGTGGGAACTTCGCCGGGGCGCAGCCTCCTGTACAGCTCGATGAGGCCGTCCGATTCCGAGTGGGACGAATCCTTCTCGATCGTCGCCTTGATGATCCTGTCTCCGCCGAAGAGCTCTTCGAGGGCACGGTTGGAGCCGTAGCCGAGGGCGCGGAGCAGTACCGTGGCCGCGAGTTTGCGCTTCCGGTCAACGTTCACCCAGAGTGCGCCCTGCGCGTCCTGCTTGAATTCCAGCCATGCGCCGCGGCCGGGAATGACCGTGGTCTCGTACATCTTCTTGCCCGTCTTATCCGTCTCGGCGACGTTGTTGACGCCGGGCGAACGCACGAGCTGGGAGACGATGACGCGCTCCGCACCGTTGATGATGAAAGAGCCGTTCTCCGTCATCAGGGGGAAGTCGCCCATGAACACGTCCTGGTCGAGGACCTCTTCCTTCACCTTGTTGACGAGGCGCACCTTGACCCGCAGGGGCAGCGCGTACGTCGCGTCGCGGTTGCGGCATTCCTTCTCGTCGTACTTGGAACTCTTCCCGAAGCTGTGTTCGAGGAAATAGAGCTCGAAGTGATCGGAGAAGTCGGTGATCGGAGAGTAGTCCTCGAAGATCTCGGCGATCCCCTCGTCGCGGAAGGCCCTGTAACTCTCCTTCTGGATCTCGACGAGATCGGGGATGTCGATGACTTCGTTGATCGAGCCGAACTTTCTTCTCTCGGTCTTGCCGTACTTGTAGATTGGTAAGTTCATCCGTCAAATAACTCCTTAAAACAATGTTATCGTTTGACGGTCTACCGAGTATATCTTTTCATCGATAAAAACCGAAAATGTCCAAAATTTTGCGCATCCCCTTTACAAACGGCGCGAGATGCCTTATAATAAAGGCTGCACTTCGGCGAAAGGAAGAGCGATTTTCGCGCAAGGGGCACAGAGCCACATTCTGAACATAATGATACAGTATGGAATTATAACTTTTCGCGCACAATATGTCAACTCCTTTTCGCCCGCAAAAATAAATTTTTCATCAAAACGACAAAAAAAGACGAAAATACGCGGCTTTCCCCTATCTATAAGCGTTTTTTTGGGGTGACAGCCCGCGGGAGAGAGAAGAAATGCGCATCGATAAGTTTCTCAAAGTGAGCAGGATCCTGAAACGCCGCACCGTCGCGCATGACGCCGCGGCGGCGGGCAAGATCTTTGTGGGCGGGAAGGAGGTCAAGCCCTCCTATCGGCTCAAAGTGGGCGACGTGGTGGAGGTGTTCTTCGCCGCGGGATCGCTCAAATTCCGCGTCCTCGAATTGAAAGAGAGCGTGAAAAAGGACGAAGCCCAGAATTTATATGAGGTCATTGGAGAATAAGGAGAGGCAATCTCTCCGCTACTGCCGCGACGTACGAAAGTTGAAAATCGTATCTTTCCGCGAAAACGGCACGGCAAAATTCGAGATCGAGGGAAACGCATGATCACAGTCATTCTCTGCGCCGCGGGAAGCGGCACGCGGGCAAAAATGCCCGAAAACAAGATCCTTTGCGACCTGAACGGCATGCCCGTACTGTGCCATTCCCTCTCCGCATTTCTGCCGTTTGCGGATGAGATCCTCGTGCCGTGCAGAAGCGAGGACGAAGCGCGCGTCCGCGCCCTCCTCTCCCCCTTCCCCTGCGCCCGCACCGTGCGCGGCGGAGCGACCCGCGCGGAGAGCGTCTTTCACGCTCTGCAAGAGGCAAAGGGCGACATCGCGCTCATTCACGACGCGGCGCGGCCCTTTGTCGCGCCCGAAGCCATCCGACGCTGCATCGAGAGCGTGAAAGTACACAAGAGCGGCGTGTGCGCGGTCCCCGTGACGGACACCGTCGCGCGCGTTTGTGACGGTGCGATCTCGGACATGCCCCCGCGCGAAACGCTCTATGCGCTTCAAACGCCGCAGGGATTTTTCACCCGAGAGATCCGCTCCGCCTACGAGAAAACCTTTGCGGAGGGGCGGGACGACTTCACCGACGACAGCGGGATCTATGCCGCCTACGTCGCGCCGCCGCGCATCGTCGCGGGAGACCGCAACAACCGCAAGCTGACCTTCCCCGAGGACTTTGCCCCCGCAGAGCGCGTCGGCTTCGGGACGGACACCCACGCGTTCGAGCATCAAGACGAGATCGACCGCGGGATCGCACGGCTCAACCTGAATTACATCAAACTCTGCGGCGTGACCGTGCTATCGGACCGCGCGATCAAGGCGCACAGCGACGGGGACGTTGCCGTCCACGCCCTCATGGACGCGCTGCTCTCGGCGATCGACGAACGGGACATCGGGTACTTCTTCCCGGATACCGATCCCGCCTATCGGAATGCGGACAGCATGCAACTTTTGGCCCGCGTCATGGACATGGTACGGGCAAAACATTTCAAGGTCCAGAATGCGAGCCTCTCCGTGCTCTGCGAACGCCCCCGCCTTTTCCCGCATATCGAGGCGATGCGAAGCAACCTCCGCGCGGCGCTCGGCTGTGAAAACGTTGCGGTCGCGGCGGGGACGAATGAAAAACTCGGCTATATCGGCGAAGGCAGAGGCATTACGGTCTACGCGACGGTGCTGTTATCCCGCGCGTGAGGCTGCGGCGTCTCCGCTCGCTCGCAAAATCAGGAGAAACCCATGGCAAAAACACAGATGGCGAAAACACAATTTGTATGCAATGAATGCGGGTACGTCTCCCCCAAGTGGCTGGGGCGGTGCCCCGACTGCGGGAAGTTCAACACCCTCATTGAAGAGGCGGTGGCGCCCGCTTCCACGAAAAACAGGCCTACCATGTCCGCGGCGCCGTCGCGCGCGGTCCCGCTCTCCAAGGTCGCATTCGAAAAATACGAGCGCGTCTCCTCCGGCATCGCCGAGCTCGACGTCGTGCTCGGCGGCGGCATCGTCAAGGGGTCTCTCATCCTCGTCGGCGGCGATCCGGGCGTGGGCAAGTCCACCCTGCTCACGCAGGTCGCGGCGCACCTCGCCAAGGAGCACAGGGTGCTCTATCTCTCCGCCGAGGAGAGCTGTTCGCAGGTGAAACTGCGCTGCGAACGGCTGGGGCTGGATTCCGACCTTCTCCTGCTCAACGAGACCAATCTCGAAGCCGCCGAGGAGGCCTTTCTCGGTGCGGAATATGTCGTCGTGGACAGCATTCAGGCCGTCTACACCGACTCGCTGACCTCCTCCGCGGGCAGCGTGGGACAGGTGCGGGAATGCGCCTCCAAGCTCATGCGCATCGCGAAGAGCCGCGGGATCACCTTCTTCATCGTGGGGCATGTCACGAAGGAGGGCACGCTTGCGGGCCCCAAGGTGCTCGAACATATCATGGACGCCGTGCTCTACTTCGAGGGAGAACGCACGGAGAATTTCAAGATCCTCCGCGCCGTAAAAAACCGCTTCGGCTCCGTGCAGGAGGTGGGCGTATTCGAGATGACGGGCGAGGGCATCTTCGGGATCTCCGACTACTCCTCCCTCTTCCTCTCGGACAGCCGCGGGATCGCGGCGGGCGCCGTCGTCACCCCGAGCGAGACGGGCAACCGCTGCATGATGGTCGAGATCCAGACGCTCATGGCAAAGACGGCGTACGGCCTCCCGCGGAGAATGTCGCTCGGCGTGGACCTCAACCGCCTCATCGTGCTCGTCGCCGTGCTCGAAAAGCGGTGTTCCATCCCACTCGGCATGCAGGACATCTACCTCAACGCCATGGGCGGCATTCGGCTTAACGAGCCGAGCGCCGACCTTGCCGTCTGCGCCGCCCTCGCCTCGGCGGAGAAGATGATCCCCATCGAGAAATACACGGCGGTTTTCGGCGAAGTGGGGCTCACGGGCGAGGTGCGCGGCGTGAATTTTGCCGACAAGCGCGTGAACGAGTGCCTGAAAATGGGCTTCAAACGCGTCATTCTTCCCGCAAAGAACATGAAGGCGTGCGAGAAGTTCAAGGGCAAGATCGAGCTCGTGCCTGTGACCTACGTCTCCCAGATGATCAAGGCGCTGTTCGGAGAGACAAAGTAAAAAAACGCGCCCCGTGCGACCATGCACGGGGTTGTTGAAAATTCTTGCATGAAAAGAGCGGTTTGGCGATCAGTCAGACCGCTCTTTCAACTTTACGGCGACGAGGCGGCAGATCGGCTTCCCCTGCGCCATGAAGTTCGCCTCGTATTCGGTGACGATGTTCTCCGCCGCCCATTCGCTCGCGTGCAGATCGCGGGTGACCTCCCGCACCTCGAAGCCGTTCGCCCCGAACTGCGCAAGGGAGTAATCGAAGAAGGGCGCGCTGTCCGTCTTTTGTACGATCTTCCCTCCCTGCGCTAAAAGTTTGGCGTAGATGCGAAGGAAGCGCGGAGAGGTGAGGCGCTGGCGTTCGTGCGTGCTCCCCGGGAGCGGCGTGGAAAAGTTCAGATAGATCGCGCGCACGCTCCCCTCCGCGAGATAGCACTCTGCGATCTCGGCGGGAATGTTGAGAAAGCGCACGTTCGGGATCCCCTCCCGCAGCGTTCGCTCCATCGCGGTGAGGATGACGTTGGTGCACACTTCGAGTGCGAGGAAGTTGACGTGCGGATTGCGCCTTGCAAGCTCCGCGATGAAGGCGCCGTTGCCGCAGCCGATCTCCAACTCCACGGGGCCGTCGTTGCCGAACACGGTACCCATGTCCAACACAGCGCGGTAATTCTCCGCCGCCTCTTTGAGGTTTTTGCACGGCTTTCCCCGCGCGAGCAGGATCTCCGCGCAGGCGGCCATGCGGGGCTCTAAATTGCGCTTCTTCCGCATCCGCATTATGCTTTCCCCGTCGAGCCGAATCCGCCCGCGCCGCGCACGGTATCGGAGAGCTCGTCCGCCTCCTCGAAGTCCGCCGTATAGTACGGCGCGATCACGAGCTGGGCGATCCGCTCCCCCGCAAAAACGGTGCGCGTCTGCCGCCCATGGTTATAAAGTGCGACCATCACCTCGCCCCGATAGTCGCAATCAATGACGCCGACCTTGTTGGCGGGAGCGAGCCCCTCTTTGCAGGCAAGACCGCTTCTCGCATAAACAAGGCCTACCATGCCCGAGGGGAGCTCGATCGAAATGCCCGTATGCACGAGCGCCGTCTCGCCCGCGGGGATCTCGGCGCCCTCCGCGGCATAGAGATCCGCACCCGCCGAAAACGGCGTGCCGTACGCGGGGAGCCTCGCCTCTTTCGCGAGCTTTTTGACGTAGACCTTCATGAATGTTTCTCCTTGCCTGCGGCCGAACCTCAACCGCGGGCCCTTCTTCCGTAGGGAAGATCGCGCGGCGTTTTTCCGCGCTTTCCACATGATTATAGCGCAGGCGGAGGGAAAAGTCAACCGTTTCTCACGATCTCCGCTCCCCATCCCTGCAAGGGGGGAAGCGAGGACTCATCGGACGCTGTACAGGAGGTCCGTATAGGTCGGATACGGCCAGAAAGAGGACGCTGTGAGCGTCTCCATTTCGTCGGCGAGCCGCCTCACCTTTTGCATGCAGGGCGCGACGGTGTGCGCCATCGCCTGCGCCGCGCGGAGTGCGCCGACGGGCGCCGCCGCGAGATCTTGTTCGAGCTCCTCCACGGCCTCCGCAAAGGCATCGTTGAGGGATGAGAGCTTTTCGGCGAGTACCATGTCCGAGGTGCAGGCAATATTTTGCGATGCGGCACGCTTTGCCGCGGCGCCGCCGCAAAGATGGGCGACGTACGCGCTGACCGCGGGCCAAATGTCGCGGCGGGCCATCTCGATCATCGTGAGCGCCTCGATGCGGATGAGCTTGGCATAGTTTTCGAGGGAGATATTTGCACGGGCGACGACCTCCTTTTCGGTGTACACGCCCTGCCTGACGAACACGTCGATGTTTTCGCGCCTGAAACATTCCGCAACAGCGTCCGCCGTCGTCTTGTTGTTGAGCAGCCCGCGCCGCGCCGCCTCGGCCTCCCAATCGGGGCCGTATCCGTTATAGTTGAAGACGATGCGGGCGTGCGCTTTGAGGAGGGTCTCGGTATACGCTGCGCATGCCGCCGCAAAATTTTTCGCTCCTTCGAGCGCGTCCGCGGCGTCTGCAAAGGCCTGCGCGACGATGGTGTTGAGCACGATGTTTGGGTCGGCGACGGAGGCCTGCGAACCGAGCATGCGGAACTCGAACTTGTTGCCCGTAAAGGCGAACGGCGAGGTGCGGTTGCGGTCCGTCGTGTCAATGGGGAAGATGGGCGACGAGGGCACGCCGATGGAACCGGGCACGGGTTTTTTCGGCACGTATTCGCGGCCCATGACGATGCAATCCACGAGGGCGCCGAGCTGGTCGCCGAGATACACGGAGATGATGGCGGGCGGCGCTTCGTCCGCCCCGAGGCGGTGATCGTTCCCCGCGGAAGCCACGCAGGCGCGCAGGATGCCCTGATAGGTATCGACGGCGGAGAGCACGCACGCCAGAACGAGCAGAAAGCGCGGATTGCGCTCGGGCGTCTCCCCGGGATCGAGCAGGTTGAGGCCGCGGTCCGTGGAGAGCGACCAATTATTGTGCTTGCCCGACCCGTTGATCCCCGCGAAGGGCTTCTCGTGGAGGAGGCAGACGAGGCCGTGCCTGAGAGCCGTCTTTTTCATGATCTCCATGGTGAGCTGGTTTGCGTCCACGGCAACGTTGGCCGTCGTGAATACGGGCGCAAGTTCATGCTGTGCGGGAGCGACCTCGTTGTGCTTGGTCTTTGCGAAGATGCCGTAGCTCCAAAGCGCCTCGTCCAGATCGCGCATGAACGCGGAGACCCGCTCCCCGAGCACGCCGAAGTAGTGATCCTCCAACTCCTGCCCCCGCGCGGCCGTTGCGCCGAAGAGAGTGCGCCCCGTCAGGATGAGGTCCTTCCGCCGAGCAAACACTTCGGCGTCGATGAGAAAATACTCCTGCTCGGGACCGACCGTAGTGGCGACCCTGCCGCATTCGATCCCGAAGAGCTTCAAAAGGCGCTTGGCCTGCCGATCGAGGGCGGCCATGGATTTGAGGAGAGGCGCTTTCTTATCCAGCGTTTCCCCTGTATGCGAGACAAAGACACTGGGGATGTAGAGCGTCCCCTCCTTTACGAAGGCGGGCGACGTGGGATCCCATGCCGTGTAGCCGCGGGCCGCGGAGGTCGCGCGCGAACCTCCCGAGGGGAAGGAGGAGGCGTCCGGCTCGCCGACGATGAGACTCTTGCCCGTGAGGCGGAGGATGGCCCTGTCCCCGTCCGGCTCGATGAAGCTGTCGTGCTTCTCCGCGGTGAGATTTGTGAGGGGCTGGAACCAATGCGTGTAGTGCGTCGCTCCCTTGGAGACGGCCCAATCCTTCATCGCGTTCGCAACGCTGCCCGCAATGGAGACGTCGAGGGGCGCGCCCTCGTCGATGGTCTTTCTCAGCGATCGGTAGACTTCCTCGGGCAACAGATTCTTCATGACTTCATCGTGAAAGACGTTGGATGCAAACAGTTCGGTCAGCCCCACGGCGCGCCTCCTTATTTCAGTTCCTCCTGAATGGCCGCCCGCCGCGCCAAGGCGCGGCGGGCGGGGTCTCATTCGTCGAAAAAGTCCTCTCTCTTCAAGTTTGCGCGAAGTTTTTCCAGCGCCTTCTTTTCGATGCGCGAGACGTAGGAACGCGAGATCTTCAACTTGCGGGCGACCTCCCTCTGCGCCAGCGGCACGCCGCCCGTGAGGGCATAGCGCATGCAGACGATCTCCGTCTCCCGCTCGGTAAGGAGAGCTCTGACCGCGGAGAGAAACTTCTCCTGCATCAGGCTCTGCTCCACGCCCGCAAACACCTTTTCCTCCTTCTCGAAGAGCAGATCCATGAGGGTGAGTTCGTTGCCGTCCTTGTCCGTTCCGACGGGATCGCTCAGCGACACGGTGCTCTTGTGCTTCTTCCCCGCGCGGATGAGCATGAGGATCTCGTTCTCGATACAGCGCGCCGTATAAGTTGCGAGGCGGGTACCATGTCCGAGCTCATAGGTGTTGATCGCCTTGATGAGCCCGATGGAACCGACGGAGATCATGTCGTCCGTCTCGGCCGCGCCCGTGTACTTTTTCACGATATGCGCGACAAGGCGCATGTTGTGCTTGATGAGCTTTTCCTTGGCGGAGACGTCCCCCTCTTTGGCGAGTTTGAGATACTTCTCCTCCTCTTCCTTGGTCAGCGGGCGCGGATAGGAACTCCCGTCCGAAAAGGCCCCCGTAAAAAAGAAAAGCCGTGCGAGCACGGCATACAGCATTTCTATCATGCGATACCTCTCCCGATATCCTATGAATCGGGGAGTTTGTCCCATGACAAGGGAAAAAGAGGCGCCCGTCTTTCGCCCAGCGGGGGGTGAAAGACGGGCGCGGACTGCGCTATTTCTTTTCCGACAGTTTGATGTGGACCTCGTCGAGCTGCTTCTGTTCCACGGGGGAGGGCGCGTTCATCATGAGATCGCGCGCCTTGGCGTTCATCGGGAAGGCAATGACCTCGCGAATGTTGGTCGTATCCGCGATGAGCATGACCATGCGGTCCACGCCGGGCGCAACGCCCGCATGCGGCGGCGCGCCGTATTCGAACGCATGGTACAGGGCGGGGAACTTGGCGCGCACCTCCTCTTCGCCGATGCCGACGAGGGAGAACGCTTTGAGCATGATCTCGGGATCGTGATTTCTGACCGCGCCCGAGGAGAGCTCCACGCCGTTGCAGACGATATCGTATTGATAGGCAAGAACTTCGAGCGGATCCTGCTCTTCGAGCGCCTTCAAGCCGCCCTGCGGCATCGAGAAGGGATTGTGGCAGAATTCGAGCTCGCCGCTCTCCTCGCCAATCTCGTACATGGGGAAATCCACGATCCAGCAGAACCGGAAGACGTTCTTTTCGAGGAGGCCGAGCCCCTGCCCGAGCATGGTGCGGAGGATGCCCGCGCGCTTCTGCACGAGGCCGCGTTTTTCCTCCGCGACGAGGGCGACGAAAGCGTCCTTTTCCACGCCGAGCGCGACCTTCCATGCGGCGGCGTTTTCCGCGACGAATTTCGCGATCCCGCCCGCGGGAGACCCCGTTTCGTCGAGCTTGAACCAGTACATGGTACCGCCCTCCGTCTTGACCTTGAAGTCCTCGGCCGTCTTGTCGATCCACTTCCGCGGGACGGAGACGCCCTCCACCGGGATCGCCTTTACGATCTTGCCGTCAAGAGCTTCGAAGCCGCACCCATGGACGAGATCGGTCGCTTCGAAAAGGCGCAGCGGGTTGCGAAGATCGGGCTTGTCCGTACCGAATTTTTCGAGCGCTTCGAGGTAGGGAATGCGCAGAAACGGAGGCCGATCCGCCTCCCAGCCGGAATACTTGGCAAACACGGGCGGGAGCACTTTCTCGATGACGGCGAACACGTCCTCCTGCGTGGCGAACGCCATCTCGATATCCAGCTGATAGAATTCGCCGGGGGAACGGTCTGCCCTTGCGTCCTCATCACGGAAGCAGGGCGCGATCTGGAAATATTTATCGAATCCCGAGCACATCAGAAGCTGTTTGTACTGCTGGGGAGCCTGCGGGAGCGCATAGAATTCGCCCGGATAGACGCGCGAAGGCACGATGTAATCCCGCGCGCCCTCGGGCGAAGAACTCGTGAGAATGGGCGTGGAGATCTCATAAAAGCCCTGCTCCGTCATGAGGCGGCGGAGATCGGCAACGATTTGGGAGCGGAGGACGATCTTATCCTTGACGGCGGGGTTGCGGAGGTCGAGGAAGCGGTAGCGCAGGCGCGCGTCCTCCCCCGCCTCGGTCGAATGCGAGATCTCGAAGGGCAGCGCGGGTGTGAGCCTCTTGCCCAGCACTTCCACCCTTTCGGGCACGATCTCGATGAGACCCGTGGGCAATTTCTCGTTGGGAGAGGAGCGCAGGACCACGGTGCCCTCCACGGAAACGGTGGATTCCGTGGGGATCTCCCGCAACTGCGAGAGGCAGGGCTCCTCCTGCGCCACGACCTGCGTCGTCCCGTAGAAGTCGCGGAGAACGGCGAAGAGCAATCCGCCCTTGTCGCGCTTGGAATCGAGCCAGCCCGCGATCTTGACCTTTTTGCCCGCGTCGGAGGCGCGGAGTTCGTTACAATGATGCGTTCTGTAAAACATAGCGGTACCTTATGAAAAGATTTTCCTATATTGTATGCCTTTGCCTCGGGAATGTCAAGTTTTTGCGGACGGAGAATGCAAAAAATGCGGAGGAATGAGACAAATCGGCGCGGGCGGAATGCCTCCGCCCGCGCCGCAAAACCGTCCGTCAGCGCAGAATGACCAACTTCTTTTTCGCCCGCGTGACCGCCGTATACAGCCATCGGTCGGCGTCCTCGAAAAATCGGCTCTCGTCGATCACGACTACCTTGTCGTACTCCGAACCCTGCGCCTTGTGGCAGGTGACGGCGTAGGCGAACTCAAAGCGGCATACCGTGTCCTCGCGCCGCACGCGAAAACGCCGCAAGACCTCGTAGTTGTCCTCGTGGACAAGCCTGCCGTTTTCGAGGAGGCAGGCCTTTTCGCCGTACCCGTGGAAGTATTTCCCCTGCGTGAAAATGCCCGCGTCGAAGGGCAGATCGTAAACGGCGCTTTCGAGAAAATCCGCGCGGAAATCGAGCTGGCCGAGCCCGTCCTCCTGCTCGCGCACATTGTAACACGTGCCGATGATCCCGTTGACAAGATGAAAGTCCCCGCGCTCGTCGAGGGGCTTCCCCCAATCGTTGAGCGTGCAGACGAGCTTTTCGCCGTCTGCGGGGAGCTGGGCCTCCTCCGGGATCCCCCTGAGGCGGCGGATCTCCCGGTTGAGGCGGGCGCGCGTCCTGTTCGTGCCCACGATGACCTGATCGGCTTCGAGCAGGAGCCTCCCCCTCGCCTCGGCGGAAAGGCTGCGATAGGGCGCCACGACGGCGCCGTCTCCATACGTCCCGAATGCGGGAACTCCGCCCCGCCGCACCTCTTCGGCAAGGCGTACAATGGGGTTATCCCGCTCCTGCCGCACGATTTCTTTGAGGGTGATCACGGGCATGGTCAGCAGAGAATTGCTCCCGCCCACGGGAGGAAGCTGTGCGGGGTCGCCGCAGAAGAGGCACTTGATCCCAAAGGAAAGCAGATCGCGCAGGACGTCGTCCGAGACCATGCTCGTCTCATCCACCACGATGAGGCGGATCTCCTTGGGGAGCTTTTCCTTCAAGACAAAGCGCAAAAAGCGCTCGGAGATGACCTCGCCGTTTTCGTCCACTTCGATGTCCTCTTCGCGCGTATAGATGAGGCTGTGCACCGTGCTCGCGGGCGTTCCTCCCCGAATGAGGACGGACGCCGCCTTGCCCGTGGGAGCGACAAAGGCCGCGCTCTCCCCGGGCGTAAGCCCGAGCGCCCGCACGACATGATCGACGAGAAAGGTCTTTCCCGTCCCCGCATAGCCGCACAGCACGAAGATCTGCGTGTTCAGATGGAGGAACCACTCCTCGATGAGGGCCGCCGCCTCCGCCTGATCCTCTGTGAGCGCGATCACCCTCGCAAGCTCTCTCTTCTCCATGCGGACAGTATATCATACTGCGGGAAAAAACGCAAACTTTTGTTCTTCAAAAATGAAAAATTTCCTCGGCGAACCGTCACATTTTGAACTCGGCGTACAGCAGGCGGCCTGCGAGGTTGGCGTCGATGCGAATGGCGCCGCCTTGCATGGGGAAGGTGCGCGTGACGGTGCGGAACCCCTGCCCCGCGTGGAAAGTGATGCGCTCGCGCTCCGTATCCGCCTCATAACTGCCCCCGATCTCCCCCTCTGCGCCTTTGACGGTCTTGTAGGAGAGAACAAACTTTCCGCTGTTTTCCAGCGTCAGGCGGAGATATTCGAACGCTCCCGACTTATCTTCGTCCCCGTAGCGGAGCTGCTCGCACTCGTAGACGCCCGCATACGGCCGCGAGAGATCTTCGAGAGAACTCAATTTCTGCGCGTCGCATGCCGTGAACGCGCAGATGGAAAATGCCAAAATCGCCGCAAGAAAAATTTTCCTCATGCGAGCAGTATGGCCCCTTAAAGGAAGTTTATTCCCGCCGCTTCCGCGCGCGCCGGATCCGCGCCGCAACAAAAACGCCGCCCGCCGCAAGGTTGCGGCGGGCGGCGTTTTCTCATGCGTTTCAGTCCTCGCGCTTGCAGGGAGGGAGCGCGGCAAGCGCTCTTCCCGCAGACATGGGTGCCCCGCTTTCGCCGAAGGAGGCAAAAACGCGCCGGAACACTGTCATAGCCGCGTCTACCGTGCATTCGCCGCTCGCATCCGTCATGGCTCCCGGATGGAGCTCCACGATGACGCCCTCGCTATCCACGAATACGCTCAGCGGAACGCCTGTGACGGCCTGCCCGTTATACTTGAACTTCTCCGTTTCGAGATCGCCCGCGCGGCCGATGAAGAAGTCGCCGATGTGCATCTCCTCCGCCCAATTGAGGATCGAGCTGTCCGACTCTCTATTCGCGGCATAGATGTCAAGAAAGACGATCACCATGTCGTCCTTGTAGTTCTGATAGGCTTCGAGCATGGGGCCCATCTCCCTCTCACACCATATGCAGCCCACATAGAAGAAGCTCAAAAAGACGATCTTGTGATCCGCATAGAGATCGGAGAGGGTGACCGTTGCATCGTCCCCCTTGACGGACGTGAACGTGTAGTCGTACATGATCGAACCCTGCGTGTATTCCGCAGGCTCCGAAGCAGGAGCGGTCGGCGTCAGGAAGATGTTTGCCGAGGGCGCCGATGCGGACATGGTATAGGCTTGATCGTTGACCGTGAAGTTTTTCGGCTTCGAGACGGACACGACCTTGACGGTATAGGTATCCGCGTCGAGCTCCATCGTCTTCCTGTTTTCCGAGCGGAAGATCAAGGTCATCGCAAGATCGCCGTTCGCGTGCTCTACACGCGCCACGAGGTTGATCTCACCCGTGAGGAGCCGCCCGTCGTTTCTGCAAAGCGAAACCGTGTAGACCACCTTCGTCGGATCGTCGGGTTCGGTATTGGGCATCGGATCGCCGCACTCGTCGCACTTTCCGTCATTGTCCGCATCCACATGCACCGTGTGCTCGTCTCCCGTGCCGGGCATGGGGTCGCCGCACTCGTCGCAGAGCCCGTCATTGTCCGCATCCACATGCTCTGTGTGCTCGTCTCCCGTGCCGGGCATGGGGTCGCCGCACTCGTCGCAGAGCCCGTCGTTGTCCGCATCCACATGCTGCGTATGCGCATCTCCCGTGCAGGCCGCGGCAACGAGCCATACCGCAAACATCAGACATGCCGCAAGCACGGCAAAAAACGCGTTCTTTCGGATATTCTTCATAAATACCTCCGTGAATTTCACTGTGATTATACCATATTTTACGGGATACGTCAACAAATTTGCCCGCGGGAGTTTGCATATGATGCGCGCAAAAATGAAAAAATGCAGCGCATATTCACAATGCACTGCATATATAAGTTTTTTTGGATCATTTTCCCTTTACGCGGGCTACGTCGATGTTGTCCTTTTTGCGGTCTGTGAGCGCCTTGATCGGATGCTCGGCGTTCTGGATGCGAAAATCCTGCCCGAGGTTGACGATGGCCTTCTCGATGACGGTGTGCGTGCCCACCGTGTGGGGCTTTCCGTTGATCTTCGCGTTGTAGCCGAAGTAGCGGAAGGAATCGGGTACCTTGTCGAGCTCTTCCCACCCCTCCTCGACGGCGGTGAGGCGCACGCTTTTGAGGATCTCGCGGATATACTCCTTCTGCGGGCGGAATTTGAGAAGTTCGGGGAACTCGCCGCCCTCGGGAAGCACCTGCTGCCAGACCTTGCCCTCGTACGTCCTCAAAAGGTCCGCCGCCTCGTGCAGGTGCGCGACCTCCTCCTCGAAGTGCTGTTCCCAGATACCCTTGATGCGCTCGTTCTTTTCGTCCTCGTAGCACGACCAATAGAGGTAGCACTCGGTATATTCGTTCATCAGAAGGCACTCCCACCAAGACATGGTAGGGTCCTTTAAGCTCCCATAGCCCGTGACGTGCTGTTCTTCGATCATGGCGATCTCGTTGTAGAGCTTGCGGCCGAGAGGCGTGTTGTAGAGGTTGGCGACGTTCATATAGAAGTTCATCGTCTGCTGCTCCGCCGCCGTGATGATGTTGACGTTCAGCTTTGTTTTGAGGTCGTTGAGGTAGCCGTTGATATAGAAGTTGACGTCGTCGCTGGGATGGCGGTATTCCGCCACGGTGGGGCGGCCCGGCATGATCTCGGTATACGAGCCCACCAAGCGCTTCGGATCTCCCCCTTTCTCGATCTCCATGAGGTCGGCATAGCGGTAGAGGTGGTCGAAGTCTTCGAGGAGGGCGAAATCGAGCTGTTTCTTCACATAGCTGTTCTTTTCGGTGACGGCGAGATTTGCGGTGAGGTCCACGGCGAGCTGTTCGTAGCCGATGGTGTGCTCCAAAATGCTCTCGTTCGCGGGTTTGAGGCTCGCCACGCGCTTTTGCTGGATCTGTTCGCCGCGCCGCATGCTCGCAAGCCTGCGCCTTACGTCGTTGTTCGGGCAGTTCCGCGTGAAGGCATGGGAGAGACGCACGCTCTCGAACTCCGTTCCGGACATCAGGATGACGCGGAGACGGGTGTACGGATCGACGGCGTTCTTGTCGTAGGGCTTTACGAGCACTTTATTCCACGAGGTAAAAATCTTGTCCGCTTTCTGCGGCTTCAAATCAAACGGATTCATTTGAGTCCTCCTTCATGCCAAGTTTTGCCTTTCGCCGAAAAAACTATGCGGGGGATTGCAATTTTGCAAAAAAGTTGTTATAATAAAAACCGCCCCTCGAAAACGGGGTGCAAATCTTACGTTTTCCGATTCGGAAAGAGGAGTTCGGCCATGATCGGCTGCGTCATTGCAATGGACAGCGAGGCGGAAATTTTGCTCGGGAGCATGGAGGTTTCCGCCGTTCGCACGGTATTCGGAAAGACCGTGAGCCTCGGAAGGGCTTTCGGGAAAGAGGTCGCGCTGGTCGTGAGCGGCGAAGGAAAGGTGAACGCGGCCGCGGGAGCCTGCGCCGCCATCGCATGCGGCGCGGACATTTTGCTCAACTTCGGCGTTGCGGGCGGGCTCTCGGCGGAGAGCACGCGCGTCGGCGAGCTCTATCTCATCGAGAGAGCCGTGCAGTACGACTTCGACCTCGTCCAGCTCAGCGGCAAAGAGGTGGGCACCCTCCCCGGCGAAACGCAAAACTTTTTGCCCCTGTTCTGCCCCGAAGCGCTCGAATTCCCGCGCCGTGCTCTGGGTACGGGAGACCGCTTCGACGATTCCCCCGCCGACCATGCCCTGCTCCTCCGCTTGGGCTGCGAGATCCGTGAAATGGAGCTCGGCGCCATCGTTCAGACCGCAAAGGCGGCAGGCATGTCCGTGGTCTCGGTGAAGGCGATCTCGGACGTCTATGGAACGGGGAGCACGACAAAGCAGTTCCGCGAGAATGTGCGGCACGCGCTCATCCACCTGAAAGCGCACCTCGGCGAGATCTTGGAGGCCTTGGAATGAATCTCAAAAAAATCGCATCCTTTGAAAAGAACCACGACGCGCTCCTCCCGGGGCTGTACGCCTCCGCGCCCGCAAACGGCGTGACGACGTTCGACCTGCGCTTCAAGAAGCCGAACGCGGGGGACTACATTTCCCCCGACGCGCTGCACACGATCGAACACCTGCTCGCCACCGTCCTGCGCAACTGCCGCGAGGGGCAAAATATCGTCTACTTCGGACCGATGGGCTGCCGCACGGGGTTCTATCTTCTCACCGTCCGCCTCGGCCGCGAAGATGTGCTCGCACTGCTGAAAGAGTGTATCCCCGCCGCGCTTGCCCTCGACGAGATCCCCGGCGCGAAGCGGGAGGAATGCGGGAACTATCTTGCCCACGACCTCGCGGGGGCAAAGAGAGAGCTCGAAGAATACGAAAAAGTTTTGGAGGCGTTATGATCGATCTCGGCGATTGGAAGCAACCCCTCGCGCCGCTGTTTGCGGACGAAAGATATTTGAAGATCAGGGAATTTCTCAAACGGGAATACTCGACGCACATCGTCTACCCCGACATGTACGACATCTATAATTGCTTCCGCTGCACGCCCTATGCAGAGGTGAAGGCGGTGCTCTTGGGGCAGGACCCGTATCACAACGAGGGACAGGCGCACGGGCTGTGCTTCTCGGTCAAAGACGGCGTCCCCAAACCGCCCTCTCTCGAAAACATGCTCAAAGAGCTCAAAGACGACTTGGGCTTCCCGCCGCCGCGGAGCGGCGATCTCACGAAGTGGGCACGGGAGGGCGTACTGCTTCTCAACACTTCGCTCACCGTGCGCGCCCATCAGGCGAACAGCCATGCGAACTGCGGATGGAGTTGGTTTACGGACAGCGTGATCTCCCTCCTCTCGGAGGAGAAGGAGCACCTCGTATTCTTGCTCTGGGGCGGGAACGCGCGGAAGAAGAGAGACCTCATCGACGGAAGAAAGCATCTCATTTTAGAATGCGCGCACCCCTCTCCCCTCTCGGCATATAACGGATTTTTCGGGTGCCGCCACTACTCCAAAACCAACGCCTATCTCACGCAGCACGGGATCGCGCCCATCGATTGGAACTTGAACGGCTGATCCTTTCTGTCGCCCTTTCAAACGAAAACGGGCATACCATGCCCGAAAGAGCGGCTTCAAAATCGCATGAACACTTTGAAAAGCCCTGCCCCTCTCTTCGAAAGAGGGGCAGGGCTTTTGACTGCGTTTTCTGCGTTTTTTCAGTACGTCTTAAAGACAAATTCGCCGTTCACTTCATCCAGCGTGACGGTGGCGCCGCGGGCAATACGGCCGCTCAAAATGTTCTCGGAGAGCGCGTCCTCCACCCGCCGCTGCACGACCCGTTTCAGGGGACGGGCGCCGAACTCTTCGCTGTAACCCTCTTCGATGAGCTTCTCCTTCGCCCGCGCGCTCACCCGCACGGTGATCTTGCTCTCCGCAAGGCGGGCAAACAGGCCGCTCAGGATGCGATCGCAGATCTTCGAGGCGTCCTCCTTGGAGAGTTTGTGGAAGATGACGATCTCATCGATGCGGTTGAGAAATTCGGGTTTGAACTGCTGGCGCAAGGCCTCCTCGATGCGCTCTTTCATATTGGCGAATTCGCTCGTTTCCTCCTCGTTGCGGAAGCCGAGCGCGGAGACCTCCTTCACCTCGTGCGCCCCCACGTTGGAGGTGAGGATGATGACGGTATTCTTGAAGGAGACCACGCGGCCCTTGCTGTCCGTGAGCCGCCCGTCGTCGAGGATCTGCAACAGGACGTTGAATACGTCGGGGTGCGCCTTTTCGATCTCGTCGAACAGCACGACGGAGTACGGCCGATGCCGCACGCGCTCGGCGAGCGTGCCCTGCGTGTCGTCGAACCCGACATAGCCGGGAGGCGCGCCGATGAGCTTGGTGACGGCCCCCTTCTCCATGAACTCGGACATGTCGAGGCGGATCATGGTGCGCTCGTCCCCGAAGAGGCTCTCGGCGAGGGCCTTGGAGAGGTCGGTCTTCCCGACGCCGGTCGGGCCGACGAAGATGAAGGAGCCGATGGGCCGCCCGGGATCTTTGAGACCTGCGCGGGCGCGGCGGATGGCGCGGGCGACGGCGGATACGGCCTCGTCCTGCCCGACGATGCGCTTGTGCAGATCCTCTTCGAGATGGAGCAGCCGCTCGCTCTCCTCCTCGGTGAGTTTGACGACGGGCACCCCCGTCCAGTCGCTGACGATGGCGGCAATGTCCTCCGGCCCGATGGAGAGATGGGTATCGCTGCGCTTGGAGTCCCACTCGCCTTTGAGCGCGGCCTGCCGCTGCCTCAACTCCTCGATCTTCCCCGTGAGTTCGGCGGCGCGGGAGTAGTCCTTCCACTTGGCGGCCTTGTCGCGGTCGGCGATGAGGCGCGCAAGTTTTTCTTCGAGTTCTTTGAGCTCCGCAGGCCCCATGTACGAATTGAGGCGGGCGCGGGACGCGGCTTCGTCGATGAGGTCGATCGCCTTGTCGGGCAAAAACCGATCGGTCACATAGCGGTCGGAAAGTTTCACCGCCGCCTCGATGGCTCCGTCCGTGATGGCGACGTTGTGGTGCGCCTCGTACTTATCCTTCAACCCCTGCAAAATGACGATGGCGTCCTCCACGCTCGGCTGGTCCACCAGCACGGGCGTGAACCTGCGTTCGAGGGCCGCGTCCTTTTCGATGAATTTGCGGTATTCCTCGCTCGTGGTCGCGCCCACCGTTTGAAGTTCGCCGCGCGCAAGCATGGGTTTGAGGATGTTCGCGGCGTCCATGTTGTTCTCCACGGAGCTGCCCGCGCCGACGATCATGTGGATCTCGTCGATGAAGAGGATGATGTTGCGGTCCTTGACGATCGTGTCCGTGATGGTTTTGAGGCGCTCTTCGAAGTCGCCGCGGTACTTGGTCCCCGCGAGCAGGCCGGAGATGTTGAGGGAAAACACCCGCTTCCCGTGGAGGAGCTCCGGCACGTCGCCGTCCACGATCGCCTGTGCAAGCCCCTCGACGACGGCGCTCTTCCCCACGCCGGGCTCGCCGATGAGGACGGGGTTGTTCTTCGTCCTGCGGGAGAGGATCTGGATGACCTTTTCGATCTCCTTATGCCGCCCGATGACGGGATCCAGCTTTCCCTCGCGCGCGCGGCGGGTGAGGTCCACCCCGTACTGTTCGAGCGAGGAGATCTTTTCCTCCTCTTCCTCCTCGGTATAGAACCGTGGCACGGGCCTTTGCGAAGTGCGCCGCGCACCCTCTCTCTTGGGCATGGGTGGGGCCTCGTCCTCCTTCGGCTCGACAAATTCCGAGAGACGGGCTTCGAGAAGGCTGAGATCGACGCCGATGCTCGAAAGCAGGCGCACGGCAAGGCACTCGTCCACGGTGAGAATGGCGAGGAGCATGTGCTCTGTCCCGATGAGCGGGTTGAGCTGTTCGCTCGCAAGGGAGAGTTCGAGGGCGCGTTCGAGGAGCATCTTCGTGCGCGGGGTATAGCCGTAATACGGGCTGTTGTGCTGCACCGTGCGCTTGAAGGCCTCGGTGTATTTTTCGAGAGAGGCCCCCGCCTCAACGAGCAATCTGCCCGCCGTGCTGTCGTTCACGCAGAGCATGCCGAGCACGATGTGCTCGCTTCCGATGTACGATGTTTCGTATCGCTTCGCCGCCTCGTTGGCGATGAGCAATACCTGTTCCATATGGTCCGATCTTCTGGGCATGGTATCCCCCTTTTATTCCAAATGAAGATTTTTCAGCGCATTTGCAACGTAGCTTGCGCGGAAGGCATTCTCCTCTTCCGCCGTCAGTTTTTCCCCGCTGCGCGCGTGGATGCCCGAGGGGCGCATGGCGACGACGAGCGCGTCGAGCTTCCCGAGGCGGTCCTCTCTTGCGCTCCCGGAGCTTCCGAAGATCCCCAGCGCGATCCCGAGCTTTAAGTCCGCAATGCGGTGATAAAATTCCTTCTCTTCCAGCAGGCGGCAGTGCGTCAGCATGCCGTAGGTGCGGAGGACCCTGTCTTCGAGGGCGAGGCCTTCCTCCACCTTCATGCGGCGGCGCTCTCCGATCTCCATTTCGACGATCTTCTGCACGGCGGTCTCCACGACGTCCAACACTTCGTGCTCGGAGATGCCGAGCGTCACCTCGTTGCTCACCTGAAACAGGTCGCCCTCCGCGCCGCTCCCCTCCCCGAACACGCCGCGCACGGTGAGCCCCATGCGGGTCATGGTAGGGATCACGCGCCTCAGCTTCCCCCTCCTCGAAAGGGCGGGCAAAAAGAGCATGACGGACGCCCGCAGCCCCGTGCCGAGGTTGGTGGGGCAGGCCGTGAGATACCCCAGCTGCTCGTCGTAGGCAAAGGGAATGGAGTCCGAAATGATCTCGTCGATGGCCGCGATCCGCTCATATGCCCGCTTCAAGTCGAGCCCCTTGATGAAATACTGCTCGCGGATGTGGTCCTCCTCGTTGATCATGACGGAGATCTTCTCGTCCTCCGAGATGAGGGCGGCCGAGATCTTGCGGTGGCGGATGAGGTCGCGGGAGATGAGATAGCGCTCTTGAAGAAGCTGCGCCGTCTCCTCGGAAATGCCGTTCATTTCATACAGGGTGAAGGCCTCCATGCTCGTGAGCTCGGCGGTGAGCAGACGGATCATCTCGCTCGCCTGCTCCTCGGCATGGGGGCTGGCAACGAGCAGCCCGGGGAAGGGATAGTCGCGGAAGTTGCGCGCAAGCCGCATGCGCGAGGAGACGGCAACGCTCTCGTACGATTCTTCCATCATGCGTCCTCCCCGCCGTAAAGTTTGCGGTTGACGGCGGCGAGCCGCTCGCGGATGCGGCGCTCATCGCGCTCGTCTCCCAAGCTCATCGCGCGGGAGAGGCTGCTTTCAAGCACCTCTTTCTCATGGACGAGCTTCAAAACGTCGTCGTAGTTCTCTTCGGCCCTTCGGTTGGGGCCGCTCCCCTCGTGGACCGTCCTCCCCTGCATGCGCCGCACGGCGGGCAGAAGCTCGTCGCGGAAGGCCGTATAGCAGTAGGCGCATCCCAGAAGGCCTGTGGCACGAAAATCGTTGAGCGTGGTGCCGCACGTCGGGCAGGCCTTGGCGCCGTCCCATTCCCCCACAAAGGTCGCAAAAAAATCGCCCTCGTCCCGTTCCGGATAGAGCTTCTCGTAACAGTCGCGGCAGAGAACCAGAATCGTCTCCTTGCCGTCGATCGTTCTCGTGTAGGTGCGTGCATGCTCACTGCCGCAATTTGCGCATACCATGCCCGGATCCTCCCGCCTATTTTATATCATGATTGCCCGTGCGTCTCCGTCGGGCCGTCTGTCTCTTCGAATCTGTACCGCTGTGTGACGTTTGGGTATTTATCCCTGTCCACCTCGGAGAGAAACATGCCGAGCGGACGCGCCCAAAGCCTTCCCTCCCCATAGAGCGGGCGGTACAATACGAGCGTCTCGCCCGTTTCACTGTGCAGCGCCGTCCCCTCGACGCGGTACAGCCCGCCCTTGAAGTGGCGGTATACGGCGTGAACTTTCAGCTCTCTCATCCTTCCTCCGCCATCGCCCGATCCGCGCACTTCTCGGGGCGGAACTGCGCAAGATATTCGTACGCGCCCGCGACGTCGGGCAGATGGTACGTCCCGTACGCGCACTGCACGCTCCACTCCGATCCCTCTCCGCCGCGCGTGACGGCCTCGATCTCGCTCCACTTCAAAAAGAGGCGGTCGATCCCGTCGGGATCCTTCCAGAAGAGCCCCTCTTCATAGAAGGAAAACTCTCCCTTTGCGCGCATGAAATCGAAAAGGGAACGGCCCGCGAAGAGCACGCCGAATACGGCAAGGATCGCGCCGATCGTGACGTCGGCGCAGAGTGCGACGGGGATGCCCGCCACGAACGCGGCGATGCCCACGCCCAAAACGAGAAAGGCGCGCGAACGCTTCTTGCGGTTGGGAATGACAAATCTCTTTGCGAGGCGGAACCGCCCTTTCTGCTGCGCTTCCTCCCGCCGTTCGCCGCTTAGAGGGATACCATGTCCGCGAAGCGCACTGCGGAGACGCTCCTTATCGTCCGCTTGGATCTGAACGAGCGCAGGATCATTCTTCGGGGATTTGTCTTTGGAGAGATAGCGGGCGGGCATCTCGAAAACGACCGACCACTCCCCCCGTTCGCGCGGAGCAGTTCGCGTGCAAACGGAGAAGGCGCGGATCTCCGCGTAAGGGATGAACACTTTGACGCGCGGATCCGAGCCGTGGATGCAGAGCCGATCGGGCTGGAAAGTCGCGAGCGTGCCCTCCCCCACAAAAAAGCTCTCCTCGCCGTCGCAACGCTCCAAAAAATCAAGCGTCGCGTCGTCGGCGCGGCGGGAGAGACAGCCGAGCCCGGCCGCCGCAAGTGCGAAGAGCACGGCTGCGCCCGCAAACGCGCCCGCAAGAATGTAGCACAGAGTCGCCGAATCAAACTTGAATTCCGCCACGATGACGGCAATAAACACGCCGAGCAGAAGGAGCACCGCGCAGACCGCACAAGCGACGGTAAGAACGCTTACAAACGTGCACATCCGTTTGAGGCTCTTCGCCTTTTTTTCGCGCGCCTCCTCGGACATGGGTAGGGGGATCTCTTTCATAACGCCTCCTTAAACAGGCAAACACGCCCCGAGCGGGGCGCGTACTTCATCATTTGAAAAAGGGAATGCGCTTCCACCATACTAAGGCGATGAGGGCCAGAAGTTGCAGCGGAACGCCGATGAGGAAGAGCAGCCATACGGTGGGATGCGGGGTGGGGAGACACAGGTAGACGGTGAGGCAGACGCAGGCGAGCGCCGTCCAGATGAGGACGGATACGGAGACGATGCGCGCCCACTTCCATGACCAGACGCAGCTGAACACCAGCACCACGATGGCGGAAGCCGCCACGGCATACACGAAGGCCAGCCAGAGCAGCTTGACTTCCGGATCGATGACGCGGCCCAACACAAAGCTGACGACGGCGGCAAGCCAGCACATCCCCACCGAGAGCGCGACGATGATAAAGCGGCGCAGCAGACGGGTGCGGCGGGGCATGACGGGCTTCTCCGCATGCTCGTGCACGAGGTCGTCCACCGAAACGTTGAATACCTCGGCAAGTTTCACCAGAATGCGGACGTCGGGCACGCCGTTCCCCTGTTCCCATTTGGAGACCGACTTATCCGAATAGTTGATGCGTTCCGCCAATCCCTGTTGGGTCATATTCGCCATCTTGCGGAGGCGCATGATGTTGTTCCCGATGATCTCCGCGAGATCTCTCTCTTCCATGCTCTTATTATAACCCTTTTTTCGGACATTGTCAACCATTCTACTGTGAGTAGAATGCGAAATCGCAAACTCTACCGCACGGAGCCGAAGCCGCGCCAGCGCCCCTGCCCGTGGCCGCAAGAAAAAATCGAGGACGGGCATCCCCGTCCTCTTCCTCTTTTGTATCTTTCAAAGCGCTCAGAAATAGCGCTTCAAAAGCCCCTTGAAGCCTGCGCCGTGACGCGCCTCGTCCTTGGCCATTTCGTGGACGGTATCGTGAACTGCGTCGTAGCCGAGCTCCTTCGCCCGCTTTGCGAGTTTGAGCTTGCCCTCACACGCGCCCGCCTCGGCGGCTGCCCTGAGTTCGAGATTCTTCTTGGTGGAATCGGTGACGACCTCGCCGAGGAGTTCCGCAAACTTGGCGGCGTGTTCCGCCTCCTCAAACGCATAGCGCTTGTAGGCTTCCGCGATCTCGGGATAGCCCTCCCGCTCCGCCACGCGGGACATCGCAAGGTACATGCCCACCTCGCAGCACTCGCCGTTGAAGTTAGCGCGGAGGCCGTCCATCACTTCCTTGTCCTCCACGACGCCGTCGCCCACATGATGCTCGCAGGCAAACTGCGCCTCTTCTACGGGAACAAACTTCGTCGCCTTGCAGACGGGGCAGACGTCTACGTCGTCCGCTACGATCTCACCGCATACAGCACATCTTTTCATTGTCTTATCTCCTTATGAGTTCTTTTTGAAAATTATATCACACCCGCGGGCGCAATACAATCTTTTTCACAAAAATTTTTCCAGAATTTTCCCGAGTTCCGCGGGATCGCGGGCGAAGCGCTCGGCGCCGGCCGCTTCCAGATCTTCGCGCGAGCGATACCCCCAGAGCACGGAGATGGGTACCATGCCCGCGTTCAAGGCCGTGCGGACATCCGTTTCGCCGTCCCCGACGAACACGCAGTCCTGCGGAAGCGCGCCCATGAAGCGTGCGGCGCGGAGGGTGAGCGTGGGATCGGGCTTGCAGAGAAAACGCCCGTCGTCCCCGCCGATGAAGTCAAACACGCCGGGGAAAAAGCGCGCCACCAGCCGCTCGGAGGCCGTCTGCAATTTGTTCGTGATGACGGCCAGCCCGACGCCGCGCGCCTTCAATGCCATCAGAAGTTCCTTCATCCCGCGGTAGGGGCGGGTCAGGGCGCTCTCCGAACGGTTGTAATCCTCTGCAAACAGTTTGAGAATGCGGCCGCGATCCCCCGCGGGCGCGGCGCGCTCCACGAGCTTTTCCGCCCCGTTGCCCACGTACGCAACCGTCTGCTCGTAGCTCACGGGGGAACATCCGCACGCTTCGAGAGCGCGGTTGAGCGACGCGCGGATATCCGGAACGGTATCCAACAGCGTGCCGTCGAGGTCAAAAAACGCCGCTTTCATCACATTTTTTCGGGAACGCCGATGCCGAGCAGCGAGAGCGCGTTCGTGAGAACGGTGAGCGTCGCCTCGGTGATCGCAAGACGGAAGGCGCGCTTTTGCTCGGTCTCCGCCTGCAAGATCTTGCACTCGATATAAAACTTGTTGAACCGCTGCGCCGCGTCCACGCTCAGCCGCGCGACCATGCTCGGCTCGTAATTCTTGGCCGCAGCAATGATGACGTCGGGGAAATCCGCAAGCGTCTTTAAGAGCTCAAATTCCTGCAAATTGGGCTCCTCAACGCAGACATGGTCCCATGATATTCCCTCTGCCCTTGCCTTGGCGAGCACGGACGCCGCGCGGGCGCAGGTGTACTGCACATAGACGCTCGTCTCGCCGTCGAAGTTGAGCGCCTTGTCGTACGAAAAGACGATATCCTTGATCTTGCTGTTGTAGAGCGCGCCGAATACGACCGCACCGACGCCCACTTTTTCGGCGACCTCCTCTCTGTTTTCCAGAGCGGGATTCTTCTCCGCAAGCACGGCCGCGGCCTTTTCAACGCAGCGGTCCATGACGTCCTCCAACCACACGACCTTCCCCTTTCGGGTGGACATCGCGCCGTCTTCGAGACTCACCATGCCGTACGCAACGTGTACCATGTCCGAAGCCCAAGGCTTCCCCATGAGTTCGAGCACCTTGAAGATCTGCTTGAAATGCAGGTTCTGCTGATAGGCCACGACGTAGAGACAGCGATCGAAATCGTACGTATTCTTGCGGTAGATCGCCGCAGCGAGATCGCGCGTGGCATAGAGAGATGCGCCGTCTGACCGCAGAATGATGCAGGGCGGCATGCCGTATGCTTCGAGGTCCACAACCTGCGCGCCCTGACTCTCGACGAGCAAGCCCTTTTCTTTCAACTCGTCGATGACGGGCTGCATCTTATCGGTATAGAAGCGCTCGCCCGCGTAACTGTCGAAAGTGACGTGCAGACGATCGTAGATCTTGCGGACGTAGTCGAGCGTGAGCGCCTTGAACCACTCAAAGAGCGCGTTCGCCTCCGCGTCGCCGCTTTCGATGAGGCGGAAGTACTCCCGCGCCTCTTGCTCCATCTCCTCCGTCGCCTCGTTGTTGAAGCGGACGTAGAGGTCGTTTATGGCATGGATGCCGCCCCTCTCCACCTCTTCCCGTACACCCCAGCGCTTGTAGGCCGAGATGAGCTTGCCGAACTGCGTGCCGTAATCCCCGAGATGGTTGATCCCGACGCTGCGGTAGCCGAGGAACTTGAAGATGCGGTAGAGCGCTCCCCCGAGCACCGTCGTAGAGAGGTGGCCGATGTGGAACGGCTTGGCGATATTGACGGAGGAATAGTCGATGCAGACGGTTTTTCCCCTACCCATGTCCGAGGAACCGTATGCAGATCCCTCCTTTTTGATCCTCGCCAGAACGTCCTCCGCGAGCCCCTTTCGGTCGATCCTGAAATTGAGATATCCGTTTAAGGCAAAGACCTCCGCGATCACGCGGTCGCAGGGGATCGCGGCGGCAAGTTCCTCCGCGATCTTTCCGGGAGCCTTTCTGAGCGCCCGTGCAAACCGAAAGCAGGGCAGTGCGTAATCGCCGAGCGAAGGATCGGGCGGGACGGCGATCGCCTCCGCGATCTCCTCCTTCGTCACGCCCTCCACGCGGATCCGATCCGCAAGATATGCCTTATAATCCATAGCCGTATTCTCCGCAATGATTTTCGCAAATATTCTACCACATTCCGAAAAATCAGGCAACCGAAATACTTGAACTTTTGCGGAAAAAGTTATATAATGGGAATTCGGGAGAAGGACCGCGCATGATCCTATGCGCCGTCTCCCGAACTTTCACTTCGCAAACGTACAGGAGGATCATATGAAGCTCGGAGTCGTCGGCCTGCCCAATGTAGGCAAATCCACGCTGTTCAACGCCATTACGCATGCGGGTGCGGAGGCGGCGAATTACCCCTTCTGCACCATCGAGCCCAACGTGGGCGTCGTGGCCGTGCCGGATGAGCGCCTCAATCAACTTGCCGCGCTCTATAACAGCAAAAAGGTCACTCCTGCCGTCGTCGAATTTGTGGATATCGCGGGCCTCGTAAAGGGCGCGAGCCGCGGCGAGGGCTTGGGCAACAAATTCCTTTCCCATATTCGGGAAGTGGACGCGATCGTGCACGTCGTCCGCTGTTTCGAGGATGAAAACGTGACCCATGTCGAAAACACCGTCGATCCCGTCCGCGATATCACCACCATCAACCTCGAACTTATCCTCGCCGATCTCGAAGCCGTGGAGAAGCGCAGGGATCGGATCCGGAACGCCGCGCGGGGCGGCGCGGATAAAAATGCCGCCGCGGAATTTGCGTTTCTCGATAAACTCACCGCCCATCTCGAAGCCGAGCAGCCCGCGTCATCCCTCCCCGTCACCGAGGACGAACAGCTCCTGCTCGACAATCTCTTCCTCCTCTCCGCCAAGCCCGTTATCTACTGCGCGAACATCGCAGAGGCGGACATGGGTACCTCGGAGGACCTCTTGCCGCTCGTACAGGCCGTAAAACAATACGCCTCTCGCCACGGCGCCGAGACCATCGTCGTCTGCGCCAAGACGGAGGAAGAACTCTCCCTCCTCGACGAGGAGGACAGGGCGCTCTTCCTCAGCGAGTTCGGCCTTGCGGAGAGCGGGCTCGACAAGCTGATCAAGGCGTCTTATTCCCTCCTCGGGCTGATCTCCTTCCTCACTGCGGGGGAAAAGGAGACGCGCGCGTGGACGATCGTCAAGGGCACCAAAGCGCCGCAGGCGGCGGGGAAGATCCACACCGATTTTGAAAGAGGGTTCATCCGCGCCGAAGTCGTCGAATGGCAGACGCTGCTCGAATGCGGCGGACTTGCGGGCGCGCGCGAAAAGGGCAAAGTTCGCTCCGAGGGCAAGGACTATGTGATGAAGGACGGCGACGTCGTGCTCTTCCGCTTCAATGTGTAATGCAACCGAATTCAGTCTGCGAAAAGCGCCGCGAACATGCGGCGCTTATTTTTTAATGAGTGAATGCGCTGGATACGCTCCCCGCAGGCTCAAAAGCGGATAGGCGCGCACGCCCTTGCCGAGAACGCAGCCGGGATTGAGCACGGTGTTACAACCGATCTCGGCCCCGTCGCCGAGAAAGGCGCCGCACTTTATGCGCCCCGTTGCGACGCGAACGTCTCCGCAGCGCACCGTGACGGGCGAACGGTCCCCCTTGACGTTGGAGGTGATCGCCCCTGCGCCCAAATGCGCGCGGTACCCCAAAATGCTGTCCCCCACATAGTTGAAATGGGGCGCCTGTACGCCGTCGAAGAGGATGCAATTTTTGAGCTCCGTGGAATTTCCGACGACGGCGCCCTCGCCCACCAGAACGCTCCCGCGCACAAATGCGCAGTGGCGCACCTCGGCATATGCGCCGATGACGCAGGGCGCTTTCAGGCATGCGGAGGGAACGACGCGCGCCGTCCTGTGGACGAATACCCCGGGCTCGCGCTCCTCATAGCCTTCTCCAAGTTCCCCCGATATTATTTCGATATATTTCGAAATATAGTCTAAAATCTCCCATGGATAGCTGAAATTCCGCAAAAAACGGGAAAAAACCGTATGCGACAGATCAAACAGCTTTTCGATCTTCATGTCTGACAATACCATACGGTATTTTATGGGAAATTCTCCAAAAAAGCCAAAACCGCTATTTCGAATTTTGTCGAAATAGCGGTTTTTCGTTCAAGATTGCCCCGTAGAAGCGATATTTCTCTCGTTTTCCTTCTCCGCATCGGGAAGGATCATGCAGTAGTTCGGATTGTGCGGATATTGCGTATCTTTCTTCTTTTTCTTGGACACTCTGTTCACCTCAGCCCGCAACGATCTGCTTCTTTACCTTTTCGAACTTCTCTGCGTTCTGGTCGATCATCATCTTTGCGGCGGGCTGCACTTCGTAGTATCCGCGCGCAAGCATCTGTTCGAACACCTGAAATTGTGTCTCCGCGTGCGCGGTGTAGTTTTTGAGGATCTCTTTCCGGAAGGGCTTGCAGCTCCCTTCGGTGAGCGCCATGGCATAGTAGTTCATGAGCAGCTTCTCTTGATCGAGAAGATCCTGCAATGCGTCCTTTTCCGAAAGCGTGATATCCTTTTTCGACTGCTTCATTTCTTCCCTCCCAACATGGAATAGAGCGCGTTGAAGCGCTGTTCGTGCTGAAATGCGATCCTCTCCATCTCCTGTGCGAGCGCGACGTCGGTGAGGGTGTTCGAATACATCCGCGCCTTCTTGCACGCCATCTCTTCCCCGGTGAGCACGTGGACGAGCACGTCTAAATCTTTGGCCGTCAGATTGGTCATAAAAAATACCTCCAACCCGAGTTTGGCCCGAGGAGGAGATATTTATACCCACAGTATTCTTTTTTCGCGCGCTCACGCATGTTCTCTTGCATATTTGCACCACTTGGCAAGCGTGCACGTCTCGCAGGACGGCCTCTGGGAGTGGCAGACTCTTCTGCCGTGAAAGATCAGCCAGTGGTGCGCCTTCGACCACTTCTCCCGCGGGATCACTTTCATCAGCCCCTCTTCGACCTGCGCGGGCGTCTTTCCCTCGGCGATCCCAAGTCGGTTCGAGACGCGGAAAACGTGCGTATCCACCGCGATGGCGTCTCCGCCGAAAGCGACGGAGTAGACGACGTTGGCCGTCTTTCTCCCCACGCCCGCAAGCGTTTCGAGTTCTTCGAGGGAAGAGGGAACTTGTCCGCCGTATTTTAATAATATGTCGCGCGAGGCGGAGAGGATGTGCGCCGCCTTGTTCCTGTAAAATCCGCAGGAGTAGATGCGCCGCTCCAACTCTTCCTGCGAGAGTTGCAGCATGGTCTCGGGCGTGTTGTGCGTGCGGAAGAGTTCCGCCGTCACCCGATTGACGCGCTCGTCCGTACACTGCGCCGAAAGGATCACGGCGACGAGCAGCTCGTACGGGCTCCCGAAAATGAGCGCGGGCTTCGCATCCGGGTAAAGCCTCTCCAACTCGGTCAGGATCTCTTGAATGTTCATATGGACATTATAGCATGCGGCGCGGGAAAAGGCAAGCCTCATCGCACATTCAGAAACCCCGAAAAGGAAGAATAATTTTTCTTCGCGAGGAGGAGTTTGGCGCGCCCCAAAAAGCGCTCGTCGAATTTTGCGGAAATGCCGCATCCGACCCCCGCCTCCTTGGGCGTGGATACCGCCTGCGCGGGAATGCCCGCCGCCTTTGCGACGCCGAGGAAGTCCAACGTCTGCGCACGCGAACGAAAAACCGCCAATACCGTCATGATTTTTTTCCTGCCTTCGTATAATATCGTATCACACGTCCGGAGTTTCCTATGATCTATCTCGACAACGCCGCAAGCGGCGGATTCAAACCCACCTCGGTCATCAACGCCGTCATCTCATCCCTGCGCGCCTGCGCAAATCCGGGCAGGAGCGGGCACCGCCTCGCCCTCGCACTCGCCGAGCATGTGCTCGCCTGCCGCAACCTGCTCTCCGAGCTCTTTTCCGGCTATGGCTATGAGCGCGTCGTATTCACGCGGAGCTGTACCGAGGCCCTCAACATCGCCATCCTCGGCGCGCTCAAAGCGGGCGACCATGCCGTATGTACCTGCCTCGAACACAACTCCGTGCTCCGTCCCCTCGACCATCTCCGACAGACGAGAGGGGTGCAGTACGACGTTGCGCCGCTGAGCGCGGACGGAACGATGCACGCGGAGGACCTCGCCGCACTGGTCAGGCCGAACACGCGCATCTGCTGCGTCACGGCCGCTTCCAACGTCACGGGCTTCGCGCCCGATCTGAAAGAGATCCGAAGGCTGCTTCCCGAACGCGTCCTGCTCATTGTGGACGGCGCGCAGGGAGCGGGGCACCTCGCCCTCAACATGCGGGAGACGGGCATCGACGCGCTCGCCATCGCGGGGCACAAGGGCATGCATGCCATGCAGGGTGCGGCCGCGCTGCTCTTTTCCGACCGCTTCGATCCCGAACCCGTCCTCTTCGGCGGGACGGGCAGCGAGAGTTTCAACCTGCAAATGCCCGCGTTCTACCCCGACCGTTTAGAGGCGGGCACGCTCTCCTATCCCGCGATCTGCTCGCTCTTCGAGGGGGCGCTCTACGTGAAGGCGCGGCGGCAGGAGGGCGCAGAAAATCTCATGCGCCTCACCGCCGCTCTCTACGCCGCACTCTCGGCCATGGATGCCTTTGAGAGCTTCTTCCGCCCCAACGAATGCGGCATTGCGGCCTTCCGCCACAAAACGCTTCCCTCCGAGGAAGTCGCGGGGATCCTCTCGGACCGCTTCGATATCGCCGTCCGCGCGGGCCTGCACTGCGCGCCCCTTGCGCACAGGGCGCTCGGCACCTTTCCCGACGGCTTGGTGCGCGCGTCCTTCTCCCCCCTCCAAAGCATCCGCGAAGTCAACGCCCTCGTGGGGGCCCTGCGGAGCATGTAGCCCCGCCGCGCGCTACATCTGTTTGAGTTCCTCTACCAGTTTTTTGAGCCGCTTCCGCTTCACGCCGTCGAGCATGGGCGAAAACTGCGCATAGAAGGCGTCGATCTGCTCGTTGGTGAGGGTGCCGCTGCGCTTTCCCTCTACCGCACGGGCATAGATCGCTTTCAGGATCTCTCCCTCGCTCTTGCCCTTGTACGCCTCGGCAATGCCCTTTGCCTCTTCGATCCACGCCTCTTCCGACTTCCCGCCCTTGGGGGTAAAACTCGCAAAATCGTTCATAGTCACCTCTCGTTTCATGATATGCCGTCACACGCCCCTTTGGCCCCGCATACGATGAAACCATGGAAACCGCGCTTCTTTTCTTTTTGCTCTTCGCCTCCAAAGACCCCGAACTGCGCGAGACGCTCCGCAATTTTTTAAGCTTCTACCGCGAAAACCGCGATTTGATCGCGGCTATGACAAATCAGGCACCCATGCCCGAGAGCAGGCCCTCAGAAAAGCCCAAAGAAACAGACAGCCGACCCCCTGAGGAGGTCGGCGATCGCGCGCTCTTCGAAAAATATCTGAGCCGGCTTGCCGAGCGCGGCTAAGCGATCCTGCGCAAAAATTCCGCGAGGAACTCGTCCGTCGCGCCGGGGATCAAGGGTGCGTCGATCCCGTGGTCCGCATCCGCGGCGACGACTCCCACGCCGTGGATGCTCGTGCCGTTCGGCCAAAAGATCTCCGCGACCGTGAGTTTCAGCACGTTCCCCGAAAGCTCGGTAAAGTAGGACTGCATGATCCCCTTGCCGTAGCTGTGCGCCTTCGTGCCCGCGCCGCGCACGTAGATGTCCTCCGCGCCGACCGTGCCGTAGGAGACGAGGGCCCCGATGAGGCACTCCGAAGCCGAGGCCGTGTTCTCGTCCGCAAGGAGATAGATGCGGGAATCTTCGGAAAAATATGCGCTGTAATCGTTGCACGGGGCGGTAAAGGCGGTCTCGCGGCCGCTGCGGTAGCGCGCCGTCGCCACGACGGGATGCGTCCCCTTTGCCTCTTTCATCAGATGCGAGGCGATCTCGCACAAAACGCTGAGATACCCGCCGCCGTTTCCGCGGAGGTCGATGATGAGGTCGCGCCTGCCCCGCTCCCGCATCTGTTTCAGGCAGCCCTCGAACTCTTCCGCCGCCGTCCCGTGGAACTCGCTGATGCGGATGTACGCCGTCCGCTCGTCCAGCTCCGCAAAAGGCTTGCCGAACGCCGTGGGTTCGAGGCGCTCGGGGTCGAAGCGAAAGGCGCCGTCGCTGTCGCGGTACGAGACGTACGAGACGCGGTACGCCGCCGAGGCAAGCGTGTAGACTTGTGCGTCCGCACCTTCGCGGTCAAAGCCGCACTCGACGCAAAACGCCCCTTCCTGCGCGCGTACAAATGCAAGAAACTGCTCGCTTGTGCCTGCGGCGAGCGCCTCCTTTGATGCCCCGAAGCGGAAGACATACATGCCCGCACAAAGCCCCGCCCGTTCCGCGGGAGAGTTCCCCGTGACGCGAAAGAGCCTTACCATGTCCGCATCATCGATGGCAGTAACGCCGATCCCTTCGCCCCGCCCCGCGTCTTTTGCGGACGCCGCCTTATACTCTTCCTGCGTGTAATAGCGCGAATACGGATCGAGGGAGAACGCGCCGAACAGCTTGTCGAAGAGCTTGCTCTCGTCCACATCCCGATAGTAACGATCGCGTGCGGTATCGATCGCCCACAAAAGGCTGCGCGTCCGCTCGCCGAGGGAGAGCCAGTGCGCAAACCAGCCGATCCCGAAAAAACAGGCCGCCAATAAAAGCGCGCCGATGGCCATGAGGGCGCGCCCGGCCCTCTTTTTGGAAATTCCCTCTCTTTCCGAATGTTCCCTCTCCTGCATGCGTTTCCCTCTTCTTCCAGATCGATGTCCCGATCTGTGCGCAATTATACGCAAAAAATCGAAATTTTATTGAAATTATACCACTTTGCGGCCGTCCGCGCAAGCGCTCGCGCCTCTGCGCGCGCAAAATATTTGAAAGAAAATTTGCATTGGGGGCTATTTTTTGATTTTTATGTGTTGACACGTGAAATAAATCATGTTATAATAGGAACGAAAAATCGGTTTTCAAAGGAAAACTCGGAGGTTTAGTATGAACGATATGCAAAATGAAACGTATGATACGAAGCCGAAGTATCATGCAGGAGCGTACCGTGCCGTAAGCATCATCTTCTTTGTGCTCGCGGTGGGCGGTCTCTTCATCGGCCTTCTCGGAGAAGTGAGTTCACGCTTTGTAAGCGTCTACGGCACGGCTTCGAGTTCCGTCCCCGCTCCCCTCGCGAATTCGCTGTTCGGCTATGTTTGGGCGAGAATGGAGTTCTACTTCTCCTCCAACGCGATCAGCACGAACTTCATTTCCTATTTTGCGGAAATGTTCAAAGTGCTCTTCCTCATCGTAGCGGTTGTCGCCTCGATCGTCTGCATGATCGTCTCGCTCTGCACGAAGAAAGGCGCGAAGGCGTGCGCGTTCGTGAGCGCGACGCTCGTGACGGTCGCCTATCTGTGGCTGTTCTGCTCCGCCCTTCTGATGCGGACCGTCCTTGCGGATCAACTCAGGCTCGGGCTCTTCGATCTGCCCATGTCCATCATCACGGTCGCGGCGCTCATCACGTTCGCCGTCACCGCCATCGCAACGCACGGCCCCGTGGGCATTCTGAACTTCCTCGGCCTTGCGCTCATGGGTGTGGTCGTTCTGGCCTGCGTCTATCCCGGGTCCCTCATGTCCGTCCGCTTCACCCGTGTCGTCTTTGACAGCACCGCGAAGTTCTCCGGCTTCATGGATTACATCTCCATCGTCCTGCTCGCGCTGGTGGCCTTCAACGTCGTCGCGTCGCTGTGCAGGCTGACGACGAGATCGGGCTTCCTCTTCGATCTCATCCGCTATGCGCTTCTGTTCATCGGCGTGGTCCTCTTCATCGTGGCCTACTCCCTCGAAGGGACTTTCGCATCCTTCTTCAAGGATCAGCTCATCGCCTCCATCCTCTTGGTTGCAGCGAGCGCCATCCTCTTCATCATCTATCTGATCGCAGGGATCGCCGTCCTTCGCAACAGGAGAGCCGACTATATCGACACGATGGTTGACGAATATCTGGAAGAAGCCGAAGAGGAAGACGAGGACGAGGACGAAGATTACGACGACGGCATCACCAACACGGTCGCTCCCACGATCATCAACGTGCAGCAGCCTCCGCTGTTCGCCTACCCGCCGATGCCGATGTTCCCGCCTTATTATCCGCCTACATATCCTCAGCAGCAGCCGCAACAGCAGCCCCAGCAGCAAGGATATCCCCAGCAGCAGATGTATCCCCAGCAGCCGTATCCGCAGACGTTCATCCAGCCCGTCTACTATCCCGTGAGCCAGAACCAAGGCACGCAGAAGGCGCCCGAAGCGGCTCCCACGAATGATTTCGAGGCTCAGATGGCAGCGTTTGCAAGAGGCGAATTCCCCGAAGAAGCGGCTCCCGCCACTGCGGCTCCCGCGCCCGCAGCGCCCGTAGCGCCCGCAGCAGCACCCGCTCCTGAGGAAGCGCCCGCCCCCGAGAACGAACAGCTCCTCGAAGCGTACGGCACCTATGTGTACGATCCTTTCTACACCAAGCTCTCCGCGACGGAGAAGAATGAGTTCGGCGATCTGTTCATTGCCATGAAGAACGGTGACATGGGCCTTCCCGCCTATGTGATCGGGGAAGACAACTCGGCCTTCTTCAACAAGTTCTTCATCAACCTCGGCAAGATCCGTCCTTACATTTCCTCCGGTCTGCTCGGGAAGGTGTACAACTTCATCAACGAGAAGTAATCGCTTCTTATCAGACAGCCCTCGGCCGATCCCGGCCGAGGGCTGCTTCTTTTTGAGGATCCCGCCGCGGAGTCGCGGCGGGATCCATTTTATGATATCTCGATCTTGACAAACACGCTCACGCCGTCCTCCTCGGAATAGCGCTTGCGGACGGAGAGACGGTCCACAAGGTAGAGCCCGCGGCCCCGCTCCGCACTCACGTCGGCGCGTGCGGCTCTCTCGGGCGGACGGAAGGCGCGCACGCCGCGCACGGTGATGCACACCTCGCTCCCTTCCACCCGATAGGAAAGATACGCCCTGCCCCCGCCGTACACAAGGGCGTTCGTGAGGAGCTCATGCGCGATCACGCGGGCGTCGAAGAGGGTGTCCTCGGGCACTTCGTCCGAGGCGAGCTCCTCGCGCATGCGTTCCAGCGCCTCTTTCATCGAACTGAATCCGTCGATCTCGATCATGCCATGCCCTTCCCGAGTTTTCCTCTGAGTTTTTCGAGCACCTTGCGTTCGAGGCGGGAGACGTACATCTGCGAGACGTGCATGATCTTCGCGGTCTGCGTCTGGGAAAGCTCCTCCTCATAGCGGAGACGGATGAGCGTGCGCTCGGCCTCCGAGAGCGTCTGAATGGCGGACTCGACGGCGTCGCGCCGCTCCAATTCCTCGTATCCGCTCTCTTCCTTTGCGGGAAGCACGTCATAGAAGCTCGCGCCGTCCCGATCCTCGACGGAGGCGTCGAGCGAGACGGTCGCCCCCGCTTCCGCGCACCGCACGATCTCTTCTTCGGAGAGGTTCAGCCGCTCGGAGAGCTCGCGCGCCGTGGGAGAGCGGCCGAGCTCCGCCGTCATTTCCCCCTCCGCCCGCTTGATCTCCGCTTTGAGTTCGGAAATCTTGCGCGGGAGATGGATGAGGCGGGAGCGGTCGCGGAAGTAATTCTTGATCTCCCCCGTGATCGTGGGGGTGATGAACGTGGAAAATTTGACGCCGAGCGCGGGATCGAAGCGCTCGACGCCCTTGACAAGCGCAAGCGCGGCGACCTGATACAGATCGTCGTATTCCACGCCGCGGCCGACGAATTTCTTCGCGATGACGGCGGCGACGGGCAGGTACTTTTCGGCGATCAGGTTGCGGAGCGAAACGTCCCCCGTTTCCCTGTACCGCTCAAACAGTTCACGCTCTTCCATCATCTCTTGAAACGGAACGCGATGGCGCAGATGCCGTCTCCCTGCCTCTGTACGGAGACATCCTCCGCAAGCGCCTCCAACAGGGCCGCGGAAATATCGTCTTCGGGCGCGGAAGCGGGGCAGCATGCCTCTCCCTCCCCCGCGATCCGGGCGCGGAGCCCTTCGTCCTCGGAAAAGTCGATGCTCGCCTCGCGGTAGCCCGCATGGGTGAGCAGAAGCAAGCTCTCCGTAACGCAAACCTTGCAGTCTTCGCTGCGTTCGAGGTCGAGGCCCGCCAGCGAGCATACGCCCCCCGTCGCCAGCCGTACCGTCGTCATGATTTCGCTCCCGAGGGGAACTCCGAGGTGTAACAGCCGTTTCATGACTCGATCTCCATAATCGTATCCAGCGCGCAGATGACAAACAGTTTTTTCAGGCGCGGATGAAGATGGCGGAGCGTCATGGTGCGTCCGTCCGTCTTGACGAGTTTGAGGAGCTTGACGAATGTGCCGAGCGTCGTCGAATCGATAAATTCGAGCTTTGTGCAATCAAAGACGAGATCCGCCGGCTCCCGCCTGTACTGCTCCGCCACTTCGGCGTAAAAATCATCGGCGTTCTGCGAATCGATCTCTCCGGAGAGCCCGAACGTCAAGACGGGCGTACGGGTGAGAAGCGTCAATTCCTGCATATCTTCCTCCTTCCCTATTCTTTGCCGCCCGCAATGCGCGCGGCGGTCTGATCCGATCCCTTTTCTATACCCGCTCCGCGGCCCCTTCAAACATCCTCATGAAATTCCATGAGGCCGAAGTCGCGCATGATGGCGGTAAGGCCTTGGGGGCAGCGCTCGGGCAGCGTGGCGAGCCGCGCCGCGGGAACGGGCGCGGGCACACTGCCTCCGAGGTCGCGCAGGTTGCGGAAGCGCGTCCCCTCCCGCTTTACAATGCCCTCCATCTCACGGACTTCCTCTGCGCGCATGCGCTCCAACAGAAGCGCGCGGCGGGCGCACTCCTCGGGCGAGGGCACCTCGATCTGATCGTACGAGCGCCCCGCGCGGCGGGCGCGCTCCCTGTAATCCGCCACAAAATATCTGCGCGGCTTCCCCCGCCTGAAAAACGCGAGGTAGAGCGCCGACAGGGTGCGATAGGCGGCGATCCCGTCGCCCGCAAGCGCGGCGGCCGCCATGCCCTCCCCCGCAGGGAGCCCATCCGCCTCCCACATGCGCAAGAGCGCATTCGTGCACACGAGCTCCTCCGCCGTCAGCTCCGTAAATTCCAGCGCGGCAAACGCCTCCTCATAGAGCGGAGAACAGCACCCCCGTTCAAAGCGTGCGAGCGCTTTCTCCTCGAAGAGGGCGAGCCGCGCGAGCAGGAGCCTGCCGTATGCGGCAGTAAATGAAGGCACCATGTCCAAAAGATCGCATGAGATCTCGCCTTCTTTGAGGGGAACTTCCATGCGGTCTCCCGCAAGCGTCACCGTGCCCGTCCGCTCATACGCGCCGTCCAGTGCGGCGTGCGATGGGAGCATGAGGAGGGACGCGCCCTGCACTTCGGCAAAATAGCGCGCGGCGCGGAGAACTTGTTCGCCTCCCGCCGCGATCACGCCCCGCACGCCATCCGGCATGGAGAAGAGCGGCAGGGCGTCGCCGTCAAAGACGAGGGTGACGGCCCGCGGCGCAACAGATGCGGAGGCGACGGAGGGAAGCAGAAATCCATCCGAAATCAACAGGACTTTGCCCGTCGTTTGGGCGAAAAAGGCGCTCACCGCGTCCCCCGCCCTGCCGAAGCGCGGCATTCTTCCGCTGTAACTCTGCCCGCAGACGGGCTTTCTCGTGGGTAAGGAAGTTGCGTCCGGCATATCCCACCCCGATCAAAAATTGTTTTCTACATCCACGCAAGGCAGACGGCATTTGCGCAATACCCCACCGCAAGGCCGAAAAGCAACATTCCGCCGAGGATGAGGAGCCCCTCTCGGATGCTTCCGCGCTTGAAGAGCACGATGTACCCCAGCCCCGCATTCACCACCAATCCGCCGAGCAGACCGCCGAAGCCGATGCCGCCGAGGGCGTATACTTCGGCCAACACGACGGAGGAAGCGCAGTTCGGCACCGCCCCGATGAGGGCGCAGACGAGCGGTTGCAGCCAATATCCCGCGCCTTGAAGAAAAGCGATCACGTTGTCCTCGCCGAGGCCGTAAAACAGAAATCCAAAGGATAGATTGACGAGCAAAACGAAGAAGGCGACTTGCAGGGCATGCAGCAGCGGCGAGACCAAATAGAGCTGAATGGCGCTCTCCTTGTGGTTGTGGTGCTCGCATGCAGAGAGCTCCGCGCATGCGCAGTCACCGTGGTCATGGTCCTCTTCCCCCTCGTGATCGTGCCCTCCTTCGCGGACATGGTCCCCCGATCCATCGTGGGAGGAATGTCCCTCATGGACATGGTGCTCGGAGAGCGGCACCGCCTTCCTCCGAAATACAAAATCGAGGAAATATCCCGCCGCCATGCCCAAGACCAGCTTGCTTGCGAGCAGGGCGAGGATGGAGAAGAGCTTGGCGTCCCACGCAAACACTGCCGCGTCGGAGAGGAGCAAAACGAGCAGGGCTTCATCGCTCGTGGCGATAAAGACGGCGATGAGCGTACCGATGGTCACATGCCTGTGCTGCCAAAGCTTTGCCGCCATGACGGAAAATCCGCACATGGGCACGAGGCCCGTCACCGTGCCGAGCGCGGGCGCCCACTTCCCCGAGAGGGCGCGGCGCGGCTTCCCCACCGCGGTGTTGTGCTCCATGAGTTCGATGAGAATATAGAGCAGGAAGAGAAACGGGAAAAGTTTCAGCGTATCGAGCAATGCGTCGAGCACAACGTCCCACATATCTCCGACCTCCTCTCTATGATGTCTCAGTTTAGTATATTTTCAGGGATTTGTCAACCGTTTTGAGCCGCAGGGCGGCGAGGGCGGCCGAACCTTTCAAAAAGAGCGCCCCCGCTCGCGGAAACGCTCCTCTTCGGTATCCTATTTCTTGTGGTGCTTGCCGCTCTTGACGCGCGCCTTCATCTCGGCATGGGTGGGCGGCGTGAAGTCTGTCTCCCCGAATTCCGGGTGCGGTTCATAGCCCTCGTCCCGCCGCAAAACGCTGAGCTCGGTCTCGCCGTCGAAGAGCAGCAACCGCTCCGAAGCGCAACCGCCCAAAGGCGTGCCGTCCTCGGGGCGGAGCGCCGCAATGAGCGGCCTCTCCGTGTTCGCATAGGCGGAAAATTCGGAGAATCTCTCCATGACCTTGGGGGAAAGCGCGGCCGTCCCCTCTTCCGATCCGAGCAAAAACCGCCCCTCTTCTTCCCTCAAATGCACGCCCCTCACGAACTCTAACGGGCCTACCATGTCCGCGACAAAGAGGTTTACGGGGTAGTCATAGAGGTTCCGCGGCGTATCTACCTGTTGCAGGAAGCCCTCCCGCAGAACGGCAACGCGCGTTGCCATCGTCATGGCTTCGAGCCGATCCGCCGTGACGTAAAGAAAGGTCTTTTTCAAGCGCACGTGCAGCCTCGCGATCTCCGTGCGCATCTCTGCGCGCAGGGCCTTGTCCAGCCCGCCGAGGGGCTCGTCGAAGCAATAGAGTTTGGGCTCGCGCACGACTGCGCGCCCCAGAGCCACCCGCTGCCGCTGCAAAGTCGTGAGCTGCTTCGGTTTCTTCGCAAGGTGCTCCGTCAGCCCGAAGAGCGCCGCAACTTCTGCGACGCGCGCGTCGATGACTTCCCGCGGGGCCTTGCGCTGCCGAAGCCCGAAGCCGAGATTCTCCTCCACCGAGGCGGCGGGAGAGAGCGGGCTGTTCGGGAAGATCAGAGCGACCTCGCGCTCCTTGGGCGAAAGATCGGAGAGAGGTTTGTTCCCGAAGAGGACCTCGCCCGTAGCGCCGTCTTCGAGGCCCGCAAGCACGCGGACGACGCTGGACTTCCCGCAGCCCGAGGGCCCCAAGAGCGCAAGAAATTCCCCATCCTTTACGGTGAGGGTAAAGTCTGACAGGGCATGCGTTCCGCCCGCGTAGACGAGGTTGAGATCTTTGATCTGGATATCGGCCATAAATCACTCCGCGAAATGTGTGATTCTATTTTACACGATTCGGAGAAAAAATTCAATTAAAAACGCAATGTTTTCCAAAAAAGATCGGCCGCGGCCTCCCTTTCCTTTTCTTCCAAAGGGCGGGGCTGTGCCCCGCCCTTTGGAAAGTCCGTCCCGAACAAACTCATGCGTAGTAGCGCAGGTTCTCGACGGCGTCACGGAATGCCTCGTCGAGCGTCTTTCTCCCGGAGAGCACGGACACCATGAGTTCGCCCACTTCGTCGCGCGCCCGACCCGAGCCAACGAAGGCGGGAGTTGAGAAGAAGGCATCCTGCTGCTCCATGCAAACCTTTACCGCACGGGCGGTGAGGTTGGTATCCGCGCTTTCGAGGAATTGCCGATACGGAGCGCTTTCGAGCATGGTGTCCCGATCGAGCACGGGGAGGTAGTTCGACGCATGGGAAAATTCCCCCTGGAACGTCACGTTGGTCATGAGATATTTGAGGAACAGCCAGCTTGCCAGCACTTTCTGCGGGTCGTCGTCCTTGAAGATGCAGACGGAGGGGCCCTGTAAGATGACCTTGGGGTGCGTCGGGTCAACCTGCGGAACGGGCGCAACGCCGACCTCAAATCCGCTCGTGCCGTAACCTCCCATGTAGCTCGCGGAAGCCAAAGAACAGACGCACATGAACGCCCTCTGCGACGTGAAGAGATCGGAGGTATAGGCATTATGGAGCGCCTGCGTCGTAAAGAGACCGTCCTGATACCACCCTGCAAGTTCGTTCACGAAATTGCGGTTGGTCTCGTTGTCGAAGAGGTACTTCTCGCCCTCTGCGGAGAGATAGGGCGAATTGTGCTGCGCGCACAGGTTGATGAACCAATTTGCCTCGGAATCATACCCAAGCGGTGTGCTGTCGGGATACTCCGCGCGGATCTTGCGGCAGAGCGCCTCCACCTCTTCCCACGTGGCGGGAACGGTCCAGCCGTGCGCCTCAAACGCCGTCTTGTTGTAGAAGAGCGCCTCGGTGGATTTGGCGAATGGCAAGGTGTACATCTTCCCGTCGGCGAAGCCCCTGCCCTCCTCCAAGAAGGCGGGGACGATCTTCGCGACGTCCTCCTCGGTGAGCCCGAGGGGGACCTCCGTGCCGTCCGCCTGCCGGACCGTCATATCCGCATATTTGCCGCCGGGCAGGAAGTCATCGAGGGGCAGTACCGCGGACATGGTATCGTTGTAGTATGCGGCGTGGTCTTGATAGCAATACGCAAAATTGGGATGGCGGCCGACCATGAGTTCGGATGAAACGATTTGGTACAGATCGTCATAGTTTCCCTGCGTGCTGCACTCGATATGGATATTGGGGTAGAGCGTTTGGAACTCCTGCACATAGCGGTCGAGAACCCCTCTGAGCGCCGCCCCCATCGTGTGGTAGAAGGTGACCGTCACTTCGGCGGACGTATCGAAGCCGCCCGACGGCATGACAAAGCCGCCGCCTTCTTCCTCGCCCTCCGATCCGCCGCCTTCTTCCTCCTTGCCGTCGCCGCGCAGCCAATTCAGGAAATCTTCCTCCGTTCCCGTGTGGCCCTGTTCGAGCCAGATCTCGTACGCGCTCTTGCCGACTACCCTGCCGAGGGAGACGGTTTCGCCGTCCGTATAGGTGACGACGAGGTTGCCGTTCTCGTCGATCGTCATCTCCCGGATGCCGCGCCCGTCTGCACCGCGGAAGAGCGCGATGAGTTCATCCAGCGTGCCCTCGAATCCCTGCTCCTTTGCATAGGCATAGACGCGCTCGATCGTCCAAAGATCCTGATCGTCGTTCGGGTTTTCATCGAGCGGACCGCATCCCGCGATCCCTGCGACCGAAAACAGCATGACGAGCACGAATGCCACAATTGCCATAAAACGCTTCTTCATTGCTTCCTCCCAACTCAATGTGAATGGTTGCATTGTACCGCATTCTGCTCTGAATGTCAACCTCTTTATAAAGTATGAAAGAAAAAAACCGCGGCGGAGCACGCTTGCTCCGCCGCATCGGTTGAAGATCTCTTATGCCGTTTTCTTGTAGACGAGGGTGGGCTTGGCCCCGGAGGCCACGCAGTCCCGCGTGATGATGACCTCTTCGACGTTCTTCTCCGTGGGGATATCGTACATGACGTCCGTCATCAGCCCCTCGATGATCGTGCGCAGGCCGCGCGCGCCCGTTTTGAGGCGGATGGCCGTGTTGGCGATCTCGCGCACCGCTTCCTCCTCCACGGTGAGCTTGACCCCATCCATGCCCACGAGCTTCTGGTACTGTTTGATGATCGCGTTCTTGGGCTGGGTGAGGATATTCACGAGCGCGTTCTCGTCGAGCGCCTGCAAACTCACCACGATGGGGATGCGCCCCACGAACTCGGGAATGAGGCCGAACTTCGTCAGATCCTGCGGCTTTACGTCGTCGAGGAGGGAATAGTCCACCTCGTTTGCGCCGAGTTTCACCTTGCCGCCGAAGCCGAGGCCGGAATCGTCCTTTCTGGCGCTCACGATCTTATCCAGCCCCACAAAGGCGCCGCCGCAGATGAAGAGGATGTTCGTCGTGTCAATGCGCATGCAGTCCTGCTGGGGATGCTTTCTCCCGCCCTGCGGGGGCACGTTGGCCACGGTGCTCTCGATGATTTTGAGAAGTGCCTGCTGTACACCCTCCCCCGAGACGTCGCGGGTGATGGAAACGTTCTCTCCCTTGCGGGCGATCTTGTCGATCTCGTCGATATAGATGATGCCCCGCTGCGCGCGCTCGATGTCGTAATCCGCGTTCTGGATGAGCTTCAACAGGATGTTCTCGACATCCTCGCCCACATAGCCCGCCTCGGTGAGCGTGGTCGCGTCGCTCGTCGCAAAGGGAACGTTGAGGATCTTGGCGAGCGTGCGGGCGAGCAGGGTCTTGCCGCTGCCCGTGGGCCCGAGCAGCAGAATGTTGCTCTTCTCGATCTCGACGTCGTCGTCCTTCTTCCCCGCGGCCATGGCGTTGATGCGCTTGTAATGATTGTAGACCGCGACGGACAGGACGCGCTTCGCCCTGTCTTGCCCGATGATATATTCATCGAGCTCCTGCTTGATCTCCGCAGGCTTTTTGAGCTCGATCTGCTCGCTCGGGTTGGCGGGCGTCTTGGCCATCATGTCGCGGCAAAGTTCTACGCACTCGTCGCAGATGAAGATCCCGTCGGGTCCCGCTATGAGCTTCTTGGTTTTTTGCTTTTCCTTCCCGCAGAAGGAACAGCGCTGTTCGTATTTTGGCATAGTTACTCCGAAATTGAATGGTCGGTCTCAGACATGGGTATCCGATTTTCGTTCGAGGCCATCGGATCGCCTCTCTCCATGCGCCGCGGCGCAAGGGATCTATCTCTTCGTGTACACTCTGTCGATCAGGCCGTAAGAGAGCGCTTCGTCGGCGGAGAGGTAGTTGTCGCGGTCCGTATCGCGGGCGATGACGTCGTACGGCTTGCCCGTGTTGTCGGCAAGGATGCGCGTCATTTTGTCCTTGATGCGAAGAATGTGCTCGGCCTGTATCTTGATGTCGCTCGCCTGCCCTTGCGCGCCGCCGAGAGGCTGGTGGATCATGATCTCGCTGTTTTTGAGCGCGTACCGCTTGCCCTTCGTGCCCGCGGCAAGGAGGAAGGCGCCCATGGACGCGGCCATGCCGATGCAGATCGTCGAGACGTCGCACTTGATGTAGTTCATCGTGTCATAGATGGCCATGCCCGCGGAGACGGAGCCGCCGGGGCTGTTGATATAGAGCATCACGTCCTTCGTCGGGTCCTTGCCTTCGAGGTAGATGAGCTGGGCGACGACCGTGTTCGCCGTGGCGTCGTCGATCTCGCCGCTCAAAAAGATGATCCTGTCCTCCAACAGCCGCGAATACAGATCGTAGCTCCGCTCGCCTCCCGAGGTCCGCTCCACCACATAGGGGATCAGAACGTTCTTTTCGTTCATGAATTTTCCTCCGCTGTCACCATTTCGTTATTCGCCATGAGGAAATCAAAGACCTTGGTCACCTTGATATCGTTTTCGATATAGCTCCTCTGGCGGGGATCCATCGTCTTCTTGTATTCCTCGGCTTCCTTGCCGACGCTCGCCGCCTGTTCGGCGATCTTTGCGTCGATCTCCTCTTCGGTCGCCTCGATCTTTTCCGTCTCGATGATCTTTTCGAGCACGAGCTGGTGCAAGACGTTGCTCCGCGCTTCGGCCTCGAAATTCCGCTTGTATTCCTCGCGCGTGGTGCCGAGATATTTCAGATAATCTTCGAGCCGCAGGCCTTGGTACATGAGGTTGTACTCCGTTCTGCGCACCAGATCCTCCTCCCGATCCTCGATCATGGCGTCGGGGATCTCCGCCGAAGCGTTCTTGGCGATCTCGGTGAGGATGGCGTTCTCCGTCTCATCGCGGGAGCGCCTCTCGGCGTTCTTTTCGAGGCGGTCTCTCACCTTGGCGGTGTAGTCCTCCACGGAGTCGGCGCCCATCTTCTTTGCGAATGCGTCGTCGAGTTCGGGGAGCTTCTTCCCCGTGATCTTGTGGAGCGTGACGGTAAAGACCGCGGGCTTGCCTTTGAGGTTTTCCGCCTGATAGTCCTCGGGGAAGGTGACGTTGACGTCCTTCGTCTCGCCGAGCTGCATGCCCGCGACCTGCTCTTCGAACCCGGGAATGAACTGCCCCGAGCCGAGCGTCAGATCGAAGCCTTCGGCGCTGCCGCCCTCGAAGATCTCGCCGTCCACCCTGCCGACAAAGTCGATGTTGACGGTGTCCTTGACCTGTGCGGGACGATCCGTGACCTCCACGCTCTCGGCGGCGTGCTCGCGGGCGCTCCCGATCTCTCTCTCGACGTCGGCGTCCGTAACAGTATACTCATGCTTGGGAATTTTTATACCCTTGTAGGCGCCCAGCGTGACGTCGGGACGGACGGGCTGCACGGCGATGATGCCGACATTGGTCTCCGAAAAGTCCTCGGGCAGGGAGAGGGAGGGGTCGCCGACGGGGACGAAATTGTCCTTTTCCGCTTCGAGTACGTTGTCGTAATGATCCTGAAAGAGAATGTTGAGGGCCGCTTCGTAGAAGAGCCCCTTGCCGTAAAAGGCTTCGAGGATATGCTTGGGCGCCTTGCCCTTGCGGAATCCGTTGACGGCATACTTGTGGCGGTTTTCACGGTATGCCCTGTCGTTTGCGGCCGTCCACTCCTCGGGGGTGAAGGTCATTGTGATCTTGACGGTGCTCTTTTCTGCGGGTGCTGCTTCGTATTTCATGTTCCACTCCTGTTTTCTTAAACTTGCACGCTACATTTTACCATATTGGTTTTGAAAAGGAAAGCGTTTTTGTTTACAATTTTGTGTTTTTAAGTTATAATGATGCGGAATTCTCTTGCGCCCATCCGCGCGCGAGGCCCGAAGGAGGTACCCATGCCCCAAGACGCATTCACGCTCCGCCTGATCGCGAAGGAGCTCGGCTCCATGCTCGAAGGGGGGCGCGTCAACAGGATCGTGCAGCCCTCGCGAGACGAGATCTCCCTATTGATATACACCGGAAACGGCACGGTTAAACTGCTTTTGAACGCCAACGCGCAGGACTGCGGCGCCTATTTTGCGGAGACGGAGACGCCCGCCGTCGCGCCCAATTTCTGCATGCTCCTGCGGAAGCATCTTCAAAGCGCGGAAATCCTTGCCGTGTCCCTCCTCGGCTTCGAGAGAATTTTGCGCTTCCGATTCCGCTCCGTTTCGGACTTTTCCGCCTCCGAAAAGGACCTCTATCTCGAAGTCATGGGGAAATATTCCAACTTGATCCTCGCGGAAAACGGCGTCATCCTCGGCGCGCTCAAAACGACAACGCTCGACGAGCATGTGCAGCGCATGATCTTCCCGGGCGCAAAATACGCGCTTCCCGCGCCGCAGGATAAGGTCAACCCGCTCGAAAAGGAGAGCCTTCGCGCCGTGCTCGCACACGCGGAGGGCGATCTCGGGCGCTACCTCTTTACGCGCGTCTCGGGTCTCGCCCCCATCACGGCCGAACAGATCGCGGCCGCCTTCCGCGGCGGCGACCTTACAGAACATGTTTATGGCTATATCTTCTCGGACATGGTATGCCCTTGCGTGCTCGAACGGGACGGCGCGCCCGTTGACTTCTATGCGAGACGGGTGGAGGGCGCAAGGGCCTTCGAGACGCTCGCGGAGGCGCAGACGTACTTCTATTCTGCGCGCAGAAAGATCAAACAGAGGGAGGGCCTCAGGCGCAAACTTCACACCGCCCTCTCCGCGGCGATCAAAAAACATGAAAAAAGGCTGGCCCAAACGCTGGAAAAAAAGAAGGAATGCGAGCGCTGCGAGGAGCTGCGCGTCAAGGGAGAACTTCTGACGGCCAACCTCTATGCGCTCGAAAAGGGCATGCGGGGAACCGAACTCAAAAATTGGTATGACGAAAACGGCGGCACGGTGAAGATCGCCCTCGACCCCTCGCTGACGCCCGCGCAGAACGCGCAGAGCTACTTCAAGCGGTACAGGAAGCAAAAACGCACCCTCGAAATGCTCGCGCCGCAGGAGGCCGAAACGCGCGCCGAACTCGAATATTTGCAGAGTCTCCTCGCGGCGGTCACGTCCGCCGAATCCGAGGAGGACCTTGCATTCTGCGAGGAAGAGGCGGCCGGCGCGGACCTCATGCGGGAAGCGCCGAAGGCGCGGAAAAAACCCGCACGGCAGGAGATCCCCTTCCGCACCTTCGAGTGCGGCGGCTTTCCGATCTATGCGGGCCGCAACAACCTGCAAAACGACGCGCTCGTCCGCAGATCCGATCCCGAGGACCTCTGGCTGCACGCGCAAAGATACCACTCCTGCCATGTCGTCATCCGCACAAACGGACAGCAGGTCCCGGACATGGTACTCTCATTTGCTGCCGCCGTCTGCGCAAAGTACTCGGACGCAAACGGCGACAGGATCCCCGTGGACTGCACGCGCGTGAAGTTCGTGAAGAAGCCTCCGAAGAGCAAGGCGGGGTTCGTCGTCTATACCGATTTCATCACCCTCCTCGGCGACCCCTCGAAGCTCTGAAAAATTTTCAAAACAAAACGCCGAAACCGCTTGCCCCCACACACATGTGGAACCGAGAGGAGCAGCGCGCGTGGCTTCTTGCCGCATGAGATCTCAGTGAGAGGCGGAGAGGTATCGGTCGCCCGAATCGGGAAAGACGGCCACGATGTTTTTCCCCTCGTTTTCGGGGCGCGCGGCGAGCGCGGCGGCTGCGAAGAGCGCCGCACCCGAGGAGACGCCTACGAGAAGCCCCTCTACGCGGGCGACCTCATCTTTGCAGGCGAATGCGTCCTCATCCCGCACCGCGATGACCTCGTCAACGACACCCATGTCCAAGACCTGCGGGACAAAACCCGCTCCGATCCCCTGAATTTTGTGCGGCCCCGCGCGGCCCTTTGAGAGCATGGGCGAGGAGGCGGGCTCGACCGCGACGACGCGCACCGCGGGATTTTTCTCTTTGAGAAATCTCCCTGCGCCCGTCACGGTGCCGCCCGTTCCCACGCCTGCGACAAAGAGATCCACCTCGCCCTCGGTCTCTTCCCAGATCTCGGGGCCCGTCGTACGGTAGTGGACGGCGGGATTCGCGGGGTTGGTGAACTGCCCCAAGATCACGCTGTGCGGGATCTCTTGCCTGAGTTCTTCCGCCCGCCGGATCGCTCCGCGCATCCCCGCCGCGCCCTCGGTGAGCACGATCTCCGCGCCGTACGCCTCCATCATCCTTCGCCGCTCCACAGACATGGTTTCGGGCATAACAATGCAGACATGGTACCCTCTGCTGCCTCCGATGGCGGCAAGGCCGATGCCCGTATTGCCCGAAGTGGGCTCGATGATGGTCGCGCCCTTTCGGAGGTCGCCGCGCTCTTCGGCGGCCTCGATCATGGCGAGGGCGACCCGATCTTTCACGCTCCCCGTGGGATTTGCGCCCTCGAACTTGGCGAAGAGACGCGCGTTCAAGCGGTGCACCGCGGCATAGCGACGCAACGCGAAGAGCGGCGTTCTCCCGACCGCTTCCGAAATGTCATGAAATACCTCTGTCATTCTTTCTCCCTCCAAAGAAAGCCGACGCCTTCGCGTCGGCTTTTCCGATTCCGTAGATGATTTTTGTGCGGGATGTGGCATTACTTCTTGCTGCATGCCTTCCCCTGCGGGTAGAGCGGAAGTTCGAAGAAGCCCGTGCAGACCTCCTGCGAGAACTCCTGTGCGGGCGGAATGGCGCAGTAGCCGTAGCTGGGGACCAAGAGTTCCACCTGCATCGCGATTTTGAGAATACATGTCACGCAGGCGTCGATGAGGAACCCGCCGCTCGTCGGATCGAATACGCCGTTGGGCGCCACGCAGGAAGCGACCGAGGTCACCGTAAACGGCATGACGGAAGGCTGCGGGACGAACATGAGGACGTCCTCGTTGAGCACAATGGCGCTCTCCGCGATCCCCTCGACGCCGTTCGCATCGACATAGGCGACTTCGATGGGCAGGGTGACGGTCGCCTGCACGCGGGCGCAGCAGCCCTCCCCCTGACGGTCCACATTGACGTTGGATACCGTTCCCGTCGAAGAGACGGAGCGCGCGCTCACAAAGGTGAGCGGATATGTAGGATTGGCGGGAACGGGATTCGTGAGCACGGCGGTATAATTTTCAAGACGCGTCTGAATGATGCCCGCGTCGAAGATCTTCTCCGCCTGGATACACACCTTTTCGCAGAGACCGTTCAACGGATTGCCCGAAATGGTGCCGGGGCAGCGATCCGATGAAAAATTGGAAAAAAATGACATTTGTTACCTCCGTAAAACAACCTTATCGGTTTACTGCATTGTATGCCCGTTCCGCGGGGAAATGTGCGTCAGATGAGGACGGTCTGGCCGACGTAGAGGCGCTTCGTCCCGTTTTTTCTGCGGAAGTTTTCCGCCGAGCCGCAGAGGAGCTCCTTGCTCTCTCCGCCGCGCACCGTATAGAGGTTCCCGCACGGCGCGGGAATTTTGAGGATCTGCCCCTCCGAGATCTCTGCACTAAGCCCGTTTTCCTCGGCGAGCAGGCGGGGAGAGAGCCCGAACGTCTCTGCAACGAGGGCAAGCGTCTGCCCTTTCTTCACGCGGTATAAGTTGCGGTCCGTCAAGAAAAGTTTCATTCTCTATTCTATGCGGCGGCTCATAAAGATGTGCATCGTGCGAATACAATAAGGCATGAACTTGTACAAGACCACGGCCATCGTCACGATCTTCACCGTCTTTGAACACGCGCTCGGGTTTGTCTACCGCATCATCCTCTCGCGCACGCTCGGCCCCGAAGGGCTCGGCGTGTATCAGGCGGGCCTCACCGTGTTTGCGGTCTTTCTCACGATCGCCTCCTCGGGGCTGCCCATCACGCTCTCGCGCACCATCTCCAAGCACCGTGCGCGCGGCTCCCGCCGGGGAGAACAGGCCGCCACGACGGGAGCCATTTTGATCACCGCGGTTACGGGCATGGTACTCACCTTTGCGCTCTTCGCGCTCCGCAAGCCGTTCTCGCGCATCTTCTCCGACCCCCGCTGCGCAGACGTTTTTTACATCATTCTCGTCGGCCTCACGTTCACCTCGGTATACGCCGTCATCCGCGGGAGCTTCTGGGGAAACAAGCGCTTCTTCGCCTATTCCCTCATCGAACTCATCGAGGAGATCGTCATGATCATCGTGGGCGTCGTCCTCCTCGTCTTTCTGCACTCGGATATCGCCGACGTCAACCTTGCCGCGGCCGCCGTTCTCATCTCCTACCTCTGCTCGTTCGCGATCGCCGCGGCCTACTTCTTCGCAAAGGGGGGAAGGCTGCGCTCCCCGCGGGGCGAGCTGAGGCCCCTGATCCGTTCCTCCATGCCCATTACGACCATGCGCACGGCCTCCTCTCTCGTGGGCTCCCTCGTCTCCGTGCTCTTCCCCATGCGGCTCATGGTGGCGGGGATGAGCGCCGCGCGGGCGATGAGTGCGTACGGCGTCGTCGGCGGCATGGTCATGCCCATTCTCATGATCCCCAACACGCTCATCAGTTCGATCGCGCTCGTGCTCGTTCCCGAGCTCTCGGAATGCTACTACAAGGGGCGGCGCGAAAAGCTCTCCGCGCTCGTGAAGAAGGCGCTCGACGCGACCCTGCTCATCGCGGCGGCGCTCATTCCGCTCTTCGTCGCCTGCGGCGAGGGCGTGGGCATCTTCCTCTTCGGGAATGCGGAGAGCGGCAGGCTCATCGAGAGCAGCGCGCTCATCCTGCTCCCCATGAGCCTCACGATGGTGACGACGAGCATGCTCAATTCGATGGGCTGCGAGCGGCAGACGCTGCTCTTCTTCCTCGGCGGCGCGGCGTGCATGCTGCTGTGCGTATGGATCTTGCCCGCCTATCTCGGAAGCGGAGCCCTCCTCGTGGGCATGGCATGCGAATACACCCTGACCGCCGTCTGTTCCCTCCTCCTTCTCAGGAAAAAGACGGGCAAGCTCCGCGCGGGAAGATCTTTCTTGCTCCTTTCTGCCGTCACCTTCCTCCTCTCCATGGCGGGCATGGGGCTGAGAGCGCTCCTCATGATCTGGCTGGACTACATCTATGCGCACCTCATCGTCCTCTTCGTCCTCCTCGGAGCGGAGGGAATTGCCTTCCACCTCTTGAAGCTCTTCGATTTCCGCGCCCTCCTCCGCAAATTTTTCGGGAAGAGGGACAGGGCGGCGAAAGCTCCCGCCTCCGCCAAGCGGCACAAAGAGAAAAACCTCGCGCCTTCTCCGCAAAAATAATTGCAAAACCGCCTGCGGTTGGTTGCCATAAATTTGCAATCATGCTATAATAACAGGTGTGAGACATTTACGGAGGACGCAATGAAGCTGACGGATGAAAGGCGCAAACAGTTGCGCATCACAGTGGACTACACCAACATGACGGAAAAGTATCTCGGGGGAAAGGGCATCTCCGAGAAGACGCTGCATTCCCACAGCAAACTCGCCAAGGCCGCGCACGCCTATGTACACGCGAACCGCGGCAAGGATGAGCTCTCCATGGGATGGACAGAGCTCCCCTACAACCAGAGCGAAGTCGTTGCCGACATTTTGGAGACGGCAAAACTCATTCGCAGGAAATTCGACGCCTTTGTGGTGCTCGGCATCGGCGGCTCGGCGCTCGGGCCCGCGATGTCTTTCAACGCGCTCTGCCACCTGCACTACAACGATCTGCCCAAGTCCAAGCGCAAGGGGCCCAAGTTCTATGTGGAGGACAATGTAGACCCCGTCCGCATGAAGGAGCTCCTCGACGTCATCGACGTCACGAGAACTTGCTTCAACGTCATCTCCAAGTCGGGCGCGACGAGCGAGACGATGGCGCAGTACCTCATCATTTCCGACCTCCTCGTCAAGGCGGGCGTCAACATCCGTGAAAACGTCATCTTCACCACGGACGCGCGCAAGGGCAACCTCGTCAAGATCTCCCGCTCGCTCGGCGGCGTGAAATCCTATGTGCTCCCCGACGGCGTGGGGGGAAGATTCTCCGAGCTCTCTCCCGTCGGCCTTCTGCCCGCGGCCGTGCTCGGGATCGACATCAAGGCGCTCCTCAAAGGCGCGGCATTCATGGATAAACTCTGCAAGTCCTCCGATCTGCGCAAGAATCCCGCGCTCCTTACGGCGACTTTGCAGTACATTTCCATGAATAACGGCAAAAATATCAGCGTCATGATGCCCTATTCGGACAATTTGCGCTGCGTTGCGGATTGGTACGCGCAGCTCTGGGCGGAATCCCTCGGCAAGAATGTCACCCTCGACGGGCGCCCCTGCAATGTGGGGCAGACCCCCGTCAAGGCGCTGGGGACAACGGACCAGCATTCCCAGATGCAGCTGTATACCGAGGGCCCGTACGACAAGGTGATCACCCTCCTCGCGGTGGGTTCCTATAAGGAAAAGACCCCCATCCCGCACGCCTACCGGAACATTCCCGACGTCGCATTCCTCGGCGGGCATACGATGGAGGAACTCATTCAGGCGGAGAACAAGGCGACGGCGTACGCCCTCACGAAGGCGGGACGGCCCAACTACACCATCTTCCTGCCCGAGATCAACGAGTTCACGCTGGGGCAGCTCCTCTTCCTCTTCGAGATGCAGACGGCCTACACGGGAGCCATGCTCAACATCAACACGTTCAACCAGCCCGGTGTGGAAGCGGGGAAGAAGGCGACTTTCGCCCTCCTCGGCAAGGAGGGCTACGACCTCCAACGCCACGACATCGAGCAGTGCGCGGGAGACCCCGACTATATCGTGTAAATTTTCGCTCTTCTCATCCCTCCGTTTCGGAGGGATTTTTTTTGCGGAACTGCGCCGCGGCACATTCGTGCGCCCGCGCATTTGAGCGAAGATCGCATACCCATGCCCGAGGATACATGTGCAAAATAAAACATTCGCGCGGCGGGACATATGCCCGCCGCGCGAATGTTGTTTGAGGGGAGCGGCAAACGAAGCTCACGCCTCCCGCTCTTTGATCTCGATGTTATACTTCTTGGAGTCGCGCGGGGTCCTCGCGCGCACGAGTGTTCTGATCGCCTTGGCGATCTTGCCCTGCTTCCCGATGACTTTGCCCATATCCGAATCGGCGAGCAGAACGGTGACGTTGATGGCGTCCTCCGTCTCCTCGACGCGGTATTCGATGTGCTCCTTGTCCTCGGCAAACGTCTCTACGAGGTACTTGATCAGTTCCAGCATTTCGTTTCCTCCTTTTTTGCGGTTTGGCGGAGGCCGCCCCTCCCCGTGCGGAAAGGGCGCCTTGCCTTACTTCTTCTTTTTCTTGCCCTTGGTCTTGGACGGGGAGAGCTTTTCGGACTTCTCCAACGCGCCCGCTCTCACGAGGAGACTTCTGACGGTCTCCGTGGGCTGAACGCCCTTTGAGAGCCAATCTTTCGCCTTCTCGGCGTCCACTTCGAGGGTGACGGGCGTGCTCTTGGGATCGTAGAATCCGATCTTCTCGATGTACTCTCCCGTCGCCGCCTTGCGCGCGTCCACGACGACGATGCGGTAGACGGGGGACTTCTTGTCGCCCATTCTGACCAATCTCATTTTGACCATTGTTTGTTACCTCCGATAGATATTTCTCTTTTTATTTTTCTTGAAAATTCAGGGTGCGGCGGGGATCAGAACGGAAGCCGCATCCTCCCCTTTCCGCCCTTCATCTGCTTCATGAGCTGTTTGGTCTGCTCGAACTGTTTGAGGAGCTGGTTGATATCCTGCAACGTCGTCCCCGAGCCCATCGCGATCCGCTTCTTGCGCGAATAGTTGATGATCTGCGGGTTGTCCCGTTCTTTCGGCGTCATGGAGAGGATGATGGCACGGATGCGCTCGATCTTCTTCTCGTCGAAGTCGCTCTCCCGCAGCTTCATCTTCCCCGCGCCGGGGAGCATGGAAAGGAGCGCCCCCGCGCCGCCCATCTTTTTGAGGGCCTCGAACTGCGTCAGATAGTCGGAGAGCGTGAAGGAATTCTCGCGCATCTTCTTTTCGAGTTCCTTCGCCTCCTTTTCGGAAACGGCCTCCTGCGCCCTCTCGATGAGAGAGAGCACGTCGCCCATCCCGAGAATGCGGCTTGCCATGCGGTCGGGATAGAACGGTTCGAGATCGGTGAGCTTTTCCCCCACGCCGATGAACTTGATGGGCTTGCCCGTGACCGCCTTGATGGAGAGGCATGCGCCGCCGCGGGTATCGCCGTCCAGCTTCGTGAGGATGACGCCCGTCACCCCCAAACGGCTGTTGAACGTCTCGGCCACGTTGACGGCGTCCTGCCCCGTCATGGCGTCTACCGTGAGGAGGATCTCGGTGATCTCCACCTCCCGCTTGATATTTTCGAGCTCCTGCATGAGCTTCTCGTCGATGTGGAGGCGGCCCGCCGTGTCGATGACGACGGTATCGAAGCCCATCTTGTTCGCGTATTCGACCGCCTGCCGTGCCGTCTTGACGGGATCCTGCGTGCCGCGTTCAAAGACCTCCGCGCCCGCCTTTCCCCCGACGACTTTGAGCTGGTCGATCGCGGCGGGACGATAGATGTCCCCTGCGACGAGGAGCGGCCGCTTGCCCTGCTTTTTGAGCTGGACGGCGAGCTTGGCGCACATGGTCGTCTTGCCCGCGCCTTGAAGGCCGCACATCATGATGACCGTGGGCGGCTTCGGGGAGACTTCGAGCTTGGCGTTGGAGGGGCCCATCAGCGCGATGAGCTCTTCGTTGACGATCTTGATGACCTGCTGGGCGGGGTTGAGGCTCTCCAAGACCTGCTGGCCGACGGCCTTCTCGGAGACCTGCGCGATGAAATCCTTCGCCACGCGGAGATTGACGTCTGCCTCCAAAAGGGCGATGCGCACCTCGCGCATGGCCTGACGGATTTCGAGCTCGGTGAGCTTGCCGCGCTTTGTAAGTTTGGAAAATATGTGGTTGAGCCGCTCCGAAAGCGATGCAAAAAGCGCCATTTATTCCTCCTCACTGAGGCTTACGGCCTCGCCGACGCATACCATGTCCGCGATCGCGCCGATCTCTTCGGCGAATTCGGGATGTCTTTGGGAAAACTCCGCGAGCGCACGGGAAACCTTTGTCATCATGTCCGAGACCGCCAGATCGTACGCGCGGTTTCCCTCGTCCACATGCAGTTTTTCCTCGTAGTGCTCCAAAATCTCTCTGCTTTTTTTGAGGGTGTCGGAAACGGATTGCTTGGTCACGCCCTTTTCTTCCGCAATTTCGGAGAGGGAGAGGTCGCAGAGGTAGTACAGCTCGCAAAATTCCCGCTGCGTCTCCGTGAGGAGAGAGCCGTAAATATCCCACAGACGAAGATATTTGAGTCTCTCGCCCGAGATCGCTCCCTCTTCCGAGGCGGCGCTTTTGACCGTCGCGATCGGCATACTCCCCTCCCGTCAAGCAATTCCCCTTGACTACGATCCATTATAGCAGACATAGAATCACCCGTCAAGCGTTTTTACTTGACGGGTGTAAATTTTTTGTGAAATGTTTGCCGAATGGACAGAAAATCGGGCAAGCATGCCCGAAAGAGAGCAAACTAAAACTTGGGAACCGCTTCATCAGGGAAAGCGAATAAAAACCGTGAAGAAGCAAGCAAGGCAAGGAGCGCGAGCATTTCCGTCCCCTATGAGGATAGGGGCACTACTGCGCCGACGAGCTGCTGCACGGCGGCGCTTGGCGCGGAGCAGGTATCCGAATCCGCAAAATCAAAGCAAATAAAAGCCGTGAAGAAGCAAGCAGGGCAAGGAGCGCGAGCATTTCCGAAGGGAGCGTACTCGCTCGTACGTGACCGAGGAAAGCGGAGCGCGACACAGCATTGCGCAGCTTATTCGCGGCTATTAGATGAAGCCTTCGACGAACTGCTCGGCGTCGAAGAGTTCCAAATCCTCGATCTTTTCGCCCACGCCCGCGAACACGACGGGCACTTTGAGCTCCCCACACAGCGAGAATACAAACCCGCCCTTGGCCGTGCCGTCCAGCTTGGTGAGCACGATGCCGTCCAGCGAGACCGCGTCCTTAAAGACGCGCGCCTGCGAATAGGCGTTCTGCCCCGTCGTTGCGTCGAGCACGAGGAACTTGTAGAAGTGCGCCTCGGGAAACTCGCGGGCGACGACGCGGTCCATCTTTTTGAGCTCGTTCATGAGGTTGTCCTTGACGTGGAGCCTCCCCGCCGTGTCGATCAAGAGCACGTCGGTGCCCCGCGCCTTTGCGGAAGAGACCGCGTCGAACACGACGGCCGAGGGATCGCTGCCCTCCTCGTGCTTGACGATGCGCACCTTGGCGCGGTCCGCCCAAACGGCGAGCTGGTCGATCGCCGCCGCGCGGAAAGTATCCGCCGCCGCCACGAGAACGGACTTCTTCTGGCGGATGAACCAGTTCGCGACTTTGCCGATCGTCGTCGTCTTTCCGACGCCGTTCACACCCACGAGCATGATGACGCACGGATACTTGATCTCGGGCATGGGTGCCTCGTTTAACGTGTCTTCGAGGATATCCTTCAAGAGATCGGTGACAAACTGCTCGTCTTTGATCTTGCCGCCGATCGCCTCTTCCTTGACCTGTTCGACGACGTCTTCCGCGGTGCGCACGGAGACGTCCGAGGAGATGAGGATCTCTTCAAGCTCGTCGTAAAAGGCGTCTCCGAGCTTGTTTTTGAGGAAGAGCTGCCGCATCTTGTGCGAGACGGTTTCCTTCGTCTTTTTGAGCGCGTCTTTGATCTTTCCGAAAAAACTCATGTTGTTTCCCTTTCCTCCGTCTCCGTACGAGGGGCGCGATGCCCCTCCTCTCAAACTTTGTGCGGGGAGGTCACGCGATGACCGTATCGCCGCCCAGCCTCGTTTCGACCTCGGAGAGCTTGACGGAGACGATCTTGGAGACGCCCTTCTCCTCCATGGTCACGCCGAAGAGGGTGTCCGCTTGGTTCATGGTGGGCTTTCTGTGCGTGATGACGATGAACTGCGTATCGCGCGAGAACTTTTTGAGGTACTTGGCGAAGCGGTCCACATTCGCCTCGTCGAGCGCGGCCTCGATCTCGTCGAGGATACAGAACGGCATCGGCCGCGATTTCAAGATCGCGAACAGGATGGCGATGGCGGTGAACGCCTGCTCGCCGCCCGAGAGCAGGGAGATCTTGGTGAGCTTCTTCCCGGGCGGGCAGGCAATGATCTCCACGCCCGCTTCGAGCGGATCCTCGCAATCGGTGTAGTCGAGCTGCATTTCCGCCTTGCCGCCGCCGAAGAGCTCCTTGAAGATCTTCGAAAAGTTCTCGTTGATCTCATTGAAGCCCGTATCGAACTGCTTCTGCATCTCGTCGCGGAGCTGGTTGAGCACGCCCGTGAGATCGACGATGCCCTTGTCGAGGTCCTCCTTTTGCGTCTGCATCTCCGTATAGCGGGCGAGCAGTTCCTCGTAGTCCTCCACGGCGCGCTGGTTGACGGGGCCGAGGGAGGCGATCTTGTGTTTGAGGGAATTGATGTTGTTGTTTGCCTGACTGAAATCGTACTCGGGGTCTCTGAGCTCCTGCGCGCTCTCGTAGGTGAGGCCGTACTGCTCGTCGAGCCGCTGGCGCATGTTTTCGAGGGTGGTCTCCGCGCGCGTCCGTTCGTTTTCGGCCGCGTGCTTTTCCTCGCTCTTCGCCATCTGCGCGGCGATCAGGGAGCGCTTCTCCTCCGTGAGTTTGAGCTGCTTCTCGTTCTCCTCGCGCTTGCGGGCCTCCACCTCCGCGATCTCCTCGCGGATCTTGTTGACCGCAAACTGTTCCTCCTCGGTGAGGCTGATCTTCTCCTCTTCGCGCTTGAACTCCTCGATGAGGCGCTCCGTCTTTGCGATGTCGGCGCGGCTGCCGTCCACCTTTCTGAGCAGCTCCGCCTTTTCGCCCACGAGACGGGTCGCGTTCTCCTCCTCTGCGGCCTTGGCGGAGGCGACGGACGCGGCCTCTTCGCGCAGGGCCTGCATGCGGGCGGAAATCGTCTCGCGCAGCGCATTCAGCTTTTCGATCTCCTGCGCCTGCGCCTGTGCCTCGGAAGCGGCTTCCGCGCGGATCTTGTTGAGAAGGCCCTCGTTCTCGGAGGAAGAGAGCACCTCGCTCTCCAAATCGGAGGCCTGACGGGTGAGCTTTTCGAGGAAGGCGCTGTACTCGGCAAGGTCGGCCTCCGCGTCGCGGACGAGCCCTTCGAGGGCGATCTCGCGCTGGGAGACCGCGGCAAAGTGGGCCGTCTCCTCCTGCACCTTCACGCGGAACGCCTCATACGCCTTCCGCGCCTCCTCCAAATCCTCTTCGCAGGAGACGAGCGCGGCTTTGAGCTTGACGAGGGCGCCCTTCTTGCGGGCGATCCCGTCCTCGCACTCCTTGATGTGGCGCTCTCCCGCGAGAAGATTGCCGCTGTCCTTGCGCACGGATCCCCCCGTCATGGCGCCGCTCGAAGCGATGGTGTCTCCGTCGAGGGTGATGATACGGAAGGCGCGGGGATATTTCTTCATGATCCGCGTCGCGCTTGCGATCGTATCGCAGATGAGGGTATTCCCCAAGAGATATTTGATGATGTTTTCGTAGTATTCGTCGTAGCGGACGAGGTCGCCCGCCAGACCGATGGCTCCCTGTTCGCCGAGCGCGCGCCGTGCCTCCGAGGAGTCGGGGCGGGGGCGCATCTCCGAGACGGGCAGGAAGGTGACGATGCCGCCGCGGTTCTGTTTGAGGTACTCGATGAGGTAGCGCGCGTCGTCCGCCGTGGCCGTGACGAGGTTTTGCATGGCCCCGCCGAAGGCCGTCTCGATGGCGACCTCGTACTGCTTGTCCGTCCGCACGATATCGGCGATCGCGCCCTTGATCCTCTTGCCGAGTTCGGGGTTGTGCTGGGCGTCGAGTTGCAGGCGGCGCACCGAGTCGCGGTAGCCGTCGAAGCGGTTTTTGAGCCCTATGTACATTTCGAGATTGTTGGTGAGGTTGGCGATGGAGGTGTTGCAGTTGACGATCTCCTCCGAGATCTTCTGGCCGGAGCGGGCGAGATCGTTGACCGCCGCGGCGAGCTCTTCCTCGCGCTGCGGCTTGCTGTCGAGAAAGCTCTCGCACGCCTTTTTCTCCTTGCGGCACTCGCCGAGCTGGCGGTCGAATTCGAGCTTTCTGCCCTCCGCCTTGGCGATGGCGTCCCGCACCTCGCCGATCCGCCCCTGCGCCGCGTCGCGCTTGGCGGTGAGCGTCCCCACGTTGGCGCGGGCGTCCGCGAGATCCTCCACGGTGGAGAGTTCGCTGGCGCGCTTTTCATCCGAGAGACGCTTGTAGACCGCGGCACGGGCGTCCGCCTCCCGCAGCTGTGCGTCGAGCTCCACGCGTTCGCGCTCGATCTCGCCGGCGCGCTTCACGTTCTCCGCCGCCTTTTTGCGGCTGAGCTCGACCTGCCCGTCGATCTCCTTTGCCTTGCGGAGGGAGTATTCGACGTCGTCCGAGATCCGGCGGAGCTGGCGGCGGTAGCCGTCGATCTTCTCGCCGAGCGCCTTTGCGTCGCCCCCTTTCTCGGCCATGCCGACCTCGAAGAGGCGGCGCTTCTCGTTGAGGGAGCGCAGTTCTTCGTCCGCCCGATCCACGCGCAGCCTGCCCGCCGCCTCCTCTCCGTCCAACAGAGAGAGGCGTGCGTCGATGCGCGCAAGTTCCGCCTCGGCGTTCGCGATCCTGCTGCCGAATCTCGCCGAATCCTGCTCGAAACTGTCGCTCCGCACAAGGTAGGCGTTGACCTCCTCATATTTGAGACGGTCGGAATATTCGCGGAACTTTCTCGCCGTTTCGGCCTGTTTTTCGAGGGGATGCAGCTGCTTCTCCGCCTCGTCCATGCGCTGGACGAACACGGTGAGATCGTCCTTTGCGCTTTCGAGTTTGCGCTCGATCTCCCCTTTCTGCGTCTTGAATTTGATGACGCCCGTCGCCTCCTCGAAGATGGTGCGCCGATCCTCGGGCTTGGCGTTCATGATCTGCGCGACCTTGCCCTGCCCGATGATGGAGTAGCCCTCTTTGCCGATGCCCACGCCGTGCAGCAGCGCGACGATGTCTTTGAGACGGCAGGGCTGCATGTTGAGGAGATATTCGCTGTCTCCCGAGCGGTACAGGCGGCGCGTCATGGCGACCTCTTCGTATTCGATATCGAAGAGCTTTTCCGAATTGTCGAATACGAGCGTCACCTCGCAGTAGGAGAGCTGGCGGCGCGCTTCGGAGCCATTGAAGATGACGTCCTGCATGGAGGAACCGCGCAGCGTCTTGGCGGACTGCTCGCCGAGCACCCACCTGACCGCGTCCGCCACGTTGCTCTTGCCGCAGCCGTTGGGCCCGACGATACAGGTGACGCCGTCGTCGAATTTGATAGAGGTCTTATCTGCAAAGGACTTAAAGCCCACAAGCCTGATTTCTTTGAAATTCACAAGTCTTTCCCCTTATGGATGAGTTTCCCGTAGAGCGCGTCGGCCGCCGCCATTTCCGCGGCCTTCTTGCTCGTTCCCGATCCGTGCGCCTTTTGCCCGAGCGCGCACACCGTGCTTTCGTATCTTCCCTCCCGCTCGCAGGAGAAATAGTTCGGCGTGGTCTTTGCCACTTCCTGCACATATTCCTGCAAGCGCGTCTTGGGATCCTTTTCCTGCCCCGTCTCCACCAGAAAGCGTTTGAGGAAGGCCTTGACTTCGCGCAGGCCGCCGCTGTCCCGGTAGATCCCGGCCACGATCGCCTCCACGAGGTTGGAGGCGGTTTTGCCCTCGATATTGTGTTCCCCGCCCGAATAGCGGAGGAAGCGCATGAAGCCCGCGCGGCGCTCCGTCTCCGTGAGTGCGGATTCCGAGACGAGATGCTGGCGGCGGGCGGTCAGTTTGCCCTCGTCCGCGCCCGAGCGTTCAAACAGCGTCTCGGTGACGGCGAGCTGCAACACCGCGTCCCCCAAAAACTCCAACCGCTCGTTGTTCTCCCCGCCGAACGCCTCCGTATAGGTGGAGTGCGTAAAGCAGGTTTTGAGCAGTTCTCTGTCCGAAAACGCGTATCCGATCGCCTCTTCGGCCGCGGCGTAGGTCTCCTCCGTCCAGTCCTCGCCGCTACGCACCTTGCTTCTCCGAAAAGCCCGAGCCCGCGAGCGCTTTGGCCAAATTCTCCACGAGCCCGCGCTCGTGCGCCTCCACCGCCTGCAAGACGGCCACCGCGACCGTCTTTGCCTTGGAGATGCCGTGGCTCTTGATGACGGGCTTGTTCACGCCGAGGAAGAGGGAGCCGCCGAGGCGGGAATAGTCGAGCAGTTCCTTGATCGCCCCAATCTGCTTCTTCGCAAAGAGATAGCCGATCTTGCTGCCGAGCGAGCGGGAAAATTCCCGTTTGAGGACGGCGGAAACCGTCTTGCCCGTGCCCTCCATGGCTTTGAGGGCGACATTGCCCGAAAATCCGTCCGAGACGACGACGTCGACGTCGCCGTACATGATGTCCCTGCCCTCGACGTTGCCCGCAAAGCGGATGGCGGGCGTCTCCCCGAGCAGTTCGTACGACCGCTTGCGGAGGGCGTCACCCTTGTGCGCTTCGGCGCCGTTGTTGAGGAGCCCCACGCGCGGTTCGGCCACGCCGAACGCCGTCTTTGCATAGGCGGAGGCCATGAGCGCGAACTGAACGAGATTCTCGGGCGTGCACTCAGGATTGGCGCCGCAGTCGCAGAGCAGCGTCGTGCCGCCGTTCACATTGGGGATGGCGGGACAGAGTGCGGGACGGATGACCCCGGGCAGACATTTCACGATGAGATAGGCGCCCGTGAGCACCGCGCCCGTGCTGCCTGCGGAGACAAAGCCGCCCACGCCTGCGTCGTCACGGAGGAGTTTGAGCCCCACCACGATGGAGCTGTCCTTCTTGAAGAGGACGGACTTGGCGGGGTCGTCGTCGTTGGTGATGACCTGCGTGCAGTGCACGATTTCGACGCGGGATGCGTCGTAGCTGTATTTGACAAGCTCGCGGCCGACGATGTCCTCATCGCCTGTGAACACGAGCGAAAAATCCTTTCTGCTTTCAAGCGCCTTGACCGCGCCCTTTACGATCTCCGACGGGGCGTTGTCTCCGCCCATTGCGTCTACCACGATTTTGATCATATTATCTCCCGAATTTTTACTTGGGCACATACAAAGTCATTATACCATTTTTTCTCGCAAAACACAATGCTTTGGCGAAAAAACTCGGGAAAATTCCGCATTTTTCCCTCGGTCGAAATAAAAAAAGCGGCTTGTTTTTTCACAAGCGGAGCAGAACATATGAAAATCGCCGCATGGGGAAAGAGAGTGCGGAAAAACCGCCGCTCCTTTCCAAACATGCGCGAAAAAAACCTCCCCGGTCCGCAGAGAGCGCAGACGAGGAGGGATCCCTTGCTTTTTACAGTTTTCCCGTGACGGCGAGGAGCAGGATGAAGATGAGCGTAAACGCGAGCAGCGTGCAGAGCATGGGCAGGATCATCTTCTTCATGACGCCGAAGAAAGTGCGGGCCTTCTCACGGAACGTGGAGCGCTGCCGCGGCGCCTTGCCGTGCTTGTATGTGCCGCTCATGTCCGCGACGGAGGAGCCGTCGTCGATATAGATGATCTTCTGTTCCTTTTTTGGTTCCTGCGCTTCTTCCTGCCGTTTCTTCTTCATTGATCCTCCTGCGGATAGCAGTGGCACGCCACAAAGTGGCCGGGCTCGTATTCCCGATATTTGGGCGCGATATGCTTACAGATCTCCTGTGCGACGGGGCAGCGCGTGTGGAACTTGCAGCCCTTGGGAGGGTTCGCGGGGGAAGGGATATCGCCTTTGAGGACGATGCGGTCCATCTTGACATCCGGGTTGGGATTGGGCACGGCGGAGAACAGCGCCTTCGTGTACGGGTGCATCGGGTTGGAGAAGATGCTCTTCTTGGAGCCGAACTCCACCATGGAGCCGAGGTACATGACGCCGATGCGGTCCGAAATGTGCTTGACGACGGAGAGATCGTGCGAGATAAAGACATAGGTGAGGCCGCGCTGCTGTTGAAGATGCTTCAACAGGTTGATGATCTGCGCCTGAATGGAGACGTCGAGCGCGGACACGGGCTCGTCGCAGATGACGAGCTTGGGGTTGACGGAGAGGGCGCGGGCGATGCAGATCCTCTGGCGCTGGCCGCCCGAAAATTCATGCGGATAGCGCTCGTAATAGTAATCCCTGAGCCCGCACTGCTCCATGATACTCAAAACGTAATCCTTCGTCTGTTCCTTGGGAACGATCGCGTGCACCTTGACGGGCTCGGAGAGGATGCCCCCCACCGTGCTGCGGGGAGGCAGGGAAGAGTACGGATCCTGAAAGATGATCTGCATCTTCGTTCTGAGCGGGCGCATCTGCTTGGATTTGTATTGCGCGATGTCGGCGCCGTCGAAGAAGATCTGGCCGCCCGTCGGCTTATACAGTTTGAGAATGGCGCGGCCCATCGTGGTCTTGCCGCAGCCCGATTCGCCGACGATGCCGAGCGTTTCCCCCGCATGGAGCTTGAATGAGACGTCGTCCACGGCGCGGAGAGAGAGCGTCACCTTGCCCGTGATCGTCTTTTTGAGCGGGAAGTACATTTTGAGGTGGCGGACTTCGAGGAGCGCGTCGGGATCGGGCGGAAGCGAACGATCCGCCTCCGCTTGAAGGTCGCGGAGACGCTGTTCGTAGAGGGCCTCCGCCTCATCGTTGAACTTCGAAAAATCTCCCGTCTCGATGGCGCGGGCGCGCTCTTCTTCGGGGTTGACCGCGATCTGCGGCTCCTGCGCGCGGGAAGAGCCCTTCTTCTTATTGTTCTTCATACTCGCTCTTCTCCTTTTCGCCATAGAGGTGGCAGGCGACCCAGTGCGTGGGGCTGACCTGTATCATGGGCGGGTAATCGCCGAAGCATTTCTTGATGCAGCCCGAGCAGCGCTCGCGGAAGTAGCAGTAGTCGGGCATGTCGATGGGATTGGGCACGTTGCCCGGAATGTTGAACAGGGTATCCCCCTCCGAATCCATCGTCGGCTTGGACTTCTGCAACCCGATGGTGTACGGGTGCATGGGATGATGGAAGATCTCGGACGCGGTGCCCTTCTCGATGATGCGCCCCGCATACATGACGACGACGAAATCGCACATTTCGGCGATGATGCCGAGGTCATGCGTGATGAGCAGGATGGAGCCGTTGATGCGGTCTTTGAGGTCTCTCAAAAGGTCGAGGATCTGCGCCTGTATCGTCACGTCGAGCGCGGTGGTGGGTTCATCCGCGATGATGAGGCGGGGGTTGCCCGCAAGCGCCATGGAGATCATGACGCGCTGGCGCATACCGCCCGAGAGCTCATGCGGGTAGGACTTGTACACCCGCTCCGGCATGGCGATGCCGACGAGGTTGAGCATCTCGATCGAGCGGCGCTTTGCGTCTGCGGGCGTGGAGCCGGGGAAGTGCAGGAACGTGACCTCGTCGAGCTGGTTGCCGATGGTGAACACGGGGTTCAGGGAGGTCATGGGTTCCTGAAAGATCATGGCGATCTGGCGGCCGCGGAGGCGGTGCATTTCGCGCGTCGGCATCTGCGCGATATCGAACACTTTCTCCTCCATCTCGAAGATGCGCGTCCCGTATGCGTCGCGCTTCTGCGCGGGCACCTTCACGGGCATGCCCTCCTTGTCGAGGATCACATGGCCCCTCTTGTCGGTGGCGATCTCCATGACGGGCCTGCCCTCTTCGTCATAGAGCATGACGGGAATGGGCTTCCCCTTTTCGTCCAGCTTGTAGTCGTAGGATTTGAAGCGGATACTCCCCGAGAAGATCTGCCCGTAAGGCCCTTGGAGGAGCTGCATGATGGACATGCTCGTGACGGATTTGCCGCATCCGCTCTCGCCGACGACGCCCACCGTCTTGCCCTGCGGGACTTCGAAGGATACGCCGTTGACGGCCTTGACGACGCCTTGATCGGTGAAGAAGTAGGAGTGAAGATCCTCGATTTCGAGGATGTTCGCGTCGTCCTTCATCGCGGAGGTGAACTCCGCCTCGGAGGCCTTTCTCCTCTTTTTCTTTTCGAGGCGCTTGGTGATCTTGTTGTTTTCCTTGACGATCTCGCGGATCTCCTTGCCCGTGAGATAGTGGCGGTTCTTTTCCGCCTTTGCGGCGGGAGCTTTGTCTTGTTTTGCCATATCTTACCTCCTCGCCTTGGGATCGAGCGCGTCTCGGAGACCGTCTCCGATGAAGTTGAAGCCCAGCACGGCGAGAATGATGCAGAAGCCGGGAGGCCCCCAAATGTTGAAGTAACCGTTGAGGATGGAGGGATCGCTCGCGGCGTTGATCATCGTGCCCCATGCCGCGTACGGCGCCTTGACGCCGAGGTTGAGGTAGGAGAGCGAGGCCTCATAGAGGATCATGCTGCCCAGCGAGAGCGTCATCGAGACGATGAGCTGCGGGAGCACGTTGGGGATGAGGTGCTTGAAGATGCGGCGGGATGTGGAGAAGCCCATGGCCTCCGCCGCCACCATGTATTCCTGCTCGCGCAGGAACAGGATCTGCCCGCGCACGAGCCGCGCCGTCCCCGTCCACGAGATGAAGGTAAGGAACAGCATCAACAGATAGATGCGGTATTGCGAGTCTATGCCCCATGAGTCGAACAGGGTGCCGATGATGAGCATGAGCGGCAGCCCGGGAAGGCACATGAGGATATCGCAGATACGCATGATGACTTCATCGACCTTGCCGCCGAAATAGCCCGCAAGCCCGCCGAAGATCACGCCGAGGATGGTGATGGCAAACACCGCGAGGAAGCTGATGGAGAGCGAGATCCGCCCGCCGTACATGAGGCGGGTGAATACGTCCATGCCCGTCTGGTCGGTGCCGAGAATGTGGTCGGCAGAGGGCGGCGCTTTCAGATTGACCTGACGCTCCGTCTCCGTCGTCTGCCAAAAGTAATATTCCTCTCCCGTCTCATCGTCAATGACGGTGACCTTGACGGAATTGTACTCCGTCTTGCCGCTGCGGTCCTCCTCCGTCTCCCCCCATGCGTGATACACGACGGGGCCGAGCCATGAGAAGAGGATGAGGGCGACGATCATCACGAGACCGACGACGGAGAGCTTGGAGCGGAAGAAGCGCCTGAGCACCATGCGCGCGGGCGAGAGCAGGCGCACGTTCTTATCGAGCGCGTTGTCCTCGTCTTGTGCGGCAAGCACGGCCGCCTCGTCCCCCATCTCCGTTCCGACGGGGTCAAGTTCGGGATTTTCAAAATTCTTCTGTTCGTCCATGCCGATCTCCCTCCTCAATACAGCTTGACGCGCGGGTCAACGACGGCGTACATCAAGTCGGTGAGCAAGACGCCGATGACGCTCAGGAAAGCGAGGAACATGTTATACCCCATGATGAAAGGGATATCCGCCGCCTGCATCGCTTTGAGGGCCACGTTACCGATACCGGGGAGGTCAAAGACCTGCTCGGTGATCATCGCGCCCGAGAACAGCGAGGGAAGTACGCCCGCCAGCATGGTGACGATGGGAATGAGCGTATTGCGGAAGGCATGTTTGTAGATGACCTTGCGTTCCGAGAGGCCCTTCGCGCGCGCCGTGCGGATATAGTCGGAGCTCAAAACTTCGAGCATATTGGTGCGCGTATACCGCATCGTCCCGCCGATGCTGAGGAACACCAGCGTGACGAGAGGCAAGACGAGGTGCCATAGGTAGTCGCCAAAATTGAACGTACCGCCCGACATGAGGCCGCTCTGCGGGAACCAGCCGAGCTGCCCCACGAACACGATCTGCAAGAGCCGCCCGAAGAAGAAGGAGGGCAGCGAGATGCCGATCATGACGATGATGGTGACCACATAGTCGCGCATGGAATATTGGTGGGTCGCCGCAGTCACGCCGAGCGGGATCGCGATCATGTATTCGAAGATGATCCCGATGAAGGCGATGATGAAGGAAACGCCCATGTTGTCAACGATGACGTTGAGCACGTCCTCGCCGTAATAGAAGCTCTTCCCGAGATCGAACTGCACGAGGGAGAGCAGCCACGAGCCGTACCCTTTCAGGATGCCGAGAAAGCTGCTGTCTTCAAGGCCGTACATCTTGTACATGGCGTCGATCGTGTCCTGCGGAATATTGCCGCTCTGACTCATTGCGGCGATCTTTCCCTCGACGAAGTCCACGGGCATGAGGCGCACGAGGATATAGATGATGAGGGAGACGCCGAGCAGAATGAGAATGGCAAGCCCCAGTCGTTTGAGGATGTATTTCAGCATAGATTGCTCCGAATGGTATTTGTGTGTTTGTTACCCAAAAGCGCCCGAGGGGCTTCCCCATGGGTTTGGGGAAGCCTGTGCGCATTTTTATGATCAGTGAACGAAATCGAGTTCCCAGATCCTCGAAAGCGGCGAAGAATACGCGTTGATGAGGATATTGCCCGATTCATCCTTGGGGAAGGTCGAGCGGTCGATGACCTTGGTATTGAAAGCGTAGAGCATCTTTCTCTGGTAGACGGGGAGCTCGACAGCGAGGTCGAGGACCTTGTTCATGGCCTGCCTGTAAAGATCGGCGCGCCGCGTCTTGCCTTCGGCGGTGGAGCTGTCGATCTCGCGGGCGTCGTCGATCAGATCGGAGAGGGCGTTCAGCGTGGTGGTCTCCTGCGGATAGAGCCCGGGCTGCGCCTTGATCTCGCGGTAGCCCCACGCATAGACGGAGGTCGCCGTGGAGTTCTTGTGATAGACCTGATACATATCGGGGTCGATCGTGGAGCCCCATGCTGCCGCCCAGACCGCAAGGGAACCCGTTGCGAGCTTGGTGAGCGCGTTGGTATCGGGGATGACTTCGACCTGCCAGCCGCAGGCGTTCAGAAGATCCATTGCGTGCTTGAATACCGCATAGCAGGGGTGCTCGGTGAGGTTGGAGCCCGCGATGGTGAAAGTCACTTTGAGGTCGCTCTGGCTGTAACCACCATCGTTCATATAGGTCAGGATGCGGGCCTTTGCCTCTTCGTCCTCACGCGCGTTCTGTGCTTCGGAGTTGCCGTAGTTGGGGAACATCGTGTAGTCGTGCCCGTTGTTCGTCACGGCGCCGGCGGTAGGATTGTTGGGATCGAACTCCTGGCCGGACGATCTCGGGTAAGCCCAGCTGACGAGGGACATCGGCCAGTAGATGTTGCAGACGGTACCGGACTGATAGTAGTCGAGCGCAAGCGTGGTATCCATGGCCGCCATGATGGCCTTTCTCAGGTTGAGCTTCTTGATCTTGCCCGCATTGATGCCGATATAGCCGTAGCCGAGATTCCAGCTGTCCACGGAGTCGAATCCCTTGGACTTCATCCTCTCGATCTGCTTGGAGTTCTCATCGGTGAACTGCGGTTCGACGAAGTGAACGGCGCCGCTTTCGAGCTGTGCGAGCGCGTTGTAGGAGGAGACGACCTGATAGCGCATCTTCTTGATGAGCGCGGGGTGCAGGCTCTCCGTCTTTTCGCTCGCCGCGACGTTCGCGAAGAAGTATTCGTTTGCCTTGTAGTAGACGAAGTTGTTGCTGAAAAATTCGTTTGCGCCGGGGTAATCTTCATTCCGCTCGTTGGTCGCAACGTAGGGGCCTGCGCCCATGGGCACTCTGTTCTTGCTCACGCCGCCGCCGCCGAATTTTGCGGACGTCGTGCCTTGAAGCACGTTCGTCTGGAAGTCGAAGGAGGCCCATTCCACGCCGAATTGGTTCTTCTCGATATTCATCGGATATTTATCGGGATCGGAATAGTAATGATAGGGCGCGATGGAGAAACCGAAGTTCCAGATGGCCTTGGGGTCGATCCCGTTGACGCGGATGCGCAGCACATCGTGTTCGCCCGGATTCTTGGGCGTGCCGTCGTCATTGTGCTCGGTCGCGATGGTGTACTCCGTGCCGTTGACGGTGATCTTATTGCTCGCAAGCGTCTCCCCTGCGGGCATGTGGCCGAGGGAGCGGATGCCCGTGATGTTCGGGTAGGGAAGCGTGTCGTCTTCGCCGAGTTCCTCGTGGAGGCAGACGTCCTTCGCGCGGCTGATGTACTCGTTGAGCGCGTCCGAACCGGAGACCCAGTACTCGACGATCTGATCGAACGCGGTGTTCACCTTGTCGCTCCAAACGTAGGCGATGGCTTCCTCCATCGTGGTGATGCCGCTGTAATTGCGGACGACGTCTTTGATGCTGTTCTTATCGTAAGTGCCGTCTGTCCCGCGGTTGTAGTCGATGGTGGCATAACCTTCCATGTACATGAAGGAGAGGATCTCGTCGAAAGGCACGGGCGAGGACTTATAGGGTTCCTCCAAATAGGCCGAACGCGCCGTGTTGTAGTCGGAGAGGAGCTCGTTGTAGAATCTGCCGCGCTCCGTCACGTCGTCCGCAAAGGAGGGCTTGTTGTTTTTGAGCGTGGTCTTTTCGCCGACGAAGTAGTTGTAGTCGGCGAGGAGCTGGGCGCGCGCCTCCTCCACGGAGATGTCGCCGTGGGGCGCGATGGCGCTCATGTAGGAGGACGAAGGCGTCCGCGCGGCAATGGCCCCGCGCATGTCCTCGATCGAGGCCTCGTAGGAGGGCGACTCCGAAGTGCCCTCGTTGAATTCCTTGAAGATATCCGTGAGCTCTCTTCTGCGGTTGGTCGCGCGCGTTCTCGCGGAGTTGTCGAGCTGTTCATCCGCCTGCGAGCTGTCGCCGTTGTCGGGCTGATAGCTCTGGCTGCGATAGGTCTGCAACCCTTGGATATTCGTGGAATACATCGTCGTCGAACCCGCATATGTGGGATCGAGATAGACGTACATGTTGAAGAGGACGTCGTTCATGGTGAGGGGCGTGCCGTCCGAGAATTGGAGCCCGTTTTTGAGAACGAAGTAGTATTCGGAGACGGCGTTATCGCCCGTACCCGTCGTGATCACCTCGTAGTCGAGCACGGCGACCGCCTCGTCCTTTCCGCACGCGACGCCGCCCTCGCTGTCGGAAGCGAGCATGCTGATCTGCGTCTGCCCCACGACGTCCATATCGGTGCCGGCCGTCGAATAGAAGGGATTGTACAGACCGTTGAGTTCCTCGGACATGATGATGAGCGTGTCCGTCTTCTTGTTTCCGCAGGCCGCGAGCGCCATGAAGGTCCCCGACGCGATCACAACGCTGAGCGTTGCCGCAACGATGCGAACTGCTTTCTTGCTTTTCATATCTGTTCCTCCGTTTTTATTTCCTGTTTTGATTTCTGTTTTATCTTACGGGTCATTCCGCAGGTTTGAATACATATTCATCCTTGGGCAGCACGCGGAGATGCACGACATCCTCATCATCCGCCCAGACCTCAAAGGTATAGGCGAGCTTGGGCGTATGGTCGGCGTCGTCGTTGCGTTCGCCCGAATCCATGTAGTCGCGCGCGACGGAAATGTTTGCCGAGGAGATCCCCTTGTTCACGCCGTTCCCGCTGATCAGGCCGAGACCGTAGCGGAAGATCTCCGTGCCGTCCTCCGTCGTGCGGTTGAGCTCCATGCCCGCGGGCGTGTTCCAGAGATAGAAGTTGCCCATTCCGCCGCCGATGGTGAACACCCCGGAGACGGTGACGTCCTCCACCGTGGCGCGTTCGTTCAGCATGCCCGCGAAGAGGCCGTAGGAGCCGCCCGTACGCGTGGTGCCCGCCGTGAGGTTGTATCTGACGTCCTCAAAGGTGACGTCCCTGATCTCGGCAGTCTCCGCCAATGCGGCGAATACGCCGCCGCTGTAAATCTGGTCCGTGCTGCTCTGCGTGGTGACGATCCCGCGGATGACGTTCCCGTTGCCCAAGAACTTGCCGCGGAACATGTTGGAAGAGTCGATGCTCGTGGCGTTCCCGAACGGCCATGCCAAGTTTGTAAAGTCGAGATCTTCGAGGATATCGTAACACCCGTTGAGCGGATGGCGGGACACGATCTGCTCGGCCTTCGAGATGCGGAACCACTGCCCCTCCCGCCATGTCGTATACAGGCGGATGCGGGTATCGTAGGCAAGTCCCCTCTCTTCATCCACCCGTCCGTTGTGCGAGAGGTAAGCCGTCCCCTTCTCGGGATCGTACTGCCCGTTCTCGTTGATGACGTCGGCGTTGAAGTCGTTCCCGTCGTCATAGGAGACGTACCGCACGCTCTTCTCGCTGTCGGCATAGACGGCGCTGAGCGTATAGACGCGGTTGGAAGCGTCCGTAAACGAGCTGAAACTGGTACCCATGTCGAGCGCGCCCGTCTCTTCGTTCCACGCGGGGATGGTGATGCGGTTGGACGCATCCTCCACGGCCGAGGTGGCATACTCGATCCAGTCGCCGATCGTCTCGCCGCGCATGGCCGCTTCGCGCTTCTCTTCGTCGCTCGCCTCGCGGTAGAAGTCGTAAGAGAACACGGGCGCCCATGCGGCATAGAGATGAAATTCCCAGATCCCCGTGGGGTCTCCGTCCTCATCGAGGATCTCCGTGCACATATCGCGCATGAGCTTGTCGCTTTTGAAATCCCACTTGCCCGCATACACGTTGCCGGGCTCGTTGCCGGAGGCGGAACAGAGGTTTCCGTCCTCATCCACGGGCTCCTGCGTCGCTTCGTCTACGCGGACGCCGTACTCGCACTGCGTGTACCAGCCGATCTGCGTGTACTCCTGACGGGAGAGGACGCTCGAAGCCGAAGTGGTCGTCCCCGTGCTGCCGCTGTTGCGCGCAGGATCACCGGGTGCGAGAAGGCGGACTCCCCCCTCCCGCGAGACGATGCCGATGGGATAGCTGTCTACGATCTCCACGCCGTCACGGCTGCCGAAAGAGCCGCCGTTGGCATGGTAGATGATGTTGACGATCCCGCCTTCTTCCCGCGAATATCCCTCGTAGGGAGAGGCCCCCACCGTACAGGCCGCGAGGGAGAGCGTCGCCCCCAGCGCCAAGGACACAATGATGATTGCTTTGGTTCGATTTTTCATGTTTTCCCCTTATCCCGATCTCAACCGCGCTTTCTGCGGAGGAAGAACACGACGCCGCCCGCAATGAGCAGAGCGCCCAACACGCCGCACACCACGCCGAGCGCGATGACCGTTGCGTGTTCCCCGTTCGTCTCGGTCGGACCGGCGGGAGGATTGTCGGGCCCCACGGGAATCGTGGGCGACAGGAAGTTGATGATGCTCTCCGCAGAGGTCAAACGAGAATAGTTCGTGACGAGCGCGCGCTGCGCTTCCGAAGAGATCGCGTCGTACAGGGCGCGGGCCGCGCGGACGGAGACTGCGACTTCTTCCACATTCTCTTCGCTGATATCCGCCGCATCGATGAGGGCTGCAATGGCCTTGTACGCCGCAAGCGTGACGTCCTCAAAGGCCACGGCGCCGTCGAACGTGCTGCCGAAGTACTGCTCATAGACGAAGGAGTCGTACCCCACGCCGTTGACGGGGCGCACCATGACGATGTCGCCGCTGTTGAGGCCGATGCGGTCCTCGAAGTTCGCGCCGAAGAAGAAGAGCGGACCCCACATGAGGTATTTGACGATGCCGAGGGTCTCTCTTCCCTCAAAGGAAACGTTGGGCCCGGCAAGGTTGGGAACGAGCATGTAGTCCTCGTCGTAGGTCTCTTCGAGGATGGGCGCGTTCAGGCTCTCAAAGACGACCACTTTGAGGTCTTTCGCGCCGTAGAAGGCCATGTCGCCGATGGCGCCGACATAGAGCGGGAACTCCACGCGCTCGACATGGGTGCCCTGGAAGGCGCGCGCCGCAATGCGTACGACCTCGACCTCCTCCGTCCGAACGGTCTGGTTGCCGTTTTCGTCAACGCCGTAGAACGTATAGACGCCGTCTGCCACGGCAAACGTTTCGGCCTTGGACGCGAGCGGGTAGGTGACGAGCGTGTAGCCCGCGGGTACTCTCTTGTAGAGGACGCCGTCGATGACCTTGACGTTTTCACTCACGTCAAAGGTGTAGACGTTCTTGGTGCCGACGGAGATGCCGTTGAAGAAGATCTGCTCCGTCTTCGAGAAGAGCGGAAGCTCGCGGCCCGAGAAGGGATTCTCGCCGAGCACTGCAAGGTCCTCGGAGAACGTGGCGCCCGTGATCGTATCCGAAGTGGTCCCGGGTACGGGGATCGTGAGACCGGTTTCCTCATCGACATAGGAGTCGAGATAGCCGAACGCGAAGTCGCCGATCTCTCTTGCGCCGGTGAGGTCGAGCACGCCATTAAGCGAGGTGTTGAAGAAGGCCTGCGCGCCGATGACCTCGGCATGCCCGAGGTTGACGACCTCGGTGAGGGTGGTGAGGTTGGCGAAGGCACGTGCGCCGATGTGCACGGGATCCTCGCTCAGGGTGACGCGCACCAGCCTCTGGGCGTTGCCGAAGGCGTCTGCGCCGATCTCAGTCGCGGCGGGAAGCTCCACTTCCTCGCCCGTGAAGCCGTAGATGAAGGGCTTCTCCGTCTCGCCCGTCGCGGAGTCGATGAAGAAACCTTCCGTGATCATGGTCCCGAAGGCGCCCTCGCCGATGGTCTCGATCTTATCGAGGTTGACCGTGGAGACGGGCGTGCCGAAGAAGGCGTAGGATCCGATCTCGGTGATGGCGTCGCCCAGATGGACGGACGTGAGTTTGGTATTGAATGCGAACGCGTACGCGCCCACGAATTCCGCATTGCTCAGATCGATGGTCGCGATCGAGTTGGACTGCGGTTCCTCATAGAACTCCGCCCTCTCGTAGTCCTCGCCGTCGATGAGCGGCGTGCCGAAGCCCGCAAAGGCACGGGCGCCGATCGTCTTGGCCTCGGAGAGATCCACGGAGGAGAGCGCGGTGCAGAGCTCGAACGCGGAATTGCCGATGCGCGCGTCCGCACCGAGGGTGAGTTGGTTCAGCCCCATGTTGTACGCAAACGCATAGTCGCCGATCTCGGCACCCTCGCCGAGCGAGACGCGTTGGAGATTGTTCGTCCCCGTGTAGCCCATCTTGACCCAAAGGCTCGTTGTGCCGTCCGAATAGCGGACGGTGAAGCTTTCGATGGCCTCATAGCTGTGGGCGGATACGAACGCGCCCGCGCCGAGCCGCGCATTTTCGCCGACCGTGACGGAGCGGAGGCCCGCATTCTGTGCAAAGGCATAGTCGCCGACGGCCACGTTGTTTCCGAGCGTGAGGTCGATCTTGCCCTGAGAGAAAGCGCCGAAGAAGGCGTACGCCCCGATCTGCAACCCATCGCCGCCCAAGACGGCCGTCGCGAACTGCGAAGTGAGATTGGTCTGCGCAAAGGCATAGTCGCCGATGCGGGTGAGCTGCCCGAATGTGAAGCTCGTCACCGCCGAACCGCGGAAGGCGTAGTCGTCGACTTCGGTCACGTCGGGAAGATTGACGGTGCGGTATACTGTGTTGTTTGCGAAGGCGCTCTTGCCCACCTTGGTGACGCCGTTAAGCGTCAGGGTCGCATCCGCTGCCGTCGCACCGGGCGCGATCATCGTGAGTTCAGAGCCGTCATTGCTGAGCAGGATGGCAGGATTCCCCTGCGCGGTCTTGTAGTGCGTATTGCCGCTGTTTACGGTGAATCTCGCGACACGGGTGCCCGCAAAGGCGTTGGCGCCGATCGTCTCCACGCTCGCGCCGAGCGTGACGCTCGACAGATTTCTGCACCCGTTGAAGAGATCGTCGGGAATGACTGCCGCATTGATGTTGCCCACGCTGACGAGCAGGGAGCAGTTTTCAAACGCGCCTGCGCCGAACTTGACGGTGGAAGCGTTGATGGAGAGCGTAACGAGCGCGGTCGCGTTCGCAAAGGCCTGTGTGCCGATGGACTGCGCGCTCTCGGGGAGGACGAGCTTGGAGGCCGTCCTCACGTTCTGGAAGGCGCGGTCGCCGATGGCGATGATGCTGCCGTTGCCGGACGCGTCGGTGAAGGCAAACTGTTCGAGGGGAACGCCCGCGGTGTAGCCGGCAAAGAGGTCGTCCTCGTCGCGGACGATGCCGGGCGCGAAGGCGTCCTGCCCGATGAACTGCACGTTTTCGAGATTGATGCGCTTCAAATTGGTGCAGCCGCGGAATGCGCCCGCAGAGATCTTATTCAGCGTAGAGGGCAGAACGACCTCTTCCAGCCCCTCCATGCCCGCGAATGCGTACATGCCGATGGTCTCCACCCCCTCGGGGATGACGACTTTCTTGACGTGCTGGTTCTCGCCGAGATACCATGTCTTGCTGAAATAGGGATCTTCCTCCGAGATCTCGTCCCAAGGGTCTTTCGGGACGGAGTGGTAGTGCGAGAATGCGTATTCATAGATTTCGGTGAAGCCGAGGGAAGGATCGATCGTCACGGTGCCCTCCGCGTCCGGCATGCCGCGCCAGCCCAAGAGATACGGGCCGTTGCGCTCGTAAGGATTCTTGACGGAAATGCTGACGGAGACGTTGTAGAGGGTGCTCTGCCCGTTCTTGCGGACGGAGACGGAGATGGAGGTGTTGCCCTCGCCCTGCGCCGTGATCTGCCCCGCCTCGTTGACGGTGGCCACGCGCGTATTCGCGCTCTCAAAGGTCACCTCGGTCACATCGGGGAAGTAGGCAGCCATATCCCAGAGCACGCTGATCTGCTCGGAGGGATACATGGTGACCGCATAGCTCGTGGAGTTGGCGGAGAAGTTCACCGTGTCGCCCGTCATGCCGATATCGCGGTCGCTGCTGACCGCGAAATAGAACGCGTTGTCCACATGGTAGCCCGTGAGGCGGAAGCTGTCTGCCACGGGAGCGTCGAAAGGCCGATAGGTGAAGCCCTCCTCATTGCTCTGCGGGCCGAGGACGCGCACGTCGAGCGTGGCGAGCACATGTTCCCTTTTCGCGTCTGCGCGGGCATAGAGTTTTACGCTCGCGGTGCGGGTACCGGGGTTGGCCTCGGTGTCCGTGGGAACGGCAAAGAGCTTTCCGTCCACGATCCGCACGACGGTCTCATCCGTGGAGACGTACTGCAAGGTCTCTCTCCACGCGCCGTCGGGATAGACGCTGGGTTCGAGCGCATACGTCTCGTTGGGGTTGAGCGTGATCGAAGGCGTGCCGATCGCATTGCCCGCTTCGTCCTTCTCGTAAACGATCCTGTCGTTCTCCGTAAAGTACGCCATCGTAATGTCGTCGGGAAGGCTGATCTCGAAGCTCGAACTGTTCATGGCGTAGTCGTACAGGGAGATGTAGAAGCAATTCTCCCGATCGCCGTTTCTGATCTCATCCAAGTAATCCGTCAGCTCGAACACGACGACGCTCGTGGAGTTGAACTCCGAGTAGATGGGCGTAGGGAGCCGCGTGAAATTGTTGATCGTGTATTCGTACTGGGAACCGGGCGCGTTCTTCGTGGCTACGCCCGAGTACATGGCCATAGAATAATGATTGTCGTACACGTGCAGGCGCGCATAGAGACGGTTGCGGCGGGAGGCTCTGTCGTACTCGACGGTGTACTCCACATCGGTGAGCACGGGGGCCTGCGAATCGACCATGAACGGGAATTCGAAGGTGTTCTTCAAATTCGTATCCAAGCCGCCGTCGCCGTAGTCCATCACGCCCTCCAAGCGGAACACGTATTGGGTGTTCTCTTTCAGATGGGCCTCGGCCATGTCGAAATCGACGTCCACGAGGGAGGGCGAGCCGCCCTGTACGGACTTGCGCTGATTGTACTCCACTTTCTGCCAGACGACTTCGCCCGTCACGGTATCCGTGATGGTGATGCGCATCTCCTTCGCGCCGCGGAGCAGGCCCGCATAGACGCCATAGATGCCGCTGACCGACTGCGGATCGTTCGAGAGCGCAATGTGCTCCCGCTGCGCCGAGATGATGGAGGAGGTGGGATCCTGCAAGAAGTAGTAGGAGCCGAGGTAGTTGATATAGTCGTCTTCGAGGGAGCCGATCGGCAGCGTCGCGAAGATATCGGGCAGCGTCCTTTCAAGCGGCGTGCCGCTCAGATCGAAGGAGGGATCGTTCGCGTCCGCGTCCGTATCGAAGTAGTCGAGGTCGAACATGGGCGCCTGCATCCAGTTGCCGTAGAAGGCGAGGAAGGGAACGTTGAGGGAGATCGTGGTGCCGTTGCTTGCCGCCAGCGTGACATAGCCCTCGACGAACATGCCGTTTGCAAAGACGGGCGTGTTCTTGTTCTGGTCGATCTGATCGAGATAGGCGAGATCGGATTCGCCGAGACGGACATAGACGGTGACCGTCAAAGTGCCGCCCGCGTCTACGGTGACGATATTGCCGTTTGCAGAGCCGTTCCCGGACACGGTATCCACGGACACGTTTGCGCCTTCGAGAGGATAGCCCTCTTCGGTGACCGTCCTGTCGCCCTTGTAGGTGAGCGTCTCCGCGATCCCCTCCGTCATGACGATGGCGTCCACGTCATAGCTGAGCGCCGAGGAGGAGGTGTTGTTGATGTTGAATTTGAGCTCATAGACGCCCGTCTTTTCCGGGTCGTCGCCGACTTCGATCTTCGCCCTGTCCATCACCTCGTCCGTGTAGCGCGTGCCGTCATAGAGGCCGGCGTCGTCGCGCTCAAAGGTGCTGATGAAGGCGGGGGAAGAGGTCGCCTCGGCGAGGTTGGCAAGGCCGGAGCCCTGTTTGCGCACCGAGTAAGGCAGACCGTTGGTGTTCTTGGCGATATCTGCAGTGGACATCAGGAGGCTGTACACGGCGGCGCTGACCGCACGGGCATATTCGGGAGTGCCTTCCTGCGCCGTGATGCGGAACTTGGCGGCGTTCTCCTTGACGTACTGCCTCACGAGCGCGGTGACGCCCGCCTGGTTGGGAGAGGCCATGGAGGTGCCGGAGAGGCGGTCATACCGCTGGCCGGGAACGGAGGAGAGAATGTCACCGCCGTGCGCCGTGATCTCGGGCTTGATGCGCAGATCGGGCGTGGGGCCCCACGAGGAGAAGTCAGACATGAACGGCCCCGCCACCTGGTCGCGGCTGATCTTGATCTTGCCGCCCGGGCGCATCGTCTTGTTGCCGTTTGCATCCGTGTACTTGGAGAGCATTTCGCCGTTATCCTGCGAAATGGAGCAGACGGGGAAAGGCTTACCGTCCTTGGAGAGGTTGCCCACCGTCATTCTGATATCGCCCGAGACGTTGTTGTAGATGATGACGCCGATGGCGCCGTTGCGCATGGCGATACGCGCCTTTTCTTCAAAGGTATTGGAGCCGCGGCACACGAGCGCGATCTTGCCGTTGACGTCGATGTTCTGATAGTCGGCCGAGCGCCCGATGCCGGGCACGGTGACGTACTCGATCTCCAACTCGTTCATGGAGGGGTCGATGGCGTCGAAGAGTTCCTTGACGAAATCCTTGGGCTCGGCAGCCGCGTCCGAGGATTCCGTGAAGTACATGATCGTATTCTCAAAGAGGAGGTACGCCGTCTTTACGCCGCTGATGGAGGCGACGGAGAGCGAATTCTTGAAGGTGGAGGGCGAACCGACGTTGCCCGTATCGGGGTTGGTCGTGAGGCCGAGGTTGCCGTTCTTCTCCGAATTGTAGGAGGAGCTGTAATCGTTGGAGGCCGCGGTCACCAAGCTGATGCCCGCCTCCTCGACCATCTCGTATACGTACGCCTGCTTCTCGTCCGCTTCCTCGGAGAAGCCTGCACCGGCGCCGAGGGACATGTTGATGACGTCCACGCCGAGGTGAACGCAATCTTCGAGCGCGGAGACGATCCACGACCAGCGCGCGCCCGCATCGACGTCGGAAAAGACCTTCATCACGGCGACCTGCGCCTTGGGTGCAACGCCGACGATCTCGGGATCGCCCGGCAGATTGAGGGCGGAATTGCGGTTGTCGCCGAGGATGACGCCCGCGACATGGGTGCCGTGTCCGTCGCCGTGAGGGTAGACGTCCGCGTCATGGTCCGCATAGTCGTACGCATAGGGGACCTTCTCGTTGACGTACACCTTGGCCGCGGTGAGATCGGCAGTCTCCTTCGACGCCACGAGATCCCCCATGACGCCGTCGAGATCTTCGCGCTTCATGCCGACGCGGCTCAGATCGAAATCGGTGCGGAAAACCGCGGGATCGAACACGGAGTGCGTGTAGTCGAGGCCCGTATCGAGCACGGCGACCACGGTGCCCGTGCCGTCGTAAGCGGAGGCGGAGCTGTCGAAGATGCCCGTGCCGTAGACATTGACGTCGTTCGTGACGAGCTGCGCTTCGCTGGGCGCGTACTCTTCGCTGATATATGCGGAGGCCGAAGTCCCCGCGAGTGCGGCGGAGATCTTCTCGAATTCCTTGGCCTTGACGACGAGCTCGAAGCCGCCCATGACGGTATCATAGTCGGCGCCGCGCGTGAACTTGACGCCCGCGTTGCGGATACGGCCGAGCGCCGCTTCGTTCGCGCTCGAAATTTCGGCCGCGACCCTGCCGCCCTCGGCAGAATCCGCGAAGGCGTCGAAAGACGAATACCGCCCGCTCTGCGCCGTAAAGGCTTTGAGGAGCGTCTTGTCCGTCGTGTTGACAATGACGGAGATCTCGCGGTCACCCGAAAGCCCCTCGGGGAGCTTTTGCACGACGGATTCGTCGTACATCTGCGACGCATCGACGCCGACGCGGCCCGTGACGTCCGTCACGCCGGCCGTACTTGTGGCGGTGGGATCCGCCTCCTTCCCGCTCCCGCCGAGGACGGCGAGCTGGCCGGCCGCGAGCGAGCCCGCCATGAGCACGGAGAGCCCGCAGATCGCAATCTTCCTGCCTGTGAATTTGGGTTTCATCATATCGTTACCTCACCCGTAGGATTTTGTTCTCACACCCGCGCGCTACGCCAAATAGGCGCGAAAAAAGCGCGCGAAAAAAATACTGCACCGTTCGGTGCGTCTTTCGTGATTAAATTATACCACGCAAAAATTATATTTGTCAATCGAAAACCGCCGCGGGTTTGAATTCTATGATTTTGTCATAAATTCACAGTTTGGCAACCTAATTGCTCACGATCGGCCGAAATATCGCGATTTTTTGCCCATTTTTATCACTATTATAGGATGATGCGGCCCTTTCGAAAGTATACCGAAGCACAAAAAGTGTGCCCGAAACGAAAAAATTCTTTCTGAAAACTGCGTGAAAATCAAAAAAAATTTTGCATATATTCATGAATGATTTATAATTTTCGGGCGCGGCGGAAGAGGTATAAATCGGGCGGGAGAGGGCAAAGATAAGGGCGGTAAGTGAACGGCTCTTTGCCTCGGTACATACAATGATAGCGGAGACGTTCACGAAGGAGAAAGCAATGACGGTAAAGCGCGGAGAACTCTATTATGCCGACCTCTCCCCCGTGGTGGGAAGCGAGCAGGGCGGCGTGCGGCCCGTCCTCGTGGTGCAGAACGATACGGGAAACAAGTACTCCCCTACCGTGATCGCCGCCGCCGTGACGAGCAAGATCCACAAGGCGCGCCTGCCGACGCATATCGAACTGCCGCAGGCCTTCGGGCTCCAACGGGACTCCGTCATTCTGCTCGAACAGATCCGTACGATCGACAAGAAACGGCTGATGGCGCGCATCGGGGAGCTCCCCGCGGCCACCATGTCCAAGGTCAACCGTGCAATTTTGATCAGTCTCGGGTTCGGCGAACGCGATCTGCCCATCTGAAACTCCGAAAATTTTCTTGCAAAACGGCGCAGCATACCCGCTGCGCCGCAATCCGTCTCCCCCATCTTCGGAGAAATAGCATCCACAGATGCCCCATGAGCTATTACGGGGCACCCATGTCCGCATTTGTGGCAACAAAAAAGGGATCGGAACCGATCCCTTTTTTGTTGCGTTTGAGATTATTCCTTGATCAATGCAAGCGGGACCGCCGTGGCGATCGAGCCGATCGCGATCAGGAAAGGCGCCGCGTCGACCTTATATCCCGCGCCCGATGTTGCAATTCCCATCGCATCGTTCAACTGATTGACGAATACGCAGGTAAGGATGACGGTGAGAAGCGCGATGACGACGATCAGAGCCGCAGCCGCAAACTTCACGACATTGGGCAGCTTCACGATCCCGAAGGCGCTGAGCACGGTGAGAACACATGCAGCGAACGAGAAGATGAACAGAATGATCGCGAACGCTTCGAGCAGCTCCCCGGGGATATCCACCGGCGCGCCGCCGAGATCGAACCACTGCACACCCAGCGAAATGCCCATGGCTCCGGCCTTAACGGCATCAACTGCGAGCCCAACGATCGCCAAGACGAATCCCACCGCGGCAACCGCGCTCAGGATGATGCCCATAAGGGCAGGCTTCTTGAACTTTCCCATTTTTTCATATCCTCCTTTTGGATTGATACTTTCATTATAGATGTTTCGGCCGAAAAAGTCAATGCCTTTGCAGAAAATTGCGAAATGAAATCGAACGGCGTCGAATCATGGGAAAAAGTTCCGCCCAAGAAGCGGACGGAATGACAGGAGAGACGGAGCGGAGCGGAATGACAGCGTGGAACGGGGGGCCTTGCCCACCCCTCGAGGGGTGGGTGGCACGAGCATCGCGAGTGACGGAAGGGGTGGCGCTTAATCAGAATGACACCCCCTCACCGCCTACGGCGGAGCTCCCCCTCAAGGGTGCGCCAAGGGAGGCATGGTCGTTGACGGACTTCGTTTCAGGGGATTCTCTCGGGGCAAAGCCCCTCGGAATGACAGCGTGGGACGGGGGCATGGTTTTCCTGTCATACCGAGGCCGCGAAGCGGACGAGTGTATCCCCTTGGTCGATGACGGACTTCGTATAAGGGGATTCTCTCGAAAAGGAGCCGCCCCCGTAAACAGGGACGACTCCAAGGGAGGCATGGTTGATGATGGACTTCGTATTGGGGGATTCTCTCCTCCCTCGCAAGCTCGGTCGTCGGAATGACAGCGTGGGACGGGGGCAGGTGCCCCATGTCATACCGAGGCCGCGAAGCGGACGAGTGTATCCCCTTGGTCGATGACGGACTTCGTATAAGGGGATTCTCTCGGGGCGTTGCCCCTCGGAATGACAGGAGAGACGAGGCGGAGCGGGATGACCCGCCCCCTTTTCAAGGGGGCGGGTGGCGCGGCAAAGCCGCGACAGGTGGGGGTTCATTCTGAATCACGTCACCCTGAGCACCGTCGAAGGGTGTCCGCATGATAAAATAAGGCGATGTTTCGGCTTCGCTCAACATGACGATTGGAATGACACCCCCTCAGTCTCGGCTTCGCCTCGACCCGGTTGCGGCGGCAGGGACCGCCGCAATGCCGTCGGCGAGGCCACGCCTCCTGTCGCGGTGCAGCTCACAGTGCACTGCACTGTTGAGCAGAATTGCACCGCTCCACCCTTCAAAGGGGGGCAGGTGAGAAGCGGGCGGGGCGGAATGACAGGAGAGACGAGGCGGGCGGGCGAAGTTACGACTGCATCTCTTGTTTTAAGTAGTTTTTAATGATTTTTCCGGAAATAAAGCGATAGACAACTAAAATTAATGCACTAAAAATTTCCATAAACGCCCCTGCTATAAACCATGCGCTCGGGTCTAACGACGTTATTTCGTGCCTTGTTAGTACCAGGGATATCAATTGATTGGTCATTTCTGTAAGAAAAACTGTGAAGCAGATAGTAACTACCTCTATGATAATCATCAGAATAGTTTCTATCATAAAGATCACATTAGTATTTTTCAATGCGGAATAATAGACCTGCCGCACTTGTAAATTGGGAAATTTAAGTCGACCGTACTCTCTGAATTTCCACATACTGCCGATAAAAAGGTCGGCCGATTCCATTTTGAGCATGCTTCGTACGTCAACTTTTTGACGTTTTAGCCAACGCAAGCATCTCCAATCCCATCTGGCCGCATAGATGCTCGCAGAAAACCCTATTGTCATCAAAATTATTTCTGCGATCGCCAAGATCCATATGATTTTAGAATAGGTCGGATAGCGGAGGGCCATTTCCGCCGCCTGAATGGGGTTTGCTTTTTGGGAATCATTCCACATGATAATGAACCAAATGACGATACCCACGATTAGAACACATGCCAATATTTCAGTTACCCGCGCGACTATATTCGCTTTTTTACGACGCGGCCTTTCCTGCGGATTATTTATCAGCCACAGATCCACGACGTCAAGCGCGACGGGAAGTTTCGGGGCTGTTGGCTGCGTTGCCGCTTCGTTTGGCACGGCCGTTTGATCTCGCACAGCCGTTTGGGCTTGTGCGGCCGTCTTTGCCGCGTCTCTCACAAAGCCGCAGTTTTCACAGATTTTTCCCTCGCCCGCCGCGATGTGTCCGCACTCGGGGCACACGAAGATCGGCGTGCCGCAGTGGATACAGCGCGTTGATTTGTCCCAAATTTCCCGCCCGCACGCAGGACACGGAATGGTTGCCATAGTTCCTCTCCTCCTTTCTTATATTTGATATCCCGTTATATCAAGGGAATCGAATTTTGCTTTATTCTTATCAGATAGCATTGGTTCATAGCAAATATTCCTTTTGGCAAGCCATGCTTGAAAGAGTTTGCGCCGCAACAGCACCTCGCGTTGCGCCTTATTATATACGACACCTGCGATTACCATCATCACAACTCCGATTATGATAAATAATAACGATAAAATAAAAAGTAGCGAAAACTTCCCCGTATTGGATTCACTTGTTAAAGAATCGTCTACGCCTTCGTCAACAAGCAAGATGGCTTCATTCCCTTGATATAAGGCGACACTGCTTTTAGAAGAAAATCTTATTATAACGAGCAATGGCCTCACACTATTGATTAAATCGATTATTCCTACCATAATCAGACATAGAGCCACAAAAAACAAGGACGTGAGCCGCCACTTTTTCTTTTCTGCCCTGCGGACAGAGCAGGCGGGATGTTCCCTCTCAAATTCCAAATCCAGCGCTTCCTTTTCCGCCGCAGGGAGCTCCGCATAATTTTTCGGCGCAGGGGGCTCTTTCAGAACCGCGCCGCAGTGCACGCAGAGCTCCGCCGTGTCGCTCACCTGCTTTCCGCATTGAGGACATTCAATTAACGCCATAAAATTCCTCCATCTTAAACGCGTTCGCGTTATTCGACAGCATTATAACAATATTTCGTTGCTTTGTCAATAATTTTAATCACAATCGTGGTAAAATTTAGATATGGAAAAAATGACGATCAATGAACGCATTAAGGAATTGAGAACGGAAAACGGATTAACGCAAAAGCAACTTGCGGACGCGGTCGGGATCCCGCAGACGACGGTCGCATGTCACGAGAAATCGCATGACCCGAATATCTACATTCTGATGAAATACGCCGATTTCTTCGAATGCTCTCTCGACTATTTGGCAGGGCGGGAAGAGGGCGCGCTCCCCTATGTGCTCTCGCCGCAAGAGCGCGAACTCGTTCAAACGTTCCGTTCCTTGAAGCCGCCCATCCGCACCCTCGCCTTTGAACAATTCAAACTCCTCTCCGAATCGGAGATCAACCGTTAAACTCCCGCCCAAGCATGGCGGGAGTTTTGTGATATCGGCAAAAAATAAGCCACCCGTAGCGGGTGGTTCTTCGTTTGCGGACATAGCCCGAATCGGTTGCGGCCGTCATACGGAGTCCGCAAGGGCGGGCGGGGCGGAATGACAGCGTGGAACAGGGCGGGCGGAGTGGAATGGCCTGCCCCCTTTTCAAGGGGGCGGGTGGCGCGGCAAAGCCGCGGCAGGTGGGGGTTCATTCTGAATCACGTCACCCTGAGCACCGTCGAAGGGTGTCCGCATGATAAAATAAGGCGATGTTTCGACTTCGCTCAACATGACGATTGGAATAACACCCCCTCACCGCCTACGGCGGAGCTCCCCCTCAAGGGGGCGCCAAGAAGCGGATTGCCACCCAAAGGGGGCGCCAAGAAGCGGAACTGCCACCCAAGGGGGACGCCAAGAAACATTATCGCACTTTTCTTTAAGGCAAAAAAATACCCCGCGTTGTTACGCGGGGTTCGTGTTTCGGACGTTTTACGAAAGTTTTTCGAGCAGTTTGAAGTCGATGCCCTTTTCGCCGATCTTGATGATGCGAACCTTGACGACGTCGCCGAGAGAGAGCACGTCTTCCACCTTATCAATGCGCTTATCCGCCATTTTGGAGATGTGGATCATGCCGTCTTTGCCCGGGGCAAATTCCACAAACGCGCCCGTCTGCGAGAGAATGCGCACGACGCGGCCGATGAACATGTCGCCCACTTCGGGATCGTGCACGATGCTCTCGACAATGGCCTTGGCTTTGAGCGCGGCCTCTGCGTCGCCGAAGGAGGCGATGCAGACGGTGCCGTCGTCCTCGATGTCGATCTTGGTGCCCGTCTCCGCAATGATCGAGTTGATGACCTTGCCCTGCTTGCCCACAACGTCGCCGATCTTTTCGGGGTCGATCGTGAAGAAGATGATGCGGGGCGCGTATTTGGAGATATCGGGCGCGACTTCGGGCACGCATTCGAGCATCTTGGAGAGGATGAACTGCCTGCCCTCATTGGCCTGCTCGATGGCGGCGTGCATGATCTCCTCCGAGATCCCCTTGATCTTGATATCCATCTGGATGGCCGTGATGCCCTTGCTCGTCCCAGCGACCTTGAAGTCCATATCGCCGAGGAAGTCTTCAAGACCCTGAATATCGGTGAGGACGCGGAATTCGCCCGTCTCCTGATTCTTGATGAGGCCCATGGCGACGCCCGCGACGGGAGCCTTGATGGGAACGCCTGCGTCCATGAGCGCCATCGTGCTGCCGCAGACGGAAGCCATGGAGGAAGAACCGTTGGAGGAGAGGATGTCATTCACCACGCGGATGGCGTAAGGGAACTCCTCTTTGGAGGGAATGACGGGGAGCAGCGCACGCTCTGCGAGGGCACCATGTCCGATCTCGCGGCGCCCGGGAGAGCGCAAAGCCTTGGCTTCACCCGTGCAGTAGCCGGGGAAATTATATTGGTGCATGTAGCGCTTTTCGGTCTCGTCGTCGAGGCCTTCAAGCTTCTGCGCGGCGGCGAGCATGTCCAGCGTGCAAGTGGTGAGGGTCTGTGTCTGCCCTCTCGTGAACACGGCGCTGCCGTGCGCGCGGGGAAGCACCGACCTCTCGCACCAGATGGGGCGGATATCTTTGAGGCCTCTGCCGTCGGGGCGAATGCCGTGGTCGAAGATCTTCGCGCGGACTTTCTCTTTCGTGAGGTAGTAGAGGCTGTCTGCGATCTCGCGCTTGTTTTCGGGATAGATATCCTTGAAGTGCTCCTGCGTCTCCGCGTCCACCTGATCCTGACGCGCCTGCCGCTCCTGCCGGTCGAAGGTGTCGAGCGCCCAGTCGAGCCTTTCGCCCGCAAAGGCGCGCACGGCCGCATCGATCTCCTCGGGAATGTGGTAGAGCTCAATCTCGCGCTTCGGCTTGCCCACCGCAGGGACGATGACGTCCTCAATGTAGGCGCAGATCTTCGAGATCTCTCTGTGGCCGAACATGATGGCACCCACCATCTCGTCGTTGGTGACCTCGTTCGCGCCCGCCTCGATCATGAGGATGGCGTCTTTCGTGCCCGCGAGATTGAGGTGGATCGTGCTCTTCTTGCTCTGTTCATAGTCGGGATTGATGACGTATTCCCCGTTCACCAGCCCGACGACGACGGAACCCGTGGGACCCGCCCAAGGGATATCCGAGATCGCCAAGGCGATGGACGACCCCACCATGGCCAAGGGCTCGGGGGCAACATCGGGCTCGACGGAGAGCGCGGTCGCCGTGACGACGACGTCGTTGAAGAGGCCCTTCGGGAAGAGCGGGCGGAGGGGACGGTCGATGAGGCGGGCGGTAAGGATGGCCTTATCCGAAGCCCTGCCCTCCCTTCTCTTGAACCCGCCGGGGATCTTGCCGACGGCAAACATTTTTTCTTCATAGTCCACTTGAAGCGGGAAGAAATCCATGCCGTCCCTCGGCTTGTCCGACATGCAGACGTTGACCATGACCACGGTCTCGCCGCAGCGCACCACGCACGAGCCGTTGGTCTGCTCGGCGTACTTGCCCGTTTCGACGGTGACTTCTCTGCCGCCGATCGGGAACCTGAATTCTCTGTAATTCTGTGTCATTTTTGAATCTCCTTATCTCAACTCCTATTCTTTGCCCCCGCGCCCCGTGGCGCGGGAAGCGAAATGCCGAAAAGTTCCGACGGAGCCTTTCCGAAGCAAACGCGCTATGGGCGCTCTCTGCGGGCAAACCCGCGGACATGCCCCTCCCGTTTGGCTCCGTCCTCCGTCTCCACAACAAAAAAGAGCGGAATTGACCCCGCCCTTTCAGGTTCGTTACTTGCGAAGTTCCAACGCCGCAACGACGGCACGGTAGCGCTCGATATCCTTGGCTTTGAGGTAGTCCAAAAGACCGCGGCGGCGACCGACCATTTTGAGAAGCCCGCGGCGGGAGTGATTGTCGTGCTTGTGCTCTTTGAGGTGCTCGTTGAGATGGTTGATGCGCTCCGTGAGCAGCGCGATCTGGACCTCGGGAGAACCCGTATCACCCTCGTGCGACGCGAACTTTGCGATGATTTCGCTCTTTTCCATTTGCGTTTATCCTCCTATGGAATGATTTGCGATACGCCAAGAGATGCGTGGAGAGCGCAAGTCCTCGCGTACGTCGGGTATAGAATAACACATTCCGAAGAAGATGTCAAAGGATTTTGGCCTTTGCCGCCCTTTTTCTTAAAAAATTTCGGCAAAACCGCGGTGCGCCTGCCATATTAGACCGCCGAGGGCAGCAAAGACAGGAATGTCATCCCGTGCGCAGCCGCATGTGCACGAATGCCTATTTGGGGCATGAGACGTAAAATCCCCGTACCATGTCCGAGGTACGGGGATGTTTTCGAAAAGTTTTGCCTATCTTTGGAACGTATCCTGATACCATGTCGTCTGTTTCTCGTCGGCGGCCGTCTTTACGACGAACTTGGAGCTGGGCCGTCCCATGTTCATTTCGCCCGGGATCCCGCAATAGGAGATCGACTGGGCCTGCTTGCGGAAGACCGCATACCATTCAGTTTCGGTTCCTGCATAGGTGATTTCGGAAATTTCAAGGGCGCACAGTGCATAAATTCCCATCTGCTGCACGCTCGTGGGGAGGGAAACGGAGGTCACCCCCTTTACGGCGAAGAATGCCCCCGCGGGAATGCTTTCAACGCCCGTCGGGATCGCAAGTTCGCCCGCGAGCTTTTGGCCGTTTACGGTGTATTCGGTGTAATTTGCGCAGCGCACGAGCCACGCCTCCTCCATGCCGCAAAATTCGGCAAGCGTTCCCGCATAGGAAATGGGAAGCGTATCCACCGCAGCGACCTGTTCAAACGCACCCTCTCCGATCGACTTCACGCTCTTCGGAATGGTGAGCGAAGTGATGGAGCGCGTATTCAAAAAGGCAAATGCGGGCACCATGTCCACGGTCGCGGGGATCGAAAGCGCACCCTCGAACTTCGTGCCGTTGAAGTACAGCGTCCGCGAAATATCGGTGTACAGCCTGCCCGCGCCTCTGTTATAATATTTGTCATTGCACATGAGGCCGCCCCGAAAGACGCCGCCGTCCAACGCGCACCACTCCTCAATGCTCCCGTTGAAATGGATCTCAACGTCCTTGGCGATGTTGTAGAAGTTGGAATATGTCTCGGACGCATCCTTCGCCTCGACGCGCATCAGGGGGCCGAACGTAATGTCGGAGAGCAGCGTGCAGCCGGAAAACGCGGCGTTTCCGACCATCACATCCTCGCCCAGCGTCACCCGTTCGAGGGAGAGACAGGCATAAAACGCATACGATTCGATCGAAGCCGCGGAAGAGAGATCGGCGTCTGTGAGCCCCACGTCCCAAAATGCGGACTGCCCTATCGTCTCGACATGCTCCAAATTGATCTCTTTGAGCGCGGTGCAATGCGTGAACGCGTTATATTCGATCTCCGTGAGGGTTTCGGGCAGCGTCACGCTTGTGAGCGTCGGATCGGGCTGATTGTTTTCGTAGAATGCCTTTGCGCCGATCTTCGTCACGCGTTTTCCCTGATAAGATGCGGGAATGACGATCTCGTCCGCCGTCTCCTCCCCGCGCCCCACGACGGTATACGTACCCGTCGTCTCGTCGAGCGCAAATGCCAACTTGCTGTCGGGCTCTCTCGCACCGCATTCGCAAACCCCGTCGACGAACGTATGCCCGCTCTTCCCCGCAGGGTCGGGCGCATCGTCATCGGGGCAGACTTTCCAATGCCACGCGTCGTCGAATTGCCACTTCGTGTAGGTATGCGTGTGCACCTCTTCGGGCTTCTCCGCACCGCAGACGCAATCGCCATGCGTAAAGTCATGGGCGCTCTTGCCCGCGGGATCGACGGCGCCGTCGTCGGGGCAGACCTTCCAATGTTGCTCTTCGTCGTGCCGCCACTGCGTATACGCGTGCGTGTGTTTGACGGTGGGCGTCTTTCCGCCGCAGGAAGCGAGCGGCAGACAGAAGAGCACGGCGCCGAGCACAAGGCTCAAAATACTTTTTCGATTCATCTTTGTCCCCTCCTTTTGGGATCGTTTTTTCCATTATAGCTAACTATCGGTTAGAGGTCAAGCATTTTTCTAACCGTTGGTTATATTTTTATAGAAAAAAGGACATTGATATGACCGAAATGATCAAGGAACGGCTTCGGGCGGAGCTCAAAGCAAGCGGATTGACGACAGTGGAAATCGCAAAAAAGGTCGGCGTTTCGCCGGAAATGATCACGCAGTACGTCACGACGAAAAAACTGCCTCGTCTCGATACGTTCGCACGGCTGTGCGCCGAACTCGATCTTTCGGCAGACTACATTTTAGGCTTGAAAAATTTATAACCTTGTAGCCCCGACCGAACGGGCTTTTGTCCCACCTCCCCGACCGAAGATAGGAATGTTTCTCCGCGCACCCGCGTGTGTGCGGAGGCTATATTTTTATATGAGACGTAAAATCCCCGCACCATGTCCGAGGTGCGGGGATGTTTTTGTATAGAAGTAGATAAATTCGGCTCTCCGCGAAGAGCCCGCATTTCACCCTTCCATGGGATAGGGCAGCGCGTTCTCGGGAATCACGACCTGCGTCTTGCCGTAGTCGTAATAGCAATCGCGGACGTCGCTCAGGATCTCTCTTTCGCCTTCGAAGTTCGTCGAATAATTGATCCAATGGACATACGCAAGGCGCCCCTCCGTGAATTTGAGTTCAACACGATCCAAGTGATTTCCCATCCCTTCGAAGGCTATAAAATCGACCTTGATTCCTTTTGAGTTCGCGGGCGCCTCATAGCGGTACAAGCCGCGTTCCTCGTCGTAGGTAAAGTCCTCGTAATGGTCGGAAAGATCGATTGCGATCAGAGTCGCATACAGGAAGGAATACTCCCCGTTCAAGAAAGAAGCCTGCACTTTTGCCTCAATGATCTCCGGCGTCAGCTCACGTTGCATATAATAGCACTGTCTGTCGATGGTCGTATACATCGTATTTATGCCATCTTCGACGAAATCGCCCTCAAAATAGTCGTAGTCCTCATCATCTGTGGAAATGGCAGACATGCTCGCAGAAGCGAAACGTCCATCCATACTCATACGTGTATCCGACCAATCGAGTAGGATTTTTGCGACTTCATCGTCGCCATCTCTTATCTCTTTCACACGTTGAGAAATTTTTCATCGGAAAAGATCGCCCGCCATTCCTCTTCCGTCACCTGATCGGAAATGAGCTCTTCAAAGTTCGTATCCTCGCTGAGCGTAATGTCATCGCCGCCCGAAGAGTCACCCCCGTCGTTCGGCGACGCCTCGATATTCGCTTCGCCGAAGCCGTAAAAAATGAAATCATAGGGATACGTGGTCGGGTGCCCGTTTGCGTCCTCCGCCGAAACGTCCATCCATACGCCGCAGGGGGTGCCGTCCTTGATCACAACGCCCGAAGTCCCTCCATCTGCGCCGGCCTCCGCGCCTATCAAAACGAGAGATGCCTTCGTATAGCATCCCTTTTCTTCATCATATGTAAAGGAAGAATACTGGTCTTTGAGAGCAAGTATGGCGCCGCGCAGGTAATAAGGGATCGCCTCGCTCGTAGGCGAATAGGACCCGTCACGGTCCCACGTCCCATCGATTTCATTCCATGCCGTGACTTCTCCGCCCTCTTCCACCATGAGCGTGTGTTGCATGAGCGTCCGCCCTTCGTCCACACCATAGTACAGCTTGAAATCCGCCTTCTTTTCGTCGTACATTCCTGTGATGTAGTATGACTCAGCCTGTGTGCATGCGCAGAAGAAATTATCAAACTTTTCCTCCGAAAAGGCCGCTTTCCACTCCTGTTCCGTCACTTTGTCAGATTTGAGCGAACGGATATCCGTGCCCTCCGTCATCGTAAAACCGTCGCCGCCCGGGTTATCCCCGCCGCCGCAGGCCGCCAAAGGGAGGACAAGCCCCGCCGACATCGCAAGGGTTAGGATCGTTACCAAAAGTTTCTTCATTTTCTGTCTCCTTTGCATAATTTATTCCTAATTTAGGAACTATATAACAGTGTAATTCCTAAATAGAAATTGTCAAGCATTTGGTTTCTATTTTTGATACTTTTATGTTGAATATGATAAAAAATAGCTTTACGGAAAGATTGAAGGAACTCATCTTAGAGAGCGGAAAGAAGCAAAAGGATATCAGTGCTGATCTTCATATTTCCAAACAGAGGTTGACAAGGTGGAAAACGGGCTATAATGAACCTTGTTTGGACGAGATCATCATGCTTGCGCTCTATTTTGACGTGACAAGCGACTTTCTTCTCGGGCTGGAAGACGAAACGGGACGAAAGACAAAATTTGATCTTCAATAAGGGATTGGAAGAAAAACGTGCCGCGGGGCGTGCAGACTTGCACGCCCCGCGGCTTCTTTTCATTGCATCATAGGCCGAACAGCGCGTTCTTCTCCTCGATGAGCCTGTCCACTTTGCTCAGGTAGGTGGGGATGTCTTTCGGGCTGCCAAGGCGTTCGATGCGCCCCTCGGAGAGGAACACCTTCTTCGTAATGGCATTCGCGCCCACGGCGAGGTTCTCCGCGCTCTCCTCCATGACGTCCACATTGTAGACGCAGGCCTTGCCCTTCTTCGTCCAGCCCGTGTTCTCGTGCGCGCCCGCCATATATTTTTGGCGGTAGAGGTAATACGGTTCATAGCCCGCCGCCGTGAGTTTTTCGCGAGAGTAAGCGATCATCGCGGACATGCCCCCCTCGGAGAGCGTCTCCGTCTCCTCTTTGAGCTTTGCGCCCTTTTTGAGGCACAGGGTGTGCACGGTGATATTTTCGGGGGAAAGCGCAATCGCCGTATCCACGCTGTTTTCAAACTCCGCGAGCGATTCCCCCGTGAGCCCGGCGATGAGGTCGCAATTTATATCGAAGCCGTAGGGCCTTGCCATTTCGAAGGCCTTCACGACGTCCTCGGCCGAGTGCTTCCTGCCGATCGCGGCGAGCGTCCGATCCGAAAAGCTCTGCGCGTTGATGCAGATGCGCGTGACGCCGTACTTCTTGCAGAGGTCGAGCTTCGCCTCGGTAAAGACGTCGGGCCGCCCCGCCTCCACGGTGTATTCGCACGCGTTTTCGCGAAGCGGCGCGATCGCGCGGAACACCCGATCGAGCTCCTCCGTTTCGAGTACAAAGGGCGTGCCGCCGCCGATATAGACGGAGCGCAGGCGTTTGATGAGCGGCTTTGCGGCAGAAAGTTCCCGTTCGAGCGCTTCGAGATAGGCGGGCATGAACCTCCTCGTCCCCGCGATCGGCGCGGTGATGAAGGAGCAGTAGACGCACTTCGTCGGGCAGAACGGGAGGGAGACGAACAGGTCGCAGTTGCCCTCTCTCCGCTCATAGACGCCGCGCTGCCCCTCCAAAACGCGGGCGGTCAGGGCGATATTTTCCTCCGAAACCCCGAGACTGCGGAAGAAATTTTCAAACTCCCCCGTCTTTTCGAGGGAGGCGTAGGCAAGCCGCGTGGGACGGATGCCCGTGAGAGACCCCCACGGCAGCCGCTTTTGGAAGCGCTCCGAGAGGATCCGGTACAGCGCGAGCTTGGCGTACCGCTTTATCAGGCTCTTCCGCTCCGTTTCCGAGCGCGCAATATCCTCAAACATATAGGGATATTCGCGGTCCCCGATGCGGTAGACGCCCGAAAAGTGCGCGCCGTCGTCCTCGCAGGCGTGGGAGATCGCAAGCTCCTCCGCACCCTCGAAGAGGCGCACGACGTCCATGAGTTCGGGCGCAAGCCATTCAGAAGCGCAAGACACCATATAATTTCTCCTCTTGAAGTGTTGTGGGCATACCATGTCCGGGGTAGACCGTTCGGTTTGGAAGCCGGGCGAGCCTGCGTAAACTCTCGCGCAGCGCCGTTTCGCTCCCCGTGGGGAGGTCTGTGCGGCCGCAGTCGCGGCAAAAGAGCGTATCCCCGCTGAAAAGGGCGTCGCCGACGAGCAAACAACAGCTGCCCGCGGTGTGCCCGGGGGTACCCATGACCGAGATCTCCATGCCGCAGAGCGTCACGGTCTCGCCGTCCGAAAGGGTAAAATCGACGGAAAACGGCGGCACGCGCACGCCGAACGCCTCCCCCATGTTCTCCCTCCCGCGCGCGAGCGAAACTTCCCCGCGGAGACAGCCGATCTTCGCTCCCCTCTCTTGGAGCGCGGCGCAGCCCCCGATGTGATCGAAGTGGCCGTGCGTGAGCAGGGCGAAGCGGACGAAAAGGCCCCGCTTTTCCGCTTCCCTGAGAACAGACGGCTGCGCGGGGTCGATGACGACGGCGTTCGTGCCGTCCTCTGTAAGGCAGTATGCGTTGGCCGCGAAGCCAACCGGCCGGATGGGATAGATCTGCATGAAATCCTCCTCCCGCCTTCTCGGGCGGAAGCGTCAGCTGCTCAACCTGTGCACTTCGCGGATCCTCGGATTGTTCTTGATCTTGCCGATCAGCACTTCGACGTCCTCCCGGCTCATCAGGCTCACCGTGACCTCGACGATGGCCCCGCCCGCCTTATCCGAGCGGCCGTTGATGGCGGTGATGGAGAGCTTCATCTCCGAGGTGGCCTGCGAGATGGCGGAAAGCGCGTCGCCCTGCTCGTCCGCATACACGACGACGGCGGCACGGAAGCGCGCCTCCCCGCGCCTGACCGTCCACTCGGCGGGTTGCAGGCGCTCGGGCTCCACGTTCCTCATGTTGGGGCAATCGCTCCGATGGATGACGACCCCTCTTCCGCGCGAGACAAAGCCCACAATGTCGTCTCCGGGGACGGGCGAGCAGCACCCCGCAAAGGAGACGAGGAGGCCGCTCAACCCCTTTACGGTGACGGAACCCGAGACGTTTTTCTCCTTGAAAGGGCGAAGTTCGAGAGGCTGCGGGACCTCCTTGCGGAAGTAATCCACCAGCTTGAAGAACACCTGGTTGACGGTGATGGCGCCGTAGCCGATGGCCGCAAACATCTCCTCCTGCGTATCGAAATTGAGCTTTTCCGAGATCTTTTTGAAGCTCTCCGGCGTCAACAGCTCGCTGAGCGGATAGCCCTTGCGCTTGGCCGCGTCTTCGAGCATGCTGCGGCCCAAGCGGATATTTTCCTCCTTCGTCTCCTTCTTGTAGAAGGCCTTGATCTTCGCCTTGGCGGAGGAGGACTTGATGAATTTGAGCCAGTCGCGCGAGGGGCCTTTGCTCGTGGGAGAGGTGATGATCTCCACGACGTCCCCGAGTTCGAGGCGGGAATTCAAGGGAACGATCTTGCCGTTGACCTTTGCTCCCGTGCAGTGGTTGCCCACTTCGGAGTGGATGGCATAGGCAAAGTCCACGGGGGTGGAGCCCTCGGGGAGGGAAATGACCTTGCTGCGCGGCGTAAAGACGAGCAGTTCGGTGCTGTACAGCTCCTCCTTGACGGTGTTCATGAACTCCTTGGAGTCCTTAAACCCGCCCTGCAATTCCATCATCTCGCGGATCCACGCGATGCGCTGGTCCAGCGTCGTCTCGTTGTCCCGCTGTTCTTTGTACTTCCAGTGCGCCGCGATACCGTATTCGGCGGTACGGTGCATCTCCTCCGTCCTGATCTGGATCTCGAAGGGCTGGCCGAAATCGGTGACGACCGTGGTGTGCAGGGATTGGTACATGTTCGGCTTCGGCGTGGCGATATAGTCCTTGATGCGCCCGGGCACGGGCTTCCACTTCTTGTGGATCTTGCCGAACACTTCGTAGCACTCGTCCACCGTGCTCACGATGACGCGCACCGCGGTGAGATCGTAGATCTGGTCCAGCGTGCGGTCCTTGGATTTCATCTTTTTATAGATCGAATAGAAGTGCTTGGGGCGGCCGAACACTTCGCCGCGGATCTCCGATTCGTCGAGGATCTCCTTGATCTGCTCGACGACATAGGTGACGAAGCGCTTGCGCTCCTCCAACTTCAAGTGAATGTTCGCGACGAGAAATTCAAACGCGGCGGGATCAAGATATTTGAGGCAGAGATCTTCGAGCTCGCACTTGATCTGGCTGATGCCGAGCCTGCCCGCGATGGGCGCATAGATATCGAGGGTCTCCTGCGACATCCTCTGCTGGCGGCCGGGAGAGAGATAGTTGAGGGAGCGCATGTTGTGCAGACGGTCCGCAAGTTTGATGATGATGACGCGGATATCCTTCGCCATCGCGATGAAGATCTTGCGGAAGTTCTCGGCCTCCTCCTCTTCCTGCGACTTGAACACGATCTTGTCGAGCTTGGTGACGCCGGAAACAAGGGAGAGCACGCCGTCCCCGAACTCGCGGCGCACGTCCTCTTCCGTGGCGGGCGTGTCCTCGATGACGTCGTGCAGAAGGGCGGCGGAGACCGTCTCCGCGTCGAGGCCGAGATCGACGAGGATCTCCGCGACCGCGCAGGGATGGATGAAATACGGCTCCCCCGAGGCGCGCTTCTGATCCTGATGCGCGCGCTTCGCATACTCATAGGAGCGCAGCAGCAGATCGCGGTCGCCGCCCGCATAATTTTCATAGATCTTCATGAGAATGGGTTCCATCAGAGCCCCTCCTTCAAACGCATGACCGCCCGATAGATGCGTGAATTGCCCAGCTCCGTGCGCTTGCCGCGGGCGAGTTCGAGCCGCCCCTGCGCGAGCGTGAGAAGGCCGAGCTCCTCGAACACCGCAAGGGCAAAGACGACCTGTTCCGGCGGCTCGGTAAGATGCAGCGCGCGCGCCGCCTCGGCGTATCCCCTGCCCGTCTCGCACCCCTCCGCCCTGCGCAGCGCGGCAAAGGTGGAAAGGAGGTCCTCCCGCACGCAAGAGACGTGTTTACAGGCACCCATGCCCGCAAGTTCCCCATTCAAAAGGATCCGCGCATTGCCCGTTTCCGGGAGAGCCGCGGGGAAGTCGAGGCAGACGATCTCGCGGAATGCGGAGAGATTGCAGTCCGGCGCGGGCGCAAACAGCACGCAATTTGCCGCGCTGCCCGAGGAGGGACGGAACACGTCCACTTCCAGATCGCGCAAAACGGGGAATTTCCGCAGAGATCTGCGGTCGTGCACCACGGCGCAGAGGCCGTATGCGCACCCCGCCAATTTTTCCTCTATGAACGCATTGAGGCTACCCATGTCTGCGATCTCCGCCTCATTTTGCACGCGAGAGAGGCAGCGGAGGGCGTTTTCGAACCCTTCAAGTTCCACGGAGGACCCGCTCATGCCGTCGTACACGACGGTGCGGACAAACCCCTTTACATATTCTTTGCCCTTATAGCGGGAAACATTGTATTCAAAGACGAGTTTTTTGTGCAGATCGCTCGTCAAGACGTCGTAATTCCTGTAACCGTTGAAGTAGACGAGATCGATGCCGCCGACGTTCATCGCGAGGTGTTGGGAACCGGGCTTGATCGGTTGGGTCTCGATGCTGTCCGCCTCCGCGAAGAACAGCGGCTTGCGGTTGCCCATGCCGCAGGGTTCGAGCAGGGTGAGCTCGCGCGCGACCCGCTTGAAATCCCCCTTGGCGCGCCCCGCGACGGGAAGGGTGGGAACGAAGTCCTCCCGCTCGTAGTGAGAGCCGATATATTCGTCGAGCGCGGCTTTGAGCGCTTCGAAATTTTCCGCGGTGACGTTGACGCCCGCGGCCTGCGCATGGCCGCCGAACTCCTCGATGTAATCCGAACAGCCGCGCAGTGCGTCGAAGATGTTGATGCGCTCGATACTCCGCGCGCTGCCTTTGAGCGCCTCACCGCGGCGGACGAAGAGGAGGGCGGGGCGGGAAAATTCCTCCGCGATGCGCGCGGCCACGATGCCCACAAAGCCCGCGTTCCAGTCATCCCCCGCCAGCATGACGAGGTTGCCGTACGGGCCCTCCGCAAAGAGATCGGCCGTCACGCGCGCATAGAGCTCGTCGCACGACCTCTGCCGTTCCATATTGTATGCGTTGAGGCGGGCGGCGAGGTCGAAGATCTCCTGCTCGTCCTCGCTCGTGAAGAGCCTGAGCGCCGTCTTGGCGTCCCCCATGCGCCCGGCCGCGTTGATCCGCGGCGCTATGGTGAAGGCGAGCGTCTGGGCGGTCACCTCCCCCGCCTTGCCGAGGAGCGCGGCGATCGCGGGGCGGGGATGCTTTTCGATCCGCCGAAGCCCTTCCGCCACGATATCCCTGTTCTCTCCCAAGAGGGGCACGCTGTCCGCCACCGTGGAGATGGCGGCGAAGTCCACAAACTCGTTTGCCGCGTCGCCGATGAGCGCCTGCGCCAGTTTGAGCGCAACGCCCGCGCCGCAGAGGTTGTCGTAGGGATAGTCGTCCTTCAATTTGGGGTTGATGACGGTGCAATCGGGCAATTCGTCGGGCAGCTCATGGTGGTCGGTGACGATGACATAGGCGCCCTGCTCCTTGATGTATTCGACCTCCTCTCTGCACGAGATGCCGCAGTCCACGGTGATGATGAGGTCGGGCAGAAATTCGTCGAAGATCGTGTCGATCGCGCGGACGCTCAGACCGTAGCCGTCCGCCCGCTCCGGGACGAACACATACGGCTCGATGCCGAACATTTTGAGCGCGCGCGAAAGCAGGGCGCATGCGCCGATGCCGTCGGCGTCGTAGTCGCCGAAGATCGCCACGCGCCAGCCCTCCTCCTTGGCTTGGGTGATGCGCGCGACCGCTTCCCGCATGCCCTGCATCAGGAGGGGCGAGAGGAAATTCTTTGCCCCGGGATGCAGGAAGGCGCGCATCTTCTCTTCGGTGTCGATCCCGCGCGCAAAGAGAATGCCCGCCGTGATCTCCGTGAGGCCGAATTTGAGGGCAAGTTGCTGCACCGTATGAAGTTGTTCGGGCGAAAATTCAAATTCGCGAACGAGTTTCTTCATCTGCGTTTTCTTCTTTTATGGAGAAAACGGCGGGGCCATGCCCGCCGTTTCATATCCATTTTCAGCGGTCACTCCTGCGCTTCCGCCTTTTTCTTCTTGCCGACGTATCTCTTCTTGCCTTCGGCGCGCTTTTTATCGAACGCCTTGCGGATGGGGGCGAACACGCCGGGGCCGATGAGGAGCGTCGAGTAGAGCGGCACCACTGCCGAGATGATCGCGGGAAGCACCAGCGCACGCGTACCGCTCACGGCGACCAAGCCGACGAGAAGGATGACGCTCGCCAGAGCCGCGGCGATGATGACAAGGTACTTCACGCTGCCCTTCACCGTTCTCTCCGCAACTTCGCCGGCGGGAAGGTTGGCGAATTCGGGCTCCTTGTAGTTCGCACGGACGCGCCCCGCAAAGAAGATCCAGAGGATCGCCGAGAAGAGCATGGCGATGGCTGCATACAGCAGGGGCGCCGCGGAGAACACGGGAATGCGCGCGATGGCGAAGATCCCGAGCGTGAAGAGCGCGTCATGCACGCAGCAGACGAATCCCGCAACGCCGAGGCTGACGCCGAAGCGGATCGCAACATAGGCGAGGGCGACGACGGCGCCCAAAGCCAGCGCGATCGCACCGCGCCATGCCGCCGTATTATAAGGAAGATTGACGACCTCGTTCCACGAGACGCGGACTTCGCCCCAGAAATAGAGGGAATCCTCCGCGGCCGAGTTGGTATCGGCATAATCCTGGATCGCCGCACGCGCGCCTTCGAGCATCGCGAGATCGCTCACCGATACGGTATAGCGGGCGATGCGGTAGGAGGTCTCGCCGAGATAGCTCGAAGAGCCGGGGTTCGCCGTGTACACTTTTACCACCTCTTTCTCGGAAAAGGCAATACCCATGTCCGAGAACGTGGTCTCTGCAAAGTTCTGCAAGGTCTCCGCATTTTCCGCAATGGAATCGTTGTACCGCACGTCGAACGTGTAGCGCGTGGGTCTGTCTTGCGAGGCGTTGAAGCCGAGCAGTGCGTAGAGGATGATGCCCGCCGCGATCACGACTGCGGAGATCGCAACAAAGATCGGAAATAATTTCTTCAAACTGAGCTTATTCATCGTCGGAGACCTCCTTCGTGAAGTTGCAGAATTTCCCCTGATCCTTCGCGAACGTCATGAACATCGCCCAATGGAAGCGGTTGACGGCGAGGGAGCAGAGCCCGGAGAGCACGGCCGCCAAGAAGAGCGTGAACACAAAGCCCGAGAGCTGGGTGATCGCAACGGCATATGCAAGCAGGGAGAACAGCGCCACGGCGATATGCAGATCGAAGATCGTCCAGAAGCACTTCTTGTAACCCGCCTTGACGGAGGAAGCCATCGTCTTGCCGAGGGCAAATTCCTTGCGCGCGCGCTCATAGGCGATCGCGTTGCTGACGGAGAGGAGCGCGCCGCCCAGAAGCACTGCGAGGAACGTCCATACGCTGAGGTGCAGGAACGGGATCCCCCAGACGAGCAGGATCATGGGCAGCAGGTAGATGAGGAAGGAATACAGGTGCGCGAAGGCGAGGAGCTTATAGCGCACGAAGAAGAACACCATCATGCCGAGGAAGAGCGCGCCGAATGCGGCATACATGAGCACGAGCGCCAAGTTGCCGAACTGCGCATCCTCGTGGATGACGTCTCCGATGGAGAACGAGAGCTCCGAGGCCTGTCCGTTCAGAGAGGTCTCGATGGCGGAAGCCAAAGCGCGCGCCGAGTAATCCGTAAAGGAGCCGGAGATGTACACCGACGATTCCGTGATCGTCTGGTTGACGGTGACGGGCACCAGGCTCTCGCCGCCGATATAGAAGTACAGCGTCACGGCGGTGTTCGCAGCGTCCTGCGTCCAGCCTTTGAGGACATCTCTGCCCGCCTTCGTGAACATGACCTGCACCGCGGAGATGCCGTTGCGCGAGATGAAGCGCGCGCCGCGGACGTAGGTGTTGATCGTCTCCCCTCTGCTTGCGCTGGGTTCGAGCATGGTCGCGGAATCCGCGGAGGAGCCGTAACCCACGCCGAACTCTCCGATCTTTCCGACATAGTTAAAAACGGTGAGCGCCTCGGCGGACTCGGACATCGCCCCGAATGTGGGGACATAGATCTGCACGGTGTAATCGTTGACGACGTCGATCGCCGCATTTTCCATATGCAGCCCGTCTACCCGCGCTTTGAGCTGGGAGACGGCGCTTTGGAAATCTTCCTCGAAGTTCGCGGTCACCTTGCGGGTTTCCCCGTCCTGTTCCACGAGGTCTTTCTCGAAGTAGAGAGCGCCGAGCTTCTCGTAGTCCTTTGCGTACTTCTCGGCCTCTTCGCCGGAGAGCGCGGCAAGGTTGTCCTCATATTCTCCCGCGGAGATCACGCCTTCGGGGAAATAGACGGCCGTGTAGCCGCCGCCGCGATAGTTTCTCTCCAACCCGTCGTGAGGCTGGTTGCCCACTTGCGCATCTTTGCTGAGATCGCTGAGAATGGAATTGAATGTATTCTTGCCTTCGAACCCGTACGGAAAGGACACGGTGCACATGAATGTGACGCCGAGGATCAGTATCGAGATCAAGATAAGACATACCGCCGATTTGAGTTTCGTCATTGTCTCCTCCTGTATCGTGAGCGGGATCACCCGAAATTCAGCTGTTCCTTCTATGAGGAAAACTCACTTTCATCATTATATAGGAAAAGCGCGTGCACGTCAAGCCGAATCACGTCGCTTGAAAGATTTTTCTTGAAAAATTCTCCTATTTTTCGCGGGACTTTCGCTCCGCGAGGACATGCATCGCGCATTCAACGCGTTTTTTCATCATCTCGCATGTGATCGGGTAGGGCTCGTTGATGTCTCCCGCGTAGTGATAGTTGTTCGCACTGCACCCGCCCGAGCAGATGAACTTGGCAAAACAGCTCTCGCACTTCTTGCGCGTGAAGAGGCAGCTCTCCGCGAATTTCGCCCGCAGCGCTTCGTCGAGCTTCCCCTCAAACACATTGCCCATCCGAAACTCGGCGTCCCCCGCAAACTGGTGGCAGGGGTAGATATCGCCGTTCGGCACGACGGAAAAGTACTCGTTCCCCGCGCCGCACGCCGAGACGCGCTTTTGCAGACAGGGCCCGCCTTCGAGGTCGATGTGGAAATGGAAGAACAGGAAGGGCTTGCCCTCCGCTTCCCGCCGCACATATTCGTCGCACAGGGTCTCGTACTCCCTCTCGATGGCAGGCAGATGCTCCTCGCGGATGGCGAGATCGGGAATGTCGGTCACGACGGGTTCGAGCGAGATGGAGTCGAAGCCGTTATCCGCCAAAAAGAGCACGTCCTTGGAAAAGTCGAGATTCTTCGCGGTGAAGGTGCCGCGCACATAGTAGTGCTTGTCCCCCCTCGCCCGCACGAACTTTTTCACCTTTTCGATGACGGCGTCGAAACTGCCCTTGCCGTTCACCGTCTTGCGGACCGCGTCGTGGACCTCCTTTCTCCCGTCCAGAGAGAGCACGACGTTCTCCATCTCCTCGTTGAAGAAGCGGATGGTCTCGTCGTCGAGCAAGAGGCCGTTCGTCGTCGTCGTGAAGAGGAAGCGCTTGCCTAACTTTGCGCCCTCTTCCTTGGCATAGCGCACCGTCTCCTTGACGACGCCGAGATTCATGAGGGGTTCGCCGCCGAAGAAGTCCACTTCGAGCACCTTGCGGCTTCCGCTCTCCCGCAGGAGAAAGTCGATGGCGGCCTTGGCCGTGGCGAGCGACATGACCTCGCGCACGGAATGATATGCGCCTTCATCCGCGAAGCAGTAGCGGCAGCGGAGATTGCAATCGTGCGAGACGTGCAGGCAGAGCGCCTTTACCTCGTGCGACTTGATGGGGCGCGCCTCCGTCTCGGGAGCGTCCAAAAGCCCCTCCTTTCGCAGCGCGGCAATGGCGGAGAGCTCCTCCTCGGTCAGCGCGACCGGCTCGCCTTTCAGATAGCGCGCCGTACGCTCGTCGCATTCGTGAAGGCTCCCGCTGCCCGTATCATAGACGTAATGGTGGCTGTGATAATCAAAGATATGTAACATAAGATAGATGGGGACACGGCAAAAGAGCGACGGCACACCGTCGCTCCCCGGGATGTTCCGAACTTACTTCTGCTCGTCGATCTTCTGCTCGCGGGTGATGCGCTCGCAGGACTGGTTCCCCACGGTGCAGCTCGTCTTGCAGGCGGATTGACAGGTGCTTCTGCACTCGCCGCAGCCGGTAACTTTCTTTTCGGTAGGTTTTGCAATGGTCCGGATCATAAGAGTTCTCCTCGGTGATTTTTTTCCATTATACTACCTGCGTAAATATTTTGCAAGCATTTTAACTCTCTTTGCGCAATTTTGCCCCGAGGATCGCGCCCAAAGCCGCCAGCACGGCGCAGTAGAGAAGTTCGAGCGGGAAAAACGCCGTCACGCGGAAGCCGCCGCCGATCGCCGCAAAGAGGAGCATGGCGAGAATGCAGCCCGCGGCCCCCGCCGCCGCGCCCTTGACGAGCGCGCGCTTCTTGTGCACGAAGATGAGCGCGGAGACAAACGCTCCCACGCCCTTGATCGTCCAATTCACGGTGGTGACGACCGCCTGCGAGGGCGCATAGGCCTTGACGACGACGGCAAAGACCGCCGCGGCGAGCAAGTAAAAGATTGCGGCCGCAACGCTCGCAAACACGACCTCTCCGATCCCCTTTCCGACAGCTTTATCCATAAAAAACCTCCGCATTACCGTATGCGGAGGGATCTTGTAATATGACGGATGTCTTTTTTCGGATCAGGCCTGCGGATCCTCGGGCGTCTCGGGCGCCTCTGCGTTCTCGGGAACCTCGGGCGCGTCGGGCGCGTCGGACGTTTCGGGCGCGTCGGGCGCGTCGGACGTTTCGGGCGCCTCGGGCGCGTCGGACGTCTCGGGCGCGGGGTTCTCCTTTGCCGCCTTCGCCGCTTCCTTTGCCCGTTCCTGCTCTTCGCGCGCAAGCTGCGCGGGGCTCTTGGCGTCCGTCTGATAGATACATTCCTTATCCATCTTCACATAGGACTTGCCCGTCGCCTCGCTGCCCGTCTCGATGATGAAGGTGTTGTCGTCGCAGACCTCGACCACGATGCCGCAGATGCCGCCGTTCGTCTTTACCTTGTGGCCGGGGCGGATGGCGTCGATCGTGTCAACGATCTCCTGCTGGCGCTGCTTGTTCTTTCTGCTCGAAAAGAAAAAGAAAGCGATGAGCGCGACGATAATCACGCCCGCGATGACGAAAGTAATCCACGTGTTGTTACCGTTATTATTCGTCGTAGAGGGATTCGTCCCGGAATTATCGTTGGGATCTCCCTGCCCCTCGTTCGTACCGTCGCTCGGAGTAGTCTCTCCGTCGAGGAGCTCGTTGGAGAGAAGTTCATATTCGTCGTTCAGATCAAAAAGCTTCACGTTGCATTCTCCTTGCAATAGAATTGTATCCATCATAGCGATTTTTACGGCTTTTGGCAAGCGATTTTCGGGCATGATTTTCTTTTTCACCGAAAATTCATGCGTCCGCGCGGGGAGATCATGTCGGATCTTCCTGTTTCTTGTAGAATTCCCGCGCAAACTCCTTCACATACCCGCCGAGGATGCTCTCGCGCAGGCCGCGCATGAGGCGGTGAAGATAGGCGATGTTGTGCAGAGAGAGGAGCATGCCCCCCATCATCTCCCCCACGTTGACGACGTGCCGCAGATACGCCTTGGTGTAGTTGCGGCAGGTATAGCAGTCGCATTCGGGGTCGAGCGGGGTAAAATCTTCCCTGTATTTTCCGTTGCGTACGACGATCTTCCCCCGCGAAGTGAGCGCCGTGCCGTTGCGGGCGATGCGGGTGGCGAGGACGCAGTCGAACATGTCCACCCCGCGGAGAACGCCCTCCACGAGGCAGTCGGGCGAGCCCACCCCCATGAGATAGCGGGGCACGTCGGTCGGGAGCTTCGGCTGCAAAAAATCGAGAAGTTCGTACATGAGCGGCTTGGGCTCCCCCACCGAAAGCCCGCCGATGGCAATGCCGTGTTTTACATACGGGAGGCAGCGGGAAAGCGACGCTTCGCGGAGGTCTTTATAGAAGTTCCCCTGCACGATGGGGAAGAGCGCCTGATGGGGTACATCGTGGACATGGTAGCACCGTTCGAGCCAGCGGGAGGTGCGCTCCATCGCAGCTTCGGCCTGCGCGTGGGAGTAGCCGTACTCACTGCACTGGTCGAACGCCATGATGATATCCGCGCCCAGATTGTGCTCGATCTCCATCGCCTTCTCGGGCGTGAACGTGTGGTAGCTCCCGTCCACATGGGAGGAGAAGGTCACGCCGTCGTCGGTGATCTTGTTGAGCTTTGCGAGCGAAAAAACCTGAAAGCCGCCGCTGTCCGTGAGGATGGGGCGGTCCCAATTCATGAACTTATGCAAGCCCCCCGCCCGCTTCACGAGCTCGTCGCCGGGGCGCATGTAGAGATGATAGGTGTTGGAGAGGATGATCTGCGAGCCGATCTCTTTGAGATCGCGGGGAAGCATGCCCTTGACGGTCGCCTGCGTCCCGACGGGCATATAGACGGGCGTCTCGATATCTCCGTGCGGCGTGTGAAAGATCCCCGCCCGTGCACCCGTCTCGGGATCTGTTTTCAAGAGTTCAAAGGAAAAATATTTGTTGTTCATATTGTGGTCACCTGTCATACCGAGCCGCTTTGCGGCGAGTGTATCCCCTGATACAAAGTCCGTGTACTTGTGCCCTGTCATACCGAGCCGCTATGCGGCGAGTGTATCCCCTAATACGAAGTCCGTGTACCTGTGTCCTGTCATACCGAGCCGCAACGCGACGAGTGTATCCCCTGATACGAAGTCCGCGTGCCTACGCCCTGTCATACCGAGTCCGCGGAGCGGACGAGTGTATCCCCTGATACGTAGTCCCCTCAGGCTTGCCCTCGGAATGAGAGTATAAGACATGCCTCACCCTTCCGCTAAGTCTATTGCACAGGAAGTTCCTGCCAGGACGGATTCGTGTTTCCGATCAGTTTGTCTTTATTTTTGCGCGACAACTTCTTGATTTGTTTTTCTCGCATGATCGCATCATTTACTCTGAGAAAGCATTCATAATAGACCAATTTGTGGATTTGATATAATTTTGTAAACTCCTCGTTGACCTCATTCTTGTGTTCGTACATCCGCCGCGCGAGATCGTTCGTCATTCCGACATAGAGCGTAGTATTATGGAAATTCGTCAAAATGTAGACGTAATACATTTTTGTTCTCCAATCATGAGGGGATTCTCTTAGGCTTCGCCCTCGGAATGACAGCGTAAGACGCGCCTCGAAAATAGCGGCTCATGCCGTCTTTCTGCCATACCCATGTCCGCGCACCACGTCTCCCTGTCATACCGAGCCGCAGCGCGGCGAGTGTATCCCCTAATACGAAGTCCGTGTACCTGTGTCCTGTCATACCGAGCCCGTGCAACGGGCGAGTGTATCCCCCAATACGCAGTCCGCGCGCTGCCTTCCTGTCATACCGAGCCCGTGCAACGGGCGAGTGTATCCCTTAATACGGAGTCCGCATTTTCATGAGGGGGATTCTCTCGGGCTTCGCCCTCGGAATGACAGCGTAAGACGCGCCTCGAAATGACAGCGCAAGCTCGACGCCGTATTGCGAAGTTTATAAGAACAAGCACGCGTCGCCGAACGAGAAAAAGCGATACCGCTCTTTCACGGCAACTTCATAGATGTGCAGGATCTCCTCACGGGAGCACAGACAGGAGACGAGCATTAACAGCGTACTCTCGGGCAGGTGGAAATTCGTTATGAGCGCGTCGCAGCACTTCATCGTGTAGGGAGGGTACAAAAAGATGCTTGTCTCCCCCTTTCCCGCATGAACAAGGCCACCCATGTCCGCGACGGACTCCAACGTGCGCACCGAAGTCGTGCCCACACACACGATCCGCCTTCCCTCTCTCTTCGCCCTGTTTATGGTAGCTGCGGCCTCCTCGGAGACCTCGTAGTACTCGCTGTGCATCACATGGTTCTCGACATCCTCCACCTTGACGGGGCGGAACGTGCCGAGGCCGACATGCAGCAAAACTTCCACCACTTCGACGCCCATCTCCCCGATCTTCCGCAAAAGTTCGGGCGTAAAGTGCAGCCCCGCGGTGGGCGCGGCCGCCGAACCGTTCTCCTTGGAATACACCGTTTGGTAGCGCTCGGGATCGCGGAGTTTTTCGTGGATGTACGGGGGCAGGGGCATGGTCCCCGCACGGGATAAGACGTCCTCGAATGCGCCCTCAAAGAAAAAGCGGACGTGCCGCTCGCCCGTCTCGGTGACGGAGAGAACTTCCAAGGAGAGCTCGGAGTTTAGAACGAGTTTCGTCCCCACCCTGCACTTCTTCCCCGGCTTCATGAGTACTTCCCACACGTCGAGTTCGAGGCGCTTCAACAGCAGAACTTCCACCTTGCCCCCGGACATGGTATACCCGAAGAGCCTCGCGGGGAGGACGCGCGTGCGGTTGACGACGAGCACATCCCCCGCGCGCAGGTAATCGGTGATATCGCGAAATGTGCGGTGTTCGATCGTCTTTGTCTCTCTGTGATAGACCAAAAGCCGCGAGGAATCTCGCGGATCGGCGGGAACTTGCGCGATCAGTTCCTCGGGGAGGTCGTAATAAAAATCCGATGTCTTCATGGAATACAAGGCTCCGTATCAGTCGTTGCTGTCGAACACGCTCATCTGCCTCTGCACGCTCTCGGGCATCTTGACGCCCATGTGCTCATAGCCCCCTTTCAGGCAGACCCGTCCCCGCGGCGTGCGGGCGATGAAGCCGAGCTGCAAGAGGTAGGGCTCATAGACGTCCTCAATGGTGCCGACGTCCTCGTTGACGGTCGCGGCGAGGGTATCGAGCCCCGCGGGACCGCCGTTGAATTTCTCGATGAGCGCACGGAGCAGGTTCCTGTCCGTCTCGTCAAGGCCGAGCTCGTCGATCTCCATGCGGCGCAGCGCCGCCTCGGCGTCCCGTTTGGAGACGGCCGCACTCCCCATCACGGCGGAAAAATCGCGCACGCGCTTTAACAGCCTGTTCGCGATGCGCGGTGTCCCGCGCGACCGCCGCGCGATCTCGTAACTGCCCTCCTCTTCGACGGAGATGCCGAGCGTCTTTGCCGAGCGGTCCACAATGCGTTGGAGCTCTTCGGGGGTATACATGTCCAAGCGGCACATGATCCCGAAGCGGTCGCGGAGGGGCGAAGAGAGCATGCCCGCGCGCGTCGTCGCCCCGATGAGGGTGAACCGTTTGAGCGAAAAACGGATGTTGCGCGCGGAGGGTCCTTTTCCCACAATGATGTCGAGGGCGTAATCCTCCATGGCGGCGTACAGGATCTCTTCGACCTGATGGTTGAGGCGGTGGATCTCGTCGATGAAGAGAATATCCCCCTCGTTGAGGTTGGTGAGGATGGCCGCAAGATCGCCCGACCGCTCGATGGCGGGCCCGCTCGTCACCTTGATCTGCGTGCCCATGGTATTTGCGATGATGTGGGCGAGCGTCGTCTTCCCGAGGCCGGGAGGGCCGTACAGGAGGACATGGTCCAAGGCCTCACCGCGCGCCTTTGCCGCGGCCATATAGACGGCGAGGTTCTCCTTCACCTTGTCCTGCCCGACGTATTCCTCCATCGTCTTGGGGCGGAGAATGTTCTCCTCGATATCGTATTCGCTCTTCGTGCTCGATAGCAGCCTGCCCTCGTCGAAACTTTCGTCGTCAAACATATATGCTCTCCCTTACATCCCCCGTATCGCAAGCGATAAAATTTCTTCCACCGTTTTTGCGCCGTTCTTTTTGGCGCGATCGACGGCGCGCACGCTCTCCTGCTTGGTGAATCCAAGCCCCATGAGCGCAGAAACTGCGTCGTCATCCTCGGACATGGTAGGCAAAGAAACTCTCCCGCCCACCGTTTCGCTCCCCAAGATCTCGTCTGCCGAGATCTTGCCGTGCAGCTCCAAAATGATGCGCTCGGCGAGCTTTTTCCCGACGCCCTTCGCCGCGGCGAGCCGCTTTGCATCCGCCATGGCGATGGCCTCGGAGACCTCGTACGGGCGCATGGAAGAGAGGATCGCGATGGCCATCTTCGCCCCCACGCCCTGCACCGAGGTGAGGCGCAAAAAGAGGGATTTTTCCTGCGGATCGGCAAAGCCGAAGAGGGTGAAGCCGTCCTCCTTCACTTGCAAGTAGGTATACACCTCGCCGTCCTCACCCGCTCTCACGCCGGAAAGGCGCGAAAACGCCGCCCCCGAGCAGACGACTTCGTACCCCACGCCGCCCACTTCCATGAGAACATACTCGGGGGAAATATGCTTCACTCTTCCCTTCAAATAGCCGATCATGTTTGCCTCTACAAAATGGAAAAGGAAAAACGCCTTTTCCGTTCTTCTTTCTGACGGGTTTTAGACGACTGCGCGCCGATCCCGCGAATGTTATTTTACGCCAAAGAGCCCCGAGAACCTGCTCGTGAACGCATGGCAGAGCGCCACGGCGAGGGCGTCGGCCGCGTCGTCGGGACGGGGGATCGAACTGAGGCGAAGGTGGGATGCGACGCACCGCATCATCTGCCCCTTGTCCGCGCCGCCCCAGCCCGTGAGCGCCTGCTTGATCTGGTTGGGCGTGTATTCGAAGATCCTGCCGCACCGCTTGTTGCAGGTGAGGAGCATCACCCCGCGCGCATGGGCGACGGCGATGCCCGTCGTCACGTTCTTGGAGAAGAAGAGCTCCTCCATGGCCGCCTCTTCGGGATGAAACTTATCGAAGAGCGCGTTGACGCCCTCCTCCAAAATACAGAGGCGGACGGCAAAATTTTCGCTCGGCGGCGTCTTGACGACGCCATAGTCCACGGCAGAGCAATTCCCGCGCGCGTCCTTCTCGATGACGCCGTAACCCATCGTGCCGTAGCCGGGGTCAAGTCCCAAAATCGTCATATTGTTATTGTACACGAAAATTTGTTTCCTGTCAAGAGAATCGCGCGAGTTCCGCCGCAATGCGAGGGTGGGCGCGCCTCATCCCAGCCAAATGACAAGCGCCGCGATCTCTCGATCGGAAAGGCCGATGGCGCGGAGGCGATCCGCGGCGCCCTCCTCTCCTTTGAGAAGAGAGAGGAGAAGGCGGACAATCTCCCTGCCCTCTCCGCCGACGAGGAGGGCGGCATGTCCGCTGGCAAGCGTGCGATAGATCGCCTCATCCTCGGACATGGGTGCCTCGAACAGCGTCATGCAGGCGGAATCGGCAACCATGCCCGCACACTCGGACATGGTATCGGTGTAGAGGATCCGCCCCAAGCGCGTGTAGTGGCGGTCGTCGTACCTTGCGCCGCCGAACTCCCAAAAGGCCTCCGCATGCCCCGCAAAGAGGAGCTTGCGCGCGCCGTATCGCGCCGTGATCCGCTTGATGAGGCGGACATCGTAGGGCGCCTCTTCCTCTTTGGCGCGCACCGTCCTCTCTACGACGCCCCGCTGCAATCTGTCATGCGGGCCGACGGGCGCGAGCACCTCGTCCCCCTCGCGGACGGGAAGATCCGCGAGATACCAATACAGGCGATCGCGCAGGTTGCCGTCCTCGGGAAAGCGGAGCGCGGCAAATTCGTATTGTAAGACGTCTTTTTTCTTCATCGGTGCATGCGCACGGCGGAAATGCCCGCCGTTTCTTCGATTATACTACAAATCCGACAAAAAAACAATTGACTTTTGCAAGTTTATGGCATATAATGAGGCTACAAATTCATTGTTTTATCCGTCGTGGGTGCCGAAAGGCTGAGATGATACCATTGGAATCGGGCAAGGTAATGCTTGCACGAAAGAACGGTTTTCGGAAGGAATTTTCGCCTGCGCATTTTTACGCGGGCGATTTTTATGCTCCGTTTGGCGGTTAAAACGAAAAACAGGAGGTCATTGATGTTGCACTTTTCTCTCCTCGACGGGACGACATGGTATCCCGTCCTCAAAGACGCCGAGCCGATGAGCATCCTTCGCTTTACGGCATTCTGGGCAACGATCCTGCTCGCGATCGCCGTCTTTGCGCTCATGTTCGCCTTCAAGGGCGAACGGCGGAAAACATACCTGCGCGTGGCCATGGTCGCGGGCATGGTATACGCCTGCGTGCTCGGCGCGCTCTTCCTCATCTTTACATTCCTCGATGACGGCATCACGCTCATCCTCTTCGTGCCGCTGCTCGTGCTCATCGCCACGGTGATGACGGGCGCCATCGTTCTCACCTTCAAGCGCACCAAGGTGAGCTATGGCGTATGCGGCGCCCTGTTCGGCGCGGCGCTGATCGCAACGCTCGTGTGCATGTACTTCCACTACACCTCAGGCGACGCCGCGGACACCAACGGCCTTCCCAACGGGAATGCGGACGTCAACTCCCTTGCGCTCTACATCGCCGCGGCCGCGCTCGTCGTCGTGGTGGTCGCGCTCGCCTTCCTGTGCGATATCGGCCGCAAGCGCAGCACGGACGCCAAGGCCATTTCTTACGCCGCCGTCTGCATCGCCATGAGCTATGCGCTCTCCTATATCCGCATTGTCAAGATGCCCCAAGGCGGATCGATCACCATCGCCTCCCTCCTCCCCCTCATGATCTATGCCTATATGTTCGGCACGAGAAAGGGCGTGCTGGCGGGCTTTATCTACGGCGTCCTGCAAGCCTTCCAAGACCCCACCATCCTGCACCCCGCGCAGTTCATCCTCGACTACCCCGCCGCCTTTGCCTGCATCGGCCTCGCGGGCATGTTCTCCAATGTGAAGGCGCTCGATAAAGTCGCGCCCGTGCAGTTTGCCCTCGGCGCGATCGTGGCGGGAGCCGCACGCTTCGCCTCGCACTTCCTCTCGGGCTGGTTCGCCTTCTCCGCATGGGCGGGCGACCAACCCGCATGGCTGTATTCCCTCACCTACCAGGCGGGTTACGTCCTGCCCGACCTCGCGATCGTCGTCGTGGCGGGCGTGCTCGTGTTCTGCTCTCCCGCCGTCGTGAAGGCCGCGCGGAGATATCGGGACGGCAAAAAAGCCTGACCGCAGAGAGCCCAAAAAACGCAAAAAAAGAAAGGCAAGCCTTTTTGCCTTTCTTTTTTTACTTCGCGGCGGGACTTCGGCGCCCCGCGCGCTACACAAACTGTAAGATGTCCACGAGGATCGCAAAGCCGAAGAGGAGAACGATCCCGACGGCATGGATGATCGCTTCCACCTTTCGGTTGATCGGCTTCCCGCGGATCCATTCGATGATCGTGAACACCACTTTGCTCCCGTCCAGAGCGGGGATGGGCAGCAGGTTAAAGACGGCAAGATTGACGCCGATGAGCGCGGCGATCTCCAAAAACCCGGACATGCCCCCTGCGGAGACGACGCGGGACGTCGTCGAGATCGTCGTGATGGGCCCGCCGAGGGAACTGAGGCCCAACCTCCCCGTAAACAGCTCTCCGATGACGCGGAAGATTGTGCCCGCGATCTTGAACGAGTAGACAAAGGAGCGGCCGATCGTCTCGAAAAACCCGAAATGGTACCCCACCGAGTCCACCATGTAGTATTTCGCGCCGTCCTCCCGCGTCTCGATCCCCACGCCGAGCGCGTTCCAGACTCCCGTGAAATCGTTGCTGTTCTTCACCGCGACCGAACCGCGCAGGCGGATGGGCACGTCCACGGCCTTGCGCGTGCCGTCCTCTTGCAGCCGCGCGACGCGGAACACGACCTCGTCGCCCTCCTTCTTGCCGTTGAGCGTGAGGGAAATGTCCGTCGTGAGGTAGAGCGTCTTGCCGTCCGCTTTGAGGAGGATGTCCCCCTCGCGGAAGGATTGCTCGGCAGTGTACTCCTCCGTGGGTTCGGCGACGCCGCGCACCATGACCAAGCTCTGCCCATAGACCCCGAAGAGGATGAAGATGAGTAGCAGCGCCAACAGATAGTTCATGAACGCGCCCGCGATGAGCACGATGATCCGCTGCCACGGCTTCTTGTGCGTGAAGAGGCCGTCGTCCGCTTTCGGGGCAGGAGCCGCCGCGGCCGCTTCCCCGTCGGAGGGCGTATTCGAGCCCTCACTCTCGGGCATGGGTTGGTCCTCTTTCGTCTCCTCTTCCTCTTGCCCGTCCTCTCCCGCAAACGCGCAGTAGCCGCCGAGCGGGATGAGGCGCACCGAAAAGAGCTCCCCCGTGCGGCGGTTCTTCCGCTTGAAGAGCGCGGGCCCGAAGCCGATGGAGAACTCGTTGATGCGGAATTTGAAGATCTTGCCCGCGACATAGTGACCGAACTCGTGAATGGTGATCATCACGAGCAGGATCAGGATGGCGAGCAGGACGGAGCCGATCGTGCCCCAGACGGAAAGCAGATTATTTGCCATAGATGTATCTCGTTGCGACAGCGCGGGCGCGCGCGTCCGCCTCTTCGAGGACAGAAAAATCGGCTGCGTCCGTGCGCGGGATGCGGGAGAGCGCGTCCTCGACAGTTTCCGCGATTTGCGGGAAGGTTATGCCTCCTTGCAGGAAGGCGCGGACGGCAATCTCCGCCGCCCCGTTGAGTACTGTGGGCGCCGTTCCCCCCTCTTTCCCCGCCTGCAAGGCGAGACCGAAGCAGGGGAATTTCTCCCTCGGAAGCGGGAAAAAGTGCAGGGCGCCGAGGGCTGCAAGATCGAGCGGTGCGGCGCACGGGAGACGGTCGGGATAGGTGAGCGCGAGCTGAATGGGCACACCCATGTCCGGATACCCGAGCTGCGCAAGGGCCGCGCCGTCCTCGAAATAGACGAGAGAATGCACGATGGATTCGGGGTGCACGACAGCCTCGATACGGTCGAGATCCGCGCCGAAGAGCCACTTCGCTTCGAGGATCTCGTAGCCCTTGTTGAGCAGCGTCGCGCTGTCCACCGTGATCTTGGGCCCCATCTTCCACGTGGGGTGCCGCAGCGCGTCGGCCGCCGTCACGCGGGCGAGCTCCTCCTCTGAGGCGCGCAGAAAGGGGCCGCCGCTCGCCGTGAGCACAAGGCGCTCGAACTTGGCGCCGCGGTCGAAATGCAGCGCCTGAAAGATCGCGGAGTGCTCGCTGTCCACGGGGACGATCTCCGCCCCCCGCCTCTTCGCCTCCGCCATGACGAGCTCGCCGCCGCAGACGAGGGATTCCTTGTTCGCAAGCGCAACCGTCTTGCCCGCCCTGACCGCCGCCAGCGTATAGGAAAGGCCCGCAAAGCCGCTCGCCGCGATCAAGGCGACGTCGCAGTCGGAGAAGAGTTCGTCGATCTCCTCCTGCCCTCCCCTGCGGTTTTCCGCGCAGAAGGCAATGCGGGGACGGAACTCCTCCCGCAGGGCGCGGAACGCCTCCCCGTTCGCATTGGCCGCGAGCGCGGTGACGGTGAACCGTTCGGGATAGCGGCGGACGACGTCGAGCGCCTGACGGCCGATACTCCCCGTGCAACCGATGAGTGCGATCTTTTTCATACTTCCTCGCGGGCTCCGCTGCGGAGCCCTATCAAAAAGCCCGCCGACCGAGGCGGGCGTCCCTTTTAATGTATGCGCCTCAACGCACGATCATGATTCGCAGCACGATGACCGCGCACACGACAAGACTTGCGAAGAGTGCGGAGTCGATGCGGTCCAGCACCCCGCCATGCCCGGGCAGAACGCTTCCCATGTCCTTGATGCCGAGCTTGCGCTTGATGGCGCTCTCCACGAGGTCGCCGAACTGCGAAAAGCCCGCTGTGAGCACGCCGAGCGCGAGGAAGAACACGAGATTGAGCGCGTTGAGTTGCAGGTTGAGGTTGACGGCGTCGGACTGCGCAAGCCCGTAGAGCACGAAGAAAATCGCCGCCGCGCCCACGCCGCCGCCGAGCAGACCGCCCGCACCGCCGACCAGCGTTTTCTTCGGCGAGATGGAGGGCGCCATCTTCATGGGAAGTTTCTTCCCGAAGATCTTTCCCGTGATCATCGCGAAGGAATCCGCAAAGGCGGGCACGACGAAGATGAACAGCACGCCGATCTCGGAGTAGCGTTCAAGGTGGTTGCAGATGGAGACGACGAGCAGCAGCAGGGAGGGATAGGTATAGCTGAACAGCGCGTAGCCCGTAGATTCGAGCGTGATGTTCTGATGGGCAAAGACGAGGAAGGCGAGCAGGATGGCCACGCCCGCGATGAACACGACGAGGGTGATGTGCGGCGCATAATTTCTGCCCGTCGCGTTGCCGCTCTCATCCCATGTGGTGCCCGGAATGTGGCGGATATCCGCAAAGTAAAAGTCGCTCACGGCGTACACCACGATGATGAGCACGGCGAAGATCATGACGACGATCTTTTGCGAGATGTGCACCTTGTCGCGGAAGGCGCGGAGCATCTCCCATGTCCCGCAGACAGCCATCATGACGATGATGAGGTCGAAAAAGAGATCGCTGACAAAGATCTTCAAAAAGAAGGCTGCCAAAAGGATCCCCATCAACCAGAATCCCGTGAGGACGCGCAGCTGCATGTTGCTCATGCGGCCGCGCTTTTTCGGTTGCTTTGTCGTTTCTTGCGTTGTTTCTTGCATAGATTATAACTTCCCGAATCTTCTCTCGCGCTTTGCATACTCTGCAAGCGCGCCGTCGAAATCGCGATCGGTAAAATCGGGGAAGAGCTTTTCGGAAAAGATGAGCTCTGCATAGGCCGCCTCGAAGAGAAGAAAGTTCGAGAGGCGTTTTTCCTTCCCCGTACGGATCAAGAGGTCTACCTCGGGCATGGTACCCGTTGAGAGGCTCTGGGCAAGCGTTTCCTGCGTCGCTTCCCGCCCCTCGCGCACAAATTTGTTGCATGCGCAGACGAGATCCTGCCGCGCGCCATAGCCGATGGCGAGGGCAAGCGTTCCCCGCGCGCCGCGCCCCGTCGCCTCCTCCGCATGGGAGATGGCGCCTTGGATATCGGCGGGGAGAAGGCTCCTGTCGCCGATGACGATCAGGCGGATCCCCTGCGCTTCGAGCTCGGCGACGTTCTGCGTAAAGTATTCGCGGAAGAGGGAAAAGAGCGCTTCGATCTCCTCCGCGGGGCGCGCAAAATTTTCGGCGGAGAGCGCAAACAGCGTGCAGTACTCCACCCCGCGCGAAAAGATATGCCCGATGAGCGAGATCATGCGCCTGAGCCCCGCCCGATGCCCCATGGCGCGGGGGAGGAGGCGCTTTTTCGCCCATCGGCCGTTTCCGTCCATGATGATGGCGACATGCCGCGGGACACTCCGCTCCGCTTCGGCCATCAGACGGTGAGCAGCTCCTTTTCCTTGGCGGCGACCGCTTTATCGAGCGTTTCGATGCAGTCTTTCACCGCGTCCTCGATGTCGATCTCGCTGTTCTTTGCCTCGTCCTCGGAGATCTCCTTGCCCGTTTTGAGCTTTTTGACGTTCTCCATGGCCTCGCGGCGCACGTTGCGCGCGGCGACTTTCGCATCCTCCCCCATCCGCTTGATCTGTTTGACGAGATCGCGGCGGCGCTCCTCGGTGAGTTCGGGGAAAACGAGGCGGATGACCGTGCCGTCGTTCGTGGGCGTAATGCCGATATTGGAGGCGAGAATGGCCTTCTCGATGGCCTTCAAGAGGGACTTATCCCACGGGCTGATCACAAGGCAGCGCGCGTCGGCGACGGAGACGTTGCCGAGCTGGTTGAGCGGGCTCATGCCGCCGTAGGCCTCCACCTGCAACTTATCGAGGATGTGCGGATTGGCGCGCCCCGCGCGAATGGAGGCATACTGCTCTTTGAGCACGGAGACGGTCTTATCCAATTTGTCTTGCATCACCAAAAAGAGCTCTTCTACCTTTTCGTTTTCTATCATTATGAACTCCTTTCCCCCTTTCGGGATTTTTTATTCGTTGGAAATGAGTGTGCCGAGCTTTTCGCCGCACACTGCGCGGACGATGGAGTTCGGCTCCCCTAAGGCAAAGGCCAAAACGGGAACGTCGTTCTCCATGCACATGGTCGCGGCCGTCGTATCCATGGCTTTGAGGCCGCCCGAGATGACGTCGCGGAACGTGATACGGTCGTACTTCTTTGCATGGGGGTTGAGGCACGGGTCGTCGTCGTAGATCCCGTCCACATTCTTGGCCATGAGCAGGACGTCCGCGTCGATCTCGCATGCGCGCTGGGCGGCTGCGGTGTCCGTCGAGCAATACGGGTTGCCCGTGCCGCACGCCATGATCACGATGCGCCCCGCCTCAAAGTGGTGAAGCGCCTTTCTGAGGATATAGGGCTCGGCGACGGAGATCATGTTGAGCGCCGTCTGCACGCGGGTGGGGATCCCCCGCCTCTCGATCGCGTCCATCATGGCGAGCGAGTTGATGACGGTGGCGAGCATGCCCATGTGGTCTGCCGTCGTGCGGTCCATCTGGGTGCCCTGCCGACCCCGCCAAAAGTTGCCGCCGCCGATGACGATGCCGATCTGCACGCCCATTTCGTGGACCTTGACGATCTGATCGACGACGCGGGCGATGACCTCCTCGTTGAGGCCGAAGCGGTTCTCCCCCGCGAGGGCCTCTCCCGAGAGTTTTAAGAGGATGCGATGGTATTTGGGCTCCATACGTCTGCTCCTGCTGTTTTTTATCAGTATAGCATAAGTGCGGAGAAAAATCAAGGCTTTGGCGGAAGAATTTGGAAGCCGCGGGCATGGACGAAGATGACCTGCCCCCTTTTGCGCCTTTCCTTGCCCACCCCTTGAGGGGTGGGTGGCACGAGCATCGCGAGTGACGGAAGGGGTGGCGTTCTTATTCGGAATGACACCCCCTCAGTCTCGGCTTTGCCTCGACAGCTCCCCCTCAAGGGGGCGCCAAGATGAGCCGCCCCCTTCAAAGGGGGCAGCTCACATACCCACAGAGGAAGGCGCGGGAGCATGCTCCCGCGCCTTCCTTTGGTTTTTCATTGTATCCCCAAAGCGGGGATCTGCCTCTTCAAAGTTTCACCGACAAGTTAAGCCTTTTCAAGATCAATATCTTGATTGAGTTGCACTGTATCGAAAAACATGTTGAGTTTGTAGAGCTCGCCGTTGTAGACAAAGGCGTAGATAGGACCGAAAACGCCATCCGCCCCTGCAATGATCTCTACCGTTTCGCCGTTGATGGTAACGGTGCCGGCGGCCGTATCGATGGTGATCGTGATCTGCAATGAGGAGCCCTCCACGCTCTTCCAAGTGCCTTCATAGCCACTATTGACAGTTGTAGGGACGTTCCCCGCAATGTAATAGTACACCGTCGTTTCGGCGCTTTCCAGAACGAGAACGGGGACCAAATAATCCATGGAGACGGTATAGTCCACGCCGTTGTGGGAGAACGTAAAGTGGCTGGCGTCCTTCTCGGCCAGCGTAACAGCCGTGCCGCCGATGGAGAGCTTGCCGCCCTCAACGGTCAGCGTTGCAATCGCCGCGCCGTCGCCGAAAGCCGTCCAGACGCCGTTGAATGTGTCGGCAAGCGTCACGGAAGTGTCACCACCTTGGGAGCCGCTTTCCTGCACAGTCAGCCGAGCTGCGTCGTTGCCATACAAAAAATAGAGAACTGTGTAGTTGTCGTCATCAAGCGGATAGAGCGTGCATTCCACCGAGCCGACGTTAAATGTGATCTGATCCCAGCTCGCATTGTAGCTCACGTTGGTGGCAGCCTGCGCATTTCCGCTACCGACCTGCACGGTGATCCCATCTTCGGAGATGGTGACGGTGTATGTATCGTCACCCGTGCCGACAAAGGTGCCGTAGAAGTCGCTCGGAACGGGATCGGAGGGCGTATCATCGCCGCCGCCGGGACCCTCGGCTTCGGGATCGACCAACTCACCTACGATAAGGTAGCCTGTATAGCCCGAGACTGTCCCCTCTTTCGAAAGGTAAAGGGTGGTTTGCGCATAGGGATCGGGTGCGATCTTGAACTTCGCTTCGCCGATGGCGAACTCAATGGAACTCAGATAGCGCACGCCATCATAATCATAAGCCACCACATCTTTTGCGGTGAGGGTCACTTTGCCGCTTTCCCCGTCGGTGAGTTTGAGGTCAACAAAGTCGTTGCCGATTTCGAGGGTGCCGAGCACATTGCCCCCGTCCACAACGTTGTAGTTGCCCTGAACGGATTCGGGAACGCCCTCGAACTCAGGCTCGACCTGCCCGCCGTTCGCCGTGCACTTGGCGCGAATGGAATAGGTTTCGTTCCTGAGGGTGGGGTAAGAGCCTTGATTGAAATCCAAAACAGTCAAGTAATAGTTCCACTCGCCCTCGAACCCTTCGAGCGTGAAGTAGATATCGGTATTACTGTCTTGCCTCAGGTTCTGGGCGACAATGGGAGCGTCCGCTTTCAGATCGACGACGACCGTGATCGAGTGCTCCGTGACCGTAATGTCGAAGCGGGAGGCGGGGACATCATTGCCGCCGACAAGCGCAACATACCAATTGCCGAGAAGTTCCTCGCCGATCGTAACGGACGATGTGGGAGGCGTAGGAGGGGTGACAGGACCGGAACCAGAATCGTTGGTCAGGGTGACCTCATTGCCATCCGAGTCGATGAGAGTCATTTCGCCATTGGAGACATTGACTTCAAAAACGTTTCCCACCAAATAAATGAAATACAAAGAGTCACCGCCTTCGGAGTAGCCATAAAAAACAAAGCTCGGAAAGTCCATGCTTTCGCCGCCTTCCTCAATGCGATAACTGATATGACCATCGGCAATCGTGAGGGAAATGGTCGCGCCATACGACGTTCCCGTCCAGGTGCCGTCCAAAGCCGCATCGACTGCAACCTCCTGCGCATCGGCGGGGATCAAATTCAAATATATGTCATTGACTGTATCCTCGACATACGCATAGATAACGTAAAATTCAAGCGTATATTCAGTCGCCCCGTTAGACACGGTATACATCGTAACACCAAACCATTCAACGACTTCCGTCACGGTGAATTGCCCGCCGTTGATCGTCACCGTCGTGCCGTCATCGGAGACCGCGAGCGTGAAATTGCTGTCGTCGGAATGATTATCCCACTCGGTGCCCCAATAGCTTTCCTCGATCGCGACGTCACCGGGTGTGGGAGGTTCATCGCCGCCGTCTTTCGTGAGCTCGACCTCAAACCCTCCGGGGCCGTTCTTTGACAAGGTCACTTTGCTTTGCGAGTTGACAGAAAGCGTCCAACCGAAATAATTTCCATCATCCAGCGAGAAATAGACATCGGACACCCCGGCATCACTCTCATCACTCAGATTCAAATTCTTTGCGGTGAGGGGAGCTTCGCCGTCGATTGAGACGGTGATGGTATGCTCGGTGACAACGACGTCGTAGGTGGTACCCTCATTTTCGCCGTGCCATTCGCCATGGAAAGCACCGGGAATCGTGACCGTGGGCTCCACGGGCTCATCGCCGCCCGAAACGCGGGAGCACTGAGCCCTCATGAAGCCATCATCTGTTTGGAATAAAATGGTCGAGACCGGATCGGTATAGGAGGAATCTCCGATCGAGTACTCCTCACCGTTCCAGACGAGAAGGATCTCTTCGTAATCCGCATTGTATTCATTCACGGTCGCTGCCGTCGGATCCTCGGAATTTTTCCCCACCGAAACGCCGTGCTCGGTGATCACCACCGTATACTCATCGTCGGAGAACAGATCCGTTCCGTGGAAAGTGCCGTGGAACTTGGAGGGAATGTTCACTTCGGCAACCGGGGGCTGTTCGCCGCCTCCGAAGTCGCCCGTGCGGGTGAGATCGGCGGCCTTTTGCCCAGTCTCATTATTGTCAAGCGTGATTTTCGAACCACTCAAATAGGCTTCGTATTCTTCTCCGTCGAATATGACATAGAAATCGGTGGGATCATTCCCATAGAAGCCCGTCACTTCGCCAACCATGGGGTCCCCGCCGTCTATCGTGAGGCGAATCAACGTGGCCGAGATCTCCAACTTGAACTCAACATTGAATATAGCCGACGTGCCTTCCCAGGTACCATAGAGCGAAGGGTCGATGCCGTTCGTATCTGCCGGGGGCTCATCGCCGCCTTCGCGGTAGAGAGTAGCGTCCCCGCCCTGCCACGACAGAAGCATGTGATCGTCCCAATCGAAGTAGCCGAGGTCGAAAAGGACATCTTCGCCCTCCTCTCCGACGTATGCGTCGAAGATGGCGTGCAGGGTGCCGTACTGCTCCTCGAGGCTGATATTCAAACCGGACATCTCCATGCCGCTTTCAACAACGACGATCGTAATGGGGAAATTTGACGTATTGTCGATCTTAAGCTCATACCGAGCTCCTTCGCCGGTCCAAGTGCCGTTCCACGTATCGGGGATCTGAAGCTCTTCCGCACCCTCGGGAGCGAGCTTGATCTCGTGATATCCCGCATCTTGGAGCACCAAGTTGTCGCTAAAGTAATCTTGCGACAGATTGAAGCGCGCGCCCGCATAGAGGAAGCGGTAGTAGGGGCCGCTCTTGCCATAGACAAAGGCAGGTGCGTCGTTGATGGTGATGCCGTCTTCCGTGATGACGACGGTGTAGCCGCCGCCCGTCCATGTGCCGAGATACAGGTCGAACGTCACATCGGAGACTGCGCCCTCTTTCACGAAGTACTTGTTTCCGTCATGGTCCATGGTGAGCACGTTGAAGCCGTAGCTCTCGTCCACGGCGATCGTGTAATCCTCACCGTCCCATGTGAGCTTTGCCACGGTATCAAACGTGGATTCGCCGCCTGTTTGATCGGGCGTCTCCACTACGGTGAACCGAAGTTCTGCGGGTGCGCCGTCTACCGTGACGGTGAAATCGCTCTCGATCGAGATCGTGTGTTCACCGAACGGATCGCCCTCCTGCGTGTGCCAAACGCCCACATACTCTGCGGGGACTGCGTCGGCAAACTCCACTGCGATGGCAGTGTCTCCCTCCACGCGGAAGGAATATCTCCCGCCCGTGAGTTCCGCGGCAAGGCCGTTGACCTCGAACGATTGGACAAAGAAGCCCTCGTTCGCTTCCACGGTGACGGTGACCTGATCGCCGAGGATGTAGTCGTCTTTCGCGGGACTGAGCGTAACCGTACCTTTTGTCTCATCGTAATCGACGGTCACGGTATAGGCCGGATCGGTGAGGAATTCGCACGCCGAAGCAAATACGGCCACAGCGAACACGAACAGCACCGACATCGCCGCGATGAGAATACGTTTTGCGGTTTTTGTCATCTTCCTACTCTCCTTATAAAAAATTTTTAAGTTGATTGCCTTGGTTCGGGAGGATATTCCCCCGAAATTTTGCATAATTTCCGCATATTTGTGAAAATATACGAGAAAATCCAAGGTATATACAATTATAATATATACATTGTAATATTGTCAAGCGAAATTCGGCATTTTCAAAAAAATTTTATAACTGTAAAATTTATCAAATATTTTACAGAACCGAACAAAAACCGCCTCTGCGGCGGGGCAAAAAAACACAAAAAAAGGAGGAGCCGCAGCTCCTCCCGAATGCTTTTTTTGCGATTATTTCTTCATCGCCTCGACCTGCTTGGCGACTTCTTCGGAGAGATCCTCCGACTTCTTTTCGATCCCCTGCCCCATGACGTAGAACACGAACCGTTTGAGGACGACGGGCGCGCCCGCCTCTTTGGAGGCCTGCGCGATGAGCTGCTTGACCGTAACTTTGTCGTCTTTGACGAATTTCTGTTCGAGAAGGCAGTTCTCTTCGTAGAACTTCTTGACCTTGCCCTCCACGATCCTGTCGAGCACGGCCTCGGGCTTGCCCGCGTTGCGCTCGTCGTTGAGCGCTTCCTGTTTGAGGATCTCGCGCTCCTTTTCAATGGTCTCCGCGCTGACTTCCTCCGCCGTGAGGTATGCGGGCTTGGCGAAAGCGGTGTGCAGCACAAGCTCGTGCGCGAGCGCCTTCGCCGCGTCGTTTGCGGGGGTAGCAAAGTCGAGCATGACGCCCATGGTGCCGCCCATGTGGATGTACGTCTCCGTAAATCCCTCCGTGCGGTACACGGTGAAACGGCGCACGGAGATCTTCTCCCCGATGATGCCGACTTGCTCGGAAATAAACGTCTCGACGGTCTTTCCCCCACCCATGTCCGAGGCAAGGAGTGCAGGAACGTCTGCGGGAGTCTTCTCCGCGATCGTCTTTGCGACGGCCGCCACGACCTCGTGGAACTTCTCGCCCTTCGAGACGAAATCGCTCTCGCAGTTGACTTCGACGAGCACGCCGACGTCGCCTTCCGTAAGGGCATAGACGATGCCCTCCGCCGCGATCTTGGAACCGCGCTTTGCGGCCTTGGCGATGCCCCGCTCGCGCAGAAGCTCCGCCGCCTTCTCAAAATCGCCCTCCGCGTCCACGAGCGCTCTCTTGCAATCCATCATGCCCGCGCCTGTCTGCTCGCGGAGCCTCATTACATCCTTTGCAGAAATCTCAGCCATTTCAGGTAATCTCCTTATTCTTTATTCTTCGCTTGCGGCGACAACTTCCTCGATGTCGGCGGGAGCCTCTTCGCTCTCGGCGGCGGGGACGGGCGTCTCGCCCTGGTTGGCCTCGATGACGGCGTTCGCGATCACGGAAGCGATGAGCTTGATGGCGCGGATCGCGTCGTCATTGCCGGGGATGACGTAGTCGATGAGGTCGGGATCGCAGTTGGTATCCGTGATGGCCACGATCGGCACGTGCATCTTGCGCGCTTCGGCGACGGCGATGTCCTCGTTGTGCGGATCGACCACGAACATGATCCCGGGCATGCCCCGCATCTCCTTGATGCCGCCGAGGTTTTCCTGCAACTTGGCCATCTCCTTTTTCAGGCCGAGCACTTCCTTCTTGGGGAGCAGGTCGAACTCGCCGCTCGCCTCCATTCTTTCGAGCTTTTCGAGATAGTCGATCCTCGAACGGATGGTCTTGAAGTTGGTGAGCGTGCCGCCCAGCCAGCGGGAATTCACGAAGAACTGCCCGCAACGCTCCGCCTCTTCGCGGATCGCGTCCTGCGCCTGCTTCTTCGTCCCGACAAAGAGCACCGTCTTGCCCTGCTTGACCGATTCCACGACGAAAGAGTACGCCTCTTCGACGAGACGCGCCGTCGTTTCGAGATCGATAATGTGGATGTCGTGACGGGCCGCGAAGATGTACTTCTTCATCTTGGGGTTCCACTTCCTCGTCTGGTGCCCGAAATGGACGCCCGCTTCGAGAAGCTGCTTCATTGTGATGACTGCCATAAATTCCTCCGTTTGTCCTCTTCCCGCCGGATCTGCCCGCTTCTTCTCCGCTCGGGTTGGATTTGCGGAGCACGGAGAGCGGCACGGCGCGGAATGTGGATTTGCCCGCAAACGGGAGCGTTCCGGCCGTGCATGGCCGTGCGGTCTCTCGTTCGCAGACTTGGTAAGTATACCATATTCCCCCGTAAAAATCAACTTCTTTTACGTCGTTTCGGGAATTTTTTCTTGCCTTTCTTTGCCCTCGGAGGCGATCAGCTCCCCGTAGTAGGTCTTGGCGGTCTCCATCACGTCTCCCCAGCCGATGAAGAGGTCGCGGAAGGCGTTCTCTCCGACCGCTTCGAGCCGCGCCCTGTCGCGCACGGCCTCCATGACGCCGTCCGCAAACGCGCCCTTCTCCACGGGCAGAACAAAGCCGTTTTCCCCGTGCGTGACGCCCGCCGCGGCGCAGCTCCCCTCCGCCAAAACGGTGGGCGTGCGCCTCGACGCGGCCTCCAATTTGACGAGGCCGAAAGTATCGTAAAAACTCGGGAAGAGCAACAGGTCGGCGGCGGCATAGATCTCGCACAGAGAGGCCTCCTCCCCGACATGCCCCGCAAAGACGACGTCTTGCTCGACGTTTTCCTCCTTCAATTTGCGGAGGAGTTTGCCCCTGTCCGGGCCCTCCCCGACGTACATCATCCGAAAGCGCAGGCCGCGCCGTTTGAGCTCCCCCAGCACCTCCGCGATGAACAGGATGTTCTTCTGCACGACGAGCCTTCCCACAAAGACGAAGAGGAGCTCCTCCTGCCGCAGGGAGAACTTCTCCCGCGCCGCGGTGCGCTCCGCGGCATAGTCTCGGGGCGCGGAGACCGCGGTGGCGTTGGGCAGATAGCGGATGGGCCCCGCATAGCCGTAACTTCTGAGCACCTCTCCGACCACGGGGTGCATCGTCCACACCTCGTCGCTCTCGTTGAACACCTTCATGATGAATTTGAGCAGAAAGCGGTTGAGGCGGCCCTTCCCCACATACTTTTCGAAATCCCTGCGGTATTGGCTGTGGAACGTGGTGATCATGGGGATGTTCCGCCGCTTGTGCAGCCTCAGGACATACCTGCCGAGGAAGAACGGGGAATGGCAGTGAATGAGGTCGATCCTGAGCGAGCGCAGGAGCCGCCTGCAAGAACGGTCGAAGGCGGGCAGCGCGACCTGATAGCTCAGCCGACGGGAATAGAGGCTCGTGACGCCGACGGCGGGATAGTCTCTCAGGTGCACCCTCCCCGCAAAGGTGGGCACGAGCACGAGGACATTCATCTCTCCGCACATGGCGCGCGCGTAGTTGTCGAGTACGTTGACGACCCCGTCGAATACGGGAAAATAGGCATCGCAGGACATGAGCACCGTCTTTTTTCCGTTGGAATTGAATTCTGCGATCAATTCTTCGAGGTAGGCGCGGTATTCGCGGTCTCTGCGCTTGGGAGCGGTTTGGGTAAATTCTTTCATGTTCTTCATAGGAACGGGCACAATGAGATTTTTTTCATTTTACCGCCGAATGAGAGAGATGTCAAGCGGTTGCGGGAAATTTCGCTGGCAAAGCGGCCGCGCCGCCCCATTGCAGAGCCCGATTTGACAAAATAATCTCTTTTCACGCAAAAACCCCTCTGCATGGTCCGCCCCGCGCGGCATACCATAGAGCAAAGAGGTCAATATGCAGCTTTCATCAGTCATCGGAAAACCCGTCCTCTCCCCCACAGGGGAAAATTACGGCTACGTCACCGACGCCCGCCTCTCCCGCGACTTTTCGCGGATCTCCTGCCTCATCTGCGCAGACGGCGAAGAGGAGGAATTTTATGTGCCCCTGCGCGCCGTCCTCTCGTGCGAGGACGCGGTGATCGCGGGCAAGGCACGCATCGCCGCGCCCACGGGTGTGCTCTCCCCCATCGGAAAACGGGCCTTTTCCCACACGGGAGAGAGCCTCGGCGCCGTGAGCGACGTCCTGCTGGGAGAGGGCTCCGAGGCCGTGCTCATCCTCGTCAAGGAGGGCGTCAGGACGACGGCGCCCGTCTCCTGCGCGGGTGTGGAGGAACATGCGGTCATCTACCCCGACGCGGCGGCCAAGGCGCTTGCGGCAAAGAGAAACCAACGCCCGCGCGCCGCAGCCGATCCGCCCCGCAAAAAGCGGACGCCGCCGAAGCGCGCCCAAGAGGAGCCCGCCGCTCCGCCACAGGAGACGGAAAATGAGGCACCCATGCCCGAAAAGAATGTGCGCGAAAACGTCTTTCCGCTCGACCGCACCAACCTGTTGGGCAGGCGCGTCAAGCGGAGCGTATTCGATGAATACGGCGCCCCCGTCGCTCTGGCGGGAGAGCGCATCACCCCCGCCGTTTTGGCGCGGGCAAGGCGCTGCAACCGCCTCCTGCAACTCACGGTAAACACCTTGACGTCACAGTTCTGACACGGGAAAGGCGCCCTTCCGATATCGCGAAGGGCGCCTTTTCGTTGCGTCTTTACAGTTTGTACTTTGCGGTGAGCCGCAATACGGAGGCGAGGCAGTCGTTGAGCCTGCGCAATTCCACCTCCGTCAGCGGCCTCTCGCGGTAGCCGTCCAGCGAGCGGGCGAGCGCCTCGGATTCCAGTCTGTCCGCCGCGGAGAGCGGCGCCTTTTTGAGCTTCATGAGAAGTTCCTCGGCATGCCGCAGCCGCAGCCCTCCGTCCTCCACGGGAACGGCCTCCTCGTCATAACAGCAAACTTTCGCGGGCTTCTCGGACATGGGTGCCTCGGAGAGCGTCTCCCGAAACTTTTGATACATCCTCTCGTCTCTGCTTTGCCGCGCCCTTTTCTTCCGCGCGGGTAGAAAGAAGAAGAGGCGGAGGGAGACCGCAAGCGCGGTATAGAGGAAGAAATAGACGATGGTATAGGCGAGCTTTCCCATGCTTGCGACGAGGGCGGCAGCCGCCGCGCCGAGCGCGGTCGCGACGAAAGGATACGTCTTTCTCCCGCCGAACACGAGGACTGCCGCCGTATACGCGGCGAGAAGGGATGGGACGAGGATGAGCGGCACCCACGACGGCGTCCGCCCAATGGCATTTACGATCTGATCAAAGGTATCCATACGAAAACTCCCGTACAAGGATACCCGAATCCCCGCGTCGAACAAGGGCGCGTTTCGCCGAAAGGCGTCGAATCCCGTCAAACGGGGATCTCTCTCCCCTTGGCAATGTTGACGATGACGACGCGCACCCTCTCCTCCGAAACGCGCATGATCTTTGCGACCGTCTTGCGGTACAGCTTCATCTGCACGGCATAGTCGCGGCGGATCGTCTCGTCGTCATGCGAGGAAAACTTGTAGTCGATGATCAGGTAGCCGTTCTCCTCTTCGGCGAGGAGGTCAAGTGCGCCCTGAAAGATCACGTCCACGTCTCCGTTTTCGTCCGCGTCGTAAAATTCTTCGGCGGGGAAGGAGACCAAAAAGCGGTATTCGCGCCACGTCTTTTTGCCTTCGAGTGCGGCAAGGCAGGGAATGGCAAGGATCTCCCCGAGGCGCTCCTCGTCGAGAAGATCCGCCTCCTCTTTGGAGAGCAAACCCTCCGAGAGCATGCGCCCAAGCTCCGCGCCCGCATCTTCGCCGAAGCGGACGTGTTCCAGAAAGGCATGATAGGCAAGGCCGATCTCCGTAGAAAACGGGCTACCCATGTCCGCGGTCTCCCCCTCAGATCTCACCGCCGCACCGCCCGAACGGGCGCGCTGCATGAGGCCGGTCGCGGAGTCCTTGACGGGAAGCGTCACACTCTTGGCAAAGGGATAGTCCCCCGCCGCCTCCACGATCCGCCGCACGGCCGCGGGGTCGCTCCTGTGCGGGAAGGAGCGGCGCGAAACGCTCTCGGGGAGCGGGTCCTCCCATGAGACGAAATAATGCGTCAGCCGCCGCAGAGGGAGAAAGTCCGAGAGCCGCTTGGCCTCGTCGGGAGAGTACGTCACATCCGGCCCCGTCTCGGCCTCGGCGCCGTCCTTCGCCCCGAGGATCATGTGGAGCCGATACTTCGCGCGCGTCATGGCTACATAGAGGAGGTTCCGCTCGCCCTCGATCTCGCTTCGCCGCATGGAGATCTCCGCCGCACGGCGCGCCATCGTTTCATAGCAGATCTTGCGTTCGAAGTCAAAGCTCTTGGGCGCGACGGCAAATTCATCCGTCCACATGGTCTCGTCCTTGTCCACCCCGTGGAATGGCGTGTCGAGATCGGCGAGGATGACGACGGGGAATTCGAGGCCCTTGGCCGCGTGCATGGTAAGCACGCGCACCGCGCCCTCGCCGCCGCTCTCCGAGAAGCTGATCTGCTCGTCCGCGTCCTTGACGCGGCGCAAAAAGGCATGGACGCTCCCCGCGCCCTTGCTCTCTTCCAACAGCCTCCTCACCCGCGCAAGGCGGTTCGCACTGTCCCCCTTGGCGGCGATCTGCGCCTCCAACCCCTCTGCGAGAAGCAGGGCGAGCATCTCGGAGGCCGTCTTGACCTGCGCGAGAACGCGGTACCTCTCCGCCTTTGCGAAAAAGGCGAGAAGTTTGTTGCAGAGAGGGTCGTTCCCCGCCCGATAGCCCTCGCCGTAGGCCCTGCACGCCGCGCGGAAGGAGACCTTGCGCAGACGGAGCGTGCGGTCCGTTTTGAGGCGGATGAGGGCGAGTTCCCGATCGGTGAATCCGCCGATCGCGGAGAGCATGGCCGTCGCCATGGGGATGTCCTGTTCGGGGTCGTCGAGATAGGAGAGCCAGTCGAGGAGCAGGCGCACCTCGAAAAAGTTGCAGATATTGACCTCCGCAGAGGCGTTTACGGGGATCCCGCGTTCGGAGAGAGCGCGCACGACCGCGTCCGCCGTCCCCGATTTCTTGCGCACGAGCACGGCGATGTCGCCGTACGTCACCTCGCGGCACGCCTTTGTATCCGGGTCGAACCACGTCTTTCCGCCCGCGCCGCGCCTGCCGCATTCCGTCTCGACGATGGCGAGGATCTTCTCCGCGACGCGGTCCCGCTCCATCCTCTGCGAGGCGCCGAGAACGGAATACACGCACGGCGTCTTCTCCTCGTTTTTTTCCTCTTCCGGGAGCTCGTGGATGCACACCTCCCCGACATGGTCCCCATAAAGATCGCCGCCGGCCATGGGGACGTATCCCTCCATGGCCTCTTCGAAAACGCGGTTCACGGCTTCGAGCACGGCGCAGGCCGAACGGAAATTTCGGTCGAGGGGAAGCGCGCGGCCGAAAGAAATCTCCTTCTCCGTGAAAAAGCGCGTCCTGCTGCCGCGGAAGCCGTAGATCGCCTGCTTTTTATCGCCCACGAGAAAGATCTCTCCGCCCGAAACGGCTTCGAGAATGGCGCTCTGCAAAGGATTGACGTCCTGATATTCGTCCACGAAGATGTAGCGGTACTTTGCGCGCACGGCCTCGCGCGCCTCGGGATCCTGCAAGACCGCGAGGGTGAGGTGTTCGAGATCGCCGTAATCGAGGACGCCCGCCTCGCGTTTGAGTTGGAAATACGCGTCGTCGTACCGGAGCACGAGTTTCGCAAGGGCGGAGGCCGTTCCGAGGCTCTCCCGATAGCGGGAAAGCGCCTCCTCGCGGGGGACCGCCCTCTCCCGCAGGTCGGCATAGAGCGCCCGTATTTGCTTGGCCAGCGCGCGGATCTGCGCGAGCACGTCCAAAGCCGCGGGGGGATCTTTCGCGGTGCGCGCGGGGCTGCGCGGAATATCCGCGATGAGCGTCTCCATGGCGAAGAGGTCTTTCGCCTCTGCGACCGCCCGCGCCGCATCTGCCAAAGCGTGGAGGGCCGCAAGCCCTTTCGGAGCCTCGCTTTCAGACATGGGTATGAGATCTTCCGTCGCCCTCACCAATCGAAGCGCCCGCGCGCGGTAGTTTTCGGCGACGAAGCGGGCAAGCCGCTCGAAGTTCGCCTCCGCGGCGGCGGGGTCCGTCTCCTCGGAGATGCGGGCAAGTTCCGTTCGGTACTGCGCAACGTTCCGCACGCTCGCATACAGCCCCGCGACGATCTCGCGGAGTTTTTTGTCCTTTTTCTTGCGGAAATATGCGGTGAGCAGGCGCATGAACCACGCCTCCCCTTCTGCATAGGCCGTCTCGAAAACCTGCTCCATGGCGCGGCCGGAAAGCGCCTTCCCCTCGGCGCGGTCGACGCTCGCGATGCGGAAGCGCGGGTCCACGCCCGCGAGATAGAAATAGGTGCGGACAAGCCTTCCGCAGAAGGCATGGATGGTGCTGATCTCGGCCATGGGTAGGGCGTCGAGCTGCGCGCGGAGCCGTCTCTTCTCCTCCTCTCCCGCGGTGCGGTAGATTTCGAGGAGCTTCTTCCTCGCGCGGTCCCGCATCTGCGCCGCGGCCTTATTCGTGAACGTGACGGCGAGGATCGCGGAGAGATCCGCCCCCTCCGCAATGAGGGAGGAAAGCCGCTCGATCATGACGAACGTCTTGCCGCTCCCCGCCGAGGCGGAGACGATGACCTGCCCGCGGGACGCGATCGCCGCGGCCTGCTGTTCCGTAACGCTCATATGCGGCCCTCCCCTTTCTCTGCGCGCGCCACGGCGGCGATCTGCTTGCATTTTACCGCGCCTTCCTTGCGCGGAACGCCCACGAAGCCGCACATGCCTTTGAGCTTGCAGTACCGGCAGGCGCCGTCGTAGGGAGAGGGCTCCACATTGCCGCTCCGCATCTCCCGCTCCGCGCCTTGGGAAACGTACAGCGCGTAGGCGAGGAAGTCCTCGAAGTCCTCGCGGGACATCCCTTTTTCCGTGCGCCCGCCACCCTCGAAATAGGCGCTCTTCTTGCCCTTTTCCAGAGCGGGATCCATGTCGTTCAAGCTCTTTTCATCGTTGACGAAGAAGCCCTTCATGCGGTACTTCCCCTCCTCGTCCGCCGCGCCCGTAAAGTCGTCTGCCGCGGGAAAATAGAACGCACCCGCGGGCATGCCCCCCTCGGACGCTGCGAGGAGGTAGAGTTGAAGCTGTAACTTTCTGCCCGTATAGTACGCGGAGGGCGAGTCGTCGATGTTGCCCGTCTTGTAGTCGATGACGCGCACGGCCCCCTCCGCCATGTCGATGCGGTCCGCCTTGCCGCGGAGCCTGAGCTGCGGAATTTTTACGTTCGCCTCCGTCTCGCGCACGCGGTATTTCGAGGAGATGAGCTGGCGGAAGGCCGCCGCCGTGACGGAGGCCGCCTCGCCCGCAAGGCGCCCGCCCGTGTATTCCCCCGCCGCCGTATCGGCGAGCCCCGCGAATTGCGGCTCCTTCAAGAGCGCGTCCGCGGTTTCGAGCGCGTACGCCCTGCACGCCTCCTCCGTTTCGAGTTCGTTGAAGGCGCGCGCCGTGCGTTCGAGCACGGTGTGGACGAAGGCGCCTGCGTCGGCCGCGTCGAGTGCGCCGCGCTCTTCGCGTTCGCTGACGTGCAGCGCACGCATGGCGAAACTCTTATAGGGGCACTCGAAGTAATTTTCGAGGAGCGTGGGCGAAATATCTCCCCCGAAGTACAGGTCCGCCGCCTCCATAACGGAGGGCTTGCGGGCGTTCATTCTCGCCTTTTGAGGATCTTCCCCCGTACCATGTCCGAAACCGTAGTTCATGATCGCTTCTCGGATGGAGGAATAGCGCGCAATCAGTTCGGCCGCACTTTCGGGTGCGGAAGCGCCCGAGAGCGCGTCGCAGGCACGGTAATAGGCGAGCAGAGCGGGCCCGTAGGCGCTGCAATCATAGGGGAACAGATCGGGCAGTTTCTTGGGTTCGAGCGCCTGTGCGGCGAAGAGGAGCGCCTCGCTCGGGGCCGTCTCCTCTCCCCCCTTGCAGGCGGGGCAGCTCAGATACAGCTCCTCCGAAAAGGCGCAAAGGTTGAGCGCGAGCGCCTCGCGGGCGCGCAGATTGACGACGGCGATGGCGGGCTCGATCTCCACTTTGAGCCGTTCGAGCCGCCCGATCTCCCCGTCCGTGATCACGGCTGTATCCTGCGCAACGCGGGGAAGCGCGTCCGTGAGCCCCGTGCAAAACAGCACGGGCGTGCGGCGGATCCGGCTCTCCGTGATGTCCCCCACAAAGACGGCGTCCGCATATTGGGGGAGCATGGAGACTTCGAGCGCCTGCAAGCCGTTTGCGAGCAGATCGGCGAACTCGCGCGCCGAAAAGACGCGCTCGCCCGAGATCTCCGCCGTCTCGCCGAGGATCTCCCAGAGCCGCCCGATTTCGAGGAAGTCGCTCTCCTCCCGCGAGAGCCCCTCCCGAAGAGACTGCGTGACGCGCTCCCCCTCGACGAGGTCCCAGAGCGCGCGGACGGCCGCGCAGTAGTTTGCGCACGCGTCCTTGGCGCGGAAGAGTTTCAGAATGGAGAGCATCCGCTCCCTCGCCTTCACCAGCGATGCGCGGTCCATGCCTCCGAGCGCGGTCTCCGCCTTGATCTCCCGCCGCACCGCGCCGCGGTAATTGCCGAATTTGAGGAGATAGTTCCTGTATTCTCCCCCCTCGCCGAAATACGCGCTCGCGGCGAGGTCGTCCGCGTACTCGGGCAGCACGCCGCTGCCCGCCGCTTCCAGCGCGGCGAGCGCAAACGCACAGAACGGATGCTCCGAAAAACTCCGCTTTCGGTCCGCATAATAGGGAATGTTGTAGGCCGTGAACGCCTTTTCCGCGACGAGATAGTCGTCCGCACTCTCCACGAGCACGGCGATGTCGCGGTACCGCCTGCCCTCGTGCGTCAGCTTGCGGATGAGCGCGGCAACGGTGTTCATCTCCTCTTCCTCGTCCGAGGCGGAAAAGCGGGTAATGTGCGCGGCAGGCACACTCTGCGGGGCCTGTTCGGGCGAAAAGAGGCTCGCGTGCAGGAGCTTCCCCTCCCCATCGAGGGTGCACTGCTTGCGTACGGTCTCCGTCTCCCCCATGCTCTCCGCGACGGCGCGAAAGACGCGTACCGCCTCGTTGGTGTAGAACGCCTCCCGCCCCGCGAGGAAGATGCCCGTCACGCTGCGGGCGTGTTCGATGGCGGCGCGGACGCCCTCCCGCGCCTGCCCCGTGAAGGATTGGAAGGCAAAGAACAGGACATGGACGTCCCCGAGCCCCGCCGAGGCGATGCGCGAAGGCAGGAGCGCGAGGTAGCCGTTCTCATCCGTCAGGCCGCGCTCGGAGAGGAGGCCGACGTACTTTCGGTAGACCAGAGAGAGGTCGCGCAGCTTGAGGGAGAGCATGCCGTCCGTCTCGCCCGCGCTGTTTTCCAACATTTCGCAGGTCACGCGGGAGGCGAGGAGCTGGGCGATCGTCTCGTACACCGCCCGCGCGGCGTTCTCGCGGAAACAGCAGAGCTCCTCCTCGCTCAGAATGCGGGCGACCGCCATGACCGAGCCGTGCTTGGAGAGCATCTTTTCCTCCCCTTTCAAGAAGCGCGCAAAGGTGGTGACCTCCGTCAAGAAGGTCCCCCCGACCGCTTCGAGCACGGCCTGCTCCGCAAGGAGGGTAAGCCTGTCCTCGCAGAAGATCAGCGTCCTTTCGCCGCGCGCCTCGTGCGCCCGGATCTCCTCCCCGAGCGCGGAGAGCGCGTCGTCCAAGGTCGGCGCACCGACAATTTTCGTCATGTCGTCCTCCCGGATTTTTTCTCTATTATATCATGAACCGCAAAAAATTCCTTCGGATTTGAGCAATTTATTTTTACAAACGCAAAAATTTGTGGTATAATACGTTCGAACACTTCATTGGAGCAACGAACGGAAATGAAATTCAAACGCCTCACCTTCCTCCTGCTTGCAGCTCCTCTCGCGCTGCTCGCGGCGTGCGGGAATCCCACCGTCACGCTCTCTTTCTCGCCGAATTGGTACGAAAACCCCGTCAATTACAACATTTCGGATACCTACGAATTCCTCGAATACGCCGTGACGTTCGAAAAGCCCGCGTCCGAGGGGGATCTGCGCGCCGAATACGACGAAGGGACGTATACGGCCGAACTTTCCAGCGCGTCCGTCTCGCAGGACGGGAAGAGCCGCATCGGCTACCGCTATACGACGCGCTTCCATGCGACGGGGAGATACTCTCTCGGCGGCCGTTCCAAGGAGTTTGAAGAGAGCATCGTCTCGGAAGTCTGGTTCCTCGGGCCCTCGGACGCCCTCCGCCCCGTGCGCAGCGTAAAGACGGTGGACGCCTTCGCCCCCTACCCCAGCGCGACCCGCGTGGAGGACGCCGCAACGCACTATAACTACACGTTCTCCGTGGAGTACAACGAGGCGCTCACGCGCGCACAGGTCTCGTACGACGACCTGCTGCACGACGAGAACGACGAAACGGCGACGGTGAAGATCGGCGGCAGCGCGACCTATCTCGACAACGAACAGATGATCTTTGCCCTGCGCGGCGCCGAGCTCGTGAGCGGGCTCACCTTCCGCACGATCAACCCCGTAAAACAGGGAAGCTGGAAGAAGGCGACCGTCGCATTGCAGAGCGCACCCGCGGACATGGTATACCGCGATTCCTTCGCGATCGGCGGAACGGAGGAGGCGCGCAGCGTCGAGGCGACGACCATCGTCCTCGGCTATTCGGGCGGCAACACGGGCGGAACGCAGAGCTTCACCTATGCCAAACGCATTGCGGACGGCGTAAACACCTACCGCAATGTTCTCCTCTCCATGCGCACGCCCCTGCTGTACGGCCTCGGCTATCTGAACTACAAGCTCAAATCGGCGCAGTTTACCAAGTAAGGCGCCGAAAGCAAAATTTTCCTCGGAAAGGGAGGCCGTTTCGGCTTGACTTTTCCCCGAAAATTTGATATTATCTTCTCAATTTCATAGAGCTTAACGACACATGTGGCGCTGTTGCGCGTAAATCTGATCACGGAACAGAGCGGAACACGGTGTCGTTTTTCTTGCGGCACGGCATTCTGCGCGTGCCGTTTTGCTTTTTCGGAGGCATTTATGGAAAACAGCGATTATTTGGGCAAAGAAAAGGTCGGAAAACTTCTCGTGAAGTTTGCCGTCCCTTGCATTCTCTCCCTCATTATCTCCTGCCTCTACAACATTGTAGACCAGATTTTTGTCGGGAACAGCAAGGTCGGATACCTCGGCAACGCTGCGACGGGCGTTATCTTCCCGATCACCGTCGTCGGCTGGGGCCTTTCCCTGTTCTTCGGAGATGGCGCGGCGGCATGGCTCTCGATGTCCTTGGGGGAAGGAAAGGGCGACAAGATCCACCGCGGCGTGGGGAACGCCATGCTCGCTTCTTTTTTATCGGGTTGCATCGTCATCCTTATTGCCTATCTCTGGGGCGACAACCTCTTGATGCTCCTCGGCGGCACGGAGGCGAACATCTCCCTTGCGCATGATTACGGCGTTATCATCTACGCCATGATGCCGCTTGCGCTCGTGCAGAACTGCCTCGCGGCGATCATCCGTGCAGACGGCGCACCCGGATATGCCATGTTCGCCATGATCGTGGGCGCCGTCCTCAATATTGCCGGCGATCCGATCGCCATTTATGCGCTCGATCTCGGCATCCAAGGGGCGGCGTATGCAACCATCATCGGGCAGTTCGTGAGCTTCGTCATCTGCGCCCTCTATCTCGTGCGGAGCAAAACTTTCAAAATCAAATGGAAGAGTTTTGTTCCCGACTTCAAAATACTCCCGAAAATCATGGCGCTCGGCCTTTCGAGCCTGTTGACGCAGCTGTGCATCGTCGCCACGACGATCGTCAACAACGTGCTGTTCGTGCGCTACGGCTTGCAAAGCGAATTCGGCGCAGATATCCCTCTTGCGGCATTCGTCGTCATCATGAAGTTGTTCCAGATCGTGCTGAATGTGGCATTCGGGATCGCCGTCGGCGCGCAGCCCATCGTCGGCTATAACTATGGCGCAAAACAATATGGAAGGGTCAAGAAAACCTTAAAGCTCGTCCTTCTTTGGACGGCGGGGATCTGTCTCCTGTTCACCATTCTCTTTGAAGCGCTCCCCCGCATCTTCATTTCCATGTTCGGTGCGGGCGGCGGTGCAGAGGGGCTCGATTCCGCGCTCTACATGAAATTCGCCATACCATGTCTGAGGATCTACCTCATGTTTATCGTTTTTACCTGCCTGCAAAAGGTCTGCGCGATCTTCTTGCAGTCCATTGGATCGGCGCGGATCGCCGCTCCGCTCTCCTTCCTTCGGGATGTTCTGCTGATTTTATGCGCGTTTCTTGTGCCGCTCGGACTCGGCGTCATGGGCGTCGCGTGGGCTGCTCCCATTGCAGACGCGGCAGCGATCCTCATTACCATTCCCGTCATGATCCGCATCTGGAAGAAGCTCGGCAAGGCGGAGCGGGAGAGCGAGGCTTCCGCCGCAAAGTAGAACGGAACACAAAACCGTCCGCCCCTTTCCGAAGAGGCGGACGCAGAGAAGAGAACTTCGGGTGCCGAAGCAAAAACGGAGCGGCTATTCCGCTCCGTTTTGAATGATCTCTCCAATCTTGTTCAGCAGCGCTTCTTTTCCCTCTCCCGAGACGCCCGAGACCGCAAAGACGTTACCCATGCCCAAGCCAAAGGCGTTCGCAACGGCGCGGACGCGCTCCTTCACCTTCATGCGGGAGAGCTTATCGCTCTTCGTGGCGATCACCGTGAACGGGATGATATGGTAGTTGAGAAAGGCCGCCATCTGCAAGTCGTCCTCGGAGGGGTCCCGACGGATGTCGGAGAGCAGAAAGACGTGTGCGATGCGTTCCTTTTTCTCGAAGAATTTATCCAACGTCCTCGCCCACTTCGCCTTCTCCTCCTTGGAGACGGCCGCATACCCGTAGCCGGGGAGATCGGCGAGCACAAACTGCCCGAAATCGAAGTAGTTGACGAGGCGCGTCCTCCCCGGGGAGGCGCTCGTCTTGGCTAAATTCTTCTGATTCGCCAGCAGATTGATGAGGGTGGATTTGCCCGAATTGGACTTTCCGCACACCGCGATCACGGGCATGGTAGGGTCCAAGAACTGATCCTCGCGCGCCGCCGAGGTGATAAACCTTGCTCTCTCAATGCGCATAGCCGAGCCCCGTGACAGCGTTGCGGAACACTTCGTCGATGTCCGAAACGCAGATGAAATTGAGATTTTTGCGGATCTGTTCGGGGATCTCCTCCATGTCTTTGCGGTTCTCCTCGGGAATGATGACGTCGCGGATGCCGATCCGGTTGGCGGCGAGCGCCTTCTCTTTCAGCCCGCCGATGGGCAGGACCTTTCCGCGGAGCGTGATCTCGCCCGTCATGGCGACATCCCTGCGGACAGGCAGCCCCGTGAACGCGGAGAGGATGGCCGTCGCCATCGTGATGCCGGCGGAGGGGCCGTCCTTGGGCGTTGCGCCCTCGGGGACATGGATATGGATGTCCTTCTTCTCGAAATCCGCCTCGTCGATGCCGTATTGGACCGCATGGGAACGGATATAGGAGATCGCCGCGCGCGCGGATTCCTTCATGACGTCGCCGAGCTTGCCCGTGAGCAGGATATCCCCCTTGCCCTGCATGGCCGAGACCTCGATGGTGAGCGTTTCGCCGCCCACCGCCGTCCAAGCGAGCCCCGTCGCGGCGCCGACTTCGTCCTTTTCGCGCATCTCCTCGTCGTGCAGAAAGCGCTTCGCGCCCAAATACTTTTCGAGATTCTGCTTCGTGACGGTGATCTTCCCCGCCTCTTCCCCCTTTGCGATGCGGACGGCAGCCTTGCGGCAGACCGTCCCGATGGTGCGTTCGAGCGCGCGGACGCCCGCCTCCATGGTGTAGCCGTCGATCATGGCCGCGATCGCGCCGTCGGTGATGCGGAGCTCTTTGAGGCCGTTCTCTCTGCACTTCTTCGGCACGAGATAGCGCCGTGCGATCTCCTCCTTTTCCTGCGGCGTATAACCGGAGAGTTCCATGATTTCCATACGGTCTCTTAAAGGCATGGGTATGGTTTCGAGCGTGTTGGCCGTCGCAATGAACATGACTTTGGAGAGGTCGTAGGGCACTTCGAGATAGCGGTCGCGGAAGGTGGAATTCTGTTCGGGATCGAGCACTTCGAGGAGCGCGTTTGCGGGATCGCCCCGAAGATCGGAGGAGATCTTGTCCACCTCGTCGAGGAGGAACACGGGATTGATCACGCCCGCGTTCTTCATTTCATAGAGGATGCGGCCGGGCATGGCGCCGATGTAGGTGCGCCGATGGCCGCGGATCTCCGCTTCGTCCCGCACGCCGCCCAAACTCATGCGCACAAACTTGCGCCCGAGCGCGCGGGCAATGGATTTGGCGATGCTCGTCTTGCCCACGCCGGGCGGGCCGACTAAGCAGAGAATGGGCGCTTTGAGCTCCCCCGTGAGTTTGAGCACGGCGAGATATTCGACCACGCGCTCCTTGATCTTTTCGAGGCCGTAGTGGTCCTCTTCGAGCATGCGCTCCACGTCCCGCAAGGACTCGGTATCCTCGGTCTGTTCTCGCCACGGCAAGTCGATCAGCCAATCCGCGTAGTTCCTCAAAACGGTATATTCGGGCGAGGAGGACGGCATCTTTTCCATGCGCGAGAGCTCGGACATGGCCTTCTCCTCGACGGCCTGCGGGAGCCCCTTGGCGAGGAGTTTTTCGCGAAGCTGTTCGTTCTCCTCCACGTCGTCCCCCAGCTCGGCATGAATGGCTTTGAGCTGTTCGCGCAGATAGTACTCCTTCTGCGCTTTATCGATATTCCTGCGCACATCCTGCGAAAGTTTGCGCTCCAACTTGGAGATCTCGATCTCCCCCGCGAGGCAGCGCTCGAAGAGTTCGAGGCGCGGAACGAGCTTGTCCTCTTCGAGAAGGGCCTGCTTGAACTCCTCTTTGAGGCGGAGATGGTGCGTGCAGACGTTGATGTAGACGTCGATATCCGCGATCCCCGTGACGGCTGCTTCGAGGTCCTTGGAATTGCGGGCGTCCCCCGCTATGATCTCGCGCACCAGATCCTTTGCGATGCGGAAGTGCGCTTCCTCTTCCTGAAAGTCGCCGTGGACCGCGGGCATGGGATCGAGCACGGCATAGACGAACCCGTCCTGCATGCGGAAGCCCCGCGCCCGCGCGCGGTAGAGCCCCTCCGCGATGATGCGGACACGCTCGCCCGGCATCCTCGTCTTTTGGCGGATCGTCGCCACCGTGCCGACGTCGGAGAGATCTTCGCTCTCGGGGAGATCCTTATCCGCCTTCTGGCGGGTGATGAAGATCCGCGAATCGTTGAATCCCGCGCGCTCCACCGCGGCGAGAGAGATCCCCCGCCCGACGTCGAACGCGACCGTCGTATCGGGAAAGACGACCTGCGTGCGCATGGGCAGAACGGGTAGAATGTTCGGCAATTCGGGCATATCCATAGTGTACCTCATTTGAAGTCCTTTTATTATATCACACTTTTTTCCGTCTTTCAATCAATTTTAAGGAAAATTCGCGCCTGTGCGTCCCCCACGCCCGCCCTGTTTTGCGCGTGAAAGCGGCGAAACGCTTATTTTGAAATTCATCGAAATAAATGTTTTTTCCATATTTTCTTCTGATTTTACGCAAAAAACCGCGGATATTCCGCGGTTTTTTCATGGTGGAAAGCGTGCGGTTTATTTTTGGGGAGCGGTTGCGGAAGGCGCATACACGCGGGCGGAAAGTTCCTGATTGAGCGCATAGAGCCCCTTTGCGTCGTACCCGAAGAGCTTGTATTTTTTGACCATGTCGTCTGCCGTGGTCTCCTCTTCGCCCTGCTCCTTGATGAACCAATCGAGGAACTGCATGGTGCGGTAATCCTTCTGCGCGGACGCCTCGTGGTAGATCTCGGTGATGAGCGAAGTGACATACTTCTCGTGCTCGAACCCCGCTTCGAGGGGCGCAAGATGGTTTGCAAACTTCTTGTCGGGCCCGCCGATCGCCCCAAAGGTGACGCGCTCGCCGTTGTTGAGCAGATAGCGGCGGATCATGAGGGCGTGATCCCGCTCTTCCTGCGCCTGGATCTCATACCAATGCGCAAAGCCGTCTAACCCCTCATCCGCATAGTAGTTGGCAAAGTCGAGATAGAGATAGGCGGAGTAGAACTCCTTGTTGACCTGATCGTTCAGCATCTCTGCAATTTTTTTGTTCAACATATCCATCCTCCGAATTTCTTTGTTCCTTTTATATACCCCGCCGCGGAGAGCTTCAAACGGCGCAGCGCAAAAAAACGGGCAGAAATTGTGTGCCGCGCCGGGAAGATCCCCTCACCCGCGCCCGGGGCCCATGCCTCCGCCAAAGCCGCCGCCGAAACCGCCCGGAGGCGTGCCGCCCGGATTTCCCATGTGCCCCTGCGAACCGATCGACGTGATGACCGCGGAAACGGTAAACGCGCAGAGCTGCGTATCGCCGCCGTAGAGTTTGAAGCTCTTGCCCGTAGCGAGCTGGGGACAGGAGACGATGACGGATCGGCAGCTCTTTTTCACGGTGACGGAGAAGATCGGCGTGCCCTCTTCATCGGTCAGAGACAGGACGGTATTTGCGGCGATCGCCTGATTTTGCGCATAGGACAGCACGTTCTGTTTGGAATTGCTCGCAGGCGTTTCCACCATTCCGAGCGGCCCCACCGCAAAGAGGGAGCCGCCGTCCATCAGGATCCCGCCGTCCGCGTCGAGCGCGGCATTGTCGCCCGCGGTCGGGCCGAACACGACGAGCGTGCCGCCCGTCATGCGGATCGTGCCGTTGGAATCCACGCCGTCGCCCTGCGCGCTGACCTCGATGTCGCCGCCCGAGAGAATGATGTGGCAGTTGGGATTCGCCTGTCCCGGGCGGTTGGTCGTGCCGTCGGCGGCGTTGATGCCGTCATCGACGCTATCGACCTTGACGGTACCGCCCGCGATCTCCACCTTGGCGGCTTCGAGCCCCTCGTAGCACCTGCTTATGGCGATCTCCCCGCCCGTCACGGTGAGGAGGGCCTCCGCATGCACGCCGTCGTCGCCCGAGGCAATGTTGAGCGTGCCGCCCGCGATCTCGATCTTGCCGTCCGAGTGCACCGCGTCGTCGTTTGCGTCGATCGTGATATCTCCGCTCTCGATCCCGATGAAATATTCGTCGGACACGATCTCGTCTGCGTCCGCACCCCAATCGATCGCACCCGCCTTGATGCCCTTGCCGTCTCCGCTGTCGGAGGAGCTCTCGGTGATCTTCTGCGGCGCGCCGCCGTTCGTCGTGATGTTGAGCTTGCTCTCGCCCCCGATGAGGACGAAAGTATCCGCCTGAATGCCGTCGTCGCCCGAGACGATCGTGACGTCCGCGCCGTCGAGCTTGACCCAGCCGCCGTCCTCATAGGAGAATGCGGGGGCCGAAGTGAGATCGTCGTAGGCGTCGATCTCGGCATGCAGCCCGTCGCCGTCCGCACGGATGTCGAGCTTGGCCTCGGTGACGGAGATCGTGTTCCCCTTGACCGCATTCTTGGTCGATGTGACGGAGAGCGCGCCGCTGCCGTTGATGACGAGGGCCCCGTCGCAGGTGATGGCATTGGTGCCCGCGGCGGCCGTCTCAACCGAATTTTCGCCGATGAGGGTGATCGTCAGGTCGTATTTGCTCGAAATGACCTTATCGTCGGGGGAAGAGAGCGCGGCGTTGTCCAAAAACAGCCGCACGCCCTCTGCCTTGACGGAGATCCTGCCCGTGAGCGCGCCGCGCACGACATAATCGCCGCCCGCTTTGATGTCGCCCGCCTCGGTGAGCGTGACTGCGCCCGCGGGAACGGCTTCGCCCTTTTGCGTCTCACCCGCCGCCTGCCCGGCGTTTTCCATGCTTTCGGAATCCGTTGTCTCGGGTGCGGCGTCTACGATCCCGCCGCCGCCGAGGTCGTCCCCGGGGTTTACAAAGCTCTCATCGTTCCCGCAACCTGCCAGAACGCACACGGACATGGCAAGCGCCAATATCAAAATGATGATGCGTTTCATCTCTGCCTCCTTGTGAACAGTGTAACACAATTCCTTGTGTTTTTGGTGAAATTTTCCAAAAAATTTTCGGCAGCGAAAAGCGGCTTGACTTGCCGCCAAACCGCTTATTTGCAAACCCTATGGCCGCCCGTCAAAAAGCGGCTGATTGTTCAGAGCGCGGATCAGTGCTTTTTCGAGGGAAGCAGGGCCGTCTGCACGGCTTCCGTCGCACCGACATGCAGGATTTCGAGCCCATAGATGCAGACGGTGGAGAACTCTCCCTCCGCTCTTTCGCGGGGGATGACGCTGAGGCGCTGGCCGATCGAGATCGTATCCGATCCGTGGAAGAGGAGGCGGTTGGGGCCGATATCGAAGTAGTTCTCCGTGCGGGCCGCATCCTTGACGAAGTTGACCTTGACGCCGTCCACATAGACCATGACCTCATAGAAGTACCGCGTTGCACGGCACAGGGAGAAGGAGAGGTCGTGCTGTGTGCCGTCCGTGACGGATGCGCCGAGTTCGGCCGTCGCCCAGAGCACGACGCCGCCGACGTTTTTCGTTCCGTTCCTGAAATACAGCTTCACCGTGCTCCCGTCAAAGGCAAAGAACATGCCGCACTGGCCGTCTTTGCTGAGATCGGGACTGCTGGTCCCCATTCCGAAGAGTTCCAGATCGAACGGCCCGTTCGCGGACGTCGTGAGCGTATACAGGAAGCGGTGCCCGCGCAGCGAAGCGCCCGCTCCGTTGTTCTTCCATGTATTGCCGTCTCCGAGGTGGGCCGAGCTATTTACATACAGGAGTTGGAACCTGCTCGCCGCAGTGAATTCAAGGTGCCCGTCCACCTCTGTGGGCTTTCCGTTGCCGCCCTGATAATTTCCGAGATATCCCCCGTCAAAAAGTTCCCAGTGATTTGTGTTGAAGAAGTCTTTCCCGTTGATATCCTTCGTCGAGAGCTGTGCGCCGACGGTGGGAAGTTCCGCAAAGACATCCACCATGAGGATTTTGAGGGAGGCGATCGTCACCGTGGCATAGCCGCCCTGCGCAAGGGCGAGCGGGATGACGGAGAGCCTCTGCCCGAAGTGGGCGTTGCTGTCCGTGACTTCGATCGCTCCATCCGCGACCGTGCAGTAAGCCGCCGCGCTTTCATGTTCGCCCGCCGCGGCAAAGAGGACCTTGTAGCCGTCCACATACAGCGAAAGGCGGTACTCGTGAATGGAGACGCGGGTGATGCCGAACGCGATGTTGTGCGCGTTGCCGTCGGCAAACTGCATGCCGTCGAGCTTGGCCTCTGCCCAGAGGACGTTTTTCTGGGTATCATTATTCCCCGCGCGCAGATAGAGCTTGACCGTATCGCCGTCGAAGTTGAAGAACCATCCGGATTGCGCCGTTCTGTCGGGACGGGATCCGCTCATTCCGAAGATTTCAAGGTCGTACGCGCCGTCTGCGCTCACGGAGAGCGTGTACAAAAATTCCTGCCCGTAATAGGGAAGCGCGTCGCCGCCGTTGTTGTTTGTGCCCGCCATGTCCCATCCGTTCGTAATATCCCCGAGATGGCAGTATTTCGCGGCATTGCAGAGCTTGGGCAGCCAAAGCATCTCAAAGCGGGAAGCGCCCGTAAAGACGAGTTTGTCATTCATGAGTTCGGGCAGCTTCAACTCGCCGCCGTAATTGCCCTTCCCCCCGAACGCCTTCCAATCGGCGGGTTCCATAAAGTTCATCGTAACTACCTTATCCGATGACATACCCTTGATGGTTGTGGGGTCCACATCGACGCCTTTGGTCGGCGGCGTCTCACGGGGGATCGCGAGCGCGTCGGCTTCGACCTTTTCGTCACCGTTTTCGTCCAAGAAGAGGGTGTGGCAGGAATCACATTCCCAATGGTCGAGCATGCCGTCCTCCGCCCATGTGGGCTCCTTGAGGGGCACTTCTTTCAAGGGCTTGTCGTGACCGCGCGCGGGGATGACGAGTTCTTCCTCGGAGAGGACCTTGTTCTCCCTTGAAATGTACTGATTGCAGGAGGAGCACTGCGCATAGGCGGGGTTGCCGTCCTCCGTACAGGTGGGCGCCTTCTCCTCCGTCCAATCGCCCAAGGTGTGAGGCTTCATGGGCACTTCTTCCTGCCGTTCGAGCTCTGCGCCGCAGACGGAGCAGAAGCTCCCCGCGGTAAGGCCCGTCTGCGTGCAGGTGGCATCTTTTGCCTTGCCCGGCGCGGGCGTGTGGCCGAGCGCGGAGATGACGAGATCTTCCTCAGAGAGGACTTCGTTCTCCCGCGAGAAGTACTGCTTGCAGGAGGAACACTGCGCATACGCGGGGTTGCCGTCCTCCGTACAGGTGGGATCCTTCTTCTCCGTCCATTCGCCCAAGGTGTGAGCCTTCATGGGTACTTCTTTCTGCTGTTCGAGCTCTTCGCCGCAGACGGAGCAGAAGCTCCCCGCGGTCAGACCCGTCTGCGTGCAGGTGGCCTCTTTGCCCTCGCCCGGCGTGGGCGTGTGGCCGAGCGCGGGGATGACGAGATCCGCCGCCGAGAGAACTTGATTCTCCCTTGAAATGTACTGTCCGCAGGAGGAGCACTGCGCATAGGCAGGGTTGCCGGGCTGCGTGCAGTTTGGCTCCTTCTCCTCCGTCCAAACGAGCAGGGTGTGATCCAACAGGGGACGGATGACGTCTGCCCGTTTGAGTTCGAGCGCGGCGTTCTCGTCGGCGAAGATCTTCTCGCAGATCATGCAGGCGTAGTATTCGTTGTGCCCCTGCGAGACGCATGTGGACTCTTCGGCCTCGATGAGGATCAGCTCGTGATCGTGAGGCTCTTCATCCGGAAGAAAGTCGCATGCGCCCAAGCCGCACGCGCACAGGAGCGCACAGGCGGAAAGCAGCAGCGTCCACAAGAGATACATTCTTTTTTTCATAGTTTCCTCCTAATCATTTCACCGTCTTACCCCATACCATGTCCGAGATAAGGCGATCAGATCCCCCTTTTTTTGTCCGTATCCGCATAGAGCGCGGAAGCGGAGACGGGCGCAACTTTCAAGATGTCCAGCGCGTAGATCTTCACGGTAGCTCCCGCCCGAGGAATGACCGCAAACCGCTGGCCGAACTTATTGATATTCGTCTCAAAGCGCATGGCGCCGTTTTGGATGCCGAAGTACGCATGCACGCCCTCGGGCTGGCCGAGGCAGACCTGCTCGCCGTCGATATACAGCTTATAGGTGCCCTCGGCGTTGCTGTCCCGCGTGATGCTGAAAGCGATGCTGTGCCGCGAACCGTCGGTGAGATCCACGCCTTCATCCAGCGTACAGACGGCCTGCAACTCGGTGGCGGAGACATCCGCCGTGTTCGTGCCGTAGACGCAGACGGTGTTGGCGTTGAAGCTGAAATAGAACCCCGTGCGGCTCGACTGGTCGGAATTGGTGCGGTCCGGCCGCGACGTGCGTAGGCTGAAAAGTTCGAGGTCGAAGGGACCGTCCGAGGCGATCTCGAAGGTGTAGAGAAATTCCTGCCCGTAGAGCGATTCGGGGTGGGAATTCCACGCGTTTTCGTCGCCGAGATGGTACCATGTCCCGTCCGAATCCTGCACCCAGAACAGCTCGATGCGGGAAGCGTCCATGATTTCGAGGTACCTGCCGTCCCCCTCGCCCTTGACCTCGGGCACGCCGATGAAGCCCTCATAGCTGCCGCCCGAAGAGTACTTGGCGGAATTCCAGCTCGCGGGATCCCAGAAATTGAATTGGCCCTTGATGTGCGTGACGTCGAGGTGCTCGCCCTGCGTGGGGAGCGGATCGGGCGTAAAGTCGCCGTCTTGCGGGACGTCGGGGATGGTCGGCGGATCGGGATCGGGGTCGGGATCGGGGTTGACCGAGGTGCTGCGGCTCACGCAGATCTCCTGCCCGAAGATGGAGAGGTAGTACTGCGTTTCCCCGTCCTCCACCCGCTTGGTGTAGCAGGGATCGGTGAGCACAGGGAGATCGATCGGCTTGTTCCCGTCCGAGCAGACGAGGATGAGCCTGCCCTTGCGGGTCTCCGTGGGCGCGGTGACCGAGACCTGCCTCTGCGCATCCGTGATCCATTGCGACGGGGTGGTGTTCTCGCCGAGCGCAGCGGAGGTGCGGAATTCGAGGTAGTCCATGTTCGTGCCCCCGCGCACCTGGATGACGATGGTGTTCACGCCTTCGGAGAGGTTCATCCGGAAGGAGGTCTCCACCATGGTGAAGTAGTTCGTCGTCACCTGCGTGCCGCCCTCGGGAATGACCGCATCCGCCAGGCTCACGCCGTGATTGAGGCCGCCGTAGCTGTTGGTGACGGTGTAATAGGAATCGAGAGAGTCGCCCGCACGCGATTGCGTTCCGAACGTGTTGGAGACGGAGGCGACCACTTCGACATTGACGGACTTGCTGCTCGTGATCGTGAGCGTGAGGTATTGGTTGGTGAGGTTCTTGGGGCAGATGTTGCCGCTGAACCCCGTGCCGAACTCCACGGACTGGATGAGGCAGGCATGCCCCCAATTCATGCTCCCGTTGGAGCTGGAACCCGTGAAGAGCATGTTCTCCGTCTCGTAGCGGTAGGATCGGAGTTCGCCCTTGTCCTCTTCGAAATCGACCTCATCGTCCTTGTCGTAATCCTCGAACTCATAGCGGCGGTCGATGCCGTCATGCACAAATTCGTTCTCGCCGAAGAATACGTCGCCGCTGCCCGTGGAGGGGCCGCCGCCCGGGCCGTCGGGATGCGTTCCGCCGCCCGAAGCGCATGCGGCAAACGGGAAGGCCATCGCCGCCGCCAGCAACAGGGCGACGGCCGTTATGCGGGATCTCTTCATGACTTTGATTCCTCCTTACCCTTCTTTTCCTTACCCTTGTTTTTGTTGCGGATCTCGGACAAGACGGAACATACGACGGCCGCGCCAAGCATAACCATGCCCGCGATGAACACCCATTTTACGGCTTCCGTCGCGTTCTGCACCGCGCCGATCCAGGCGGGCGTGAGCACGATGACGCGCGTGTTTGCGGAGACGCCGTTCATGGCGTTGCTGTGCACGACGGTGTAGAGGATCCTGTGCGTTGCGTCGCGCATTGCCCGCGCAACTTCGCCGTGCCCGCTCGTTTCCGTGAGGTTCTTGAACGCGTCGATGGTGTTCTCCTGCCCCGAGCTGTTGAAGGTGCCGTCGGGCAGATCGTTGCCGCCGAGCAGGCCCTGCACATAGTTGCCGTCCGTGTCCCTGAGATAGTCGGAGACGGCGAAGCCCGTCATGCCGTATTCGGCGCGGAGCACGTTGTTGATGTACCCCTGCGAGCCCGCCCAGTTCACGCCGAGCGCGGGCTCGGCCGTCATGATGTTGGACGCGCCGCCCTCCTCGATGGCGATGCGGAAAGGTTTCAGATAGATCTCGCGGATGGTCTGCTCGTTCGCCCAGACATACCCGCCGATCCGGTACGTCTCCTGATCGTTCATGATGGCGTGTTTGAGATACATGTAGTGCCCGCGCGTGGCCGCGCCCTTGGTGATCTGCGCCGCAATGGTGCCCATGAGGAAGGGATCCTCCGAGAAATACTCGAAGTTTCTGCCGCCGTACGGGCTGCGGTGGAGGTTGATGCCCATGCCGTAGAGGCCGTTGACGCCGCTCCACAGGCTCTCCTCGCCCCACTCCTTCCCGTACCATTCCATGAGTTCCTTGTTGAAGGTGGAGGCGCTCACGCCGTTGCAGGGGTAGAACGTGATGCGCTGGCTCGCGTCGGGATCCGACGTCTTTTTCGCGAGACCGTTGTTGATGGAGGAATAGGAGTTGTAGGTGGAGACGATGCCGACGGAACCGTTATAGTCGATCGTCTGCGGTTTGTTGATGGAGGAGATGGGCATGGTGAGCCGCCACCCGTTGGAGAGGAACTCCTTCGTCTCCGCCCAGGTGAGCTGGTCGAGCAGCCGGTCCCACATGGGGTCGTCGTAGGGGATCCACTTGTCGTTCGTGGGGTCGGCGTCGCCGTCCGTGTACGCCCTCAGGTCAATGAGGTTGTAGTGCGTCCCGTTCTCCGTGCCGTAGGTGGGATAGGCGGTGTTGTCGGGCTCGGGGTCGGTCATGGCCGCCTTTCTGTCCTCAAACATCTCCTCGGTGACCGTGACGGCGACCTGATTGTAGAGGCACTTGCCTTCGCCGTCGAAGCCGAGCTTCACCGTCCCCTCCCAATCCGAACGGGTGACGTACTCGAAGCCATTCGTCGCGCCGTCATAGTAGAGGATGTCCGCCTTCTCGAATTGGTTGGTGATCTCGGTCTCGCGGTCCGAAATGTGGTTTTCCAGCGCCTTGCGGGAGACGGAATAGGTCTTGTCGTCCGTATCGGAGATCGTCTGCGCCTTCACGAGGTCGCGCTTGCCGAAGCCCGTGTTGCCGAAGGCCTCCGTCTCGCAGGAGGCGTCCTTGTATTTGAGAATGTTGTTGACGGCGTCGTGCGCGTCCTTGCCCACGGTGAAGAAATAGTCGCCGCGTTCGAGGATGTACGTCTTTGCCGCGGAGGCGTCGTAGCACGCAAGATCGCCCTCCTTCACGGACATGGTTACCGTCTCGGACTTCCCCGGTTCGAGTTCTTTCGTCTTGGTGAAGTCCACGAGCTCCACGGCGGCCTTCTCGATCCCGTTCGTGATATCGTACTGCGTGTACGGTTTTTGCAGGTAGAGCTGGACGACTTCCTTGCCCGCGCGATCGCCCGTGTTGGTGACCTTCACGCTGAAACGGTAGACGGTTTCGCCGTCCTGCTGGGCGCGCGACATCGTGAAGTCGGAGTAGGAGAACTTGGTGTACGAGAGGCCGTATCCGAAGGGATAGGAGACGGTGTCGTAGTAATCGAAATCACCCGCGCCGCTCCTTCCCGTGACGACGTCCTCATAGCGCGTCTCGGTGTAGCGGTAGCCGACATAGATGCCCTCCGCGTACACGGTACTGCGCGAATTGGCCATCATGTTCTGCTTCTGCTGGCTGTCGCCCGCGTTGGTCTTGGCGAGAGAGGTCCACGTCTTTTGCACGCCCTCGCTCGTCTCGACGGAGGAGAAGGAGCCCGTCGTCTGGTTGATGAGATGGTAGGCGTCCGGGCCGAAGTTGGCGTTGACGGGGTTCTTATAGTGGTACTTCCAGAAAGTATCCGAGAGCCGCCCCGAGAAGTTCTTCTTGCCCGCGAGGAGGTTGGCGACGGCATAGGCGCCCGTGTCCCCCAGCGTGCCGCACCAGAGCAGGGCGTCCACGCCGTAGGCGGGGTCGTCCGCAAAGTCGCACTGCACGGGGTTGGCGGAGTTCATCACCACCACGATGCGCCGATACACGCCCGCGTCTTTGAGCTCTTTGAGCCCTTTGAGCACGCTGATCTCGTTGGGAGAGAGCGCGAGATAGTTGCCGTTCGTCATGTCGTTCGTCTTGTTGACGAGCTTGTTGCCGTAATAGGAGGCCATGTCGCGCCCCTCGCCCGATCTCCGCGAGAGGATAAAGATGGCGGCGTCGCCGTAGCTGCCGTTGTTCTTCGCGGCTTCGGGAATGTTGTTCCACGCCGCGTCGTTGATGGTGAAGTACGCGCCCCACGTGCCGCTCGCCTTCCTGAGGTAGGCGCCCTTGTTGGAGACGTACCAGTTCCAGAGGGCATCATTCACGGACATGCCTGCGTCCTCGAAGGCCGTTTTGAGGTCCACGAAGGAGGGGCTCAGGTTGTCGTTCCCCGAGGAGCCCGTGCCCGTCATGGCCGGTTCGACGGAGGAGACGCTGAACAGGCTGACCTTTGCGCCCTCGCCGAGGGGGAGCGCCTCGTCCTCGTTCTTGACGAGGGTCGCCCCTTCCTCCATGATCGCCTCGACATACGCCTGCGCGTTGGCGCGCACGGCGGCGACGGATTGCAGCGAGGACTTATAGTAGTAGGAATCGATATTTTCGGCGCCCTCGATCTCCTCGATGCGCGACGTCTCGATATTGAAGAAGCGGTTGATCGCGGCCTCGTTGGCGATCATGATGCTGCCGCCCACGCTGATGATGCCGAAGCAGAGCGAGACGACGATCGCGACGATCTTCGCCGCGAGCACAAATCTTTTCAAGCCCTTTCCCATGTCAATTCTCCCCCTTGCGTTCTTTTTTTCTCATCCTCATGAAAGTCAAAACCGCGCCCGCGATCAGGATCACGACGTAGAGCACCGCCGTCGCGAGGAACCCGGGGCTGAGGGCAAGCACGGCGTCCATGTTGAAGCCGCTGTAAAAGGCCGAGGAGAGATACATGTACGTCCCGTTGACAAAGAGCATAAAGGCACACAGTTCCAAGCCGAAGAACACCAGCCCCGCCCAGCGTTCCGTCACCCGGAACAGCGCGAGTACGGCCGAAGCCGCCACCGCGATGAATGGCACGGCGAAGGCGGAGGCGGTATAGTACCGCACGAGCTGCGCGTCGCTGTGGTAGAAATGAAAGTAGACGAAGTCCGCAGCCAACGCCAAAAGCGCCGCGGCGATCAACAGGTAAAAGCCTACGGCGCGGGTCTTGAAGAATTTCCGCATTGACAACCTCCCGTTCAAAATTTTATCCCTCTGCGGGATCGCGTGGGGATATCCCTTAAATGCGGGGATATCCCTTAAATTGTGATTTTATCACATTTTTTATTATTATAGTACAAAGTATGTGCGACTTCCATTGCATTTCGACCACAAAACATTGCAAAAACGTCTCCGCCCCTTTCCATGCGGAAAGCAGCGGAGACGTTTTTTCTTGATTTATTTTCTTTGCACTTATTTTCTTCTGCCCTCGGCGGGAAGCAGATCTTCCTGCGCAAATTTGAGATACTGCCGATAGAACGTGGAGTAGTCGTTAAAGCCGAGCTTTTCCGCGACCTGCGACTTCTTCTCCCCCGCCTGAATGAGACGGTGTGCGCACGCGATCTTTTTGAGGCGGATGTACTGCATGATGGGGATCTTCATCTCCTGCTTGAACTCGTTGCTGATATACGACTTGGAGAAATGGAACACGGCGCTGAGATCGTCGAGGGTGATGCGCGTATAGATATTCTCCTCGATATAGCTCGTGATCTCGCCGATGATGGAGCCGATCGGCTGCGCTGCGGCCGTGTTCTCCTTGGAGAGCATGATGAGGAGCTTCACGGTGTCCACGACGAAGAGGGCGGAGAGTTCGCGGTCGGTGTAGTTGCCGTACTCCACATAGGAATCGAAGCCGCGGAAGCGCGCAGCGCATTCCTTCACCGTCCCGAAGAAAGGGTTGAGCGTGCGGATGCGCTCCCTGAGGAAATCGGGCAGGAACGCGTCCGGGAATTTGAGCACATAGCGCTCGTACGCTTCCTCGGAGTTGACCGTCGCAAAATGGTATTTGCCGGAGGAGATCAGCACGAGATCGCCCGGCTGCAAAGCGCGCGTCTCCGATTCGACGGTATACGCCACCTCCCCGCCCACAAAGTAGATGATCTCGTGGAAGGGATGCACATGCCGATAGTAGGATTCCGCGGCGTTGCCTGCGAAATCCATCTTGTGCGCATAATCAATTCCCCCGTGAACGAAGTTAAACATGATCCCATTATACACGCGCCCGCGGGAAAATGCAATATTTTCGGAAAAATTTGCGTATCTTTTTCGCCGCGCCTTCCGGAAAACCATTCATTTTCCGAAAAAAGTTCAAATTTTATCCTCTTCTTGAATTTGTCTCATGCGACAGGACAGTTTATACAATATAATTGATTTTGGGATTCGGAAAAATTCCGAAAAGGAGGAAGTTATGAAACGGACAAGAAAGTTGCTTCTTGCGGCCTTTACCGCCGCACTGATGGTGTTCATTGCGCTCTTCGCCGCCGCCTGCGGGGGCAAGAAGGCAGTGAAAGGGATCGAGATCGCGGAGCCGCCCACCAAGACGGACTATGTGCTCGGCCAGACGTTCGACCCCGCGGGCATGACGGTCAACCTCGTCTATGAGGACGGCACCGTCAAGGCGCTGGAAGCGAAGGACTACACCTATGCTCCGGAAGGCGCGCTCGCCCTCAACACCTCGAAGATCACCGTCACCTACGTGGACGGCGAGACCACGTACACCGCAACGCAGGCGATCCGCGTGCACAACCGCGTCGTCTCCGCAGAGATCAAGAAAATGCCGGACAAGACGGCGTATCTGACGGGCGAGACGTTCGATCCCACGGGCATGGTCGTGACCGCGACCTATGAAAACGGCGATACCAAGGATGTCGATATCACGGCCGACAACGCAAATTATAAGACGGATCCCCTCACCGAGGCGGACGTCTCCGTCGTCGTGACGTTCAGCGGCATTCAGCTCGAAGTCGCCATTGAGATCCGGCCCGGCGTGTTCATCGAGGCGGAAAACGGCATCGTCGAAACGAACAGCACGCAGTGGCGCCGCACCGACGCAGACAGCAGCGTTCCCGCAGAGTATCAGGCCTCGGGTTACGCCTATGTCGGCGACCTCAAAACGGGCGACTCCATCTCTTTCGTCTTTGACTCGGACAAGGCGGGCACGGGCGACATCGCCTTCCGCATGGCCTCGCAGTATCTGAAAGAGGACAATAATTGGACCCCTATCTGGATGGGCGACTGCCAATTCAACAAGATCTGCACGTTCAGCGTGAACGACGTGGAATACGACATTCCCGACTCCGCGGTCCTTCCCGGCGGCGGCGAGAGCGGCGGCGAGCCCGACCCCTACCTCTGGATGAATTGGCAGGAAGTCAAGTTCGAAAACATCCCCTTCCGCGAAGGCAGGAATGAGATCAAGCTCACCTTCATCGCGCACGACTATACCGACGTCTCGCAGGCGGACTATGCGGGCAAGTTCACCGCGAACATCGACTGCCTCGTCGTCACTTCCGAGGAGTGCAGAGTGACGCCCAACCTCAGCGCGATCGAAGCGTACAGCGGCACGGCCGCCACGCTCACGCTCTCGGGCGGCGCGCCCTGCCTCGTCGTGACGGGCACGGTCACGCACACCTTCACCGATCTCAGCGAAGCCGCTGCGGCCCTCAACAACCTGATCGGCTTCGAGATCCAGGAAAACGGCGGAAGCTGGCAGTATTTCCTCAGTTCCAAGAACGACCGCGTCGTCACCGTCGATGAGGACGGAACGTTCACGTTGACGATCGGCCTCTCCACCCTTGCCGTAGGCCAGTATATCACGCACATGGGCCCCGAGTCCAACCCCGGCACGGGCCACTTCGCCGACTTCAAACTCGGCGGCGACGCGGCGCCCAACGGGCTCAACGTCAGCGCGAACGGCAAGAAGTACACGTTGATCTCCGAAAACGATGATTACTTCGGCTGCGTCGGCATCCTCGTCGAAAACGTCGAAGCCGAATAACCCAACGCAAAAGAGAGAGCGGACCCTGCGTCCGCTCTCTTTTTATTTCTTATTTTCTGGGGGAAGATAGTACACCTTTCCGTCCTTTTGAATGAGCTCCACGTCCTCCCGGAAGAAGTCCGTCTCCTCCCGCTCCGTCGGTCCTCCGCCCGCGGTCTGCGCCTCGATCATGGCCACCATGTCCGCGGGTATGGCGCGGAATTTCTTCTCTCTGTTGAAGAGGGCGGGGAGCCAATGCACGAATTTATCCCACCCTTTCCGCCGCCGGTTGCCCGCCGAGACGTCGATTCCCAGCCTGCGCGCCTGCCTCCCGTGCCATGCGGCGAGCTGCTCCAAACTTTGGCGCACCTTCTGCGCGTAGACGGGGACAAGCGACGTCGTCTGTTCGCGGGAGACCGCGCCCGCCCAGAGCGCATAGCGCAGATCCGCGATCTCGCGGAGGATGCCGGAAAGCGCATTCGCATAGAGGATCCAATCCTGCGCCTCGGCCGTCGCCCGCTCGTATGCGCGGAAGTCGGGGGCGTCCTCGCCCGCCACGGTCGCGATCGCGAGGATCGCCTGCCCGAGCAGCTGGATACATTCCTGCTCCATCGCGTCCGCCTTGGCGAGTTCCGCCTTGCGCAGTTCGCGCGTCTGCATGATCTCGATCCGGAACTCCACACTCTGGCGGAGGCGGGCCGCCAGCGCAAACACCCTGCTGCGGTACTCGTTGTTCTGGAACGCCGAGATCCTGCCGATCTCATGGCCGATCTCGGCCAGCTCCTGCGTGATCCGCAGCATGTAGTACTGCCCGACGACCATCGAGGCCACACCCATGACCGAGACCAAGGCGTTTGCGGCGAGGACGCTCGCCTGCCCGACCGCGACGTAACTCACCTGCCCCGCAAGATCCGCGCCCCGCAGGCCGTTTCCCGCGGCCCCCGCCGGCAGGACGGCGCGGTACAGCGCGCCGCTGTGGGCCGCAACGTTGCCGACGCCGTTCCCCGCCTTCATCAGCCCGGGCACCGCGCCCGCGATGCGCGCAAGGAGCTTTCCGTCCGTGATCTCCACGAGGCGCGATTCGTCCAAATGCTCCTCGGGAGGGACCTCCCGCACTGCGATGGCGCGTTCGACCTCCGACCGATCCGCGGGAGGGATCTGCCTGCTGCGCCGCACCGCAATGACCCTGCGGGCGATAAAAAAGGCGCCGATCCCGACTGCAAGCGCAAAGACGGCGCCGATTGCGATCCATATGTAAATCAATTTCCGTTCCTCGATCGTGCGACTTTTGTTCAGGGGGAAAGTTCAGCCCCTCCGCGAGAGCGAGACGACGGTCTCCACCCAGCGGCTCTGGGGGAACATGTCGAAGGGTTCTACGCTCTCGATCTCGTACATGGTATGGGGATCCGCGCTCTTGACGAGCTCTCCCGTCTCCGTTTCCGTCAAGGTGCCCACCAGCAGGCCGAGGTCTCTCGCAAGCGTTGCGGGGTTGCATGAGACCATGATGATGCGCTTGGGCTTCGCCCTCAAAAGCTCCCCGATGACGCTGCGCTTCACGCCCGCGCGGGGCGGATCGAGCACGACCGTCGCGTCCTTTTCCCGCGCCAGCACGCCCGCAAACTCCTCCTCCACTGCGCCGCAGATATTGTGCATCTTGCCGCAGAGGTCGTTCTTGCGCATGAGCGCGTCCGCACAGGCGCTCGCCTCGGGGACGACCTCGATGCCGTACGCCGTGCCGCACTTTTGGGCGAGCATGGCCGTAAGCAGGCCGCCGCCCGCATAGCAGTCCACGGCCGTTCCCTCCTCCGCAAGGGAGACGATGCGCTCATAGAGTTTGGCGCGCACGCCGTCGTTCACCTGCACAAAGGTGTTGGCGCCCGCCTCATAGAGGATGCCGCCCTCGCTGCACTCGTACGTCCCCTTGCCGCTCACGAGAACAAATTCCTCGCCGAGCACGACGTTGGTGTCCCTGTCGTTGACGTTGAGATACAGGCTGAACTCGGGGAAGATCTTCCCGAGGAGGTGGAGAAAATAGTCGATCCCCTTGATGTCCCGATCGGTCACGACCAAGGTCACAAGGAACCTCCGTTTGAGCTCTCTGACGATGATATGGCGGACATGCCCCCTATGCGTTTGCTCATCGTAGCCGTCGAGGCCGCACTTTTCCATGAAGTTCAGCAGCGCCGCGATGATCTTTTCCGCCCATGCGGGATGGATGGGACACGCCGACGTGGGGATGATCCGATGCGAACGTTCGGCATAGAAGCCCACGACGTTCTTCCCGTCCCGCCTCCCCACGGGGAGTTGCAGCTTGTTGCGGTAGCCGTATTCCTTCTCGCTCCTGACGCAGGCAGAGACGGGAAAAGAGATGCCGCCGATCTTTTTCAGCGTGTCGCGGACGAGACCCGTCTTGAAGGCAAGCTGTTCGCGATAACGCAGGTGTTGGAGCTGGCAGCCGCCGCACCGCCGAAAGGCGGGGCACACCGGCCGCACGCGCTCCTCCGCGGGGGTGAGCAGCTCTTCGATGGCGGCATAGGCAATGTTTCCGCTCACTTTCAGGATCTTGACGTCCGCCCGCTCGCCGGGCAGCAGAAACCGCACGAACACGGTGGTCCCGCCGTACTTTGCAATGCCCTCGCCCGAAGTCCCCAGAGCCTCCCCCGTGACGGTGATGATCTCGTTCTTTTCCATGGTTTACCTCCTGATCCGCGCGACGCCGCGGTTGACCGAGCGCTGGCAGAGGAAGATGAGAAAGTCGTATGCGGCAAAGACGACCGTCCCGCCGACGAACACAATGAGATAGAGGTAGCGGCTCACAAAGGGGTACCATGTCGCTTCCGTCATCCCCAAAAGTTTGCCGAGGGTGAACCATATGAGGAGGAGCGCGCCGTCGAACCACGCCGCCTTGCCCAAGAACCACAGCCCGTGCAAGAGTTTGTGCTTGGTAAAGCGAAGCTGCAAATAGTTGATGAGCGGGTGCCACCCGAAGAAGATGAGGAAGGGAAGGAGGACGGTGAACAGGCCGAACAGGCTGAACAGGGAGGCGAGCAAGACCGCCCCGATGAGGGCGAGCACGTCGCCCCAGATGAAGTCCTTCGCGAGCGGGACCATGAGCGCGAACACGGCGAAAATGTACCCCGTCGGGAGCATGAAGTCCACATAGGAGGCAAGCGTGAGCGAGAGCGCCGCAACCGCGCACGCGATCGCGGAGAGCGCGATCTCGAAGGATTTCGTCGGCTTCTTCATGGTCCCGTCCTCAACGGCAGCCGTAGCAGCACATGTTGAAGAGACAGTTCACGCAAAGATAGGTGTAGCACATGGAGGCGCAGGTGGAGCACCAGTTCCCGCCCATTTGGCCCGCATTCGGGTCGGGCCCGATGTTCGGATCGGTGTTGGGCGCGCCACCCGTCTGGGTATTGTAATCCGCGCGCGCTTTGAGCTTTTCGTAGGCGGTGCGGTATTTTTCGTTGGAGCCGTCCATCTGCAAGGCGATTTCGAGCTGTTTCTTGCTCTCGTTCATCCAATTTTTCTTATAGAAAACGACGGATTGGAGATAGTGCCATTCGGCGTTGCGCTCGTTGAAGGCGTCGAGAAGCTGCTGGGCGCGGACGAGATCCCCGCTCCGGATGGCGGAGGAGACCTCCTCGAACGCGTCCGGCTTGGGAGACTCCGCGGCCTCCGCTTGGGCGCGGGGCGCAGATGCCGTGCGCCGCTCGTCCATGATCTCCTCATAGGCGGCGTTGAGGCGTTCGAGCTTGCGCGCGGCGGCGTTGCCCGCCTCTCCGTCCTGCCACTTCTCCTCGTCGTACTTCGCTTTCAATTCGCGGTAGCGGCGCTCGATCTCCTCCGTCGTCGCGGATTCGTCGAGGCCAAGAAATTCATAACTTTCTCTGCTCATTGCAATTCACTCCTATTCGTCTCTGTTCCGAAGCCGAAGTGCGGCGGTCAGACCCGCAAGGTCATGACGGGCCGCTTTTCTCCCTTGAACACGCGGGCGGTCTCCATCGGGATCCCCCGCAGGATCACATTGTCCGTGAGGTCGCGGTTGAAGGAAAAATCGATGTGCGCGAGGTGTTCGCGGAGCGCATAAAAGACGGTGTCGAACAGAAAGGAGATCTCCTCCCCATTCTCCTCCATCAGCCGTTCCCTGCTCTTCTCCCCGTAGGCGAGGAGGAAGGGATTGTAGGCCTTTTTGGCGGCGTCCTCCCCGAAGTCGTCCAGCGCGTCGATGAGATAGACCCATTTCCCGAGCGCATAGAAGAGCCCGCGCGTGTGCTCCGTGGCCCTCTCTTTGAGGAAGTGATCGGAGACCGATTCCATGAGTTTGGCCGTCGGCTCGGCAGCCATGTCCGGGGAGGAGGCTCCGTTTCGCTCCGTTTGTTCCTGTTCTGCCATAAATTTTTCGACGAGGGAGACGAGCTCCGGGTACTTCTTTTGCGCCCGTTTGAAGCCGCGGCGAAACCACATCCGCCGCCCTCTGCCCTTTCCTCCGTCGGCGATATCGTCGGTGAGTTTGTAGTACAAAAGCACGGTGTTGAACGCGCCGAGCTCCTCCGAGAGCGGGTCCGGCTTGGCCATGGGCTTCTTGCGGAGCGTGTGCCCGAAGCACCCGCGCCGCTCGATCTCCACATCCGTTCCCGTCATGTTGTGAAGGAGCGCGGAGAGGAAGGTCACGTCATAGCTCAGTCCCGCGCGCGCCATCTGCCCGCAGGAGGCGCCGATGCTCCTGCACAGGCCGCAGTAGAGGGCCCTGTACAGCATGACGTCCTTTACGAACAGATTGGGAAGATCGTAGCGAACATATCCGAACATGCAAACCTCCCGCCGACGCGTCACTCCCGATAGAACCCTACTTTGCGGTAGACCTTGGAGAGCGTCTTTCTCGCGGCACGGAAGGCGCGTTCGCTCCCCGCCGCGAGCAGCTCCGCGAGATATTTTTTCTCGGAGAGAAGCCGCTTCTGCTCCGCCTGTATGGGCGCGAGCGCATCCGCGACCGTCTCCCCCACCGCGAGCTTGAAATCGCCGTACCCCATGCCCGCAAATGAGGCCTCTGCCTCGGACATGGTACACCCCTTGAAGGCGCAATAGATCCCGAGGAGGTTGGTGATCCCCGGCTTCTCCTCGGAGGCGACGATGGCGTCGCCGCTGTCTGTCACCGCGCGCTTGAACTTGCGGAGGATGGCGTCGCGGTCGTCGGAGAGAAAGACGGAGGCGTTGGGATTTTCATCCGACTTGGACATCTTCTTGAAGGGATCTTGAAGCGATGCGATCTTTGCGCCGCCACGTTCGATCAGCGGCTCGGGCACCCGAAACGTCTCGCCGTAGCGGTTGTTGAAGCGGATGGCGAGGTCGCGCGAAAGTTCGAGATGCTGTTTCTGGTCCGCCCCCACGGGCACGAGATCGGTCTGATAGAGCAAGACGTCCGCCGCCATGAGCACGGGATAGTCCATGAGGCCCATGTTCACGTTGTCCGCGTGGCGGGCGGACTTATCCTTGAACTGCGTCATGCGCGAGGCCTCGCCCACATAGGTGAGGGTATTGAGCACCCAGCAGAGTTCCGCGTGCGCGGAGACATGGGACTGCACGTAGAGCGCGCACTTCTCGGGGTCGATCCCGCAGGCGACATAGAGGGCGGCGAGGTCGAGCGTGCGGCGGCGGAGCTCCGCAGGCTCCTGCCGTACCGTGATCGCGTGCATATCGGCAATGGCGAAGAAGCAATCGTAATCGTTTTGCAGCTTCACCCAACTGCGGATGGCGCCGATGTAATTCCCGATCGTGAGATTTCCGCTCGGCTGGACCGCCGAATAGACGACTTTCTTTTCCATATCCACTCCGTAAACAGATGATACGGAAACAGTATACCATATTTTTCCGCAAATTGCAACAGCTCAGCGCTTCGCTTTCATGAAAATTGTGTGTGACGGCCCCGAAATCATGCGCGGCCCCCCGAAACGCATTCGGGGGGCCGCGCTCTTCGGCTCAAAGTCAGCCGAGAAACTTCATGACTTCCTCTTCGATCTTGTCCGCGGAGATCGCCGTCTTGAAGCGGATGGGCTTATAGCGGATCGCCTTGATGGGCTCGGGGACTTTCATCGCCGTGAGCAGATGGATGCGCTTCACGCCCTTAAAGGAGTCCTTCACGTCGTTGCCCGTGAGGGCGTACAGCACGTCTTGCGGGCACTTGTAGGGGCTGGCCGTAGACAGCACAACCATGGGGTGCACCTCGGACATGGTATCCTCTTCGAGCTTCGCTTCGTACATCTGCGCGACGTTCATGGCGACGCCCGTGTGCGTATCCATGGGGTAGCCGTACTCTTCAAAGAAATCGTAAACGCACTCCACCGTCTCGTCCTCGCTCGCGCTCCCCGCGAAGAAGATCTGCTTCATCGCTTTGAGCTCCTCGGCGCGGAGCGAGTATTTGCCCGACGAGGAGAGCGCCTTCATCCGCTCCGCAACGAGCGCGCCGTCCCTGCCCGAGAGCTCGAAGATGAGCCGCTCCGCATTCGCCGAGAGGAGCACGTCCATGGAGGGAGACATCGTGCGGTAGAGGGGGCGCTTCACGTCGTAAGTGCCCGCCTTCCAGAGATCCGTGAGCGCGCAGTTCTTGTTGGAGGCGCAGACGAGCCGCCCGACGGGCAGTCCCATGCGCATGGCATAGTATCCCGCGAGGAGATTGCCGCCGTTGCCCGTGGGCACGGTGAAGTCCACCTTGTCCCCCATGGCGATCTGGTCGGAGGTGACGAGATCGCAGTACGCGGAAAAGAAGTAGCAGATCTGCGGCGCAAGGCGGCCGAAGTTGACGGAATCGGCCGTGGTGAGCACATATCCCTTGCCGCGGGCCGCCGCCCTGCACGCCTCGGAGCGCAGAACCTTTGCGACGCCCGCCCGGCAGTCGTCCCCGCTTCCGCGCACGGCGACGACGGAGAGGTTCTCGCCGTCCTGCGTGCACATTTGGAACTTCTGCATCTTGGATACGCCTTCCTCGGGGTAGAAAACCATGACCTTTGCGCCCGCGCGGTCGCAGAAGCGTTCCAGCGCGGCCTTGCCCGTATCCCCGCCCGCGGCGGAGAGCACGAGCGCGTCCTCCCCGATGCCTGCGAGCTTGCGCGCCGCGTCGAGAAGGTGCGGGAATGCGGCGAGCGCGACGTCCTGAAAGGCGCACGTCGGCCCGTGGAAGAGTTCGAGCATGTACATGCCGTTATCCAGACGCACCAGCGGCGCGGGGTCTTCCCCCTCGAACTGCGCGTAGGCGCTTTGGAGCGCCCCGAGAAGCTCCGCTCCCTCGAACTCTTCGAAAAATTTTCCGAGAAGGAGAGCGGTGCGCTCCGCATAGTCCATGGAGAGCATGCGATCGAACTCCTCCGCCGTGACCTTCGGGAAGGTTTCGGGCACATAGAGGCCCCCGTCCTCGGACATGCCCCTCACGATCGCCTCCGCGGCCGTGACTTCTTCGCCCCCTCTCGTGCTGACAAACTTCATAAATTCCCCGCCTTTTTTTAGATGAACGTCCCGCGCATGCGCGGGACGGATCGCTCGAACGTGTTTCTCTTACAGGTATTTTCTCGCAAACTCGGGCAGTTCCTCTTCGGTGCAGCTGCACGTGATCCAGAGCTCCACGCCGCGGAAATCGGAGACCTTTTCCCACATATAGAAGAGCTGCGCCATATCTTTGAGGTCCTTGCCCGCGATGCGCGCAATGCCGTCCACAAAGACGTATTCGTTATCGTAACTGCCCGCGATCGTTCCCTTGACGAAGCCGCAGAGCGCGTCCTCCCCCGCGATCGCATAGTCGGTGACGTCGATGAAGCGGACCTCGCGCTTCAAATCATACATATACCGCTTGGTATCGGTGATGAAAACCAGATGGCCCTTCGCGTTCGCGACGGCTTCGTTTGCCACATTGATGAGCTGCTTGGTTTTTCCGCTGCCCTTGGGGCCGCATATGATCTTGATCATGAATGCCTCCTAAGCCTTTCGGCCGATATTTCCTGATTCTATTCTAACAAATTTCCCTGCAACTTTCAAGGGGTTTGAAAAAAATTTATCCGAATTTGTTTTCCCCTCATGCGAGGCTGCGGATGAAGGCGTCGATGCGGTCCAGCCCATCGAGCATGTCCTCCATGGAGAGGGAGTAGGAGAGCCGCACGCAGTCGTCGTCGCCGAAGGCGGCTCCGGGCACGGCGGCCACTTTGGCGGTCTCCAAGAGTATCTCCGCGAAGTCCACCGAATTTCGCACTATTCTCCCGCCCGCGCGCCTGCCGTACAGCCCCGAGACGGCGAGCATGACGTAAAACGCACCGTCGGGCACGACGCAGCTCACGCCCTCCATCTCCGCGATCCGCGCGACCATGGCGCGCCTTCTCTCGTCAAAGCGGGATACCATGTCCTGCACCGCCGCGTCGGAGGAGGAGAGCGCCCTGATCGCCGCATATTGGGCGATGGAGTTGGCGTTGCTCGTGGCGTGGCTCTGGAAGGAGTCGATCGCCGCCGCGATCTCCGCGGGCGCCGCGAGATAGCCGATGCGCCAGCCCGTCATGGCGTACGTCTTGGAGACGCCGTTTACGGTGACGGTGAGCGCCTTGGCCTCCTCGGAGGACGCCGCAAAGGAGAACGGCCTGACGTCTGCATAGACGAGCTTTTCATAGATCTCGTCCGAAATGGTATAGATCCCCGCCTCGGTGCAGACCTGCGCGAGCGCGCGGACCTCCGCCTCGGAGTACACCGCGCCCGTCGGGTTGCACGGGGAATTGAAGATGAAGAGCTTGGTTTTCGGCGTGATGGCCGCTCTCAGCTGCGCGGGCGTGATCTTGAAGCCGTTGCCCGCCTCCGCCTTCACGATGACGGGCACGCCGCCGCAGACCTTGACGATCTCGGGGTATGTGAGCCAATAGGGCGCGGGGATGATGACCTCGTCCCCCTCGTCCACGAGAGCGAAACACGCGTTGAACACGGCGTGCTTTGCGCCGTTGGATACGATGACGCAGGAGGGATCGTAGTCGAGGCCGTTGTCGCGGCGGAGTTTTTCGCAGACGGCGCGGCGCAGCTCCATGAGGCCGGAGGAGGGCGTATAGCGCGTGCATCCCTTTGCGATCGCCTCCACAGCGGCCTCCGCAATGTACGCGGGCGTGGGGAAATCGGGCTCGCCCATGCTGAAAGAGATGACGTTCTCCCCCGCCGCCTTCATCGCCTTTGCCCGCGCGCCGATCGCCAAAGTGAGCGACGGAGACAGCGTTGTTATCCTCTTTGCAAGACCTTTCATATCTCTCTCCCTTTCAAATTCAAAACGACGGCCCGCCGCAGGCGGGCTTTTCCGTGCGGACGTGCCGTCCGCGGCATGTTATTCTTCCTCGCCCGAGAGCCTTCTCTCCGTATCCGCACGGGCGAGCGCGTCGATCATTGCGTCGAGATCGCCCGCGAGAAAGTCCTCCATGCTGTGCAGCGAGAGGCCGATCCTGTGATCGGTAATGCGGCTCTGCGGGAAATTGTAGGTGCGGATGCGCTCGCTCCTGTCTCCCGTGCCGACGAGGCTCTTCCGGTTCGCGGCCTCGGCGCCCGCCGCCCTGCTTTGGTAGTAGTCGTAGAGGCGGGATTTGAGGACACGGTATGCCTTTTCCTTGTTTTTGAGCTGGCTGCGCTCGTCCTGACAGGTCACGACGATGCCCGTCGGAAAGTGCGTGAGACGGATCGCCGTCTCCGTCTTGTTGACCTTCTGCCCGCCCGCGCCGCTGCTCCGGAAGAGGTCTACGCGCACGTCCTTTTCGTCGATCTGCACCTCGACCTCTTCCGCCTCGGGAAGGACGGCCACGGTGCAGGTGGAGGTGTGGATGCGCCCCTGCGACTCCGTCTCGGGGACGCGCTGCACGCGGTGCACCCCGCTCTCGTATTTGAGGCGCTTGTACGCGTTCCTCCCTCCGATGAGGACGACGGCCTCTTTCACGCCGCCGAGCTCGGTCTCGGAGAGGGTGACGACCTCCCACGAAAAGCGGTGTTTTTCGCAGTACGCCATGTACATGCGGTAGAGCTCGTACGCGAAGAGCGCGGCTTCCTCGCCGCCTGCGCCCGCGCGGATTTCGAGCGTACATCCCCGCTCGTCGTTCTTATCCTTGGGGAGGAGCAGGATTTCCAGATCCCTGCGGAGGGAAGAGAGCTTTTCTTTGAGCGCATAGCCCTCCTGCTCGTACATGGCTGCCATCTCCGCGTCCGTCTCCCGCGCCGCCTCCGAAAAACAGGACTGCATTTCGGCCTCGGCCGAAGCGTAGGCGCGGTATGCGGAGACGACCTCCTCCAATTCCGCACGCTCCTTGGAGAGCGCGGCGAGGCGCGCGGCGTCCCGATAGACGTCCGGGGAGGAGAGCTCCTCTGTGAGCGCGTTGTAGCGCGCGGTGATGTCTTTGAGCTTTGCAAACATTAAAAACCTATTTTGACGACGCGCTCCACGCCCGCAAGGTCCTTGACGACCATGGCATAGTCGCAGCGGGACACGCTGTTGAAGATCTTGACGATCTCCTGCGCCTGCCCTTCCCCACACTCCATGATCAGAAGGCCGCCGCGGAGGAGGTAGCGCCCCGCCTTTTCCGCGATCGCGCGGTAGAAGTCCAGACCGTCCTCTCCGCCGTCGAGGGCGATGTGCGGCTCGAAGTTGCGCACGTCCTCGGGGAGGGAGGCGATCTCGCCCCGCTTCACATAGGGCGGATTGGCCGTGATGAGGTTGAACCGCCCGTGGACGCTCTCGAAGAGGTCGCTCTTGACGAATGTGACGCTCGCCTTGTTGATGCGCGCGTTCTCCCGTGCGAGGGCGAGTGCGTCCTCCGAGATATCGCAGGCCGTGACGGAGACGTTCTTATCCTTGGCCGCCTCGCATGCGACGGCGACGGCGACTGCCCCGCTGCCCGTGCAGAGGTCGAGCACGCTGTCCCCCTCTTTGAGAGAGGCCACCGCGTGCTGCACGAGGATCTCCGTCTCCGGGCGCGGAATGAGCACGCGCTCGTCCACCTTGATGAGATAGCCGTAAAATTCCGTATCGCCGATGATGTACCAAAGGGGTCTGCCCGTGAGCCGCTCGTGAAAGATCGCGAGGATCTTCTTGCACTCGGCGCGGGAAATGCGCCGCTCCTCGGAGAGCGCGCTCCGCGGGATGTGCAGGGAGACGGAGAGGATCCACTCCGCGTCCGATGCGTCGATCCCCCGCTCCGCAAAGCTCTCCTTCATGCTCGCCATGAGCTTGGAGAGTTTGGTCTCCGTCGCGAAGAAGCGCACGGGGACCGTGGGATCCGCGTCCATCGTCTCCACGCCGCGGAAGGCGAGGATGGCGCACTCGATCATCTCGTCGGTGGGCTCCCGCGTCGTCAGTTTTTGCAGGAGAAAGCCGGGCGCCTTCAAGGGAAGGACGAGCGGCGAATCGGTATACGAGAGGAGTTTCAAGACCTCATAGGAGACGCCCGCGACAATGGGCAGGCAGAGGATCTTGACCGCAAGGGAGATCAGATTGTCCCAAAATCCCGCCGTGCCGATGCCGATGTACGCGTAGAACATGTTGAGCGGCACGCTCACGAGGGAGAACACGAGGATGGAGATGACGAGCACGATGAAGAGGAAAGTGGTGCCGCACCTGTCGTGCAGGCGGGAACACTTTTTGACGTTCTCCACGGTGAGCGGGAGCCCGTACTCGTGGCAGTTGATGGTCTTGTGCTCCGCGCCGTGGTACATGTACGTCTCGCGGAGAGATTTGAACAGGAGCGTAAAGAGAATGTACCCGAGGAACACGACGAGGCGGAATCCCCCCTCGATGAGGTTGGCCCAGATGCCGTACATCGCGTCCCGCGAGACGGCGGGCGCGGCCTTGGCGATGGCGTCCGTCACGACCTGCGGGACGAAGAGGAAGAGCGCGATCGCGATGATGACGCCGAGCGCGGTGGAAAATACGGAGAGCAGATCCCCCGTCGTGATCTTCCACTTCTCCTGCATCCAGCGCGAAAGTTTGCTCTCCTTCCCCTCCTCCTCGTCCGGCATGATCGCCTCCGAGCTCCTCAGCAGGACCCGCATCCCCGTGACGAGGGAGGAGACAAAGTTGACCACGCCGCGCAGGAAGGGAAGCCGCTTCCACTTCTTCTGCTTTTCGGGCGGCGTTAAACGGAGAGCTTCCGTTTGTAGCTCTCCGTCATCGCCGCGCACCACCGTCACCATACTGCGCTTGCCGCGCATCATGACGCCCTGCAACACGGCTTGTCCGCCTATGTAAGTCCGATCGGTTTTCTTCTTCATGCTGCCTCTGACCGCCGTCCGCATAGCAAAACAGCCCCCAAAGCATGGGGCTGCGCTGCGTTAGATCCCGTATCTTTTTTTGAACTTATCGACGCGGCCGCCGGTATCGACAAGTTTCTGCCTGCCCGTGAAGAAGGGATGGCACTTGCTGCAAATATCGACCTTTACGATCTCCGCGTCCTTGGTGGTGCCCGTCTTGAACGTAGCGCCGCAGGCGCAGACGACGGTCACTTCATGGTACTTGGGATGAATGCCGGATTTCATAATATCCACCTCGCTCCGTATTTCTTGGTAATACCCGACTATTATATCCGTTTTTTTCGAGCCCGTCAACCGTTTTTCAAGTCACAGGAAAAAAAAGCGCGGTTTTTTTTGTCGAAGAAGGAGAAGATGATAAAATCTTCGAAAAAGCCTTGCAAAAGGGACGCATTTTTTGTATAATAGAAAAGAGACAGGCTTAAATTGAAAGTAGGAGATCGCCGAATGAATGTGTGGAAGCTGACGGGCGCGGGAAAATTGATCCACGGAGAGGCCGCCCTCCCCGAGCATGAAGAGGGAAAGCTGCGCGTCCGCGTGACAAAGGTGATGGTGAACGGCCTCGACGCCGCGATCTACTCCGGCAGATCGGACGTGAAGTACCCCATCATCCCCGGCCGCTATGCCGTCGGCATGGTCTCCGAGGACGGGGACGGCTACTTCCCCCGCGGCACGAGAGTGCTCCTGCATACCTTCCGCCCCGCGGATACGGACGGCACGCAGAGACGGGACTTCTCCGCCCCAGAGTTTGAGATCTGCGGCCGCACCGCAGACGGGTTCCTCTCCGACTTCGTCTCCGTCTCCCCGCGGGACATGACCGCCCTGCCCGATTCGGTCAGCGACAGGTCCGCGCTGCTCTTGCACCATGTCGCGCTCGCAAAGGCCATTTCGGACAGCCTCGATGCGGCAAAGGGCAAGCACATCGCCGTCGTGGGGGCGAACCTCACGGGGATCTTGCTCTGCCAGCTCCTCATCTATCAGCAGGCCGCGCCCATTCTCGTGGACGCCTCGGAGAGCAACATCGCCTTCGCGAGAAAGTGCGGGATCTACTACGCCATGACGGCGGACGAGCATACCATGGACGAGGTTGCCTCCCTCACGGGCGGTCGGCTTGCGGACGGTACGGCGTATATTTCGACGGCCGCGGGCAACAGCCCCGAGCTCGCATTCAGCCTCACGGCGAGGGAGAGCAACGTCGTGGTCTACGGCTCCGGCCACAGCCTCGTCTCCCTCGATCTGACGGCGGCTTTCCGCAAGCATACCACCATCCACTGCGTCAGCAACGGCCACGACTACCTCCCCACCGCGGTGAACCTCATGGCGAACAAGGCCGTGGATCTCTCTTTCTTCCGCGCGAACGACTTGAAGCCCACAGGGCTCGAAGCGCTGCTTAAACAGTATGCCGAGCGGCAGGGCCGCGATACCGACATGGTGAACTTTGTAGACATGGTATAGCGCGCTTTTACATATGCGCAGACTTCGGTATTTTTTGCGCGGCAGGCTGTTTCCTTGCGCACTGATCGCGGGCATGGTAGTCGCATTCACCGTCTACCTCGCGATCAAGCTCCCCCGTCTCCTTGCGCCCGCGGCCCTCGCCGAACGGGCCTTTTCTTTTGCGGCCGCCGCCGTGACGGTCGCCTCGCGGGAGATCCCCGAGCGCAAGATCGCAAAACTTGCGCTCATCGCATTTCTGCCGTGGGTCGGGCCCGCGCTCGCGCTCTTCTTTGCCGACCGCGCTTCCCCGCCCATCTCCCATCCGCCCCTCCCGCTCGGCGAAGGCCTGTTTGCGCGCGCCGCCTCGCTCAACCTTTCCCTCACGGGGATCGCCCCCGGCCGCGCGGCGGGGATGACCTATTGCTCCGTGGGCGAAGAGATGGAAAAACTGCTGCTGCGCGACCTACGGCGGGCCAAGGAGCGCATCTACCTCGAATATTACATTCTCGCGCGGGGCGCGTTCCTCGGCGAGATCCTCGCCGTCCTCGAAGAGCGGGCAAAGGCGGGCGCGGACGTGCGCGTCATCTTCGATGACTTCGGCTGCGGCTTTTCCCTCCCCCGCCGCTTTGCCGCGGAATTGGAGGCGCGCGGCATCCGGGCGGCCGTCTTTCGCCGCGTCAGGTTCGGCCGCGGATTTTTCGAACGCGATCACCGCAAGATCGCCGTCATCGACGGCGTCGCCTACACGGGCGGGATCAATCTCGCCGACGAGTACATCGGCAAGCGCATCCGCTTCGGCCATTGGAAGGACACGGCCGTGCGCATGGAGGGCGCAGGCGACGCGTTTTGTGAGCTCTTTCTTCGGACATGGTATGCGCTTCGGCCCTCCGAGCGTCCGAAAACCGCGCCGCCGCCCCCGCGAGGTGAGACGCGCGGGATCCCCTATCTTGCGCTCTCGGATACGACCGCGGGCACGCGGCTGGGGGCGCAGCTCTTCCCCCTGCTCTTCGACGGCGCGGAGCGATCTGTGCATCTCTTCACGCCCTATCTCTCCCTTCCCGCTCCCCTCCTCTCCGTGCTGACCTGTGCCGCGCGGCGCGGCGTGGACGTGCGCGTCATGATCCCCCACATCCCCGATAAGAAGTCGGCTTTCTTCCTCACGCGGGCGTATGCGCGCGAACTCGGGCGGCGGGGCGTGCGGGTGCGCGAATACGCGGCGGGCTTTCTGCATGCCAAAAGCGCCGTGATCGACGGAAAGATCGGCTTCGTCGGGAGCTATAACCTCGACTTCCGCAGCCTCTTCGTGCAGGCGGAGTGCGGGGCGCTCTTCGAGGACGGCGAGACGGCCTCTGCCCTCGAACGCGATTTCTCTTCGTGTTGGGAACAGGGCCTCGAAGTAAAAAAGACAAATGTGTTTGTGCGCTTTCTCGGCCGCGTGTGCATGATCTTTGCCCCGCTGACTTGAAGAGGGCGCAATAAAAGGAGGATCTCTATGAAGTACATCATCGCGTCGGATATCCACGGCTCTGCGTATTACTGCCGCCTGCTCAGGGAGCGCTTTTTGGAAGAGGGCGCCGAAAAGCTCATCCTGCTCGGCGATCTCCTCTACCACGGCGCGCGCAACGCCCTGCCCCGCGAGTACGATACCCTCGCCTGCGCGGACATCCTCAACTCGCTCCGGGAGCACATCCTCTGCGTGAGGGGAAACTGCGACAGCGACGTGGACGCCCTCGTCCTCGACTTCCCCATCGAGAGCGACTTCGCCGTCCTCCCGCTGGGCGGCCGCACGCTCATTCTGACGCACGGCCACAAACTCCCCGCGCGCCTTTCGGGCGGAGACGTCCTCGTCAACGGGCACTTCCACGTTCCCGCGTTCGAGGAGCGGGACGGGTATCTCTATGTGAACTGCGGTTCCGTCTCCATTCCCAAGGAAAATTCTCCGCATGCATATCTCGTCATCGAGGGGAATATCTTATCGTGGAAGGACGTCGAAACGGGCGAAACATTCCGGCGGGCGGCTCTGTGAAAGATTTGCAAAAAATCATTGCGAAACACTTGACAAATTCCCGCGAAGTGTGTAGAATCATATTATCAAAATAAAAGGAGAAAAAACATTATGAACTTCGACAAGTGGTTTCATGATCAAGACAAATTGATTCAGATAATTCTGCTCATCATCCCCTTCGTCGGCTGGGTCGTCGAGATCCTCGTCAGATGGACGGCTTGGTTGAAGAAGAAGGATGTGATCAGCCTCGTTGTGGCCTTGATCGTCACCTTCACCTCCTGGATCCCGATCATCCACTGGATCGACGCAGTCTGCGTTGCTCTTACCAACAAACTTCTCTTTGAATGATCGCATCGCGCAAAAGCGCTCCCCGCGGGGAGCGCTTTTTTCGTGGGAAAAACGCAATTACAGATCGAATGCGATCGCCGTGATGTCGTCCGCAAAGGCGCCGCAGAAGTCTTTGAGCGCCGATTTCAGCCGCTCGATGAACCGTTCGGCATTTTCCGAGCGCTGCAAGATCTCTTCGACGCGCTCCAACGAAAATTCCTCCCCGTCCGGGCTCCTGCTCTCGGTGACGCCGTCCGTGAGGAGCACGAGGATGCTGCCCTTCTCATAGCCGAGCCTTCTGTCCTCATAGCGGAAGGAGGGGATCCAGTTCGAGACGGGCGGGGCGTTCATGTCGATCTCGGCGATCCCCTCCCGCCCTTTCAGGAGCATGGGGGCGTTGTGCCCCGCAAGGCAATAGACGATCTCCTGCGCCTCGCGGCGGATGCGCACGGCGGCCGCCGTGACATAGGCGCGCTCGTCGAGGTTGAGTTCCTGAAATTTGGCGTTCAATCCGCAGAGCGCGCGCGCCGGGGATGGATCGCTCTTATCCCACCCCGCCTTGACGAAGGCGGAGAGCATGCCCGCGGCCACGCCCTTGCCCGAGACGTCGGCCAAGAACCCCATGGTGTCTCCCCCGACTTCATAGACGTCGGGCAGATCCCCGCCGATCTCGCGGCAGGGGATATAGGTGAAGGAGTAGGGCACGCCGCCCCTGCCCGCTGCGGGAGGGAGCAGCCTCTGCTGGATGCTCTTTGCGGAGTGCAGCTCGCGGGCGATCTCCGTCTCGTAGGCGTTGTCGATGATGCCGAGAAGGAATTTCCCGAGCGGCTCCACCTTCATGCGGAGGGCGAGCCCCTCTCCGCCGCTGCCGAGAATGATCTTGCGGAACGCCGTCTTGCCCGACCGCGCCGCTTCGAGAAAGAGGTTGCGCAGGGGGCAATAGGCGCACTGCACGCCCTCGCCGCACGCGCCCTCGTTCTTGCCGCAATTCGTCACGTCGCGCAGCGTCCCCTTCATCTTGCCCGCGCGGAAATATTCCCCGAAGGCGCGGTTCATATAGCGCACGCGAAGATTTTTGTCGACGACGATCGCCGCCGTGGGAATGCTGTTGAGGACGTCGCGATACAGATTCATTGTCACCCTCGGTACATTTTCAATTTGCCGCGTTCGATGCGCGCGTCGAGCACTTGGGAGGGGAAGAGCTCCCCGTCGAGCTGTACGACGGCCCCCTCCTTCTGCACGATACGCACCCGTTCGCAGAGGATATGCCGGACGACGGGAAGGCCGAGCGCCTTGCCCCGCATGAGCTGAATCAGATAGTAAGGGATCTTCCAGCGCTTGGGCTGGCGGATGAGCACGAGGTCGAGTTTCCCGTCGTCGATCATGGCGGCGGGGCAGATCGGAATGCCTCCGCCGAGCATGGTGCCGTTGCAAACTGCGGCGATCAACGCGGACATGGTATGGGTCTCTCCGTTCAGCGTCACTTCGATCTCCTGCCCCTTATACTTCCTCAGGGAGGCCAGAAGGCTGCGGAAATACTTGCTCTTGGCGCCGCCGTGCTTCATCGCGTTGCAGCGCTGCAAGATGTCTACGTCGATGCCGAGCCCCGCGATGTTCATGCTGCGCAGCCCGCCTTCGCAGGCGATGAAATCCGTTTGTTTCGGCTCGCCGTGCAGGATGAGTTCGAGGGCCGCGAGCCCCTCGGGAATGTGCGCCGCGGCGGCAAAGTCGTTCCCCGTCCCCGCGGGGATGACGCCGAATTTCACGTTCTCGGGTTCTGCGATCGCGCCGAGGACGTCGTTCACCGTTCCGTCGCCGCCCACCGCGACGACCGTCTGTTCCCCCGCCGCCGTGATCTCCCTCACATGCGCGCGGGCGTCCTCCCGATCCGTTCCCGTATAGAACTCGTAGGAAACCCCCTCTTCTTGCAGACGGGCTTCGAGCTCTTTGCGAAGTTTTTCGATGTTCTTCGCGCGGGGATTGACAATAAAATGCAGCATCGGCTTTCTCCGTGCGTAAAAGTTCCCGGAACATATTATACAATATCTTTCGGGGAATTGCAATTTTTTTCGGAATTTGCTATACTGTTTTCGGAAAAATTTTCCGAAAGCGGATCCCCGATCCGCTTGAAGGACAAACTATGCGCAGACAGTTGCCGGAAAATCTCATCCGACTCGCGGAGGCGTGCGGCTCCCCTCTCTACCTCGTGGGAGGGAGCGTGCGCGACTTTCTCGCGGGATACCCCATCGGAGACCAGACGGATTGGGATCTCTCCTCCCCCATGGCGGAGGACGCCCTCACCGCGGCGGCCGAACCGCTCGGATTTCGCGTGCGCGCGGTCTTTCGCCGCACGGGAACGGTGAAGTTGGAGGATGAAGAGGGGCGCGGATACGAGTTTACCCGCTTCCGCTCCGACCGCTATGTGCGCGGGCTGCACACTCCCTCGGAGATCACGTTCACGGACGACATCGTGCGCGACGCAAAGCGGCGGGATTTCAGGGCCAACGCCGTCTACTACGACGTCGGGCGGGGCGAGTTCGTCGATCCCCTCGGCGGCGTCGCCGATATCCATGCCCGCAGGCTCGCCACGGTGCGCGAGGCCGAGAAGGTGTTCGGGGAGGACGGGCTGCGCCTCATGCGCCTTGCCCGCATCGCCGCCCAGACGGGCTTCTCCCCCGACGAAGAAGCGCTCGCGGGTGCGGCGCGCAATGCCGCGCTCATTCGGGACATCGCCCCCGAGCGGATCTTTTGCGAACTCAGGCTCCTGCTCCTCTCCGACGGCAAACACGGGGAGGCGGAAGCGCCCCTCCGCGGATTGGAGATCTTGCGCGATACGACGGTTTTAGACCATACCATGCCCGAGCTCGCGGCGGGAAAAGGGCTTTCGCAGAGGGTAGATTTCCATGCCTATGACGTCCTCGACCATTCCCTCCGCTGTGTGCGGTACGCCCCGCCCGAGATCCGCTTTGCCGCCCTTTTGCACGACGTGGGCAAGCCCTACTGTTTCCATAGGGACGGCAACTTCTTCCATCATTCCGAAGAGGGAGCGCGCATTGCGGGCGAGATGCTTGCCCGCCTCCGTGCGCCCGTACGGCTTACCGAGGATACGGTTTTCCTCGTGCAAGAACACATGCGCGACTTCGACTGCCGCATGCGGACGGCAAAAGTCCGCAGGGAGATCGTGCGCATGGGCGACAGGCTCCCCATGCTCCTCGCGCTCAAACAGGCCGACTTCTCCGCCTGCAAGGACGACCTCTCCCCCGCCCCCACCGTGGTCAAGTGGGAGCGCGTCTTGGAGGAAATGCGGGCGGAGGGGACGCCCTTTGCCGTAAAAGAGCTCGCGCTCAACGGCGCCGACTTGCAGAGGCTTGGCGTGCCGCGGGAGAAAACGGCGGAGATGCTCGCCCTCCTGCTCGACTTCTGCACGGAGGACGGGAGCAGGAATACGCGGCAAAAGCTGGAAAAATTCATTGAAAAGAGAATGGGATAGCGCCCCGAAACCGCGAAGAGGCGCGCCATTGCAAAGGAGGAAAGGATGATCACAGCGCTCGTTGCGATCGCCGCGGTCCTGTCTGCTCTCTCGCTGGGCATGACCGTTATGATCGCATTTAAACTCAGACATGGTACCGACAAAGACGCTCTCACCCGCATCGAGAAGCGGGTGGACGAGGCCTCCAAACTCGCCGATTACACCGCCCGCTCCATGGACAGCCTCAACCGCGCCACGGAGTCCCGCTTGGGCTATATCCAAAAGACGCTCACCGATGACATGAAGTACATCGTAGACAGCAACGCCCAGAACCTCGAACGCATCCGCAGGACGGTGGACGACAAGCTCACGAGTTCCATCGACGGCAAGCTCACCGAGAGCTATGCCCGCATCTCCGAGCGGCTGGAAAAGATGTATGAGAGCGTGGGAGAAATGAAGGCGCTCTCCTCCAACGTCTCGGACATCCACCGCGTCTTTACGAATGTGAAGCTGCGCGGCACGTGGGGAGAGGCCCAGCTCGACGCCCTCCTCGCCCAGATGCTCGCCCCGGGGCAGTACGAGCGCAGCGTGCGGCTCAACCCGTTAGACGGGTCTTTGGCCGACTTCGCCATCCGTCTGCCCGCGGGCACGGACGAGACGGTATATCTCCCCCTCGACAGCAAATTCCCCGTGGAGGAGTTCGAACGGCTCGTTTCCGCCTCCGAGCGGGGCGACCGCGCGGGCGCCGAACAGGCGAGGAAGAACCTCGAACGCGCCGTGAAGTTGCAGGCGGACTCCATCGCAAAAAAATACATCCTTCCGCCCGTCACGACGGACTTCGCGCTCATGTATCTGCCCTCCGAGGGGCTGTACGCCGAGGTCATGAGGATGGACGGACTCGGCGACTTTTTGCACAGCCGCCGCGTCATCGTGTGCGGTCCCACCAACCTCGCCGCCCTGCTCTCCACCCTGCAAACGGGCTTCCGCACCGCCGCCATTGAGAGGCGCTCGGGGGAACTGCGGGCCATGCTCGAACAGTTCCGCCACGACTTTGCCCGCTTCGCCGAAGCGCTCGAAAAGACGCGGAAAAAGTTGCAGGAGGCGCAGGACGCGGTGGACAGCGCGGAAAAGCGGACGGGCGCCATCGGCCGCCGCCTCGATTCCTTCCGCGGCACGGACGTCCTTCCGCCCGCCGACGACGATCCCGACTGATTTGCGGCGCGGGAGATTCTTCCACATTTATTTTTCCGAAAACGCTTGCATTTTTCGCGCATGCGTACTATAATAAGTTTGTCTGACTACCAGACTCACGAAAAAAACTCTGTGAATCCATAAAAAGAGGTGTCCAATGGCGAAAACCAACAACCAGCAAAGAAAGCAGCAGAGGCGCGAATCCGAGCTCGAACGGAAGCGGCTCGACGACCGCGAAAAGATCGCCCTCGAACAGCGGCTCGTGGAGGAGGGCAAGATCTACCCCCGCGCGCACTACATGCCCCGCGGCAGGTTCCGCGGCATTTTGGCGGTCGTGCTCGCCTTTCTTCTCGGCCTGATCCTCGCCCTCGGCGGGATCATCGGCACGGGCGCATACTTCGGTTCCCAAATCTCCCGCAAACCCCTCGGGGACGCGTTGGAGCTTCTCGGTATCAGCTCCGAGGAGTACGATCGGTATATCTCGGATGAGGCTTCGCGGCTCACCGTGCGGCAGCTCCTCGAAGAGGCGTCCGCCATCGTGGAAGCTTTCCCCGCCGTCTCCATCGGCGACCTCGAAAAATACTCTCCCTATATCGGGGAGGCGGTTGACCAGCTCATCACGCAGGCGGAGGAATTGGGCATCGAACTCGACAGAACTTCGCTCACCGCCACGAACTTCGACCACCTTGCGGACTACATGGAAAACGAAGTTTTGGTGAACATCCAGCTCGGCAAGGTTTTGAACCTCAACCGGGACGCGAGCTATCTCCTCCTCGCGCTCTGCTACGGCGAAGAGGGCGTGGACTATGAATTTGAAGCGGACGGCTCCATCCATGTCCTCAACGAGGAAGCCGTCACCACCGTCGGCAAGTTGCAGACGCAGGAGGGGGTGGACGATCTCCTCAACTCGCTCGGCGTGGGCACCATGCTCGGCCTCAACACCGGCAGTCTGACGGAAGAGGACGTCGTGGGAGACGTCATGTATGCGCTCGCATACGGCAACTACGGCAGCGCTTACACGATTGAAGAAGGCAAGATCAAGATGCTCGGCGACCACAAGCCGACCACGGCCAACGAGCTCATCTATCACTCCGACGATCTCATTCAGGGGCTCGAAATCGAGGCGCTCATGGGTCCCCCCGAGGCAAACTCCGAAAACATCATTTACTACGTTCTCTACGGGCCTCAGACCGAGGACGTCCTGGACGAGAGCGGCGCCGTGACGGACACCGTCACCCGCTGGGTCAAGAATGCCGACGGCACCGTGACCATGCAGGAGGGCTTCTCCAAGCGCACCGTCGCAGACTTGAAGGGCGACGAGCTCGTGAGCGGGTTGAAGATCTCGGACGTCATCGACACCGAGAACGCCGACGGGCTCTTGAAGGCCATCGCCGATTGGACGGTGGACGACCTCGGCGACGAGACGAAGATCGACAGCCTCCTCATCGGCGACATCATCACCGCGCAGGAAGGCGATTCCGCCATCGTGAAGGCGCTCTCGGGGTACTCCGTCGGCGAGCTCAAAGATCAGAAAGTGATCGAGAGCCTCCGCGTCTCCGATATCCTCGTCGTGGACGAATCCTCCTCCGCCTTCATCCGCACCGTCGCAAATTGGACGATCGGCGACCTCTCCACCCCGAGCCGCTTCAACCGGCTCAAAATCGGCAAGCTCCTCGACCCGGATGCGGAAAATCCCTCGCAGCTGCTCACCGCGCTCTCGGATTGGCGCATCGAGGACCTCTCCAAACAGGATAAGATCAACGAACTCAACCTCGACGACGTGCTCGACCTCAAAGATTCGACGGGCATCCTCGCCGCCCTCCGCGGCGTCCCGATCGGCAATATCCAAAGCGCGATCGACGATCTGCGCCTCTCCGACGTGCTCAGCGCGGAAGAGCTCGCAGGCAACAAGATCCTTGCGCACCTCGCGGACAGCACCCTCGTCTCCCTTGCAGACGACATCAAGGGTCTCACGATCGGCGAAGTCTTTGCGGATCAGGTCTATTCCTACATGGAGATGACGGACGGAAAGACGTATGAGGATATGAAGAATGCCTACTTCGGAAAGACAGACGGAACAACGCCCAACTATCTGAAACAGGAATATAACGCAGAGACATACCGTCCTCAGGCGGTGAAGTTCACGGAGAGCTCCCCTCTCGTCAAGCGGTACCTCACCGCAGGCGGCAAAGTGGCCACCAAGGGCTATTACGTTGCGGATAGCATGTCGCCCGTGACGGAAGCCGTCCACGGCGACGGCAAAGGCGGCTTCTACTTCGAGGAGAGGCTCACCCTCCTGCCCGTCACGGAGTACCGCGTCTATGACTACGAGAAAGGCAGCGTCGGCGATGAGGCCGTGGACACCGAGAAGTATGAGATCCTGAGCGACGAGTTCAGCGAATACTATCTCGACGAGGAAGGCGAGCGCGTGGACGTGGAGAGCGTCGTCGTCTCCTACACGACGGAAGAGGGCGAACCCTACGTGTTCGCGGAGGGCGAGATCGTCCGCCACGACCATGGCTCGGATCTGCGCTATGTGATCCGCCGCGTCCCCGTCCTCGAACGCTATTCGGACGGCGAGACCCTCTTTACCGAAGAGCAGGTTACGGCGCACTACTATTACAATAACGTCGCGGGCGAAGAGGTCGAGCTTGACCGCTATCTCTCGGGCGTGTGGTACCTCCTGCTCGGCAAAAACAACGAAGCGGGGCAGCCCATGACCGAGACCCCCATCCTCGAAATGGACGGCCTCATCACGGACATCTCCAAAGATATGCAGGATCTGATGTTCGCGGAGCTCTGGTTCTACGGCCTGCTTGAAAGCAATCCGTATGCCGACCTCACAAATGAGGTCATCTTCCCCGACGGGATCACATTTGAAAACGGATCGGAAGAGCGGACGATCCGCAACCTCATCGAGGTGAAACTGAGCGAGACGGTCGCGCTCATCAACGCGCTCAACAGCCAGCTCAAAACATATACGGACAGCATTCTGCATCCGTAAATCCGTAATCGAGAAAAAAGTTGCGCGTTTCCCTGCGGAAACGCGTTGACTTTACAGAAAAAAACCTGTATAATAGAAAAGCAAAAAGTCGCAACCTTGCGTATGGAAAGATACGCCGAATAAGACCGGGAGGTAAAAGAATATGCAGAAGTACGAGATGCTCATTCTGCTCAGAAGCGACATGGAAGAGGAAGCGAGAGAGGCCGAACTCAACAAGTATGCCGAAATCGTCACTTCCATGGGCGGCGAGGTGGAAGCAACCGACAAATGGGGCGTCAAAAAGACGGCTTACCCCATTGCGTACAAGACGGATGCTTTCTTCGCGCTGATGTCGTTTCGGGCAAACGGGGCTGTCGTCCGCGAGCTTGACCGCGTTGCGGGGATCTCGGGCGATGTTCTCCGCCGCATGATTACAAAAGTAGAGGAAAAGTAAATGAATAAGGTGTTTTTGATCGGAAATCTCACGCGCGATCCCGAACTCACGGAGACATCGGGCGGAGTGAGCGTCTGCCACTTCGCGATTGCGGTAAACCGCACCTACACCTCCTCCGACGGCGAACGCCAGACCGACTTCTTCAACGTCACCGCATGGCGCGGCCTTGCCGATACCATCGCAAAATACGTGAAGAAAGGCAGCAAAGTGGCCGTTTCGGGGAGCGTTCAGGTCCGCAACTATGAGGACAATCAGGGCGTCCGCCGCACCGCGGTTGACGTCATCGCGCAGGACGTGGAATTTCTCATGACGAGAAATCCTCAGAGCGGAGACGATTTCTACGATGCACCCGCCCCCACGCCGACGCCCGCGGCCCCCGCACGGAAAAAGCCGACGCTCGAAAGCTTCGATGACGACGGCGATATCCCGTTCTGAGCCAAGGCGGGCCCATCGAGCCCTGCCTTAACCGCAAGGCTCCAACCAAATTCAATCATTAAGGAGACATCGTTATGGAAGACGAAGTAAAGGAAGTCGAAGTCGAGGAGACCGCGGCAGAAGAAAAGACGGCCGAGGAAGTTCCCGCTTCTCCCCGTGAAAAGGGCGAGAGAGGCGAGCGCCCCGAGAGAGGCGAACGCCCGAAGCGCGGCTTCAAAAAGCAAAATTATAAGAAGGTCTGCCTCTTCTGTCAGGAGAAGATCGCCATCGACTACAAGGATACGGCAAAGCTGAGGAAGTTCATCGCCGAGGGCGGGAAGATCCTCCCCCGCCGCATGACGGGCACCTGCGCCAAGCATCAGAGAGAGCTCTCGGTTGCGATCAAGCGCGCCCGCGTCGCTTCCCTTCTGCCCTTCAAGGCCGACTGATCTCCAAATCCGGACATCGGCCGAGCAGATCGGAAGCCCACAAAAATCCACAAGAAAAAGGGCCTTACCCCAACAGTAAGGCCCTTTTGTCTATGTCGGGGTATCCGCCGTCCCACTTCCTGTTCCTCTCGGGGAAAGTACCCGCGCAGCGGGGGAAAGGGGTCCTGACGAAAAAACTGAGATCTCTCCACGCGCCGCTACACGGCTTGGTCGAAAATGCCCCACCCATGTCCGGGATCTACCATGCCAAACCGAATGTCCGACGCATTACATCACGCCGCAGTCCTTACATTTCACGACCCGTCAGATAATCGATCGTGACCCCGAAAAAATCGGCAAGCGCGATGAGATTGGACATGATGGGCTCCCGCAGTCCGTTTTCCCACAGGCTGATGATACCTTTGCTGACATGGATCTCCGATGCAAGTTGCTCCTGCCCGATCCCCTTCTCCAACCGAAGTTCCCGCAGGATTTGTCCAAATGTATTCTGCATACCAAAATTTTCTCACAAATGTAAGTGTTTATGCTTGACTTCTTACTTTTGTAAGATTATAATGAAGTTAATCACTCAATAAGGAGAAGAAAAACGTGAAGAAAAAGAAATTGGCTATTTTATGCGTAGCGCTCGGCGTCGCCATCGTTGTGTCGATCATCGGTGCGGTCACCATTCCGATGATCGTACGGTCCATCGAAGAGGGAAAGCATACCTTCATGGACGGCTGGTCGAACGATGAGAATTCCCATTGGAAGACATGTACCGAATTTGAATGCCTCATGGCGGAAAAGCGGTTCAAGGAAGCAAAGCACACCTATGAATACGGGGAACCGGAGATCATCCACCACATCGGCTTCCCCGACGAAACAAGAGTTAGTAAAAAGTGTACAGTCTGCGGGTATGAGGGTGCGGATATTACCGAGGGAGAACTCGTCTACGGCACAAAAGAGTACCCCGCTTCCCCCGAAGATATGCCCCTCTCCTTCTTCGGCGACGGTGAGACGTACATGCGCACTTCGCTCGGAGAAACGATCGAATATTATTGTAAACTCGATTTCGATACGGCGGGCACGATCACCTTCACGCGCACATACTATTTAGGCAGCAACAGTTGGAATCCGCGCAGTCCCGAAGGGGCTTTCGCACTCTACGATTCCGATTGGAACGAGGTCTCTCTGACGAAACAATCCGACCTATCCTATGATGAAAGAGGATATTGCTTCGACTTTTTCAAGGCAGAAATCGAAAAAGGAAGCTACTATCTGCATCTCAAAATTTCCGAAAAAGGCGACGGAGGAAGTTACTCCTACAAGGTCAATTACTCCTTCCGGGCGACCGGCGCCGATCCCGCAGCGGTCTGAACGGAGTAAATCCGCCTGTAACGCGACAAAAATCCACAAGACAAAAGGGCCTTACCCCAACAGTAAGGCCCTTTTGTTCGGCGAAATCTCCCGATTCCGTCATGCGGCTGCGCGCGATTCCTATTATAGAAAGAGCAGGGAGTTCTCGTATAATTCACCATGATACAAAAGAGGCCTGCCGCAGATGCGGCAGGCCTTCTGATTTTACCAAACCTTATTGCTTCTTCTTTCTCAATCCGATGAACAGACCGGCTGCCACGATCGCCGCGGCGCCCACGGTCGCAAGTGCGATCCACAGCGCCGTCAGATCCGCCGTGTCCCCCACCGTCCCGCTCACAAAGACGATGTTGTAATTCTCGCTTTCAAGGCCGCTCGGCGTCACAACGTTCCCCTTGCGTTCCAGCACAAGTTCGCCAGAAAGCACGCTCTCGTCCTCGCCGTTCACGAAGCCGTCGTATGTCACTTCGCCCTGCGAGTTGACGCTCACATACAGCGTTGCGGGCGTCACCGTGATCTCCAAGAACGCCTGTTGCCCCGCGGCTGCAAGCGTGTAGTTCGCCGCCGCATCGCCGCCAAGGGAAAGCGCCGTGATGAGCGCCACCTGATCTCCAACGCCGTAATCCGACTTCTTCAACGTCACCGTAAGGGTGAAGTCCTCCGCGCGAAGAACTTCCCCATCCGTTGTTTTGACCGTAAAGCTCGTCGCTGCCAACGTTTGGTCGCCGTAAACGACCTCTCCCACTGTAATGTCGCTCACGATGACGCCCATCTGCAAGGAAGCAAATTTCACGCTTACGGTTACGCCATTGACGGTAATGGAGGCCTCATAGTAGCCGCTCTTCATAGGAAGATCCCCTTCGAGCTCGGTATACGTTCCGTTCGCGGTCGTGCTGTATCTGTAAGTGATCGCGGGCGTGTCAACAAGTCCCTCGGGATCCACTGCGACCGTAGCCGGATGTGCATTACCGTCATAGGTGAAGTTTTCCGCTTTCAGAGTGATCGTCCCCGCAACCTCGCCGTCATGCTTGCAGGAAACGGTGATGACCGCGCCTTCTGCGGTATACGTCGTGAAATCGTGATCTTTGGCGAGATAGATCTCATTGTCGCTCTCGCGAACGCAGACATCGTTGCCGTTCTTCTCGACGGTATACTCGCCGTCGATCGCCTTTCCGCTCGTCGCCGTGATTTTAAGTTCTTTGATCTCCGTTTCGTCCTCCCCGAGCTTAGGGATCACAAGGGTGAGTGTGCCGCCACTGACCGTAATCGAACCGTTCACCGTGCCGTTTTCGAGCATAAGCGTGCCGCTCTCAACCGTGATCGTGCCCGTAAGGGTGTGGCCGAGAAGATTGATCGTGATACTCTTCTCATTGCCGTTGAATTTGACATCTCCGTTTGCATCGTTCTGCAAATAGATACGGTCGCCATCAATCTCCCCCGAAAGAGCCGCGTCAATAGCTTCTTGAATCGTCGCATAGCTGCCGACATGGACAGACTCATCCGCATTCCCTTTATACAAATCCACATCCTTGGGATCGGCCTCGAAAATGAAACTACCGTTTTCGGGGTCAGTTTTGAGGTCACCCGTAAGATCTACGCTATCGCCGTTTTGGGTGACAGTCAAATTGGAAGGAAGTCCACTCGCGCCCACAGAGAACTGCACCTGCGAAGAATTGCCATCTTCATCCGTTGAAAGTTCGATCTCAACGCTTCCCATAGAATTTGTTCCAAGCGACTGGACATGGATATCCGTCTTGGATCCTGTAATTACAACATTCTTTGAATTCCCAGAATACGACGTTCCGATCAGGGATTGGTCGGGCGCCTCTACCTTGCAGTTTTCGAGGGATGTTTTACTACCATTCGCATGCCCCGCCACAACACCCGGGGCGAAGAAGGAATCAAATGTTTCAACGTCAACTTCCGAAATATCACTGTCCGTCAAAGTGAAATTACCCTCATAATAGCCAACCAAACCGCCCGCCTTCCAATTGCTCGATACGGAAGATCCCGTCATATTCAAATCTTCAACCGTAACGCCACCCCAAGTGTGCCCGATGATTGCGCCGCTGAAAATCGAATAGCCATTGATATCAAAATCGACAGTAACGTCATTGAGTACAATATTGTTTTGAACGGTTCCGTTGTAGCCTTCCCCGATGATTGCGCCGCCCGCAAGGTACCCCGCGCCGGCATTGAGTTCGTCAAGATAACCATTCCCCACGGTGAAAGTGGAGCCAATAACAGTAACATTGCTCACCTTGGTTGTACCTTTCGTGTAGCCAAAGAGCCCAACGAGCTTTTCGCGAGCGACAATGCCCTTGATCTCATGTCTGTTTCCATCAAAAGAACCCAAAAATGGATACGTCAGATTGCCCGCCGGAAGGAACGGTTTTGCCGTCTCACGCGCCGCAAAAAGTGAAATGCCCTCTTGCGATCCGTTAAAATCAAGGGGTGCCGTCAGGCTTACCGTCTTGTTTGCAAATTGATCGATGCCGCTGTTAACATATGTAGAGAAGTAGTTCCATTCAGCCTCACTTCCGATTGTGAAGTTCCCCGCTTCGGAACACCCCGTATACCACTTTTGTGCAGCAAGATTCGGTGCAATCTTCACATCGTACAGCGTATCCTTGTCATAATCGCCAATCTCTTTCTTATACAATCCGAGCGCAAATCCCAGATAGCTTTCTAACACTTCAGCCTGGCTCCCCAAGAAAGAACCTCCCGATACTTTCATGGAGCCATCCTCAACGATGAATGTGCCATTGTAAGTTCCGCTGTCGATTGCGAGCATGCCTGATTCTATATTCACATTGCCGTTTAGAGTCATATTACTCAATGAAGAATCGCCATTCACCGTAACATTACCAAAAACTGTACCGTTGGCGATCGAGGCGCCGTCCCCGAGCGTGATGCCCTGCGCAAAGTTAATTTGAAGACTAAGCGAAACATTGAGATCGAGCGCGATGCCATTTAGCGTAGTCGAATCCTCTACCGTGAGGTTATCTTGAAGAACAGAAATCGTGTCCTTCTCCGCCGCATGAGAGAGCGCATCAGAAAGCTTATTGTATTTTTGAGCAGTGGAATTCACGAGGAAGTTCTCACTTTCGTCTATCTTGGAAACAATATATCTGCCATTGCCGCCACTGCACGAAAGACCCTTGGCGGAAACGAGTTCGTTGAAGTCCCACGAGAAACGGCACGCCTTGATGCCGTCTTGGAGATATTCTTCAAGATTGACAACAAATATCTCGTTTTTGTAGGGAACATAGTCGCTCGACGGTGTTGTATAGTCAAAGTCATACTCTGTAGGATCCAATGAGCTGCATGCTTGCCAGTAGAACAAATCACCAATCTGCGACCCATATGTGCCACAAGTAAGATCCGAAATGATATTACCGCCTTTGATCACCACAAAGTTCTTATACTGTTCTCTATGGCTCTCATAAAAGTCCTTGGCGGCACTCGCATTATATACGCCGCTCAGATCAAGTCCAAACAGTGTTTGATACATTGCAAGTTCCCAATTATTGGAAATAACGTTATGTGCCTGCTTCAGCTTTGTGGACGTCATGTCATGATATTGTTCATCGAGCATGCCCGTAAGGCGAATCGTGCCGCTACGCAGTTCATAGTGTGTGTTGCCATTCGAATCCAACATAATAAACGCTTTTCTCGACTGGTGGCCGTTTTTGTCGGACAAGATCAACTCGCCGCCCTGCCCACTCGTATCCTGAATGACAACTCTATTTTTGTACGAAGAATTGCTGCTCGGAGTAAAGTACTTTTTGTAGGTGACGCTCGAGTCAGGCTCAATCGTCAGTTTATGACCGTTGAGCTCGATAATCATATCACCGTTCACGTTGTTCAAGTCAAGATTTTTTACGGTATCATCCTTGAGAAGCGTAACAATACGCGAATCGCCAAACATCTTTCTGGCAGCTGTCCATGCAGATTCATAAGAAAGATAATTCGTAGTTGTCCCTCCGACCGTCACGGTCGCAGCGACTGCATCCATGTTTACCTTTTTTACCGTATAATAAGTAAACGTGGAACTTTCTACAACTGGCTCCATCCAATAGCCATTTGCCGCATATGCTGAAAAATCACAGGCAAAATCACCGCCACTGATGGTGATGGTAAAATTTTCGCCATCAATTTTTTTCGAATTGTTTCCACCGGGACCTTGATAACTATAAATATAGACAATACTTGTGTTTTTCGGCCCCATTTCAACAAAATCGCCGCCGGTAATTTTAATGTCAACTTGGCGATCGTCCTTTATCTTTGCCTCTATCTCGGAGGTTTGTTTAGGTAAACTTGTAAGTTCGGCGAGGAACCCATAGTTGCCAACATAGTGTGGATTTTCGCTATAACTCAGCGGCGCATTGCGATGGTTGGCAAATGTACCGCCATTGACCGTAAGATCGGCACCTTGGATTCCGAAAAGTTGATCAATACCCGTATCTTCTCCATTTGATTTTGTTATTTTGAAAAGTTCGAAATTGCCCCCATTGATTGTGAGTGAGACTGGATAAATATTCTGGTCTTCTTCATCTGAGGATGGAATATACAAAGTATTATTTATAACCCTAGCATTAACAATTGTTGTTGTAGTATAATACCTAACATCTCCGGGATCGGCAGAGCTCTCAGGTTTTACAATTCTAACGCTCGCATTGACGGTAAGTGTGCCAGAGTTACTGATAGCTGTGGTCGGACGCCATTTTGCATTCGAAATATAACCATGCGATTCGACTGCGCCCTTGTAATTTCCAGACGAATCAATAACGGACAGCTTACCCCAATTTTGAATCACACAATATGCGGAAGGATTAGGCAAGCAAGTAAGAATATGCCCTGCGAGATCTATTTGAATATTTTGTTGAGTTCCGATAACAAGCTCGTATTGTTCCCATCCCTCAACGCTCGAAATGGAGTTCATCTCAATGTCACCATCGAGAATGATCTTCGTAGGCATCGCTCCCGCTGCCGAGACGGCCTCTTTCAAAGCCTTCTCTGTCGAAACCGTCACCGTGTTGGCAGGAACAAACTCCTCCTCCGCGTTGGCGGTGCGGGCGGGCAGCGTAAAGACGATCGCAAGCGCAAACGCCGCAACGCAGAGCATGCACAGCATGGCCGTGACCACTCTTCTCTTCAAAACTTTCATACTACCTCCTTGTTTCCTTGCGAAAACATTTTCTTTTAGAGTTTTTTAGTTTGTCATTTGTATGACAAACTGCCCCCATGGGGGCAAATTCCTCTCTTTTGTTGTCAAGATTATATCACAATTATATGGAAAACGCAAGCCTTTTCTATAAATTTTCCTGCCTTTTAGGCAGGATCGAAGAAAGAAAATCAGATAAAGGCGTTCTCGAAGTATTCCAACCCGCCCTCAAAGATGGCGGCGACATCGAAACGGACGGGAAGTTCGCGCTTTTTCGTCATGCAATAGAAGTTTGCAATGCCGCGGTATCTGCGCTGTTTCTCGCGGGTCACGGCCTCTGCGGGGAGGCCGAACGCATCCGACTCCCTCGTCTTGACTTCCACAAAACAGGTATAGCCATCCGGGCTGAGCGCCACGATGTCGGCCTCGCCGTAGGGCGTTGTATAGTTGCGCGCTAAAATGCGGTACCTGTGCTTTTTAAGATATTTGCAGGTGAGGTCCTCACCCTTCCGTCCCAAAAGTTTTTTACGAAGGTCCTGCGGTGAATCGGGCATATGCCCACCTCCTTGATGGCCTCGATGTGCTCCTTGGTACCGTAGCCGACGTTGGTCTCGAAGCCGTATTCGGGATACAGGGCGGCGTATTCCCGCATGAGCGCATCCCGATAGACCTTTGCGAGAATGCTTGCGGCGCCGATGGAATACACGAGCGCGTCGCCCTTGATGATGCTCCTCTGCGGAAGAGCGATATCCAGCGTCATGGTGCCGTCGGTGAGTACCATGTCCGCGGTGATGCCCAAAGATTCGACGGCGCGCTTCATGCCGAGGCGGGTCGCCTGCAAGATATTGATCTCATCGATGATCCGCTCGTCCACCTCGGAGACGGCATAGGCGCGGGCCACCTTTTTGATCTGTTCGGCGAGGGCCTCCCGCTTTTTCGGAGAGAGCTTTTTGCTGTCGTCCACGCCCTTGATCGCGAGCGATTCTTCGAGCGGCATGATGACGGCGGCGCAGACGACGGGCCCCGCCAAAGGACCTCTTCCCACTTCGTCCACGCCGGCGACGGACGCAAACCCTTGCGCCGCATATTCAAGTTCGTAAGTAAGCCGATCCATAATCCATGCAAAGCGGCGCGATCCGCGCCTGTTTTTCAGATGAGACCCGCGTCGCGCAGGTCCTGCGCGCAATCGAGGCAGATCCTGCCGAGTTTGCCCTTTCGGAAGTCGTCGATGACGGCGCGTTCCCCGCGCTCGTAGTCCGGTTCCCCGCCGCGCAGGAGAAAGCCGCGCTTTCGGCACACGCGATCCAACATTTCGAGGGGAGAGAGTCCCGCCTCCGCCGCATACCGCTCCGCCAACCGATCGGGGTAGCGCTCCGCCAGCTCCTCCAAGAGCGCGAGGGCGATCTCGTCCATCTCCAAGATCTCGTCGTGAATGCTCCCGACAAAGGCAAGACGGCGGGCGAGCTTCTGATTTTCACAGCCGGGAGGCATGGTGCCGGGGGTATCGAGGAGATCAAACCCCTCGCACTTGACCCATTGTTTCCCGCGCGTAACGCCCGCCTTGTCGCCCGTGACGGCCTTCTTCCCGCCCGCGAGGAGGTTGATGACCGTGCTCTTCCCCGTGTTGGGAATGCCTGCGACCAAAAACCGAACGGGCTTATTGAGCCCACGCTCCCGCATGCGAGCAACTTTTTCCGCGACGAGGCGGCCCATCTCCTCTTTCAAAAGACGGGCGGAAGATGGGGCGTTCGCCGCGATCCCGAGGGCGGATTTCCCTGCTCTTTGGATGCTCTTGACGTATTCTGTGGCACCCATGTCCGCAAGGTCGGCTTTATTTAAGAGGTAGAGGACGGGCCTGCTGCCCGCAAGCGGCAAGAGCTTCGCGTTGAAACTTGCGGCGGGGCAGCGCGCATCCAACACAAATACGACGGCGTCGCAGAGTTTGACGTTTTCCTCCATCATGCGCATGGCCTTGGCCATGTGCCCGGGGTACCATTGGATAATTTTCACATTGCTTCCTTTTCCCGCCGCAGAGGCGCGGGAACGCTCATTTCAGCAGGTCGGGCCGATTCTTTTGGGTGAGGGCGAGGGCCTGCTCGCGCCGCCACTTGTCGATCTCCGCATGGTTGCCGCTTCGCAGCACCTCGGGCACGCGCAGACCGCGATATTCCACGGGACGGGTGTATTGGGGATATTCCAAAAGCCCCTCGGAAAAACTTTCATCCACCAGAGAACGGGGAGAAAGCACGCCGTCTAAATAGCGCGCGACGCAATCGATGAGTACCATGGCCGGGAGTTCACCCCCCGTAAGCACATAGTCCCCGATGGAGATCTCCTCGTCGATGAAGAGATCGAGCGCGCGCTGATCCACGCCCTCGTAGTGGCCGCAGAGCAGCACCAGCTGCTCCTCCTCGCACAGGCTGAGGACGCGCTCCTGCCGAAGCGTCTTGCCCTTGGGGGAGAGATAGATCCTCCTCGCGGCGTGTTCGGGATCGACCGCTTCGATCGCGGCCCCGATGGGCTGGGCCATCATCACCATGCCTGCCCCGCCGCCGAACGGATAATCGTCGCATTTCTGATGCTTGTCGTCGGTATGATCGCGGATATCGACGATTTCGAGTTCGAGCCGCCCCTCCTTTTGGGCGCGGCCCAAAATGCTTGCCCCGAGCGCGGAAAACATCTCGGGAAAGAGTGTGAGTACAGTGATCTTCATGCGCTGCGTTCCCCTATCTTACAGCACCGCGACTTCGAGCCAACGCCTCTTGTCAACGGTGATACGCTTCTCCTCCAAATCTACGGAGACGACCACGCCCTTGGCCGCGGGAAAGAGAATTTCGCGCCCATCCGCGGACATGGTATAGACGTCCGTCGCCGCTTGGGTGACATCTTTGAGGATCCCGAGCACCTCGCCCGCCTCGGTTACGATCTCGCTCCCCAAGAGATCGGCGATATAGTAGCTCCCCTCGGGAAGTGCGGGAGCCTCGTCGCGGGGGATCGTCACCTCCTTGCCGCGCAAGAGTTCGGCGGCGTTGCGGTCAGGCACCCCGCGGAGCATCAAAAAGACGCATCCGTCCGCCGCGCGGGCGGAGAGCACCTTGTATTCCGCCCCGCCGAGAAAGACGCGTTCGAATTGGAAGAAAGTCTCGGGCGCGTCCGTGAACGGCTTGATCTTGACCTCGCCGCGGATCCCCTGCGGTTTGAGAACGACGCCCACAGTCAATTCGTTCATGCGCGGCCTCCGAAGAGGAGCCCGTCCGCAAGGCGGCGAAGGCGGTTTTGCGTCTCCTCCTTCCGCGCCTCGCTCTTGACGATGACGATATTTTCTCTGCCCGAGAAGCGTTCGAACACTTCAAAATACTTCTCGCGGATCTTCTTCTGGCGGTCCAGATTCTCATACCGCTCCCTCTCGCCGCGGCGGGAGATGCGCGCCATGCCCTCCTCGGGATCGAGGTCGAGAAAGACGACGAGGTCGGGCGTGAGCAGTTCCATGGCCTGCCGGTTGAGTTCGATGACCCAATCCAGCGGGACAAACCCTCCGTTATACGCAAAGGAGGAAAAATAATATCTGTCGCACAGAACGGTGACGCCCGATTCGAGGGCGGCCCGTATGCCGCTTGCGGGATTCTGGATGTGGTCGATGCGGTCGGCGGCGAACAGCAGCGCAATGGCGCGCTCGTCCGCGTCGATCTTGCCGCTCATGCAGTCGTGCAGGATCGCGCCGAAGGGAGAATCGGTGGGCTCGTGCGTGAGGCGGCATTCCACCCCGCGCTCCGTCAGATATTGGCCGAGAAGACGCATCTGGGTGGATTTCCCGCTCCCGTCGATGCCCTCGAATACGATGAATTTTCCGCGGCTATTCATAATGGCTTCATTATAACAAACTCCGCCGCGCTTGTCAATCGGTATTTTCGCGAAGCGCGTCCTGTATTTTATCGGGCATGCGCGTTCCGGCAAAAGAAAAGGGAGGCCGCGCCTCCCCTCCGCTATTTCACCCATTCCGAAAACGCCTTGAACGCGGAAGGAATGGCGTATCTCTCCTCGATCTCCTCGGCCGACGCCCAGAGGTAGGGGCCGAAGCGCTCCGTCTCGACCAGCTTGCCCGTCATGTGCCATTCGACATGGGTAAACACATGCTTTGCGCGCTTGACCGCGAGCGTCTTGCCGAACTCGGGCGCCTCTCCCTCAAAAAAGGGAAATCCGTACATGCCTTTGAGGAGACCGCCCTCCCGCTTTTCGAGGGCGTACGTTCCGCCCGCGCGCAGCACCAGAACGGTGGCTTCCACGATTTTGCGCGCCCTCTTCTCTCCATGCACGGGAAAGGCCTCTTCCCGCCCCTCGGCATGGGCTGCGCAGAGCCCCTCCCACGGACATGCCCCGCACATCGGCGCTCCGTTCGGCACGCACACAATGGCTCCGAGCTCCATGAGCGCCTCGGTAAATTCCCCCGCATTCTCGGGATAGACCCGTTCCAAGAGGTCGGAAAAGCGCTTTTTTGCGCCTGCTTCGTCGATATTTTGCCCGTCGGCGAAGAGACGGGTCAAAATGCGGAGCACGTTTCCGTCCACGGCGGGCGTTTTGAGCCCCAACGCGATGGAGCAAACTGCGCCTGCGGTGTAATCTCCAACGCCAGGCAAGCTCCTTACCCCCACCCATGTCTGAGGGAAGCCCTCTTTTGCGATGATCTCCGCCGCCCTGCGGAGATTGCGGGCGCGCGAGTAGTAGCCCAAACCCTCCCAGCATTTGAGGACCTCGTCCTCGGATGCCGCGGCGAGCGCCTCTGCGGTGGGGAACCGCTCCATGAAGCGCACATAGCGCTCCTTGACGGCCTCCACGCGCGTCTGTTGGAGCATGAGCTCGGAGACGAGAACGGAGTAGGGCGTGCGCTCCCCGCGCCACGGCAGATCGCGCCGCGCGCGGCGGTACCACTCCAAGAGGGGCGCCTGCCCTCTCTTTAACCGCGTAAGTTCGTCCATCAGAACAGACCTGTAATATTGCCCGCTTCGTCTACGTCGATGTTCTCCGCGGCGGGATGTTTGGGGAGGCCGGGCATCGTCATGATGTTGCCCGTGTACACGACGACAAAGCCCGCGCCCGCCGAGACTTTCACGCTTCTGACCGTAACCGTGAAGCCATTCGGCGCGCCGAGTTTGGTCGCGTCATCCGAGAAAGAATACTGCGTTTTGGCGATGCAGACGGGGGCATGTCCGAAACCAAGCGCTTCGAGCCGCGAAATCTCCTCCTCCGCCTCGGGGGTGTAGACGGCCCCGTCGCCGCCATAAACGCGGGTGACGACGGCGTGGATCTTCTCTTTGATGGGGAGGCGTTCGTCGTAGCAGAAGCGAAAATCATTTTCCTCTTCGCAGAGCCGCACGACTTCCTCGGCGAGCTCCACACCGCCCTTGCCCCCTTCCGCCCACACGGTGGAAAGGCACACCTTTGCGCCGAGCTCGCGGCACCTGCGGATGACGAGCGCGATCTCCGCGTCGGTATCCGTCGGGAAGCGGTTGAGCGCGACGACGGCGGGGAGGCCGAACACGTTTCGGATGTTGGAAATGTGGCGCAGGAGGTTGGGGAGCCCCCTTTCCAGCGCCTCAGCGTCCTCGCGGCCGAGGTCCTCTTTGGCAAGCCCGCCGTGCATTTTGAGGGCGCGCACCGTGGCGACGACGACGGCGGCCGACGGTCTGAGACCAGCGGCGCGGCACTTGATGTCGAAGAATTTCTCCGCGCCCAAATCGGCGCCGAACCCCGCCTCCGTGACGACATAGTCGCCGAGGCGTTGGGCCGCCTTGGTAGCGATGACGGAGTTGCACCCGTGCGCGATATTGGCAAAGGGCCCGCCGTGCACGAGCGCGGGCGTTCCTTCGAGGGTCTGCACAAGGTTGGGCTTCATGGCGTCTTTGAGAAGCGCCGCCATGGCCCCGACGGCCTTCAAATCACCCGCAGTTACGGGCATACCCCCCTTGTTATAGCCCACGACGAGGCGCGCGAGCCGCTCTTTCAGGTCGGAAAGGGAGGTCGCGAGGCAGAGGACGGCCATGATCTCCGAGGCCACGGTGATGTCGAAGCCGTCTTTCCGCGGGACGCCCGACTTCGGGCCGCCCAAGCCGTCTTGGAGGTAGCGGAGCTGGCGGTCGTTCATATCCACACAGCGCTTCCACGTGATGTGCTCCGGGTCGATCCCGAGCTCGTTGCCCTGAAAGATATGGTTGTCGAGCATGGCCGCGAGCAGGTTGTTCGCTGCGCCGACGGCATGAAAATCGCCCGTGAAGTGGAGATTGATCTCTTCCATGGGGACGACCTGCGCGTAGCCGCCGCCCGCCGCGCCCCCCTTCACCCCGAATACGGGGCCGAGGGAGGGCTCCCTGAGCGCCACGACCGCCCTCTTCCCGATGCGGGAGAGCGCGTCTGCAAGGCCGATGGTGGTCGTCGTCTTGCCCTCGCCCGCGGGCGTGGGCGTGATGGCCGTGACGAGAATGAGCTTGCCCGTCGCCGCCCTTCCCTCCCATGCGGAGGGCGCGAGTTTGGCCTTGTATTTGCCGTAGCACTCGACGTCGTTCTCGCCGAGCCCGAGCTTTTGCGCGATTTTGAGGATGTGCTCCATCTTCGCCTCGCGCGCGATCTCAATATCCGTCATCATAAAAAACTTCCTCCCCATTCGGCCCGATCCCTCGGGCCCCCGAGCGCGGCGCAGCGCCGCTTTTGCCTTTTTCGCTTGCAACCATTATAATATATCCCGCACGACTTCGTCAAGCGATCGCGGCATGATTCGCGCAAGATCGGCCCCTTTCGCGCCATGAAAGTTTTCATTTTGAAATGAAAACTTTCCCTCTGAAATTTTCATATGTTTGTAATATTCACAAAATATATCCGACAAATCAGCTTTGAATGTTTGAAAATAACAGAAATGACATTTTGAAAAATTTTTCGAATGTGATTGACGAACATAGAAGAAAGTGCTATTCTGTAAACGCGATCGGGAAGCGGGACTGCTTTCCCGAAATATTTACGGAGGTGAGGTTTATGAGATTCATCCAATGGCTGCGCTATGTAAGAAGCCTCATGCACGCGTAAAACGCAGCAACGTAAGAAAAAACGGTCGGCGCCCTTTCGGGCGCCGATTTTTCACAGAGCGCGAACGCTCTCATTTCTGGTTGAACTTCTTGCGCACGAACCAATCGGTCACGCGCTCGGGAAGCACCTTTGAGGCATAGCGAAGAAAGTTATTGACGCCCCCTACCGCCGTGACGGGAGGGGGATTCTTTTTCCCCGCAAGTTTGAGGACGGCTTCGGCGACGAGAGAGGGGCTCATGCCACCCTGCTCCATGTTGGCGAGCGCGGCGGAGGCCTTCTTGACCGAGGGGGAATAGGAGAGGCTTTCGGGCTCGCCGTACACCCGCCTGTTATAGGTGAAATCCGTCGCGGTGCCTCCGGGCAGGAGCGCGGACACGCGCACACCGTGGGGACGCAGCTCCATATCCGCCTCCCGCGCCAGCATAGAGAGCGCAGCCTTGGAGGAGGAGTAAAAGGCGTCGTACGGGATAGGCATGTCCGCACCCATGGATCCGACAAGGATGGCTCTCCCTCCCCTGCGGCGCAGGAACGGAGCCGCGGCGCGCAGCGATTCCACCGCGCCGAAGTAGTTGACTTCAAAGAGATAGCGGTAGTCCCCGCTCTTGGCGTGCTCGATGGGCGCCGCCATGGAGAACCCCGCGGAATAGATGAGCAGGTCGATGGCGCCCGCCTCGTCTCCCACCGTGCGGATCGCCTCCGAGATCTCCCCCTCCCGCGCGGCGTCCGCCGTGTACGTTTTCACGCGCTCGCCCTTAAACGGCGTCCGCGAGATGTTGAAAACGCGGTAGCCCTTTGAGAGCAGTTTGAGGGCTGTCTCCCTGCCGATCCCCGACGAGGCGCCGACGACAACTGCCGTCCTCCTTGCGGACATGGTATGCTCCGAGATCGTCTCGACCGCCTTTTTCTGAACTGTTTCCGCTTCCTGTTTTTCAGCCGCAGGCTGTTTTGTTTCCGCCTTCATACCCGAAGTATGCGCGGGCGAGGGGGAATTATGCGGCGTTTTTTCAAACCGCGGAGAGCTTTTTCAGCCCAACGCCACGTCGAGGATCATCATGATACAGAAACCGAGCACGATGCCCGAGGAGGCGATCGTCTTGTTGCCCGAAAAGCATTCGGGGATGAGTTCGGAGCAGACGACGGCGATCATGGCCCCCGCCGAGAAGGCGAGCGCCCACGGCAAAAACCCCGTGATGAACGTCGCCGCGACGGCGCCGAGGATGCAGGCGGGGATCTCCACCGCGCCCGACGCCTGCGAGAAGAGAAAGCTCTTCATGGGCGACATGCCTCCGTTGCGCAGGGGAAAGGCGACGCATGCGCCCTCCGGGAAGTTCTGGACCGCGATCCCCACCGCGAACAGGAATGCGCCCGCGACGGCTCCGGGGACGCCTCCCGCCGCCGCAAACGCCACCCCCACCGCCATGCCCTCGGGAATGTTGTGAAGGGTTACGGCAACGTACAAGAGGCCGTTTCGCCTACCCATGCCCCGAAACGCGGCGTCTTTTTTGCGAAGGAAGAAGTCCGACCCGATGATAAAGGCGCCGCCCAACAGAAAGCCGAGCGTCACCGTGACATAGGAGGGAAGCGGCGTTTCGTATTCGAGCGCGGGCGAGAGGAGGGAGAAGAAGCTCGCGGCCACCATGATGCCCGCAGAGACGCCCGTGATCATCGTGAGCACGACCGCATTGAATTTTTTGGAGAAGAATACAAGACTTGCGCCGAGCGCCGTCGAAGCGTACAACATCAGGGAGACGAGCAGCGCCTGCCGCCAGGTCTCCATGGATAAAAACCACTGCATTGGTAAGACCCCCGTATACTTCATCGTATGCAGGGTGCCTCGCGGAGTGACCGCGCCTTCTGGGAAGAACCCGCCGCAGGGCAAAGAGAGAGGCCTCCGCGCAGGGAGGCCTCAGTTCGCTCATGAAGTTTGAAGTTTACGCCGCCTCGCTCTCTCCGCCGAATACGATGTTGTAAGCGGAATTTCTGAGCGTCGCATAGGTCTCCGCAGGAAGAGTTGGCGCATGATACTGCGCCTCGCCCTCGAAGGCCGTGTTGCGGACGTCGCCGCCGAGAATGGTCCCGACGTGCACGCAGGCGCTCAGATAGGCGCCCGTGTAGCCCTGATGGCGGTTGTCGGTATCCCAAAGATAGATCGAATCCTCGTGGAGATAGACGTCCGTAAACGCCTTGCCCACATAGGACACGGTGAGCCCGCCGCACGCCGCGGCGGCATTTTCGTACGCGGTGCGCAGCGCCTCTTCCATCTCGGGCACCGTCGTTTTGAGGTCGCGCGCGGAGGTGGGAGAGCCCCATGTCTCGTAGAGAACGATGCGCGCATGGGTCTGCGTCGCCTCGATCTTCTCCTGCATTGCCCGCACGCCGCCGAGGAAGTCATCGTAGTTCTGGATGGGATTGAGGCTGTGCTCCTGCAAGATGACAAAGTCGAAGTCGTCCACCGCGTTCAGGAGTTTTTCGATCTGCTTCCCGCAGGCGTCCGTCCCCTTGGCGTGATTTTTCAGATACCAACCGGGGCCCGTGACGGCGTACGTCTCCACGCAGTAGCCGAGATCTTCGGCGATACGGTCGAAAATGCCGGGGACGCCGCTGCTGTACTCGACCGCGCCGTTGCGATAGGTGAAGCTGTTGCCGACAAAGAGCACCTTGGTCGCCTCCCACTTCACGGCGTTCGTCCCCACAAAGCGCCAATATCCGCCCTCCGCGGGGAGAAGCTCTGCGGGATCGGAGAAGATATCCCCTTTCGTCTTATCCTGCTGCCAAAAGCGATCCTTTGTCTCGGGCGGCGTCTCGCGGTACAAGAGAACGTTCGCAAAGTCCCCGCCGTATTCGATGGCGTCGGAATAGGCGAAGATCTCCGCATCCGCGGCGATGAACCCGCTGCCCGCGCGCACGACGCTCTGCGGCAGCAGGACGGAGCGGACGCGGGTGGCAAAAAAGGCGTTTGCCCCCACCGATCTCACGCCCTCCGCGATCTCGATCCTGTCGATGCGATCCGCCTTGTCCTTCCACGGCACCTCGTCCGGAGAGGCCCAATCCTTCATCTCCCCGTGCCCCGAGACGCGCAGCGTGCAGCCGCCGCCCCGCGTGACGAGCTCGGCCTTCACGTCCGAATCTTTGTCTGCCGAAATGTCCCAGACGGGATCGCCGCACGCCGCCGCGATCAGGCAAACGGCGCAGACGAGCGCGCACAGCATGGCCGTCAAGGCGGCCGCCGCCCACTTGCTTCTTGTCATATCAGCCTCCGTTTTATCTCATGCCCGGCGCCCGCGGAGCGTTTATCCCTACCCCATGTCCGCGGAGGGCAGCATTCAAAGGATGTGCGTGAGGGAAAATTTCGTCTTGTCGCAGGAGGTGAGCAGATACTCTATCCCCTCCTTTTCGCTGCGCAGGGGGAAGAACCCCGCGCCGTGCAAATGCCCGAATACGACCTTGTCCACGCCGTTCTCCTCGAAGAGGTCGGTGAACAGCGTATCTTCCTTTTTGACGTTGAAGGGCGGAAAATGGATGAGCGCGATGAGGGTATCCCCCTCCTCGCGCACCTTTTTTACCTGTGAGAAGGCAAGTTTGAATCGCTCCGCCTCGCGCAGATAGAGATGCCGATCGTGCTCGGAAAAATCGGCGCTCCCCGGACATGCCCACCCCCTCGAACCTGCAACGATGACATTTCCGAACTTCACGCAGTCATTTTGCAGGAAGAAGAAGCCCTCGGGCGCAACGCTGCGGATGCGGGAGATCCCGTTCCACCAGAAGTCGTGGTTGCCGCGGATGAACACCTTTTTGCCGGGAAGCCCCGCAAGGCTCGCCACGTCGTACATTCCATCCTCGAACTTCATGCCCCACGAGGTATCGCCCGCAAGGAGCACGAGGTCCTCCTCGCCCACTTTCTCCAACCAATCGGATTTGATTTTATCGAAGTGCCCCTCCCACTCGGGGCCGAACACGTTCATCGGCTTATCCGACCGCCCCGAGAGATGCAGATCGCTGATCGCAAACACCTTCATAACGGTTTGAGTATATCACACCGCCCGAAAAAAATCAAGCGTTTGCCCCGCGTTCCCAAAGCTGCCTCGGGGATCAGCCGAGGATGAGGAGGGAGAGGCCGCAGAAGATGATGAGGGAGACCGCGTCCACGATCGTCGTGATGAACGGACTCGCCACAGCCGCAGGGTCGAGCCCGATCTTCTTGACGAGCATCGGGAGCATGCTGCCGACGAACTTCGCCATGATGACGGTGCACATGAGCGCAAGGGAAGTGATGAGGCAGGTGACGACGTCGTACCCCTTGAAGCCGAAGAGCAGGCGGTCGATGAGCATGAGCTTCGCGAAGCAGGCGACGGCGAGCGTGACCGAAAGGAGCAGGGAGGCGCGGAATTCCTTCCATAGCACCTTGCCCGCATCCTTGGTCGTGAGTTCGCCGAGCGCGAGGGAGCGGATGATTGTGACGGACGCCTGCGAGCCCGAGTTGCCGCCCGTATCCATGAGCATGGGCACGCAGGCGAGCATCGCCGTCGTGAGCATGTTCTCGAACTTATTGAGGATGAGCCCCGTGAACGTCGCCGAGACGAGGAGGATGAGCAGCCACGGTACGCGCTTCTTCCAGATGGAGAATACGCCCGTTTTGAGGTAGGGCTTGGCGTTGTCGTCATGGACGATACCCGCCATCCCCTCGATATCCTCGGTGTTCTCCTCTTCGATGACGTCGATCGCGTCGTCCACGGTGACGATGCCGACCAAGCGCCGCTCGTCATCCACGACGGGAATGGCGAGGAAGCCGTAATCCGAGATCTTGCGCGCCACGACTTCCTTGTCGTCGAGCGTGTTGACGTAGATGACGTTGTCCTCCATAATATCGGAGATGAGCGCGTCCTTGGGGGAGAGCAACAGGTGCTTCGCCGTGACGAGGCCGACCAGCTTGTTCTCCTTGTCCGTGACGTAGCAGGTATAGATGGTCTCCTTGTCGATCGCCGTCTCGCGAATGGTATCGAAGGCCTGTTCCACGGACATGGTAGGCAGGAAACGCACGAACTCGATGGTCATGATGGAGCCCGCGCTGTCCTTGGGGTACTTCAAGATCTCGTTGATATAGGAGCGCGTCTCGCTGTCCGAAAGGGCGAGGAGACGCTTGACGACGCTCGACGGCATCTCCTGAACGAGGTCCACGGTATCGTCGAGGAACAACTCGTCCATGACCCCTTTGACTTCGCGGTCGTTGAGCTTTTTGAGGAGTTTTTCCTGCGTATCGGCGTCGATCTCGACGAACATCTCCGCCGCAAGATCCTTGGGCAGGATGCGGAAGAGGACGGGCAGATCCTCCTCCTTGGCGCTCTCGAAAACCTCGGCGAGGTCGATCTCGTTCATCGAGGAGAGCAGCGACTTCAAGACGGCGAAGTTCTTCTGTTCGAGGAGGGCAAGGATCTCCTCCTCCTCGGCAATGCGCCGCGCAACGCCCTCGGGGAGCTCTTCGATGATCTCCACGGTGTCGTCTACCGAGACGTCCTCCATGACCTCTTGCAGTTCGTCGTCGTGCAGTCCCGAGATGACCTTCTGCTGCAAGGGCGTGTCGAGAAGGACGAGCACCTCCGCCAGCTGTTCGCTTTCGAGCGCGCGGCAGAACGGAACGACATGCTCCTCGGCAAGTTCGGATAAAATATGCGCAACCGCTTCGGGGGACTCCTTCCTCACCGAATCGGCTGCGCCTTGATAGTCTTTGCTTTCAAACAAAATACGAAGTTCTTCCTTCATCTCTTCACCTCACGAAAAAATAGTCCGCTATGGCGCAGGCAAAGGAAGCCCCGTGTTCTATGCGGCAGAATACGCCGCGAACCGAAGCCGCTTTATTTGGCCTGCGCTTGTACTACTTCGCCCTTTCACGGCGCACCTCCCTGTTTTTTATCATTATATCCGTTTTGCACAAAAAAGTCAACCGCTTAAACGTCATAATCTTCGGTGAAAAAGTGCTTCACGCCCGATTTATCCTTATAGGCCAGAATGGTGGCAAGGTTGACGTTCTCCACGCTCTTGAAGATATTCTGCGCAATCACGGGATCCTCCGCCTCCAACGTGCGGATGAGCCCCTTCACCTTCTTGCGCTTGCTGCCCATGCAGCCTTCCAGCCCGCACATTTCGGTGAACTTGCAGGCGCATTGCAGAAACCTGAGGCCGTTCGCGTCCCGCCATGCCTCAATGTCGCGCTCGCGCACAAAGTACATGGGGCGGATGAGCTCCATGCCCGCAAAGTTGGCGCTCTTCACCTTGGGCATCATGGTCTGCACCTGCGCGCCGTACAGCATGCCCATGAGGATGGTCTCGATCACGTCGTCATAGTGATGCCCGAGGGCGATCTTATTGCACCCGAGTTCCTGTGCCCTGCGGTAGAGATGTCCCCTGCGCATGCGGGCGCACAGGTAGCACGGCGACTTTTCGATCGCAAACACGTTCGCGAAGATATCCGTCTCGAAAATGGTGACGGGGATCTTCAACAGCGCGGCATTGCGCTCGATGGCCGCGCGGTTTTCGGCGCTGTAACCGGGGTCCATGACGAGAAAGACGAGCTCGAAGGGAAATTTATCGTGCCGCTTGATCTCCTGAAAGAGCTTGGCCATGAGGAAGGAATCCTTCCCGCCCGAGATGCACACGGCGATTTTGTCGTTCGGACGGATCAACCCGTACTTGACGACGGCCTGCGCAAAGCGGGAAAAGAGCCTGCTGTGGAAGCGCGCACGGATGCTGTTTTCCGCCCTTTGGGCGATCTCCTCCGCGGACCCGGAGGGCAATACCGTATCCATACTCGGATTATACCATATTTTTGCGCCGAATGCAACAAAAAGAAACTTCGCTCCACATGACGATCGGAATGACACCCCCTCACCGCCTGCGGCGGAGCTCCCCCTCAAGGGTGCGCCCAGAAGGAGTCTTTCCTTGCCCACCCCTTGAGGGGTGGGTGGCACGAGCATCGCGAGTGACGCAAGGGGTGGCATTCTGAATCGGAATTGACACCCCCTCACCGCCTGCGGCGGAGCTCCCCCTCAAGGGTGCGCCAAGAAGGAGTCTTTCCTTGCCCACCCCTCGAGGGGTGGGTGGCACGAGCAACGCAAGTGACGGAAGGGTGGCGTTCTTTATTCGGAATGACACCCCCTCACCGCCTGCGGAAACAGGGGCAACCCCCACCCCTACCCCGCCCCCTTCAACGGGGGCAGGTGAGAAGCGGACGGAAGAACCTGCCCCCTTTTCAAGGGGGCGGGTGGCGCGGCAAAAAGCCGCGACAGGTGGGGGTTCATTCTGAATCACGTCAAAAAAACCGCAGGGATTCCTGCGGTTTTTTGATTGTAGTTCCGTTAGGCGGGTTGATATGTGCTCTCAACGCCGTCTATTTTCAAGGTGAAGGTGTGCGCCTTGTCATCGATCATATCCGTAATGATCTTGCCGTTGTTTACAAACCCGTCATAGGTGCAATCAGCGTGATCAACGATCCAACCGACAACAGCATCCGTAGACATCCCCCCTTCGCACACTGTCGTCATGTCCTTAGCATTGATCGTGACTGTGCAGTTCGCATCAATCGTAAGCCCAAGCGTGAAGGGGCCATGGAAGCCCTGCCCGACAACGCCAAATGCTACGCCAACGCCGTTAAATGTCTCTCCGGATTTAGCATAGTTCACGGCGATCGCGCCTTCCAGTTTGCAATTCACAAGCTCGATTTTATAAGTCGCATTTCCGGCAAAGACGCCCGCCTGTGAACCCTCGATCGTAGCATCACGGATCGTAAGATCCCGAATGACTGTATTACCGCCCTTATAGAACAACCCTGCTTGACCGTTTGCCTTATCGTGTCCTACCGCGTGGAGGTTCGAGATCACAGCTCCATTGCCCTCAAGTGTGACGGACTGACCGTTCAATCCCGTCCAGTCAAATTTGCTAAGGTCATACTCCGTATCAACAAGGCTCAAAGTGAAGGGTTTCGTTTCGTTGTTCCTGACGAGATCGCCCCAATGATCATGCACCCACTTGAGGCCATCCGCCGTCTTTACGGTCACACCGCTGATGTAGTCTTCGCTGACATACTTACCGATCGTCACATTGTAGAGGGTGTGCTCGAAGGTGGTGTTTTCGTCCATCGAGCAATCAATCACGCTGAGGTAGTTTACGCTCGTTCCGGAATCAGCATTCATGCCGCCCACAAAGCCGTTGGCTTCGGGGGTGACATTGTAGGCAAACAGGCTGACAACCTTCGCATTTTCAACACGGCAACCCGTGATCGAAACGGGCTTATCCGCTCTGTTCACGACCGTACCGATGAGAGCGCCCGCCGCATAAGTCCCGACTTTGGCCTCCAAGGCTCCCTCAGCCGTTGCTTCGACCGTGCCTTCGGAATAGGAGCAATTTTCGATCGAGCGGCGGTTCAATCTTCCGCCGATGCCGCCGACCACGTTCACGCCCGTAACGTCTACGTTCGTGACCGTGCAGCTGCTTACAACAACGGTAGACGAATCGTTGTAATCTCTCGTCTGCCCGAAGATCCCGCCGACGATCGTGCCGTTTTTATTATCATCAGCGACGCCCTCTTTGGCTACGCCTTTCACAAAGCTCTCTTCTTTGCCGATAAGGTGGCAATCTCTGATGTAGACAAGAGCAGAATGATTTTTCCCGTCTAATATTTCACCGATCGTACCGACGATACCGCCAACATACTTATAACCGGTAACATGAATCACGCCCGTGAGGCTGACATTTTCAATCGCCGCCTGCAGAATGCTCTCGTGTTCGCTCATCCCAACAATTTCCCCAACGAGACCGCCGACATGGTTGCCCCCTACGACCTCAACGCCCGAAAGCGTGAGGTCGTGGATGGCAGCGCCGCCGCCGATAACGCCGAACAGGCCGACGTTATCGAATTCGGGGGTGTTGAGACTGAGTTTTTCAATGGTGTTGCCTGCGCCGTCGAACTCACCGGTGAACGGATGAGCCTCGTTGCCGATCGGCGAGAATTCCACACCCGACATATCGATATCGCCCACGAGCACGATAGCGATTTCATCGCCTTCGAACAGGTCAGCCGTGATGAGGCCTTCGTTCCACGCCTTGGCGAGCACTGCGAGGCCCTCTCCCGAGCTCACTTCGTAGCGGATCGCCGGTACCGTATTCTCGGTGCCTTTGTAGATCTTGGCAAGCCCCGTAACATCCTTGGTGACGGTAAGCGTTGCGTTTAACCACACGCTGTTGATGCGATCCGTGTCCGCAGCGACATCGCCGGGCTTAACATCATTCCCGCTCCAATCGACAGGCGCTACCACGGAAGCATTCGTCGCGCTATCCCAAATACCATCGACCTTGTCTTCGCCCCACTTCCAGACAGCGCTGTTGCGCCAATCGTAGTTGGTGAGCTTGTCGCCCGTCATCGTGGTGCCGAGGATGATACCTGCGGAGTTGTCGTTGGCCGCAACGCGCACGCCCGTCACATAGACTTGATCGAAGGTGTTTTCTCTGTTGACGTTACCGACCGCACCGCCCGCAGCCTTGGCCGCATAGACGTGGAGGTTCTCCACCGTGAGGTTGTTCGCATGGAAGCCCTGCTCGCCGATGTAACCGATGAGGCCGCCTGCGGATTCGCCCGACGCGATGATGTCGAACTTCTCGTTCCTGAATCCATCATCGATCGTTCTTGCGGAGGCATCGTCCTGCGTCTTGATGGCGCTGATGTTATCGAAGTTCGCGTAAGAGTAACCGACTACGCCACCGACGAAGTTCGCACCTTCGAGGTAAATGCTACCCGTGACGTGCACGTTCTCGACATAACCGTTGATATCGCTGACTGCGCCGCCCATGTAGCTATGAGTCGGGGCTGCGATATGGACATTCTCGATCGTGAAGTTCCTGAGCGTACCATGGACGCTGCCGAAGAAGCCGAGGCCATCGTGGGTCGCATTGGTGATCGAGAGGTTAGAGATCGTGTGGCCCTGACCGTCGAATGTGCCGAGGAACTGGTGACCGCTCACACCGATCGGCTCCCATCCCTCACCACTGAGATTGATATCCGCGGTAAGGTTTACAGGAAGCGCACTCGTGAGATAAGGGTTAGTGCCTTCGTTCACTTCGTCGCGGAAGGTCTTGAGGCCGGCAAGGCCGCTTTCGGTGTCCGCAAGGCTGCTGATCGCAAGTTCAAGGTGCCACTTGTAGTGACCGCTTTCCTTGGTTGCAGTTTCGTTGCGGTCAACGACGGCATAGGTCGAAGATGTTCCATCCAACGCTTCCTGTGCATGCCACTTGTTGCCACTCGTGGTGATCGTGCCCTGGAGGCTCGTTTCAAGGTTGAGGAGCAACTGCTTGTTGTTGTCGGTCGTATCCTTGTTCGCCGCATAGCCGTACAGGTCGTTCTCGGAGAATGTAAGGTTACCGATGAGGTTGCTGCCGCGGAGAAGTCCTTCGCCGTTCGCAGACCAATTCCTGCCGATAAACTTGTTGTTCTTCACGACGACATCGCCGCCCGTCGCTTCGCCCTGAAGGCCGATCGCGTACCAGTAATACTGATCAAACGTATTCCCCGTAACCTGGAGGCCGTTGAGGTTGTGCATGTAGAGCGCATATGTCGTGTTCTTGAAGATGCTGTTGGAAACGGTGACATTGTCGTTAGCCCATGTGGTGCTGCCTTCAAGGTACACATAGATACCGACGTTCGGATCCTCCGTCGAAGTCACCTGCTCCGTAAAGCTGACGTTGATGCTTTCGAACGTGAGATTTTCCCAATGGTAATCTCTGTTCGCATTGTTGTTGTGGAAGAAGATCAACCGAGATACGTCTTTGGAGGTGATCCCGACGATCTTGAGGCCGTCCACCGCAATGCTCGACGTTGCGCCCGTGAACATCATGATCGGCGTCGTGAAGATGACATCGTTGCCCTCGCCTCCCTTCGGCTGATACGGCTGAATGGTGAGATTTCTGATCGTTCTCACGCCATCCTTGGAAGTACGGCCGTTCGGATCGATGTTGAATCCTGTGACGTTGGCTGTGCCGGAAGGCCCGAGTACACTCGTCGTGCCCGTGTAGGTGCCCGCTGCGAGGTTGATCGTGGTAGGACCGTATTCGGTCGCCTCATCGAGTGCGGATTGAAGCGCAACGCTTCCCTTAATGTTGTAGGTGAGCGAGTACTCTGCTCCATCGCTTTCGTCGATGGTTCCTACAAACTCGGACCAATCCACAAACTCCTCGCGGATACGGCCGTAGAGATAACCCGCATTGGTCTTTTCATCGCCGGCGTCAAGGGTGACCTGATCGACGGTGATATGCACGCCCTTGACGGAGTTGCCGCCCACGAGCGCCTGACCCGCATAGCCTGCGAGACCGCCGACATCGCGATAAGCCGTAATGGTGATGTCCTCGGCATGGTTGTTTTTGAGGTCATATCTGCCGTTGTCTTCGAACCAACCGACGAGACCGCCGATCTTGTCGCCATTGTCGAACTTGTTGTCGCCGACCGCATTCGGCGTTGCAGTGATCGTAACGTTCTTCGCGGAGCAGTCATAGATCGGACCATAGCTCTGACCGACGAGACCGCCTGCCATACGATACGCCGTAGGAATGTTCACGTCCTCAACATGGAGCTTGCTCAACTTGGCGATGCCATTGCCCGGCCAGAACTTCGCGACGACCGCGCCCGCATATGCCTCATTGCCGTCGATGACTTCCGTAAGAGTTGCACCCTTTACGGTAAGGTTCTCGATGATCGCATTGCCGCGCACGAGCCCGAAGAGACCCGCATACTTGCCCGAAGAGGTGAGGTTGGTGATGGTCTTGTTGTCGCCGTCGAAGTGACCTCTGAACGGATGTGCATCCGTACCGATCGCATCCCAAGGCGCGTTGTTGAGGTTAATGTCCGCGGTGAGCTTGACGGGAAGGGCAGGCGTGAAGTACGTGCTACCGTTGTTCACGTCGTCGCGGAAGGCCGCGAGGCCTGCAAGGTCGCCGTTCTTCTCAAGGCTGCTGATCGCAAGCTCGAGGTGCCAATGGTAAGCATGGTCAACAGGCTTGACCTCGTCCGGGAGATCAACATAGACGTTGGAATCGTTCTTCTCGACGATGGCATACTTGCTTGCGCTCGTTGCCGCGTTGGGATCCTCTGCCGCGAACCAAACGTTGTCGCTCGTTGCAATGTTGCCCTTGAAAGTCTTGGCAAAATTGATGAGGAGCTGCATCTTGTTGTGGCCTTCCACTTCGTCCGGGTTCGCCGCCTGACCGTAGAACTTGTTGCCCGTGATCGTCATGGTGCCGCCAAGGTAGCGCGTGCCGCGGATGAAGCCGGAACCTTTGTGAGGGGTAACGCTATTCCAAACCTTGTTGCCCGTCACGAGGACGTCACCGCCCGTTGCGGAGCCCTGCGTACCGATCGCCGCGTGGAAGTAGGTGTTGAAGTCGTTCCCTTCCACCGTAAGGCCCATCACGTTGTGCGCGTAGATCGCGTAGTCGGTGTTCACGAAGACGTTGCCTCTCACGGTCACATTCTGGATGAAGAACGTGCCTTGAAGGATATTTGCTTCGCTGTTCTCGGAGTAGACGTGGATACCGTTCTGCGCGTCATTCGTCGCCTCGATCGGATCATCCCAAGAGATATGGTTCTCGATGAAGTTGAGATCCGTCCAATGGCTGTTGCTGTTCACGCTGTAGAAGTAGATCGGGTGATCCACATTCTCGAAGATGATGTTCCTCACGGTGATGCCGTCCACATTCAGGCAGGTGAGATAATCCAACCTGTCGTGGGTCTGAACGGTATCGAACATTACGAGAGGCGTAAGGAACTGAACGTCGCCCTCGCCTTCCTTCGGCTGGATCGTGAGATCCTTGATGGAACGCGTGTACGTCTTGGTCTCGTTGTACGTTCCCTCTGCGGGTTTTGTAGCCGTGCGGACATTGCCGAGGATCGTGAAGCCCTTGAGGGAGAGGTTGTTGATCTGCACCGTGCTCGAACCCGTGTAGGTGCCCGCGGCGAGGTTGATTTCGGTAGGACCGTATTCGGTCGCCTCATCGAGTGCGGATTGAAGCGCTACGCCTCCCTTAATGTTGTAGGTCAGGGAGTAATCGCCCGTTTGGACTTCGCCCGTGAACTCGCGCCAATCCTTTGCCATACGACCGTAGAGGTAACCTGCGTTGGTTTCCTTATCGCCATAAGAGTTGGTGATCTGGTCGACCGTGATCGTCACATTCTTGACGGAGTTGCCGTCCACGATCGCCTTGCCCGCGTAACCTGCGATACCGCCGACATCGCGATAAGCCGTGAGGGTGATGTTCTCGGCAGTGTTGTCCTTGAGGTCTCTCGACGTGTCATCGACAAACCAACCGGTGATACCGCCGATCTTGTCGCCATTGTCGTAGCCGCGGCTACCGTCCTCTTTCGTTGTCTCATTCGGCTTTGCCACGATCTCAACGTTCTTTGCGGAGCAGCTAATGATCGGAGCGTAGCACTGGCCGACGATACCGCCTGCATAGCGATATGCCGTAAGAATCTTTACATCTTCGACATGGACCTTGTTCAACCCACCCGTTGCGAGATCGGTGGTCATCTGGAACTTCGCGACGACCGCGCCTGCATATGCTTCGCCCTTCTCGTCGACGATTTCCGTAAGATTTGCACCCTTTACGGTGAGGTTCTCGATGATCGCAGCATTGCTGTTCACATACCCGAAGAGACCCGCATACTTGCCCTCGGAGGTGAGGTTGCTGATGATCTTATCGGTGCCGTCGAAGTGACCCTTAAACGGATGATCATCGGTACCGATCGCTTCCCAATTCTTGATCTCGCTGAGGTCGAGGCTCGCGGTGAGCTTGACGGGAACGTCGTTCGCGAAGTCGTACGCAGGATACCTGTACGAGTATACTTTCGCAAACTGACCAGCTGTCAAGCCTTCGTTGACGATCGTGCGGAAGTTCGCAAGACCTTCCACGGACAGGACTTCGTAAGCCGCATTCACATCTCCGCCTTCCCACGTTGCGTGGAGCTGGAAGCCATCGGCGAGGTAGACCAAGCTCGAAGAGTTCATGATTACATTCTTGCTGTAAGAGGTCTGCCGGTTATACTCACTGCCAACCAAGCCGTAGTTCAGATAGGACACACTACCATTGTTCAAGCGAATGAGGTGACCTGTATAGTGCACGTCATCGAACGTGGGATCGGAGCCATCCGTTGTACCGACGACACCGCCGATACCAACGTGGTAAATGTTGTTGGAAGCTGCATCCGTAAGAACGATGTCAGCCTTCACCGTCACATTTGTGAAGTTGGAACCGGAAGCGTGACCTGCAACGCCGCCTGCTGCATAGTTCGCCCAGACCGTAGCGTTCGTCTCGATATCCTCGAAGGTGTCGCCAACAGACATACCCACAACGCCACCGTTGACCAAGCCGATCGTAGAGCCAACGTGAGAGCCCAATTTTTCCTCGACGGCGATCTTAATGTTCGTGAAGTGGCTTCCGTTGGAGGAGCCGGCAACGCCGCCAAGCGCACTCGTCGTTTGGCCGAAACCGCCGCCGACGTTAAGCTCGCCGGTGATTTCGATGTTGCTGATCGTGGCATTTACTGCGCGGCCAACGAGCAGACCGGAATCATTGCGCCATTTCGTTTCTGTTGTCGGCGCATTCGGCCAAACGGTGTTGTTTCCTGCGAACTTGACGTTTTGCAGGGTTGCGCCGTTCACGAATCCGAAGAGACCAATGTAGAGATTCAGTCCGGTATAAAGATTGCCGTGATACAGGTTCGTGATCGTGTAGCCACGTCCATCGAAGGTGCCCTCGAAGGTATGACCATTCGCGCCGATGGGCTCCCAATCCTGATTGCCGAGATCGTAAACGCCGTCTTCGCCCGAGAGGATCGGCATGCCGTCCGAACCGAGCTTCTCGCCTTCGCGCCAGAGCACGACGGTGCGACCCGCAAACGTTTCGCCGCGATTGACCGCGTCGCGGAAGTCTTCGAGTTCTTCCACGGTCTGGATGAGGAGCGTCAAGTAGTTGTAATTCAGGTTGTAGCGCGTGCCGTCGCCGTTTTCAACCCAAACGTTGGCGTAGCAGTCCGTATCCTTGACGAGCGCTTTGAGGGCACTATCGTATTCGTCACCGACCGCCGTCCGCGCATCCGTCTGCCACGTCTTGCTGTAAATGAAGTGGCCCTTGATGATCTTGTTGCTTTCGGCATCAAACGGCTTGGTGCTGTCCTCAAACTCGACGTCGTAGCCGACGAAGGAGCCGAAGTCGCCCGTCGTTGTGATATTGCTCCAATCGACATGGCCGCCGTTGAACGTGTTGCCTTCGCCGAGGAGATAGACCTCTGCATGTCCTTGGGCTGCGGCGCAATTCACGCGCAGGAAGCCCGTGCCTTCGTTCCCGTACACGACGTTGTCTTTGAGGTAAGCCGTGTAGGCGTTGCCCGCCGAGGAGCTCTGATAGAAGTCGAACGCGTAGGCGGTAGCATTCTTCGAGCCATCGATATACACCGTGTTGCGGTTGATCTGATAGGTTGCGCCATCGGCGTTGCCCATGAGCTTGACAACATGGTCGAAGAAAGGATTCTCCTTAGAACCGAAGGTGTTGCCCTCGATCGTGACGGTATTGAACTGTCTCCAGCTGAAAATCGCGTGCGTCGCCGCGTCAGTGCCGATGATGGTGCTCTTCGTCAGCGTGAGCGCTCCGGCAAGAGCCTGATGGTCTCCGCAACCGATGAAGTAATTGTCATGCGTGACTTCCGCATAGATGCCGTCGATCGTGACGGTGCTCGTTGCGCCCAAATCAGCCAAGTCGATATAGCTGTCACCCGTGAACACAATGTTCTTGAAGCTGTAATTGTTCGGGCCGAGCTTGAAGGCGCCATTGTTGATCGTGATGCCTTCCCTCGTTGCACGCGCGCTTACGCTGCTGTCGCCCTCATAGGAGACTTCGAGCGCGTTTCTGTCTGCATCGTAACCCGCGGTGAAGGTGATGTCTAAGAAGTGCAACGTGATATCGACACTCTTGAAGGTGAAGCCTTCGGCCTTGCCCGTGATGCCGAACGGCGCCGCTGCGACGCTGCCCGGATCGACACTGTAGGTGCCGTTGAGCTTCTCCACAAAGCCGTTCTTGATCGTCACGTTGGAAATCTTTGCGGAACCTTCTTTGACGAGCGCAGCGCAGCCGCTTGCCGCCGTCGCGCCGTCGAGAGGCTGCATGACCTGCTCTTCGAGCGTGAGGTTCTGGATCGTCGCGCCGTCGGTGTAGCCGAACAGGCTGCCATACTGATGACCGATCGTGTAGTTGGGGATTCCGGGGAACCCGTATCCGCCGCTGAAAGTACCCTCGAACGGGTGCTCTTCCGTACCGATCGTGATCGCATTCTCCTTCTGGTATGCGCCTTCCAAGTCGATGTTCTGATTGAGCTGAACGGTTTCGCCCTTGAAGGAGACGCCGCCGTTGACGAGCTCTGCAACACTTGCAAGGCCGCGTGCGGTTGTCACGCCAACATAGACACTTTCCATGTTGCCGTGCGCGACTGTGCCCTTGGAGAAGTTTGCCGTGAGGTAAAGGTCTGTCGCTGCGATCTTCGCGTGGACGGATCCCGTGGTGCGCGGCACGGCAATCGTAGCATCAAATTCGATCTCTGCCGCAGGAAGGACGTTCTTGCCTGCTGCCCATGTATCGGTCGCCGCGCCGCTCGTTGCGGAGCCGACGAGGCCGTAGTTGTAGACAAGGTAGTTGAGGTTGCCATCCGTGTACCGGTTATCGATAACCGTGACGGGAGCCTCATAGAAGTCGCTCGTATATACATCGCTGAGCGTGACCGTGCCGTCCGCCGCACCAATGAGGGCACCGATGGAACGTGCATGTGCCGCATCCGACGTATCCGTCTTGGTGATGGTACCCTTGACGAGTGCATACGAGATGACGGTTTCGCCACGCGCTTCGCCGATGAGCCCGCCGACATTGTATGCACCCGTGACAGAACCGCTTACGCTGACGTTCTTGACCGTGGTCGCCGTTGCGGAACCGATGAGCGCACCGACGTTGGCCAAATCGTTCATCGTAATCGTCACGCCGTTGAGCGTGAGATCGTGAATGTTCGCACCGTCGGTGAATCCGAAGAGACCGCTCGCCTGTGCCGCAGTGGAATCCGTCTTCGTTGCGGGCGAAATGGTAAGGCCGCTGATCTCATAGCTCTGACCGTCGAATTCGCCCTTGAAAGGCGCCGTGCTCTTCGTGCCGATCGGGTACCACTTGACACCCTTTCCATCGTAGCTCCAGCTGTGCACATTGGTCATGTTAACAGACTGCGTGAGCGTGAGCGTGATACCTTCGTAGTTGTAATATCCGAACTGTACCTGCAAGGAGACAAGCGCGAGAGCGTCACCCGTGGAGATGAGCGCTTCCTTGGTCGCGTTGCCTTCCGGACCGTACTTCGTGTTGAACTGATAGCCCTTCCAACCGTACTGCGAATCCTCGTACTGCGCCGTGCTGGTCGAGCTCTTGATCGTTACATGATAGTTCGCTTCTTGCTGAACAGCCGTTGTACCATCAACAGCGTCAAGTCCGACAAGACCGGAGAACCCGATACCATACTCGGTGCGTTTTGCTTGAATCGTTCCGCTGAATGTCGCGCCGTCGATCTCGACAGCGGAAATCTCGCTGTTGTTGCTATGTAGGCCGCCGACAATACCGCCCACCCAGGAATCAGCATCAGAATAATTGACCGTTCCCGTGTACTCTGCCGTCTTGATTGTCGTTGTACCGTTGGAGATCTTACCGACGATACCGCCGACATACATTACACCGGATTCCACATCGAGATTCGAAGTGATCTCCGTCAACGTGCAGCCGAACGCGTTACCAACGACGCCGCCGACAGCTTCATAAGATGCTGTGATCTTGCTGCCCGCCTCCGCTTCGATCGTGATGTGGGAAATGGTAGCATTGACCGCGTAGCCGACGAGCGCGCCGCTATCCTGATAGCCTGCAATCTGAATGTTGCCGTTGAGCGTGAGATTTTCAACCGCGCCACCGTGCGTGACCGCTCCGAAGAGACCGACGCCGCGGTGCTTACCTACGATCTTGATGTTCGAAATGCTGTGCTCTCTGCCGTCGTATGTGCCGCGGAAGGAGAGCGTCGGAGCATTGTAGCTATCGCCAACAGCGATCGGCGTCCAAGGCTCATTGTCAAGGTTGATGTCGTCGGTCTGGATGATCTTCTTGGTGGCGAAGTTGTTCGCCTTGGTGGCCGTGCCCTCGCCGTTGACCATGTCGCGGAAGGAGCCGAGGCCGGCCGCATTGTTCACATAGTAGTTGGCCGTATAGTCCGCAACGTGCTGCACGAAGCCGAGAGGATCTTCAAACGCAGTGTCGATGATCCATACGTCGTGGTTGGTCGTGCCTTCCGCAGCCAAAGTCTGCAACTTGTCAGGCGTGAACTGCGTATGGTCTGCGCCGAAGTTGCTGCCGAGGTAGACATGGCCTGCGGTGAGCAGATTGCTTTCGTTGAGCGCTGCATCGAATGCGATGAAGTCGAAGCTCTCGTCGCTTGCCGTCTTGACAGCCTTGTAGAGCGCAGTGGTGGTTTCACCTGCGGTGAACGTGTTCGTGGCATCGAGGAAGTAGACCTGCGCCTTACCCGTGCCCGAAACGGACAGGAAGTTGTAGGCCTTTCCGCCTTCCCGAACGTCAACGTTGACGGTGTTGGATTCGAACTTCGCCGTGTAGGCTCCGGTGGTATCCTTGTCGCTGAGTGCGAACGCCGCAAAGTCATACTTAGTCGCACCACGACCGCTTTGACCATGGTCGTTGGTACCATAGACTTCATTGCTCTTGAAGGTGAGCTCTGCATTGTCCGCAATCGACGTGAACTTGACCGCCGCCCATGCGTAACGATCCGCAGCCCTGTCTGCGCCGAATACGTTGCCTTCGATGGTCGCGCTCGCAACTTTCACCTGGATATAGATCGCAAGGCTGTTGGGATCGGGACCCTGCAAGCCGCTATTCAACGTGCCATCGGTATTCGTTGTGGACTGTGCCGCAAGAATGGTGCTGTTCTTTACGGTGAGCACAAGACCGACATCCGTGCGATCCTTCTCCGGATTTCTGCTGACGATGAAGGCTGCATAGCCGCTGTGCTCTTTCGCCACCTGTCCGGACAGAGACCCGGGAGGGGTTATCCATTCGGCGACTCCGCCCTTCGCATCGCGCAGGCAGGCCTCGATGGGATCGACGTCTGCATAGCAGCTATCCACCGTCACGCTCTTCGCGTCGGTCACGTCGATATAGCTATTGCCCGTGAATTTGAGGCCGTTGAACTCGTAGCTGACGCCCTCTGCGAGGATGAAGTAGACATCCTCGAACGTGAGGGTAGAATCTGTGATATCCTCTGCGGCCTTTGCACGACGACCGAGCGAAGCCTTCGCGGGATCGTTTGCCGCCGCGCCGAGATAGACGTCGAACGACGTCCCGTTCCAAGTGACGCGGAGGAGCGCATTGCCGTGCGTGTATTCCGCCACGACCGTGTCTGTGTACGTATCAAACTTCACGGAAGCAAACACGGACGCAGGGTCGGACAGGGTGCTCAGAACGAACGGCATCCATTCGGTATCATCGCCCGCCGCGTCTTCGAACGTGCCTATGATGTGAATGTCTTGGATCGTGGCGCCTTCCGTCCTGCCGAAGAGTTTGCCGTTCTTCACGCCCTTGATCGTACGGGTCGTGGGAGTGAAGTCTCTTGTTTCTGTCTCATTTTTCGGCGCGCCGCCGACGAATGTACCCCTGAACGGATGGTCATCCGTACCGATTGGGGTCCAATCCGCACCCGACTCGATCTCGATATCGTTAGCGACAACGATCTTGATGTCAGAGAATTCCTGACCGTCATTGACCGCGTTGCGGAAGGCAACGAGTTCGGAGTAGTTGTGGATGAAGTAGGTCTTCTCCGTCAACCCCGTCTTGCTGCTCAAATTGATGAGGAGAGTCCAAACTTTATGGCCTTCCGCATCCAATTCGAGAACATAAACGCGATAGCCGGTCCACCCGCTGAACGGATAGAAGCCCTGGAAGTAGAAGTCGCCGACCGCCGCTTCCTTTTCGACATCGGGAAGCCCGGGTTCCAGATCTTCCGCCTTGGGGTTCGCATAGCCGTAGAACCAGCGCGTACCGCGCGCAACCGTTCCGATCTCGACCCACACAAAGTCGGTGGTGCTGTCTTTTGCATACTGCAACTGATAGACAAAGCCCGTTGTGGTGTTGAAGAAGATATCGTAGAGCTTGGCGTCTTCGAGTTTTTCTGCAAGATCGGGCCAAGTCACCTGCCAATTTTCTTCTGTCGGGTCGCCATTGGCGTCCGAGAACCACAGGGATCCGCGAGGACCCGTGATGTTGTCAACCCACTCCCATGAAGTTCCCTGACACTGGTAAACGTCGCCGTTTACGGTATCGAGGTACATATCGCCGTCGGCAAAGCCTTCCAGTACGACATCTGCGGGTTTGCCCGCGCCGGTGAACCAACGCGCGGCACGGCCCGTTGCACCCTTGATGCTGCCGCCGCTCTTCCACTTGGTCTCATCCTTCGCATCGTCAGCGTTGTTGTCTTCGCCGTCATAGACCCAGAGATTACCGGTCTGGCTGTTGAGGAAGATATCACCCTTGATGAGATCGTTCGCCTCTTCGGTGCCAAAGTACGTCCAAGGCTTCATCTCGATCGGGGAGCCGCTCGCCGTTGCCTCATAAACGATCCAACGCGTTCCGCGGACGCCCTGCTCGCCCTTCATGTCGAAGAGAGGCTCCCATACAAGGTCCTCGCCCTTCTTTTGGAGCTGATAGAGCGTATGAGTATCCGTGGCGATATAGAAATCGTTTTCCTCATAGCCATCCGATGTAGACGGAACGGTCTTCCCCATCGCGGCGTTCCAAGGATTTCTGCCCTGATCGCCCTTCTCGCCGCGGATATTGCCGATATTGTGCCAATGAGGGTGCGTGTTATTCGCGTGGTCAACCTCTTGGCAAGAAGCGACCAGTTCATAGACGTTATCCGTGTCTGTGTCGAGGTAGTAGTCGCCGACACGCGCGTCTTTGAGGGTATCCGCCGAGTGTGTGTCGGGCATGCCTTTGCCGTTGTACCAAACGGTGCCCTTGTCGCCCTTGGGCCCCCTGATGTTGTAGTCGGTTTGATCCCAAAGCGCTGCCCCGCGCTTCCAAATGTAGCCGGTCGAGCTGTCGAGGTAGTAGTCGCCTTCCCTTACGCCGGATTCGTGCAATACATCGTTGGGATTGCCGTTACCGGAGAACCACAATGTACCGCGCTCGCCCTTGTCGCCCTGCGGGCCTTTGAGCAGACCAACGAACTCCCACACCGTGCCGTTGTAACGGTAGATATTGAGAGACATGCTGTTGAGGTAGAAGTCGCCGGGACGGAAATCTTTTACGGATTCATCGCCCGTAAGCACGCCCGCTTCATCGACCGTGCCCATGCCAACAAACCACGTCGCGCCGCGCGTGCCGCTGATGTTGGTGACGTAATCCCACTTCTTGTCTGTGCCGTTGTAGCTCCAAACGTTGTTGGTTTCCTTATCGAGATAGTAGTCGTGATCCTTGGGCGTGAAGCCGAGAGTTCCGAGATCCTTGCCGTTGGGGTCGCCGTTGCCCGAATACCAAATGGTACCGACTTCGCCGCGAATGCTGCCGAGCGGATCCCAGCTTTCATCAGCCAACTTGACGTAAACAATATACGTCTGGGTATCAAGATAGAAGTCGCCTTCGACGGGATCGGTATCAAAGTGGTGCGAACCGGGTTCTTCTTCGCCGAAGTACCACGTCTTGCCGTTGAGGCCGTTATTGCCGTCTGCGCCATCTTTGCCGTTGACAACTGCGCCGACCCGCTCCCAACTCGTGCCGGTGTGGCGGTAGATCGTGATGCTGCCCGCATCGGTATTGGTATAGAAGTAGAGGTCGCCGAGCTGAGGCACTACACCGTCACCAAACGTGTGGTAGGCAGGCTCATCGGTTCCGAAGTAGGTGGTCGCGCCGTCTTTGCCGGCTGCACCGGTCGCACCCGTCGCGCCTGTCAGATCGCCGATCAGATCCCATTCGTCCATGTTATTGAAGCGGTAGAGTACGGTTTTGCCTTCTGCTTCGTTCTGATAGATGTAGAGGTCGCCTTCCTGCGCGGTGAAGTCACCGATGGTTGCGCCCGTGGGCTCCGTTTTTCCGGTGAACGTCATGTAGCCGCGCTGGCCCTGCTCGCCCTTTTCGCCCGTGAGGGTGCCAAGCGAGGTCCATTGGGTACCGTTGTAGCGGTACAGGTCAACCTTTCCGTCGTGCGTGTAGAGGTAGAGGTCGCCCTCCTGCGCGGTGTATGCGCCGAGATCGGCGGACACTTTGGGATCCGTTGTCCCGCTGAAAATCATGGAGCCGCGCGGACCTTTGAGGTTGCCGACAGGCGAGCCCCAATCCGTTGCGCTCTTCTTATTATAGATATCGCCGGTCTTGGTGTTGAGGTAGAAGTCGCCTTCGGCGCCGAGCTCATTAGCCGGCGTACCGTCGCCTTGGTACCACTTCGCACCATTTGTGCCGTCCGTACCCTTGATCGAGAAGAGGCGCGTCCAAGTATTTTCTGCCGATTTGAGGTAGACTTCACCCGTCGTGGTGTTGAGGTAGAGGTCGCCGACGGTGCCCGCGCTGTTGTCGGGTGCGGTGGTGCCGTTCAGCCACGTTCTGCCTGCTTCACCCCTGATGTTGCCTTGAAGCTTCCACCCCTCTGCATCCTTGACGTAGACATCAAAGGTTTCCGTGTTGAGGTAGAAGTCGCCATCCACGGCATCCGGCGCCACGACAGAGGCATCGCCCACACCGTAGTACCATGTCTTGCCGTTGAGGCCGGCGTCGCCCGTGACGCCCTTGATGTTGCCGGTCCTGGACCACGCCTCACCGTTGTAGTAGTGGACGTCGCCCGATTCCGTATCGAGATAGTAGTCGCCGGCTTGAAGTTCGCTCGCGGCAGCAGGCTTAGAGTTCGCCAGATCGGGCGCGCCATTGCCTGTGAACCACTTGGAACCGCGGGTACCCGCAAGCGTGCCGAGCGGATCCCAGCTCGAACCGTTGTAGCTATACAAATTATATGTATTCGTGTTGAGATAGAGGTCGCCGTTGTGGAGCTCGACGGAATACTGATGCTCCCCCGGATCTTCCGCGCCGAAGTAGATCTGCGTGCCGTCTTTGCCCGGGATGCCTTGCTCGCCCTGTTCGCCCTGCGGGCCCCTGAGGGAGACAATTTTGAGCCACGCGCTCCCCGTGTAGTAATAGAGATCGAGCGTATTATTCTGGTGAATGTAGAGGTCGCCGAGTTTCAGCGTTGTGCCGCCGAAAGAATGCTCTGCGGGGAGCTCCGTTCCATAATAGATCATGGAACCGTTGGGGCCATGAGGACCGACTTGCCCTGCGGGGCCTTGGCCGCCTTCGGGGCCTTTCAGGCTGCCGATATTTTCCCAAGAGCCCGGCGTCTTCTTGTAGAGAGTTCCGCTTTCGGTGTCGAGGTAGAAGTCGCCATCCACAGCAGCTTCAAGCGTTTTGGCGATCTCCTCATCGGTAGGTGCGCCTTCGCCGGAATACCACTTCGTGCCGTCCTTGCCGGGCGTAGCAGCGCCGCCCTGCGGGCCCTTGATGCTGCCGAGGGGCGATCCCCATCCCGTGCTCTCACTATAAGCATAGATGTCGCCCGTCGTGAGGTCGAGATAGTAGTCGCCGGCCTTGGCGCCCGTAACTTCGGTAGGCGCTCCATTGCCGGAGAACCACTTCGTGCCGTCCTTGCCGGGAACGCCCTGCGAACCCTGTGCGCCCGTGTCGCCTGCGGCGCCCTTCAAGCTGCCCTTCGGCACCCAAGCATTCTCAACTTTGAGGTAGAGATTGAATTCGCTATCGAGATAGAAGTCTCCATCCTTCCCGACGTCAGACGTAGGTTTGCCCTGACCGAAGTGCCATGTCGCACCCGCGGCGCCCTGATCGCCCGTGACGCCCTTGATGTTGCCGGTGGAAACCCAATTGCCATCGGCGCCTTTCTGATAGATCTCACCCGATTGCGTATCGAGGTAGTAGTCGTCGGCCTTGGCGTCCGTCAGTTTCGCGGCGACATCGGGAAGGGTAGGCGCACCGTTACCGGAGAACCAGCGATTGCCGTTCGCGCCGTCATTCCCCTTGATGTTGAAGAGGAATTCCCAGCCGCTCGCTTTCCTATTATATATATCAGAGGTCGTGAGGTCGAGATAGAAATCGCCGACGGCGCCTTGATCCTTAAAGGAATTCGCGGTGGGATCGCCCTCGCCGTAGAACCACTGAGAGCCGGGGGTTCCGGGAAGGCCGGGGTTACCCTGCGCGCCCTGCTCGCCGTTGAGCTTGCCGAGCTTCTGCCAGGCAGACCCGTCGAAACGCCAGAGCGTGAGATCGCCTTCGGCGTCCGCCTGATGAAGGTAGAGGTCGCCGTCTCTGGCCTCGATGCCCGCATCCTGCGGCGCCGTCGCACCAAAGTAGATCTGCGTGCCCTTATCGCCCTGCGCGCCGGGGACGCCCTGTCCGCCCTGAATGTTGCCGATCGGCGACCAATAGGCCGCGTCGTGACGTTCGTCGGCGGGCTTCTTCTCGTACACGTCGGAAGTGCGGCTATCAATGTAATAGTCGCCGACGATGCCGAGAGAGGGCGCGGGAGCGCCGTTGCCGTTCAGCCATGTCGTGCCGCGGTCGCCCTTTTCACCCTTGATATTGAAGACGGGTTTCCACTCGCCGTCCACGAACTGCCAAACGTCGCCGTTCGTACCGTCGAGATAGAAATCGCCCGGCTGCACATTGTCCTTGCCGGTGGGTGCGCCGACGCCCATATCCCAGTGCGAGCCGCGCTCGCCCCTGAGGGTAATGACGTAGGTCCACTTCTTGCCGTTGAAGGAGTACACAGCTTCCGTGGCGGTATCGAGGAAATAGTCTCCCTCCTGCACGGTTGCGGCGACTTCTTCCGAGAGGACGCCCTCATCGTTCGGGTCCCCCTCCCCCTTGAACCAAAGTGTGCCGCGCTGGCCCACTTCGCCCGCAGGGCCCTGAGGCCCCACGGGACCGACAGGGTTCTTGTCGCGCGTCGCATAGTTGTAGATCTGCGTGCCGACTGCCGCTGCGACGAACAGGAAGCAGATGACAAGCAATGCGATCAATACACCCAATGACTTGCTCTTTCTCTTACTCATGGAGTTTCTCCTTGTTCCCTTTTTATACGCGCACGATGTGCTCATGCGCCTACTTTTAGGGATATTTCGTCAAAAGTATACTATCGACTTGGGGATTTGTCAAGCATTCTTGCGAATTTTTTCATGAAAAAATCTGATTTTATCAGCCATTTCGGCAAGGGAATTTCAGCCGTCTTTGAGAAAATTTTCCTCCTTCGGCCGAAAAATACGAAAAGGCCCGCCTCGCGGCGGACCTTTCGGCACGGAAAAATTTTCCGTTTTTTTCATTCGATCGCAGACATGGTATGGCCGAAATCGGTGGGATCACCCGAAGAGCTTCCCCATAAACGAGCCCGGAAGCGGGATGGAGAAGGTGAAAAACGCGGTGAGGAGGAAGAAAACGACGAGCAGGCAGAACCCGACGATGACCGCGATGCGAGCCGCTTTCGCCGCGACGGCGTCTCCCGACTCGGAGAAATGGCGGTGCGCCATCGCAAAGAGGATAAATCCGAACACGGACGCGGCTCCGCGGAAAGCGACGGCGCCCGCGCCGAAGAAGGAGGGAATGAGCGTGAGCAGGCAGCCGACGAGGGGAACGGCCAGCGCGCGGAGTTCGCCCCGCTGTTCGCGCGCGGGCTTGCCCGCCGACAGGATGCGTACGATCCGATAGACGGCAAACACGGCGCCGAACACGCATGCGAGCATGCCGACGACGTTAAACACGATACCCGTGACCGCATAGACGCTCCCCGTGCCGCGGAAGAGCTCGTAGAAGAAGGCCCAACCCGAACTGCCGTAAGCCGTGACGTTCCGCCCCGTATAGCCGCCCTTGAAGGTCTCCCAGATGAGCCCGAAGAAGCCCATCTTGGGCGCCGACGGGTCATCGAAGATCTTGATGTAGGCGGGCGACGCGGGAAGCATGGCCAGCACGGAGAGGAGCAGGCCGCCGATCAGGAAGAACGCGGCAAAGAGGGTGGGCGCGATGCGCTCTCTGAACGCGTATTCGCGCGCGACGCGCGCTACCTTGCGCTCCGCCTTGGAGGGGGTATTTACGCCCTCATCCTCGGACATGGGTGCCACGGATTCCGTCTCGGCCTCGGCGATCGCCTTGTCGAGATAGTACTGCTTCGCCCTCCTCTGGCGCACCATTCCGAGCACGAACAGGGCAACGATCCCCGCAGCGGGAATGAGCCATGCGCCGTTGACGAGGATCGCGCAGGCCGCAAAGAGACCGGAGAGGGCGACGGGGACCGCGCTCGCGGCGTTCGCCTTCTTCATCCCCCTCCAATAGAAGCGGTGCATGAGGTCGAGCGAGGCCGTAAAGAAGAACAGGCCGAGCATGAGCGGCGTCCCGAGATGGCCGAACCCGAACGCGAAGTTGCCGAGGGCATAGAGCACGGCGAAGAGGAAGCCCGCCTTCTCCGTCTTGCCCAGCCGCTTTGCGAGCATGTAGCCGAAGATCAGCACGCCGAAAGAGGCGAGCATGGGGAAAAAGCGCAGGCCGAACGGGCTCATGCCGAAGATCAGCGTCCCGAGCGCGAGAATGTCGTTGCCGAGCGCGCCGTAGACGGTGTCGCCGCGGTACAGGCCCACATTCCGGTTGTCATAGCGCGTGCCCGTGCGCATCTCGCGGATGGTCATGAGGGAATACACTTCCTCCTGCGAGAAGCGGAAGAAAGAGCTCTGGGAAGCGGAGGGGCGGATCTGCGCGTCGAGAAGCGCGCCCGCCTCTTTGAGCGCCCGCGCCCGGGCCTGTTCGCGCGATTCGCCCTCTTCCTGCTCGATGGGGAGCAAGGTGGCGTCGCCCGCGTCGATCTCCGCGGGGATCACGCACATCTTGCCCGTCCCCTCCCTGTTTTCATCCAGAATCTCGCCGAGAAAGACGACCTCGTTGATGAGAACGTTGTGGGTGCGCGAGGTGAGCTTGAAGCAGCGGTAGGTGCTCACGCGCCAGCCTGCGGCGGGGATCTTTTCCGCAAAGGGTTCCACCCAATTATACAGGGCGCCCGGCGCGTTCGAAGTCCCCTCGGCGGCGTAGAAGTTCTCGATCGTTCCGTCCGTGTAGGTGGAGAAGGAGGAGGTCGCACTGTAACCGCGGCCGAGGCGCAACGTTGCGACTTCGCCCGGCTGTCCGTAGATGGCGGCGACGTTGACAAAGACTCTCTTTACGGCGAGCTCCACCGTGACATTGGAGTTGCCCTTCTTCTCCGTGAGGTTGGAGAGGCGGAATACGATGGCGGGTTCGGAGACGTCTCCCTCCCCCTTCGTCCACAGCCCGTAGGCCTTCCCCGCGGAGGTCGCTGTGCCGAGGCTTGCGAGGCCTACCGCCAAAAAGGCGACCGACAGGATGAGGAACGCCCGAAACCATACCGTAAAGGTCTTCCATTTTGCGATGAGTTTTTTCATGATTTATCCTTATCCCAAATAGAATGCTATTTCCTATTCTAACCGATGAGAGAAAAAATGTAAACGGATTTCCCGCCGTTTTTCGAAAATTATTTCGGCGAAGCGGCCCTTTGGGGAGCCGCTTCTATCTCGCAAACTGCGCAAAATACAGCTCGCGGTAGAAGCCTCCGCGCCGCAGAAGCTCCTCGTGCGTGCCGCGTTCGACGATCTTTCCGCTCTTCATGACGAGGATGAGGTCCGCACTCCGGACGGTGGAGAGCCTGTGCGCGACGATGAAGGACGTCCTCCCCTGCATGAGCGCGGCGAACGCCTCCTGCACGAGCTTTTCCGTGCGCGTATCGAGATTGGACGTCGCCTCGTCGAGAATGAGCATGGGCGGGTGGCAAAGCATGACTCGCGCAATGCAGAGGAGCTGCTTCTGCCCCTCGGAGAGCACGCCGTCCGGGCCGAGCGGGGTGTCGTAGCCCTTGGGCAGGCGCAGGATGAACGCGTGCGCCTTGGCCGCCTTGGCCGCCTCGACCATCTCCTCTTCCGTGCAGTCGGGACGGCCCAAGCACAGGTTTTCGCGCACCGTGGCCGTTTTGAGCCACGTCTCCTGCAACACCATGCCGAAGTTCTCGCGCAGAGACGCCCGCGTGACGGTGCGGATATCGTGGCCGTCCACAAAGATGGCCCCCTCGTCCACATCGTAGAAGCGCATCAGAAGGCCGATGAGCGTCGTCTTGCCGCAGCCCGTGGGGCCGACGATGGCAACGCGCATGCCCGGCTTGACGTCCAGATCGAAGTGCTTGATGAGTTCGCGGTCCTTCTCGTAGGAAAAGGCGACGTCCTCAGCGCGCACTTCCCCCTTGGCGCGCGGCAGAGCGGGCGCGTCCCGATCCGAGGGCTCCTCCTCTTGCGCGAGGAGGGAGAAGATCCTGCCCGCGCAGGCCGTCGCGTTCTGAAACTCGGCCACAACCTCCGAGATCTCGTTGAACGGCTTGGTGTATTGGTTGGCGTATTGCAGGAACGTCGTGAGGGTTCCCACGGTAAATGCGGCACCCATGTCCGCGGTTCGGATGACAAGAAGCCCTCCGACCAGCGCCACCGCCGCATAGACGAGCGCGTTGACGAAGCGCGTTACGGGGTTGGTCGTGGAGGAGAAAAACACCGCCTTCAAGGAGGCCTTCCGCAGAGCCTCGTTCTTCTTTTCAAAGACGGCCTCGTTCTCCGCCTCGCGGGAGAAGGCCTTGACGACTTTGAGATTGGCGATCATTTCGTCGCAGAAAGCCGTCTCGTCGGCGCGGGCGGCCGTCTGGGCGCGGTAAGTCTTATAGGTGCGCGAGGCGATGAACCGCGCCGCCAGAAAGGAGACGGGCGTGATGAAGAACACCGCGAGCGCGATCTCCCAGCGGATGGCGAGCATGACGCCGAGCACGCCCGCGATCGTGAGAACGCCCGTGAACAGCTGGGTGAATCCGAGGAGCAGCCCCTCCGAAACGCTCTCCGCGTCGCTCACGACCGCGCTCATGGTATCGCCGTAGGGGCGGTTGTCGAGATATTTCAGGGGGAGCTTCCCGAGCTTGCAGAACGCGTCTTTGCGGAGGGAGGAGAGCACGCGGTACGCAATGCGGTTGTTGGAGAGGCTGAGGATCCACTGAAAGACCGCGGCGAGCGCGGAGCAGACGCCGATGGCGATGAGATGCAGGCGGAGCCCCTCCCAATCCACCGCGCCCTTTCCGAGGATGCAGTCCACCGCCTTGCCTGCAAAGAAGGGCGCGAGGAGCTGCCCCGCCACGACGGCGAGCGCCGAGAGGACGGAGAGGATGAGGAAGGGAAGGTGCGGTTTGAGGCGGCGGACGAGTTCCGCATAGATCTCTCTGCGCTTCATGAGACGGCCTCCGTTTGGGAATCGTAGATCTCCCGATAGAGTTTGCAGCGCTCCATGAGCTCTTCGTGGGTACCCATGTCCGCGATACGGCCCTCATCGAGGAGCACGATCCGATCGGCTCCCATGACGGAAGCCACGCGCTGGGAGACGAGCACGACGGTGCACCCGAGGGTGCGCAGCGAAGCGCGGAGGCGGGCGTCCGTCGCGTAATCGAGCGCGGAGGCGGCGTCGTCGAGAATGAGGATCTCGGGGTCGCGCACGAGGGCGCGGGCGATCGTGAGCCGCTGCCGCTGGCCGCCCGAAAGGTTGCGCCCCTCCTGCTCGATGAGGGCGTCCAGCCCCCCTTTTGCGGCGAGAATGTCGCCCGCCTGCGCGATCTCGCAGGCCCGCAGGAGCGCCTCGTCCGAAGCGTCCGCATCCCCCCACCGCAGGTTCTCGGCGATCGTCCCGCGGAACAGCACGGCCTTCTGCGGCACATAGCCGATCTTGCCGCGGAGCGTGCGGAGCGGGTACGCGCCGACCTCCCTCCCGCCGACGCGCACGGCGCCCTCCGTCGCGGGGTAGAATGCGGGAAGCAGACGCACGAGGGTGGATTTCCCCGAGCCCGTCCCGCCTAAGATCCCGATCGTTTCCCCACGCTTTGCCGCGAAATTTATGCCCGTGAGCGCGGGCATGCCCCCCTCGGAATAGGTGAAAGAGACATTTTCAAAGGCAAACGCCTCGTCCGAAGAAAGGGCGGGAACGTCCCCTTCGGCTTGCGCGGGATCGCGCTCCCCCTCCATGTCGAGCACGGCGCCGATCCGCTTCATGCAGGAGACCGCCCGCGAGACGGTGACGATGAGGTTCGCGAACTTCACGAGCTCCACGAGGATGAGCGCGAGGTACCCGTACAGCGCGACCACTTCGCCCTGTTCGAGCGCCCCGATATTGACGCGGATCGCCCCCACGCCGATGAGCACGATGACGGCGAGGTTGACGAGGAGAAAGGTCACGGGCCCCGTCAGGGCCGCGATCCGCCCCACGCGCTCCTGCGCGCATTCCAGCCGCTCGTTCTTTTCGCGGAATGCGGCGGCCTCTTTCTCTTCGAGGCGGAAGGCGCGGATGACGCGCGCGCCCGACAGATTCTCCCGTGCGGAGAGGTAGACGCCGTCGATCTTCTCCTGCACGGCGCGGTACTTCGGAATACATGCCGCCATGACGGCAAACACGACGGCGGCGAGGACGGGAATGAGCGCCGCAAACACGATGGCGGCCTTGACGTCCACAAGGAAGGCGAGCGCCGTCGCCCCGAACACGACGATGGGAGAGCGCAAAAGAAGGCGCAGAGTCATGTTGACGCCCGTCTGCACCCGATCCACGTCGTTCGTCATGCGGGTGAGCATGGTGGAGACACCCATCTCGTCGATTTGGGCAAAGGAAAAGGATTGCAGCCGCGCAAAGAGGCGGCGCCGCAGTTCCGCGCCCGTCCCCACCGCGGCCTTGGCGGCGAAGTACTGCGCCGTGAGCGCGAACGCAAGCCCCGCCGCGCCGAATCCCACAAGCAGCAGGAAGGCGTGGAGCAGGAACTGTCTGTCCGCATTCGCGATGCCCACGTCCACGATCGCCGCGACCGCAAGGGGAACAAGGAGCTCCATCCCCGCTTCGAGCAGCTTGAAAAGAGGCGACAAGACCGCCTCGATCCGATAGCGCTTCATGCAGGAAAAGAGATGCTTCATTTCAGAGCCTCACGAGGAATAAATATGCATAATACGCCGCAAACATGAGTACCATGACCGCACCCGAGGCCTTCCCGAGCTTCTTTTTGCCCAAGAGCGCCGCGGCGAAGAGAACGGCCGCCGCACCCAGCGCGACGAGGCCGTCGATGAGGTTGTTCGGACGCACGAACGCGAGCGGGGAGAACAGGGAGGAGATCCCCGCGACAAAGAAAATGTTGAAGATATTGCTCCCGATGATGTTGCCGACGGCGATGTCCGTCTCCCCCTTGGCCGCCGCCACGACGGAGGTGACGAGCTCGGGCAGAGAGGTGCCGATGGCCACCACGGTGAGGCCGATGATGTCCTCGGGCACATGGAAGTAATTCGCGATATACTTCGCCGCCTCGACCAAGAGCGTGCCGCCGCCCACGACCATGCCCAGCCCCACGACGGTGAGCACGATCAAAAACCATGTCTTTTCTTCCATGGCCGCGAGCCATTTGCCGAACTTCGTTTTCGGCGTCTTTTCGGGCTCCGCCGCGGGGGTAAGTTCGGGAGCGGCCGTCCGCTGTTCCCGCCGCGCCTGTAAAAAGAGCAGCGTCATGTACCCCGCAAACACGACGAGAAGGACGAGCCCGTCGTACCATGCGAGCGCGTTCCCCCACGCCCCGAGGCCGACGAGCAGGGCCGAGGCAATGAGCAGAACGGGCAGATCGAGCACGAGCGAGCTCTTCTTGACGGGGAGGTCCTTGATGAGCGAGGAGAGGCCGAGGATGAGTAAAATATTGAGAATATTGCTTCCCACCACGTTGCCGAAGGCGATCTCGGTGGAGTGACGGATCGCGGCCGTGACCGAGACGGCGAGCTCGGGCGCACTCGTCCCGAAGGCGACAACGGTGAGCCCGATGACGAGGGGAGAGATCTTGCACTTCCCCGCAATGCCCGCGGCGCCGTCCACGAACCAGTCCGCCCCCTTTACGAGGAGCGCAAACCCCACGATGAGCAGAAAAATCCAAAGATACAGCATGACGATTTCCGTTTTGAGTTTCCGATGCGCCGCTCCTTACGAGCGGGACGCACCCAAGTGTAGCACAGGCGCATGAAAAAGTCAAGCATTCCATGCTTGACGGGGCGCGTTCTCCGCGCTATAACAGCCCTTCGAGGAGGATCTTGATCCCGATCGCGATGAGCACGGCGCCCCCGCAGACCTCCGCCCGATCCGCAAGGCCCGCCCCCGCCCTCCTGCCGATGTGGACGGCGGGCAGGGCGCAGCACAGCGTGACCATGCCGATGAGCAAGGCGCAGAGTTCCGCGCGGAAGGGAAGCGCGTGCGCCGTATCTTCGGCGAGCAGGGTCACGCCCACGGCGAGCGCGTCGAGGC